>JANQFL010000001.1 GCA_028277845.1 Sneathiellales bacterium
GGGGCGGGCGGCCGACGGCGGACTGGATGTTCTCCACCGCTTACGCCGCCGACGCGGCGTGGAACGATTCGTTCTGGAAGCACGACCGTTTCAACGAACTGCTGTTGAAGGCCCGCGCCGAACTCGACGAAGCCAAACGCCGGGCCATGTATGTGGAAATGCAGACCATCGTCTCCGATGACGGCGGCGTGCTGATTCCGATGTTCGCCAACTACGTGATGGCCCATTCGGACAAGGTGCAGCACGGCGACGTTGCGGCCAATTGGTCGATGGACGGCTTCAAGGCCTTCGAACGCTGGTGGTTCGCCTGATCGCAACGATCAGGGCCTGAATCATGGCACAACTCCTCACGATGGTGGTCCAGCGCCTGGCGCTGGGCCTCCTCACCCTGTTCGTCGTTTCCCTCATCATCTTTCTCGGTGTCGAACTGCTGCCGGGGGATCTGGCCGAGGCCATTCTCGGCCAGGCGGCGACGCCCGATACGGTGGCGGCGTTTCGCAAGGAGCTGAAACTCGATCTGCCGCCGCACGAACGCTATTTCGACTGGCTGTTCGGCATCCTGCAGGGCGATCTCGGCCGGTCGCTCGCCAACAAGCGGGAAATCTCCGAACTCATGGGCGCGCGCCTCGGCAACACCCTGTTCCTGGCCGCCCTGGCCGCGGTCATCGCCGTGCCCTTGGCGGTGTTCCTCGGCATCCTGGCGGCGCTCTATCGCAATTCGATTTTTGACCGGGCGATCAACATCGTCACCCTGACCTCGATTTCGTTTCCCGAGTTTTTCATCGCCTACATTCTGATTTTGTTTTTGGCCGTCAACGCCGGCTGGTTCCCCTCCATCGCCAACGTGTCGGGCGAGCTGCCGTTCTGGGAACGGGTCTACCGCTGCATCCTGCCAGCCCTGACGCTTACGTTGGTCTGCGTCGCCCACATGATGCGCATGACCCGGGCGGCGATCATCAACCTGCTCGCCAGCCCCTACATCGAAATGGCCAACCTCAAGGGCCTGAAGCGGGCGCGCATCATCATGCGCCACGCCCTGCCCAACGCCCTGGCGCCGATCATCAACGTGGTCGTCATCAACCTGGCTTATCTGGTCGTCGGAGTGGTCATCGTCGAAGTGGTGTTCGTCTATCCCGGCATGGGCCAGTTGCTGGTCGATTCGGTGTCCAAGCGCGACATCCCGGTGGTGCAGTCCAGCAGCCTGTTCTTCGCCGTGGCCTACATCCTGCTCAACCTGTTCGCGGACCTGATGGCCATCGTCACCAATCCGCGCCTGTTGCATCCGAGGTAGCGCCATGGTGGGGGATCTGATCAAACTCATCGTCAAGGCGCCGTGGAGTGCCCGCTTCGGCATGCTGGTCATCCTGGTGTATGCCTTCGTCGCCCTGTTCGCGCCGGTTCTGACGCCGTTCGGCGAATCGGAAATCGTCGGCTCGGAATTCGAGCCGTGGGGCGAGGGCGGTTTCATTCTCGGCACCGACAATCTCGGCCGCGATATGTTGACGCGCATTCTGTACGGCGCCCGCAACACCATCGGCATCGCCTTCGTCACCACATGCCTGGCCTTCCTGGTCGGCGGCATCGCCGGGTTCATGGCGGCGGCGCTGGGCGGCTGGACCGACCAGCTGCTTGGCAGGTTCGTCGACGTGCTGATGGCCATTCCGCAGCTCATCTTCGCGCTGCTGATCCTGACCATCGCCGGCACCTCGGTCCCGGTGCTGATCATCGTCATCGCGCTGCTCGATTCCACCCGGGTGTTCCGGCTGGCCCGGGCGGTGGCCATGAACATCGTAGTCATGGACTATGTCGAGGCCGCCCGCCTGCGCGGCGAGGGCCTGTGGTGGGTGATGCGGCGCGAGGTGCTGCCCAACGCCATGCCGCCGCTGGTCGCCGAATTCGGCCTGCGCTTTTGCTTCGTGTTCCTGTTCATCTCCGGCCTCAGCTTCCTCGGCCTCGGCATTCAGCCGCCGACCGCCGACTGGGGCTCCATGGTGCGCGACAACGCGACGTTGATCACCTTCGGCGACATCACGCCGCTGCTGCCGGCGGGCGCCATCGCCTTGCTGACCGTGGGCGTCAATTTCGTCGTCGATTTCTTCCTTCACGAAACCAGCGGACTACGCGATGACCACTGATTCATCCGGCAACGGCCCAGGTAACGGCAAAGACAACGACATCCTGCTGACCATGCGTGGCCTGCGTATCGAAGGCCAGGCCGACGAGGAATGGCAGGAGATCGTGCACGGCATCGATCTCGACCTGCGCCGCGGTGAAGTGCTCGGTCTAATCGGCGAATCGGGTGCCGGCAAGTCGACGATCGGTTTGGCCGCCATGGGCTATGCCCGGCCGGGCTGCCGCATATCAGGCGGCGAGATTCTGTTCAACGGCATCGACCTGATGGCAGCCAGCGAGGAAGAAAAACGACAGCTGCGCGGTGTGCGTATTTCCTACGTGGCGCAAAGCGCCGCCGCTTCCTTCAATCCGGCCCATAAGCTGATCGATCAATTTTCCGAAACGCCGGTGCAGCACGGCGTCAAGCCGCGCTCGGAGGCCGAATCGGATGCCAAGGTGCTGTTCCGCAAACTGCAGCTGCCCTACCCCGACACCATCGGCAACCGCTATCCGCACCAGGTGTCCGGCGGCCAATTGCAACGCGCCATGACTGCCATGGCCATGGCTTGCCACCCCGACCTGATCGTTTTCGACGAACCGACCACGGCGCTCGATGTGACGACGCAGATCGAGGTGCTGGCGGCGATCAAGGATGTCGTGCGCGAATTCAATACCGCCGCCATCTACATCACCCACGACCTGGCCGTGGTGGCGCAGATGGCCGACCGCATCATGGTGCTGCGCTGGGGCGATCTGATCGAGGAAGGCACCGCCCGCGATCTGCTGGCCAATCCGCAGGACCCCTATACCCGCGACCTGCTCGCCGTGCGCACCTTCGCCAAGGATCACAACGGCGACGAAAAGGCCAAGACGCCCCTGCTGGCGGTCGAAGGGGTGACGGCCAGTTACGGCAACAGCGTACGGGTGCTGCACGACGTCAGCGTCTCCATCCACCACAGCCGCACGGTGGCGGTGGTCGGCGAATCGGGCAGCGGCAAGAGCACGCTCGCCCGCGCTATCACCGGCCTGCTGCCGCCGGAAGCCGGCCGTGTGCTGTACGAGGGCGAACCCTTGCCCAACGCCTTGGAAGGCCGCGACAAGGAGCAGCTGCGCCGCATTCAGATGATCTACCAGATGCCCGATACGGCGCTCAATCCACGCCAGCGCATTCGTGAAATCATCGGCCGGCCGCTCAGCTTCTATTTCGGTCTGACCGGCGCCGAGAAGGAAAACCGCATCAAGGAGCTGCTGACCAAGATCGAGCTCGATCCCGACGATTTCATCGACCGCTTCCCGGGCGAACTGTCGGGCGGCCAGAAACAGCGCATCTGCATCGCCCGCGCCCTGGCCGCCGAGCCGGACCTGATCATCTGCGACGAAGTGACCTCTGCATTGGATCAGCTTGTGGCCGAGGAAATCCTCAAACTGCTGCAAAGCCTGCAGGACGATGTCGGCGTATCCTACCTGTTCATCACCCACGACCTGGCAACGGTCCGGGCCATCGCCGACGAGATCATCGTCATGCTGCAGGGCAAGGTGGTGGAACAGGGGCCGAAGGACGAGGTGCTGCACCCGCCGCATCACGAATACACCGAATTGCTGCTCTCCTCGGTGCCGGAAATGGATCCGGACTGGCTCGATGGGGTGTTGGAGAAGCGTCGCGCCGCCAACCAGTAGGCGTCAACGAGCGTTTGCGCCGGGCCGCGGCTGGCGCTACCCTGGACGGCAAAACAACCGTCCAAGGCAGGCACCATGGACACCGCACTGAAACCGGCGATGCCGGGCCCGGACGACGGGGCCGGCGGCGACTATGTCTTCGACGCGGTGCTGCGGCCCCACCGCAGTCTCGGACCGCGCGGTTTCGTCATTTTGATGAGCATCATCGTCGCCGTCAGTTTCGCGGCCGGCATCGCGTTTCTCGCCGTCGGTGCCTGGCCGGTTCCGGGTTTCCTGGGTCTCGACGTCGTGCTGATCTACATCGCTTTCAAGGTCAACTACCGGGCCGGCCGGCGCTATGAGACGGTGCGGCTCAACGACAAGGCATTGACCATCCAGGCGGTCGATCCCAAGGGCCGGACCAAGACCTGGACCTTCGATCCCTACTGGGTGCGGGTCTATCTCGATGTCCTGGAAAGCGGCAGCAACCGTCTGACCCTGTCATCCCACGGTCGCCATCTGCGGGTCGGCGGCTTCCTCACGCCGGAAGAGCGCGAAGAGTTTGCCGACGCCCTGCAGAACGCGCTCTACGATTTCCGCCGCGTGCACTGACGATAGGAGCGGCCCCTCAATCCAAATCGTTGCGTCCGACCTTGCGCCGGCCCTGTTTGATGCCGGCGCGCTGACGTTTGCCGTCCAGCCTGCGTTGCCGCGCCGCCTTCGACGGCTTGGTGGCGCGCCGGCGTCTCGGCGTAATTGTTGCCTGGCGGATCAGGGACGTCAGGCGTTCCAGCGCGTCCTCGCGGTTGCCGTCCTGGCTGCGGAAGCGGTTGGCGGTGATGACGATGATGCCGTCCTTGGTCATGCGCCGTCCGGCCAGGGTCTTCAGGCGGGCGAACACGGTCTCCGATATGGCCGGGCTCGAACGCGCATCGAAGCGCAGCTGCACCGCGCTCTCGGTCTTGTTGACCTTCTGGCCGCCGGGACCGGGCGCCCGGATGAAGTGTTCCTCGATCTCGGATTCGTCGAGGGTGATGGACGGCGTAATTTCGATCATGACCGGCCGCCGTACTAGAGGTCCTACAGATCCAGCGCCAGCACGTCGTCCATGCCGTAGAGGCCGGGCGCCTTGCCGGCGACCCACAGCGCCGCCGTGACGGCGCCGCGGGCGAAGATGGTGCGGTCACCGGCCTTGTGGGTCAGTTCGATGCGTTCGTCGTCGGCGGCAAACACCACTGAATGTTCGCCGGCCACGTTGCCGCCGCGCAGCACCGCATAGCCGATATGACCCCGTTCGCGGGCGCCGGTGATACCGTCGCGGCCCCGGTCGGCCACCGCGTCGTGGTCGACGCCGCGGCCGGCGGCGGCGGCCTTGCCCAACGCCAGCGCCGTTCCCGACGGTGCATCCACCTTGTAGCGGTGATGCATCTCGACCACGTCGATGTCGAAGTCCTCGTCCAGGATGCCGGCCACCTTGCGGGTCAATGCGATCAGAAGATTGACGCCCAGACTCATATTGGCCGCGCGCACCACGGCGCACGATTTGGCGGCTTGCGCGATCTCCGCATCCTGTTCGATGGTCAGCCCCGTCGTGCCCGCGATGATGGCCGTGCCGTGCTCGGCCGCCAGCCTGGCGTGGGCCACTGTCGCCGCGGGTGCGGTGAAATCGATGACCACGTCGACGGCGGCAAACATGGCCGCCGGGTCGTCGCCGGCGCTGACTTCCAACGGGCCGACCTGGGCCAAGTCGCCCAGGTCCAAGCCGATGCACGGATTGCCCGGCTGCTCGGTGCCTCCGGCGACGACGCAGCCATCCGTCTCGGTGACCTGCTTGATCAACGCCCGGCCCATGCGCCCGGCGCACCCGACGATGCCGATCCTGATATCCGCCATGCCTCTCACTCCCTGGAACCAACCGGTTCAGGGATATAGCACGGCTTAGGATTGGGGAGGAATGCTCTAGTCCGTCAAGTCGTCCCACAGCTCCCGCACCTTGGAGAAGAAGCCGTGGGTCTCGGGGCTGGTCTTTTCGCTGGCGGCTTCGTCGAACTCGCGCAGCAGGTCCTTCTGCGCCTTGGTCAGGTTGACCGGCGTTTCGACCGTGGTCTGAATGTACAGATCGCCGTGGGCCTGGCCGCGCATGACCGGCATGCCCTTGCCGCGCAGGCGGAACTGGCTGCCCGACTGGGTGCCGCCCGGCACATTGACTTTGGCCCGGCCGCCGTCCAGGGTCGGCACTTCGATGTTGCCGCCCAATGCGGCCGTCACCATGGTGATGGGCACCCGGCAATAGAGATTGGCGCCGTCGCGGCGGAACAGCTTATGGGCGCTGAGGGAGAGGAAGATGTACAGATCACCGGCCGGCCCGCCGCGCAGGCCCGCTTCGCCCTCGCCCGACAGCCGGATGCGGGTGCCGTCCTCGACGCCGGCGGGGATGTTGACGGCGAGGGTCTTTTCCTTCTGCACCCGGCCCTGCCCGGCGCAGGATTTGCACGGCGTCTCGATGACCCGGCCCGCGCCCTGACAGGCCGGGCAAGTGCGTTCGATGGTGAAAAAGCCCTGCTGCGCCCGAATCCGTCCGGCGCCCTGGCAGGTGCGGCAGGTCACCGGCTGGGAATTGTCGGCGGCACCCGACCCTTCGCAGCTTTCGCAGGTGGCGGTGGTCGGCACCCGGATCTGGGTGTTGCGGCCGTGATAGGCGTCTTCGAGCGAGATTTCCAGATTGTAGCGCAGGTCGGCGCCGCGGGTGGCGCCGGTGCGGGAACGCTGCCCGCCGCCCATGAATTCGCCGAACAGGTCGTCGAACACATCGGCGAAGCTGGAGCCGAAATCGAAGCCGCCGCGGCCCATGCCGTCGCCGCCCTCGAAGGCGGCGTGGCCGAACTGGTCGTAGGCCGAACGCTTCTGATCGTCCTTCAGGACCTCGTAGGCTTCGGACAGTTCCTTGAACCTGGCTTCGGCCTCGGCGTCGCCCGGATTGCGGTCCGGGTGAAACTTCATCGCCATTTTGCGGTAGGAACGCTTGATCTCGTCCGCATCGGCGTTTCTGCCGACACCAAGGAGATCGTAGTAGTCCGCTTTGGCCATGCCCAGAATACCTACTTGTCCGCCTTCTTTAACGCACCGCCGCCCCGACCGGACACTGTATCCGACAAGGGCGGCGCATGAACGTTATCACGTGACGCGGTTACGTCAGGCTGAATTTTTCTTGTCTTCGTCGACTTCCTCGAAGTCCGCGTCGACCACATTGTCGTCGTCGCCGGCGGCGCTGGCGTCGTCCGCCGGGCCTGCGTCCGGTCCGGCATCACCCTCCGGTGCGCCGGCCTCGGCTTCGGCCTGGGCCTTGTAGACGGCTTCACCCAGCTTCATGGACGACTGGCCCAAGGCTTCGATCTTGGCCTTGATGTCGTCTAGGTTCTCGCTGTCCTTGACGGCGCGCAGGGCTTCCAGGTCGTCTTCCACGGCCTTGCGATCCTCGGCCGAGACATTGTCGCCGACATCGGCCAGCGTCTTCTCGGTGGCGTGGATCATGGCTTCGGCCTGGTTGTGGGTTTCCGCCAGCTCGCGCCGTTTCTTGTCGTCGTCGGCGTGGGCTTCGGCTTCCTGCACCATGCGGTCGATGTCGTCGTCCGACAGGCCGCCCGAGGCCTGGATGCGGATCTGCTGTTCCTTGCCGGTGCCCTTGTCCTTGGCCGAGACCTGGACGATGCCGTTGGCGTCGATGTCGAAGGTCACCTCGATCTGCGGCACGCCACGGGGGGCCGGCGGGATGCCGACCAGGTCGAACTGGCCGAGGATCTTGTTGTCGGCGGCCATTTCGCGCTCGCCCTGGAACACGCGGATGGTGACGGCGTTCTGGCTGTCTTCCGCCGTCGAGAACACCTGGCTCTTCTTGGTCGGGATGGTGGTGTTGCGGTCGATCAGGCGGGTGAACACGCCGCCCAGGGTTTCGATGCCCAGGCTCAGCGGCGTCACGTCGAGCAGCAGCACGTCGCGCACGTCGCCCTGCAGCACGCCGGCCTGAATGGCGGCGCCCATGGCCACGACTTCGTCCGGGTTGACGCCCTTGTGGGCTTCACGGCCGAAGAATTCGTTGACGGTCTCGACCACCTTGGGCATGCGGGTCATGCCGCCGACCAGCACCACTTCACCGATATCGCCAGCGCTCAGGCCCGCATCCTTCAGGGCCTTCTTGCACGGCTCGATGGTGCGCTGGATCAGATCGGCGACCAGCGATTCGAGCTTGGCCCGGGTCAGCTTCATGGTCAGGTGCTTCGGCCCGCTGGCGTCGGCGGTGATGAACGGAAGGTTGATGTCGGTCTGGGTCGCCGACGACAATTCGATCTTGGCCTTTTCCGCGGCTTCCTTCAGGCGCTGCAGGGCCAGCTTGTCGGAGCGCAGGTCGATGCCGTTTTCCTTCTGGAACTCCGCGGCCAGATAGTCGACCAGTGTCAGGTCGAAATCCTCGCCGCCGAGGAAGGTGTCGCCGTTGGTCGAGCGCACTTCGAACACGCCGTCGCCGATTTCCAGGATGGAAATGTCGAAGGTACCGCCGCCCAGGTCATAGACCGCGATGGTCTTGCCTTCCTGCTTGTCGAGGCCGTAGGCCAGCGACGCGGCGGTCGGCTCGTTGATGATGCGCAGCACTTCCAGGCCGGCGATCTTGCCGGCATCCTTGGTGGCCAGACGCTGGGAATCGTTGAAGTAGGCGGGAACGGTGATGACCGCCTGCGTGACTTCTTCGCCGAGATAGGCTTCGGCGGTTTCTTTCATCTTCTGCAAGGTGAAGGCGGACACCTGGCTGGGAGAGTATTTCTTGCCCTGGGCTTCGACCCACGCATCCCCGTTGTCGGCGCGGACGATGGCGTAGGGCACCATGTCCATGTCCTTTTCGGTGGTGGGATCGTCGAAGCGGCGGCCGATCAGCCGCTTGATGGCGAAAAGAGTGTTTTCCGGGTTGGTGACGGCCTGCCGTTTCGCGGCCTGTCCGACCAGCCGTTCGCCATCGTCGGTGAACGCGACGATCGACGGCGTGGTGCGCGCGCCTTCGGCATTTTCAATGACCTTGGGTTCCTTGCCATCCATGATTGCGACGCAGGAGTTGGTCGTACCCAGGTCGATTCCGATTACTTTGCCCATTTTTCTCTCATACGTTAGCAGCAGGCTGGCGCGGCCACATCATGCACCACGAAAGCCCCTATAGGTTTCAGATGTCACTAAAAGACTAGGCTTATATAAGAACGCTTCTACACACCGCAACCGCCTAAACCCCGAAAAGAGGGGCGTTTTGGGCCGAAACAGACGCTGAAAAGCGGCTTGAAAACCTCCGGTGGTTTGTCTTTCGGGATTCCCGCGTGGGTTAGGCCCCGAACGGCCCTTCCTAGTCGCGGAAATTGACGTACTGGGTCGGCTGATCCAGCCCCATGTCCTTGACGTGGGCGATGGCGTCCTGCAGATCGTCCCGTTTTTTACCGCTGACCCGCAATTCGTCACCCTGGATGGCGACTTGGACCTTCATTTTGGTCCCTTTGATGGATTTGACGATCTTCTTGGCCAATTCCGCGCTGATGCCCTGGCGCACCGTCACCCGCTGGCGCTGCGACTGGCCGGCCGCCGCCTCGGGTGTCTGGAATTCCATGGCGCCGGCGTCGATGCTCCGTTTGGTGGCGTAGCCCTTGAGCATTTCCTGCATTTGGCGCAATTTCATGTCGTCGTCGGCCAGCAGCACGATTTCCTCGCCATCGCGTTCGACCGAGCAGTTGCTGCCCTTGAAATCGAACCGGTTGTCCATTTCCCGCTTCATGCCGTTGACGGCGTTGTCCACCTCGGCCATGTCGACCTTGGAAACGATATCGAATGAAGGCATGGATGCTGTCCCGTCCAATTGTCTTGTTTGTTCTGCGCCGCAGGCCATAGCACGTTTCGGCATGCAAGGCACGGTATCCGTTGCCAAAGATAGGGTGATATCCAAAGGTATTCCGGCTTTCATGATCATCTCGGCGTCCTACAAGACCGATATCCCCGCCTTTCACGGCCGCTGGTTCCTGAACCGGTTGGCGGCCGGCGGCTGCCGGGTGATCAATCCCTGGGGTGGGACGCCGTTCGCCGTGTCGCTGCGGCCGGATGATGTGGACGGTTTCGTGTTCTGGACCCGCAATGCCCGCCCGTTTGCCGACGGCTTCGACCACGTTGCGGCAGAGCGTTTTCCCTTCGTCGTCCAGTTCACCATCACCGGATACCCGCGCCCGCTGGAACGTTCCGTACCCGAAACGAAAGAAGCCATCGCGCAGTTTCTCTGGCTGTCACGCACCTACGGCCGCGATGCGATGGTCTGGCGCTACGACCCCATCGTCTTCAGCAGCCTGACGACACCCGCCTTTCACCGGGAAAACTTCTCCGCACTCGCCCGCGCCCTGAACGGCGCGGCCGACGAGGTGGTGGTGTCGTGCATGCACGACTACCGCAAGACCCGGCGCAACCTGGATGCCGCGGCGGCGGGCTTTGGTTTTACCTGGTCCGACCCGGCCGCCGCCGACAAGCGCGCGCTGATCGGCGATTTGGCCGCCATCGCCGCCGATCACGCCATGACGCTGACCGTGTGCAGCCAGGCGGAGTTGCTGCCGGATGGGATCGATGGTGCCCGCTGTATCGATGCGGCCCGCCTGTCCCGCGTCGCGGGCCGGGAAATCGCGGCCAGGGTCAAAGGCAACCGGCCCGGCTGCCTGTGTCATCATTCCAGGGATATCGGCGCCTATGACACCTGTGTGCAGGGCTGCGCCTACTGTTACGCCGTGAACAGCCGGTCCAAGGCGCAGGCCACGCTGGATGGGTTAGACACGAATTCGGAGTTTTTGGGACCTGGAGCGGCTTAGGCGACGGTGTCGACGTGTTCGCCGGAGTCGTCGTCCTTGCTGCCGGGCGCGGGCTTCGCGCCTTTGGCGACGCCGACCATGGCCGGGCGCAGCAGGCGGTCGTGGATGGTGTAGCCGACCTGGATGACCTGGACCACGGTGCCGTCCGCCTGGCCCGTATCGGGCACCTCGAACATGGCCTGGTGGAAGTTGTGATCGAACTTCTCGCCCTGCGGGTCGACGACCTTGATGCCGTGCCGTTCCATGGCGGCTTTCAGTTCGTTTTCCGTCAGCTGCACGCCGTCCATCAGGGTCTTCACGGCCTCGTGGCCGGCCTGGTCCTCGGGCACGCTGTCCAGCGCCCGGCGCAGGTTGTCGGCCACCGACAGCACGTCGCGGGCGAAATTGCTGACGGCGAACTTGGCGGCGTCCTGCTTGTCCCGTTCGGCCCGCCGGCGCATGTTCTCGGTCTCGGCCACCGCCCGCAAAAGCTTGTCCTTCAGATCCGACACTTCGGCGGCGGGATCGGCTTCGGCTTCTGCTTCGGTGGCGGTGGCGGTCTCGGCGGCCTCTACCGCTTCCTCCGGCGCTGCCTCGGTTTCCGGCGCGTTTTCGTTGGCGGCCTGTTCGCCGGTTTGCGGGTCCGTGGCGTCCGGTTTGGCCGTTTGCGGGTCTTTGGTCTCTTCGTTCATCACTCAATCCTGACTTCACGGGCGGCGGTCCGGGCCGCCCAAAAAAATCCGTTCCAATGCCGCCTGTTAGCCGATCAACCGGCCGATCACCTGGGCCGTGTAGTCGACCATCGGAATGATCCGGGCATAGTTCAAACGTGTCGGTCCGACCACGCCGATGATGCCCAGCACGTTATTTTGACTGTCGTTATACGGCGCGGCGACGACAGAGCAACCGGAAAGACCGAATAGGTCGTTTTCCGAACCGATAAAGATGCGCACGCCCTCGCCGGTTTGGGTCTGTTCCAGGAGCCGCACCAGATCCTTCTTGGTTTCCAGTTCCTCGAACAGGGTGCGCACCCGTTCCAGGTCTTCGACGGCCTTGACGTCATCCAGCAGATTGGCCTGGCCGCGCACGATCAGCGGCGCATCGATGGCGTCCGCGTCCTTGCCGCCGGCCCACATGGCCAGCCCGGTTTCCACCACCTTTGCCGTCAGGGCATCCAATTCGGCCTTTTTGCTTTCCAGCTCCGCTGTGATCTCCGCCGTGGCCTCCAGTACCGTGCGGCCGTGCAGGCGGGCGCTGAGGTAGTTGCCGGCTTCGATCAGGCTGGCCGGCGGCAAACCCAGGGGAATGTCGATGATGCGGTTTTCCACCAGGCCGTTCTCGCTGACCAGCACCACCAGAGCGCGGCCGGGACCCAGATGCACGAATTCCACGTGTTTGAGCGGCGTTTCGGCCTTGGGTGCCGTCACCAGCCCGGCACAACTCGACAGGCCGGACAGGGTTTCCGTGGCCTGGGTCAGCAGCTGTTCGATGCTGCGGCCCGACGCCTGGCACTGGGCGGCCAGTTCGATCCGGTCGTTCTCCGACAGATTGCCCACTTCCAGCATACCGTCGACGAACAGTCTGAGGCCTTGCTCCGTCGGCAGGCGTCCCGCGGACGTGTGGGGCGAATACAACAAGCCGGCGCCTTCCAGCTCGGCCATGACATTACGCACCGACGCCGGCGACAGGTCGAACGGCAGCCGCCGCGACAGGGTCTTGGAGCCGACGGGCGTGCCGGTTTCGACATAGGCCTCGACAATCAGGCGGAAGATTTCCCGCGACCGTTCGCTCAGTTCCTGGATCATGCCGGAATTCGGGATCATGGCAGGCCGGTGTCTCGTAACCGGGCTGTCGTTGCGCTCACAATTGGATACATCAGTGCTCTTGCTACTGGATTTTGAATGTAGTAACCCGATAATAGCCCGTCAACGCGGCATCGGGCCGCTCGAAACAACTCATTCGCGCCATTTTTTGCGCGAACCGGTCCCATAAATCGCCGAAAACGGCCAAAGAAAAGGAAATGACATGCGTCCATCGGGCCGCACACAAGATCAAATGCGTTCGGTCAGCTTCGAACCGGGCCACAACAAATACGCCGAGGGCTCGTGCCTGGTGCGGTTCGGCGACACCCATGTGCTGTGCACGGCGACGGTCGAAGAAAACGTGCCGCCGTTTCTGCGCAATTCCGGCCGCGGCTGGGTCACGGCGGAATACGGCATGCTGCCCCGCTCGACCGGCACCCGCACGGCGCGGGAAGCGGCGCGCGGCAAGCAAAGCGGCCGGACCCAGGAAATCCAGCGCCTGATCGGCCGCTCGCTCAGGGCCGTCACCAACCTGGAAGGGTTCGGCGAACGCCAGGTGCGGGTCGACTGCGACGTGTTGCTGGCCGACGGTGGGACGCGCACGGCCTCCATCACCGGGGCTTGGGTGGCCCTGCATCAGGCCTTCGCCGGCCTGGTCGAAAAGGGCGCCATCGGCGCCATTCCCTTGAACGGCCATGTGGCCGCCATTTCCTGCGGCATTTATCAGGGCAACGCGGTGCTGGATCTGGACTACGCCGAGGACAGCAACGCCCAGGCCGACACCAATTTCGTGCTGACCGGCGCCGGCGGCATTATCGAAATCCAGGGCACGGCGGAAGAGGATCCGTTTTCCGAGGACCAGTTCCACGACATGTTCGGACTGGCCCGCAAAGGCGTCGAGGAACTGGTCGTGCTGCAGAAACAGGCCCTGGGCCTGGCGGACTGACCGCAGCGATGGCCCGGAAATTCGCCGATAAGGACCTGGTGCTGGCCAGCCACAATGCCGGCAAGGTGCGGGAAATCCGCGACCTGCTGGGTCCCTACGGCGTCAACGTACTGTCGGCCGGCGATCTTGGCCTGCCCGAGCCCGAGGAAACCGGCACCACCTTCATCGCCAACGCCGAACTGAAGGCGCGTGCCGCCGTCGCCGGCAGCGGCAAGGTGGCGTTGGCCGACGACTCCGGCCTGGCCGTGCCGCTGCTGGGCGGCGATCCCGGCATCTATTCCGCCCGCTGGGCCGGCCCGGAGCGGGATTTCGATCTGGCCATGGGTAAGGTGTGGCAGGGCCTGCAGGACAAGGGCGCACAATCGGCCGAGGATCACCGTGCCTATTTCGTCGCCGCCCTCACCCTGGCCTGGCCCGACGGCCATTGCGAAAGCGTCGAGGGCCGGGTCCATGGTACGTTGGTCTGGCCGCCGCGCGGTGACAAGGGTTTCGGTTACGACCCCATGTTCGTGCCCGATGGCCATGACATCACCTTCGGCGAAATGGATCCGGACAGGAAACACCAGATCAGCCACCGTGCCGATGCCTTCCGCCAACTCACAGAACGCTGCTTCTAAACAGGGCGTCTACGTCCACTGGCCGTTCTGCCTGTCGAAGTGTCCGTACTGCGACTTCAACAGCCACGTCCGCGACGGCATCGATCAGACCCGCTGGGCCAAGGCGCTCTGCGCCGAAATCGCGCACTTTGCGGCGCAGACCGGTCCGCGGTCCGTCGACAGCGTGTTCTTCGGCGGCGGCACGCCGTCGTTGATGGACGGTGCCACCGTGGCTGCCGTGCTGGGCGCCATCGATGAGGCCTGGGGGCTGCGCGACGAGACCGAAATCACCCTCGAAGCCAATCCCACCTCGGTGGAGGCGGCGCGCTTCGCCGATTACGCCGCCGCCGGCATCAACCGTTTTTCCCTCGGCATCCAGGCGCTGAACGACGCCGACCTCAAGGCGCTGGGCCGGCACCACTCGGTCGAGGAAGCTCTGGCCGCGTTGGCGGTCGCGAAGCGGCACGCCGACCGGGTGTCGTTCGACTTGATCTACGGGCGCGGCGGCCAGACGGTCGATGCCTGGCGGCGCGAGCTTGGCGAGGCACTGGCCCTGGCCGCCGGTCACCTGTCGCTCTACCAGTTGACCATCGAACCGGATACCACGTTTCACGGTATGTGGCAGGCCGGGCGCATCGTGCTGCCCGACGAAGACACCGCGGTCGGCCTGTACGACGCCACCCAGGACCTGTGCGCAGCCGCTGGCTTACCGGCATACGAGGTTTCCAATCACGCCGCGCCCGGCCAAGAGTGCCGGCACAACCTGATTTACTGGCAGTCGCAGGGTTATGTCGGCATCGGCCCGGGCGCCCACGGCCGTCTCGTCCACGGCGACGGTGTCGCGGCGACGCAGCAATGGCGCAAACCGGAGCAATGGCTCGCCGCCGTCGAAGCCGACGGTCACGGCACGGAACGGTCCGAGCCGGTGCCTGTTGCAGACCGGGCGGCGGAAATCATGATGATGGGGTTGCGGCTGACGGCCGGCATCGATCTGATGGATCTGGAGCGACTTACCGGCCTGCCCGCCGAAGACGTCATCGACCAAGATCAGTCGCGGCGCTTTCGCGACATGGGCCTGCTGGAAATCGAGGGGACGATGATGCGGCTGACACCGGCGGGCCGGCGGGTCATGGATGGGGTGCTGGCCGGATTGCTGGCCTGACCGGTTGCCGCGCCGCCGTCAGTTGGTCAGCGGCTCGAAGGACTCGGGCGCGGGGTCGATGACCTTGAGGCTGTCCGGCTCCACTTGAATGATGGCGAGGCCGCGTTCAGCCACGCCGTCGATACCGAACCGGAAGATGCCGCCGAAGCCCGCGAACCCGCTGCTTGCCGTCAACGACTCGACGGTGAACTGGTCTTGTCCGCCGTCGCGGGCCAGCAGCGCGGCCAGCGCCGTGGCGTCGTAGGCCAGGCTGACGATGCGCGGCGGCTTGCGCCCGTAGATGGCCTCGAACCGTTGTTGCAGGGCGCTGGCGTTGCCGGGCGGCGGACCGGCGAACCAGCCGCCCTGCAAGGCCGGCTCGGCGCCCAGTCTCGGGTCGTCCCACAGGCCGGTGCCGATCAGGCGGATCTTGGTCGTATCGATGTCGTAGAACGGCAGCAGCGGCGCGACGGCGCGCAGCCGGGATCCGCCTTCCGGCAGCAACACGGCGTCGTAGCCCGGATCGCCCAGCGTATCCAGACGCGACAACCGGGCCAGGGCATTGCGCGAGATTTGATCGGTGCGGCCTTTCAACGCCTTGCGCTGGGCGATCAACGCGCCGCGCCGGGCATCGTAGTTGGCCAGGCGCTTGACCGGTTCGGTCACGTCCTCCTCGGTGGCGCCGTAGGTGACGACACGCACCAACCGGCCGCCGCGTTGCAGGACCGCCCGTTCCAAGGCCGCCACGACGGTGCGGCCGTAAGGCGTTTCGGGCGCCAACGCCGCGAACCGGTTCAGTCCCTGCCGGGCGGCGTAATCGACGACCCGCTCCACCTGTTCGTCCGGCGTGAAGCCCATCAGGAAGACGCCGTTGCCGGCAACCGACCGGTCGGTGGAAAACGCAACCACGTTGATGCCCCGTTCGCGCGCGATGGGTGCGACGGCGCGGACCGACCCGGCGAACAGCGGACCGAGGATCAATTGCGCGCCTTCGCTGACCGCCTGGGTCGCGGCCTGCGCCGCCCCTTCCGGCGTACCGCCGGTGTCGCGCGGCAACAGCGCCAGATCCTGGTCGCCCACATCGAACAACGCCAGTTGCGCGGCGTCCAGCAACGCCTTGCCGATATTGGCCGCGGGGCCCGTCAGCGGCACCAGCACCGCGACGCGCACGGGCGCCTGGGTCAGGCTGTCCGGTTGCTTGAGGACCGGGCCCGCCGTTTCGGGAACGGGTTCCGGCGCGGGCTCGACCGCTTCATAGGGTTCCCGTATGGTAGCGGCCGGTTCCCCGCTGTCCTCGGGCGGGGCGGAAAATGTCGGCGGCGGTGCCGGTGTCGGTGCGGTCTGCGGCGCGGGGGCCGGCGTGCTGCGCTGGCTGCTCTGCTGCCGCGTCGATTGCACCGGTGTGCAGGCGGCGACGAACACACTCACTGCGACGGCGCTGAGAACGCATGACAAGACGGAAACCCGGGAAGCAGAAAACCGACGATGGTGGCTCGCCGCCGTCCCCGTCTCATGCGCAACCGAAACCTTCACCCGAGCTCTCCGCATCTGCAATCGGTGTCGAATCCGAACGTACCGACACCCGCCATGCAAGTAAACCGGCGCCGGGCCTTTACCTGGCCGCGACGCCGATCGGCAATCTGGCCGACGTGACGATGCGCGTCATCGACGTCGCCCGCGCGGCCGATGTCATCGCCTGCGAAGACACGCGCGTCACCGGCCGGCTATTGCGGCGCTACGGCATCACGGCACCGATGGTTTCGTACTATGAACACAATGCGGCGAAAGTGCGGCCCGGTTTGTTGCGGCGGCTGCAGGGCGGCGACGTTGTGGTGCTGATGTCGGATGCGGGTACGCCGTTGATATCCGATCCCGGTTACCGGCTGGTCGGCGACGCCATCGATGCCGGCCACGGCGTCTTTCCCCTGCCCGGCCCGTCGGCCTTGCTGGCGGCGTTGCAGGTCTCCGGGCTGCCGACCGACCGGTTCCTTTTCTGCGGATTTCTGCCGTCCAAATCGGCGGCGCGAAAAAAGCAGCTGGCGCAGATCAAGGACGTGCCGGCGACGCTGGTCTTCTACGAATCCCCGCGCCGTTTGCCCGCCGTGCTGTCCGACATGGCCGACGTCCTGGGCGCCCGCGCCGCCGCGGTGGCGCGGGAGCTGACCAAGTTGCACGAAGACGTCAGGCGTGGGCCGCTGATGCAACTGGCCGACGCCTTCCAGCATTCCGGACCACCCAAGGGGGAGATCGTGATCGTCGTCGGTCCGGCCGGGCAGCGCGATGACGACGCCGAAGATGTGGACACGTTGTTGCTGCGTTCGCTCGAGACGCTTTCGGTACGGGACGCCGCCGCCGCCGTCGCCGACGTCACGGGAATTTCGAAACGCACAGTCTATGAACGGGCCCTGGAACTTTCGAAGGGAACCCGTTCATGACCGCAAAGTGATCGGATTGCCATGGCCGGTTCGAGGCGTCGCGCGGCGTATCGGTGGGGACTGCACAGCGAGTCCCTGTGCGCCTGGTGGCTGCGCTGCAAGGGTTATCGCATCTTGGCGCGCCACTTCCGCCTACCCGTCGGTGAGATCGATCTTGTCGCGCGCCGCGGGCAAACCGTGATGTTTATCGAGGTCAAGGCCCGGTCGGACGCGGCCCGGGCCGCGCATGCCGTTTCCCGGACGCAGAGAAAACGCATTGAACGGGCCGCGTCTGGATTTCTCGCCGCCAACCCCCATTTGTCCGGGCACGGCGTGCGATTCGATACAATGTTCGTTGTACCTTGGCGGCTGCCGATTCATATTGCGGATGCATGGCGGCCTGAGGCATAGGCCGCCGCGGCAACGGGAGGGGCGTTCGCAAACGCGACGAAACCACGGAGTGGATGATTATGGTTCGATCCTATGCCCAAATCTTGACGTTGATTGCGCTGCTCGGAGCGGCGTTGTCCCTCGGCGGCTGCACCGGCGCCTTGATCGGTGCCGGCGCCACGGCCGGCGTGGCCATTGCCCAGGAGCGCAGCGTCGGCGACGCCATCGACGATACGACAATCCATGTCGATATCGGCCGCCGCCTGTTCGAAAAACACGAATCGCTGTTTCGCAAAGTGGGTGTCGAAGTCATCGAAGGCCGGGTGCTGTTGACCGGTGCCGTCGCAAAACCGGAACACCGGGTCGACGCGGTGCGGATTGCCTGGACCGTCGGCGGCGTGCGCGAAGTGATCAACGAAATCGAAGTCACCGACAAGTCCGGCCTGATCGATTTCGCCAAGGACGTTTGGATCACGACGCAGTTGCGGGCGCAAATGCTGACGGACACGCAGGTTTCCGACATCAACTATTCGGTTGAGACGGTCAATGGCGTGATCTATTTGATGGGTATCGCCCAGGGACAAAGCGAACTGAATCGCGTCACCAATTACGCCCGCGACATATCGGGCGTCCGCCAGGTCAAGAGCCATGTGCGCCTGAAGGGCGACTCGCGCCGGCAGGGATCGTAATGCCCGGCCGCGCAATGAAGGAATAGGGAGTCCGCACCATGAGCCTCGCCGTCGCCATTCAAATGGATCCGATCGAGACCATCGACATCGACGCCGACAGCACGTTCGTGCTGGCGTTGGAGGCGCAGAGCCGGGGCCACGCCTTGTTTCACTATTTGCCGAAGGATCTCAGCTTCCGCGACGGCCGCGTCGTCGCCCGGGCCAGGCCGCTGCGGGTGAAACGGGAGTTGGGTAATCATGCCGAACTCGGTGCCGCCGAAAACCTCGACCTGGCCGGAACCGATGTGGTGCTGATGCGCCAGGATCCGCCGTTCGATATGGCGTACATCACGGCGACGCATTTGCTGGAACACATCCATCCCGAAACGCTCGTGGTCAATGATCCGGTGCATGTGCGCAACGCGCCGGAAAAATTGTTCGTCACGCATTTTTCCGGATTGATGCCGCCGACGTTGATTACGTCGAATGCCGACGAAGTGACGGCGTTTCGAAACGAATACGCGGACATCATCATCAAACCGCTTTTCGGCAACGGCGGCGCCGGTGTTTTTCACGTGAAGCCCGACGACGAAAATTTATCGGCGTTGCTGGAAATGTTCACGCAGTTCTATCGCGAACCGATCATCGTGCAACGCTATCAGCCCGAAGTGCGTGACGGCGACAAACGCATCATTCTCGTCGACGGTAAACCGGTCGGTGCGATCAACCGCGTGCCGCCCGAAGGCGAGGCGCGCGCCAACATGCATGTCGGCGCCGTGCCCGAACCGACGCGGTTGACGCAGCGCGAACAGGACATCTGCGACGCGATCGGACCGACCTTGCAACAGCATGGACTGATCTTTGTCGGCATCGATGTAATCGGCGGATTTCTCACGGAAATCAACGTCACGTCACCCACCGGTTTGCAGGAGGTGGGACGCTTCGACAATGTCAAACTGGAAGCGCAGATCTGGGATGTGATCGAACGCGAACACCATGCGTCCGGGCGGCGCATGCAGTCCTGACGAACCGTTCACCCGCGTTGCGCCGCGTTTTGCCGTGGTAAAAAATTTAACCTTTTTTCACTTGACGAATTGACATAGCGTTCGTCGCAAGTAAATTTTCGTTTCATAAAGTACAAGTCGATAAGTTGACTCAGTATTGCTGAGGATGACCACAAAAACACACTACACATTTCAGGGACGCGACAAAGTCTTCGGCTGCTTGGTAACCTTTTGGTAAGGAACCTCCATTATAGCAGCCTTGCTAGTGGTCGTTACATGGCCGCACGAATGCCACAATTCCAAGGGGAAGAAACATGGCTGTAACCAAGACCGCAACGCGGAAGTCCGCGTCGGCATCCAAGAAGACGACGGCTCGTAAGCCGGCGGCCAAGAAGACGACCGCTCGCAAGACGACCGCCAGGAAGACCACGGCGCGCAAGCCGGCTGCTCGTAAAACCACGACGGCCCGCAAGCCCGCCGCCAGGAAGACGACGGCCCGTAAGCCGGCGGCCAAGAAGACGACCGCCCGCAAGACGACGGCCAAGAAGACCACCGCTCGCAAGACGGTGGCCAAGAAGAAGACCACCACCGCCCGCAAGCCGGCCGCCAGGAAGACGACGGCCCGCAAGACGGTAGCGAAGAAGAAGACCACGGCGCGCAAGCCGGCCGCCAGGAAGACGACGGCCCGCAAGCCCGCGGCGAAGAAGACCACCGCCCGTAAGCCGGCCGCCAGGAAGACCACGGCCCGCAAGACGGTAGCGAAGAAGAAGACCACGGCCCGTAAGCCGGCGGCCAGGAAGACGACCGCCCGCAAGACGGTCGCGAAGAAGAAGACCACGGCCCGCAAGCCGGCCGCCAGGAAGACGACGGCCCGTAAGCCCGCGGC
>JANQFL010000120.1 GCA_028277845.1 Sneathiellales bacterium
TTTGGCGCCAAGACGCCCGTCCCACAAAAGCGCAATGGGGGTTTCCGAGCGGCCGCTCGAGAAACAGAATGGATTCCATCTAAAGAGGAACTGCTCTAGCCGGCGGTCCACGCATCCGGGCGTTCTGAACACTCAGTCGTCGTAGTCGACGATTCCGGCGATGCCCTGCAGGTCCTGGCGCAGGGCCTGGCGGGTCTCGATCTTCGCCTGGGCGCTGTCGGGCAGTTCCGTGAACATGATCAGGTTCTTGTCGATCAGCAGCTGGATCAGATCCTCCAGCACACGGGCGACGCCCATGTCGGAGTCGCGGAGGCGGTCCTTGGCGTACATGCGGGAGGTGTCGTCCAGCATGAAGAACTTCACTTCCGGATTGTCTTCCGAAAGGGCCTCATGGCTGCCCGGTCCGGGATCCTTGTGGACCGATTCGATGTTGCCTTCTTCATCCCGCTTTACGTAAAGCATGGTTACCTCCGGAAGCGGCTTTCGCCGCAATTGCAATCTGAGGCAACACTAGCGCCCGTATTGTCAACAGAGGGTTAATTCAGCGCTTTCGTAGGCCGTTTTTCCCGGTTTCTTGCCAAAACCGGGCCGCCGGTCGGCTACGCCCGGCCACGCCCGCCGTTCTTGACCAGGTCCTTGAGCCGGCCGCCGTCATAATCCGTGATCAGGTCCGCGGCCCGGGCCTCCGCCGCCGCCCGCAGATCGTCGCCGCATTCCTCGGGCTCCGATTTCCGCCAATCCGCCAAATAGGAATCCGTGTCGCGGCCGCCACCGCGCATGGCGGCCGTATCGATGGCTTCCTGAAAGCGGTCGGGCAGCATCACCTTGACCTGATCGCGCCGGCCGCGCTTGGCGATGACCTGCGATGGAATATCCCGCCAGTAGACGATAGTCAGCGTCGCCATGGTGTCTCCTTTTGACGGACCGTACGTGAAGAGCCCGGCGCGCTCCAAGTCCAATTGCGTCTGATGATGGCGTGCAAGCGACCCTTGGCGGGCTGCAACGGCTCAGGCCAATCTGGCCCGCATCAGCCAGCCGTCGATGGCGGCGCCGGCATGGCCGCGCAATGGCGTGATTTTCAGATCGAGGCGAACGTCGAAACCGTGGGCATGGTGGAACGTGACGAACTCACGTCTCGCCCGGCCCTCGGATTGCGCGATCTTCAGCTGGTCTTCCAGGTCCGACAGCCGGCCGTCGCCGGCGGGAGCCGTGAACGGTGTTCCCGGGCGGTCTACGCGGCCGAGCAGCAGACGCCATTCGCGATTGGCGTCACGCACCACGCCGGCGGGGTCGAGAACGAGCAGGGCGTCGCGGCTGTCGTCGAACAAACAGGCGCCCAGGCCGTTGACCCAGCACGGGGCGTCCAGGTCGCGGCCGCAGCGAATACCGCGGCGAGCGGCGCGATACGCAGAATTGCCGCCCAAATCGTTTACTCCGTTTACTTACTCAATTAAAGAACAAATTTTATTAAAACACCTCAATACTTGTCATACGATGCGAATACACTACTCACTACTGTAGTTACTTAATAACAATTTCCATAACGTCAATATTCGATTCAACTCCGCCAATATCACGGCTCCGTAATTTCCCGGACACCCCAGCCGTCATCCGTGTGATACACTGCCGCGCAAAGATAAAGTTCTATAAGGGAGGTCTACATGCCGGCTCCGGCGTGCAAGCAGTATTTCGGATTCAAGCGGCTCGCCGCCGCCGTTGTGTCGCTGATGATGGTTGCCGGGCTGCCCGGCGCCGCATCGGCGGAAACCATCGAAGGCGTCATGCCGCTCTCACCGCAACCGGCGGGCAATGCGCTCAGTGCGGGCATCGCCGTGGAGTACGCCCAAGGGTTCGTCAGACACGTCGACCAGTTGCGCCAGGTGTACGGCTGGAAGGCCGGCAAGCCCCTCGTTCAGATCGACTACAACACCGGCAACGGCAAGGTCCTGACCAGCGACCGCACGCAGGGCGTGGGCGCCAAGCTGAAGGGGCTGATCAAGCTGGACCGGACCGGCGACTACCAGTTCGCCATCCAGTCCAACGACGGCGTACGCATGTTCCTGGATGGCAAGATGATCATCGACGATCCGGGCGTGCACTACGACCAGTTCTCCCCCAACGTCACCGTACCGGTTGCGACGCCGGGCTGGTACGCCATGGACATCATCTACTTCCAGCGCAAGGGCACCGCGACATTGGAACTGTACTGGCAACCTCCCGGGGCCGAGTCGTTCGAATTCGTGCCCGCGGAAGCGTTCGCGCACAGTAAGTAATCCGTTCGCAATATCCGATGCCGCGGTGCGTGACGGCGCCGCCGGGCGTGTGGTACCGTGCGGCCGATTGATTGCCAAACACGTTGGACAAAAGACATTTCAGATTAAGGGAGGCATGCCATGGACGTCCGTGCCGCCGTCGCCCATAAGGCCGGCGAACCGCTCAGCATCGAAACGGTCAATCTGGAAGGCCCACGGGCCGGCGAGGTTCTGGTCGAAGTCAAGGCCACCGGTATTTGCCACACCGACGCCTTCACCCTGTCCGGCGAAGACCCGGAAGGCATTTTCCCCGCCATCCTCGGCCACGAAGGCGCCGGGGTGGTGGTCGAGGTGGGCGACGGCGTGACCAGCCTGCAGCCCGGCGATCATGTCATACCGCTCTACACGCCGGAATGCCGCCAGTGCGAGTACTGCCTGAGCGGCAAGACCAACCTGTGCCAGGCCATCCGCGTCACCCAGGGCCAGGGGCTGATGCCGGACGGCAGCAGCCGCTTCAGCCTGGGCGGCGAGACCATCTTCCACTACATGGGCACGTCGACCTTCGCCAACTTCACGGTCGTGCCGGAAATCGCCCTGGCCAAGATCCGCCCGGACGCACCGTTCGACAAGGTGTGCTACATCGGCTGCGGCGTCACCACCGGCATCGGTGCGGTGGTCAATACCGCCAAGGTGGAACCCGGCGCCAATGTGGTGGTGTTCGGCCTGGGCGGCATCGGCTTGAACGTGATCCAGGGCGCGCGCCTGGTGGGCGCCGACATGATCGTCGGCGTCGACACCAATCCGGCCAAGCGGGCCCTCGCCGAAAAATTCGGCATGACCCACTTCGTCAATCCGAACGACGTGGACGGCGACCTGACGGCCTCTCTGGTCGACCTGACCGACGGCGGCGCCGACTATTCCTTCGAGTGCATCGGCAATGTGGGCACCATGCGCCAGGCGCTGGAATGCTGTCACAAGGGCTGGGGCGAAAGCGTCATCATCGGCGTCGCCGGCGCCGGCCAGGAAATCGCCACCCGGCCGTTCCAACTGGTCACCGGCCGGGTCTGGCGCGGCACCGCGTTCGGCGGCGCCAAGGGCCGCACGGACGTGCCGAAAATCGTCGACTGGTACATGGACGGCAAGATCAACATCGACGACCTGATCACCCACACCATGCCGCTCGACGATATCAACAATGCCTTCGACCTGATGCATGAAGGCGCGTCCATCCGCAGTGTGGTGACGTTCGACTGACCGGCCCGGGTGAAATTATCGCGGTACGCGAATAGGCCGGGACGCAACGAAAATTGAACGCGAAATTGAAGGAAAATAAGACGAAATCCGGCCAATATGGTAAATGATTTCGAAACCAGCGTCTGAGTACCTTGACGATACGACCCGGACCGAGCCGGGTTCAGGAAGCGATAATTGAGGGGTATGCATGTCTTTGCTGCACACGACCAAGCGGAAAAGGCGCCACAAGACAGCCCGCCTTCGCGTGGGCGCGGCTCTGCTCGCATCCGGCGTTTTGATGGCCGGCGTGGCGGAGGCCGCGACGATCTGCGCCCCGCCGGCGGCGCAGACCGCGTTGCAGTCCCGCGTTCTGCAGACCCGGCTGATGGTCGCCGCCTTGTCGTGCGGACAGCGGGGTGACTACAACGACTTCGTCAACCGCTACCAGAACGAATTGATCATACACGGCAAGGCCCTGCGGGAGTTTTTCCGCCACAGCTACGGCAGCCGCGCGAAGAAACGGCTCAACCGCTTCGTCACCTCGCTGGCCAACGAAGCGTCGGCCGTGAGCCTGGAAATGGGGACCGACTATTGTGCCCAGTCCGGCAAACTGTTTGCCGAACTGTCGGGGCGAGATACACGGACGTTCGCGCAGTTCGCCGCCAACCAGCCCTTCGCCGACGACCACGGGGTCGAGGCCTGCAGCACCAAGACGAGCGCCAACAAGGGCAGCAAGAAACAATCGCTGAATTAGGTTACCGGCCGGGCGGCGTCGGCGGGTCCGTCAATCGAGGCAAAAGAAAAGGCAGCGCACCGAGGCGCTGCCTTTTGTATTTGGGATATGGCGCCAACAGGCGCCACTCCATTATTTGAAGACGATCTCGACGCGCCGGTTTTGCGGTTCGCGCACTCCGTCGGCCGTGGCGACCAGCGGATCACGCTCGCCCTTGGCGAAGATCGCCACGTCGTTCTCACCGATACCCTGGCGCACCAGCTCGGCCATAACCGACTGCGCGCGGCGCATGGACAAGCCCATATTGTACCTGTCGCCGCCGGACCGGTCCGCGTGTCCCGTTGCTTCGATGCGCGTGACTTTGCCCTTCTTGGCGTTGGCCGCGGCGGCCCGAACGATGCGCAAGGCTTCCGGCGTCAGCACCGACTGATCCCAATCGAAGAAGACGATGTAGGACTGCGGCACCGCGGGCACCGGCGGAGGCGGCGGCGGTGCCGGCTCGGCCTTCTTCTCCGGCGGCGGCGGAGGCGGCGGAGGCGGCGGGGGCGGAGGAGGTGGAGGCGGCGGAGGTG
>JANQFL010000041.1 GCA_028277845.1 Sneathiellales bacterium
GACATCGGCTGGGTCACCGGCCACAGCTACATCATCTACGGGCCGCTGGCCAACGGCGCGACGACGCTGATGTTCGAGGGCGTGCCCAACTATCCGGACTTCTCGCGCTTCTGGCAGGTCTGCGACAAGCACAACGTCAACATCTTCTATACCGCGCCGACGGCCATCCGCGCCCTGATGCGCGAAGGCGACGACCCGGTGACATCGACCAGCCGCTCGTCCCTCCGCCTGCTTGGTTCGGTCGGCGAGCCGATCAACCCGGAAGCCTGGATGTGGTACTACGAGGTGGTCGGCGACAAGCGCTGCCCCATCGTCGATACCTGGTGGCAGACCGAGACCGGCGGCATTCTCATCACGCCGCTGCCCGGCGCCACCGACATGAAGCCGGGTTCGGCGACACGGCCGTTCTTCGGCATCAAGCCGCAGATCGTCGATTCCAATGGCGACCCGCGCGAAGGCGGCGATGTGGTCGGCAATCTGTGCATCGTCGATTCCTGGCCGGGCCAGATGCGCACGCTCTATGGCGATCACAAGCGCTTCATCGAAACCTATTTCTCGACATTCCCCGGCAAATACTTCACCGGCGACGGCTGCCGCCGAGACGAGGACGGCTATTACTGGATCACCGGCCGGGTCGACGACGTCATCAACGTCTCGGGCCACCGCATGGGCACGGCCGAGGTGGAAAGCGCCCTGGTCGCCCATCACTCGGTCGCCGAATCGGCGGTGGTCGGCTACCCGCACGACATCAAGGGCCAGGGAATCTACGCCTACGTCACTTTGAACCAGGGCGAGGAACCGACCGAGGAGCTGCGCAAGGAGCTGGTCGGCTGGGTCCGCAAGGAAATCGGGCCGATCGCTTCGCCCGATCTGATCCAGTGGGCGCCGGGCCTGCCCAAGACCCGGTCGGGCAAGATCATGCGCCGTATCCTTCGCAAGATCGCGGCCAACGAATACGATCAGCTCGGCGACACCTCGACGCTGGCCGATCCGTCGGTGGTCGACGATCTGGTCGATAACCGCATGAACCGGTAACCGGCGATAAAAACAGTCAAGGACGCCGCCATCGCTTATCGTGGACGGCGGCGTTCGTATTTACAGGGTTTCGATAGCCGCCGTCATGTCGCCGCCGGCGTCGCCGGTGTTGACCACGTCGGAGGGTTCCAGCAGCAGCACCAGGCACTCTTCGTCGGCGACGGGCCGGTGTTCGACGCCGCGCGGCACCACGTACATCTCACCCTGTTCCAACTCGACGGCGCCGTCTCGCAATTCGATGCGCAACCGGCCCTGCCAGACCAGGAACAACTCGTCGGTGTCGTCGTGTTTGTGCCAGACGAATTCGCCTTGCACCTTGACGATGCGGACATCGTAATCGTTCAGCCGCGCGATGCGCTTGGGTTGCCACTGATCGGTGAAGCCGGCGAATTTTTCATCGACGTTGATCGGTTGCGGCATGACGTCTCCAGAAAGTCCGTGTCAATACGTGTGTTCGCGGATAGCGGCGCCGGAGATCGCGTCGAACAAATGGAACCGGTTGACCATGGTGTCGGCCCTAAGCTCGATCACCTCGTTGCGCGCCACATAGGCCGTGCAACCGAAGACGCACCAAGCGTCGCCGCGGGTGACCGGCGCGTAAATGCGTTCGCCGTACCATCCGGTGTCATTGGCGGTGGGTGTCTTGCCGACGGCCAGGCCGCGCTCGCGGATGACGGTATCCATATTTTGCATCATGAGGCGGCTGACCGCGGGGTCGACGAATTCCGTAAATCGCCGCCGCAGCATCTTGCGATTCCAGCGTTGAATGATCTCGTCGCCGGCCAGGCGGCAGAGGTAATCGTTTTCGGCGTCGAGCCGTTCGTAGAGCCAGATGTCGGGCAGGATTCTGGCGATAACGGACGGGTCGATATCGGTCCACTCGGGTATGGCGCCCTTGTCGGAGACCACGCGCTCCCAATTGTCGAGAAAGGTCCGGGTTTTGTCGGTCGTTAAAAGGCTGCGGGTACTGTCGAACATGATGGGCCGATTATGGCGGGCTTATGGTGCGTGCTCCACCAATTCGTGCGTGTCCGTGTCGTGTCCTGTTGTCCGGTGGCGGCCAGCCGGTGGCCGAACTAGAAGTCGACGCAGATACCCTTGCGTTCCCAGTCACCGAACCGGGTCGGCTCGGGTCCCTTGCGGCCCCCGACCTCCTTTTTGTGTTCGCCGGAATCGGTCCGCTCCGGCGGCTTCGACACATCGCTCTGATCCGTCGTTTTTTGCCGTTTTGGCGGGTTTTCAGCGTCGGGCATGGTGTCGGCTCGCTGCTTGAAGGGGACCGGTCAAGTCATACATAAAGGCAGCGAGTTACAGCTGACAAGCGGAAAGAATCTGCATGAATTATGCGCGTACCGCATTGCTACTGGCGGGTCTGACCGCCCTGTTCGTCGGCGCCGGCTTCCTGCTGGGCGGCGAAGCGGGCATGGCCATAGCCCTGCTGTTCGCCATCGGCATGAACGCGTTCGCCTATTGGAATGCGGACAAGATGGTGCTGCGCATGTATGGCGCGCGCGAGGTGGACAGGCGCTCGGCGCCGGATCTGGTCGGCATGGTGGAGCAGTTGGCGCACAACGCCGGCCTGCCCATGCCCAAGGTCTATGTCGTGGACAGCGACCAGCCCAATGCCTTCGCCACCGGCCGGAACCCGGAAAACGCCGCCGTCGCCGCGACCACGGGGCTTTTGCGCCGTTTGAGCCACGAGGAAGTGGCCGGCGTCATGGCCCACGAACTGGCCCATGTGCGCAACCGGGATACGCTGATCATGACCATCACCGCCACCATCGCCGGCGCACTCGGCATGTTGGCCAATTTCGCCTTGTTTTTCGGCGGCAACCGCAACAATCCGCTGGGGCTGATCGGCACGTTGCTGGTGATGTTCCTGGCGCCCGTGGCGGCCGCGTTGGTGCAAATGGCGATCAGCCGGACCCGGGAATACGAGGCCGACCGCGTCGGCGCGGAGATCTGCGGCCGGCCGCTCTGGCTGGCCTCGGCGCTTGAAAAACTGGAACGCGGCGCCGGCGCCATCGACAACGATCAGGCGGAAGCCAATCCGGCGACGGCCCATATGTTCATCGTCAACCCGTTGCACGCGCGCAGCGTCGACGGCCTGTTCTCGACCCATCCGAACACCGCGAACAGGGTGCAGCGGCTGCGCGAGATGGCGGGCGCGGGCCGGGCGCAAAGCGGGCCGTGGGGATGAGCGTTCGACCGCCGCGACGGGTGGAGGCATCGGCGCGGGGCGCGGCGGCGGCCATCGTCGCGTCCGTGCTCGACCAGGGGATGCTGCTGGACGACGTGTTCCATGAATGCGTCGACGGACTCGACGCGCGCGACCGCGCGTTTGCCCGATTGCTGGCGACGACGACACTGCGCCGGCTCGGTCAGATCGATGACCTGCTCAATCGTTTTCTCAGCAAACCGGTTGGGACGAAGGCGCGCTTCGTCATGCACGCCCTGCGGCTCGGCGCGGCACAATGGTTGTTTCTCGATACCCCGGCCCACGCGGCCGTCAATCATTCGGTCGAACTGGTCGGCCGCAACCGTGCCTACCGTGGCCTGGCCAATGCGGTGCTGCGCCGTATCGTCCGTGAAGGCAAGCTGATCGTCGAAAACCAGGATACCGAACGCCTCAACATGCCCGATTGGATGTGGTCGCGGCTGAACGCCGACTACGGCGAGACACTGACGCGGGCCATGGCACGCGCCCATATGGCGGAGCCGCCCCTCGACCTGTCGGTCAAGGACGATCCGCAGGCATGCGCCGAGGCGGTGGATGGCGAGGTTCTGCCATGGAACAGCGTGCGTCGCTGGGGCGGCGGTTCGGTCGCCGACCTGCCCGGATACGCGGAGGGACATTGGTGGGTGCAGGATGCCGCGGCTGCCCTGCCGGCGCGGTTGATGATATCCGCATTGGCGGGCGACACGACGGGACGGATCGCCGATTTGTGTGCCGCGCCGGGCGGCAAGACCGCCCAACTGGCGCATGCGGGATTTCGGGTTTCGGCCGTCGACCGTTCCGCCAAACGTTTGCAGCGGCTGAACGACAACATGGCGCGGCTCGGGTTTGCCGTGGAAACGGTCGCGTCCGATATCAGGAAATGGCAGCCGGGTTCGCGCTTCGACGGCGTCCTGCTGGATGCGCCGTGCACCGCGTCGGGCACGCTGCGCCGCCACCCCGATGCGGCCTTCGTCAAGCGTGCGCAGGATGTCGATTCCCTGGCGGGCGTTCAGTCGGCTCTGCTGGGCCGGGCCGTCGACATGCTTCAGCCGGGCGGGATATTGGTGTACTGCACCTGTTCGCTTTTCCATCACGAGGGCGAACGGCAAATCGAAGCCCTGCTGGACAATGACAACCGTCTGCAACGCGTGCCGGTCACCGCTCCCGAAGTGGGCGGCGTGGAAGAGCTGATCAACCGTCACGGCGACCTGCGCACCCTGCCGTGCCACCTGCCCGATGCCGGCGGACTGGACGGGTTCTACGCCGCCCGATTGCGCCGGATGGCGTGACGGATAGGCGCGAACCTGCTAGTTAAGGAAAAACAGGAAAGCGCCATGACCAGCCGTGTAAAGATCGCCCCGTCCATTCTGTCCGCCGACTTCGCCAGACTGGGCGAGGAGGTGCGCGCCATCACCGACGCCGGGGCCGACTACATCCATGTCGACATCATGGACGGTCATTTCGTTCCCAATCTGACAATCGGTCCGGGTGTGGTCAAAGCCTTGCGTCCGCACAGCGACCGGCCGTTCGATGTGCACCTGATGATCTCGCCCGTCGATCCCTACGTACCGGCCTTTGCCGACGCCGGCGCCGACATCGTCACCGTGCATCCCGAGGCGGGCGCCCATCTGCATCGTACCGTGCAACTGATCAAGGGGCTGGGAAAGAAGGCCGGCGTATCGCTCAACCCGGCGACACCGGTCGACGCGGTTCGCCACGTAATGGACGACGTGGACCTGATCCTGGTGATGAGCGTCAATCCCGGTTTCGGCGGCCAGAGTTTCATTGAAAGCCAGCTCGAGAAAATCGCCTTGCTCAGGCAGATGATTACCGACAGTGGCCGGGAGATCGAGCTGGAAGTGGACGGTGGCATCAACTTCGATACCGCGCCGCGGGCGATCGCCGCCGGCGCCGACGTGCTCGTGGCCGGAACGGCGACGTTCACCGGCGGTCCGGCTTCCTATGCCGACAATATCGCCCGCCTGCGCGGGTCGGACTGACGCCGTCGCCGGACGTGCGGGGCGGAACGGTGCAGAGACCGCAAATTCTCGGCAGCCTGGGTGAAGGCACGAATGCCGCCATGAAACGGCTGTTCTACGGCAGCCGTTTTTACGCTTATCTGCTCAAGGGACGTCATCCGCACGGTTTGGAAACCGTGTCCTCGGACCCCTGGCCGGGCGAGGCCGATACCGCCGACGCCTTGTTCCAGGGGCGCTACGGTTTTCAAGGATGGGAAACCGTGTCCCCCGGCCTGGTGCCCTGGATCCGGGATGACCGGCCGCTCGCCTGGCATGCCGAACTGCACGGCTTCACCTGGGTCCGACACTTTACCGCCCGTGGTGGCGACGCGGCGCAACGCCATGTGCGTGCCATGGTCAATGACTGGGCCGGGACCTTTACCGACTGGCACCCGCTGGCCTGGCGGGCGGACATTCTGGGCCGGCGGATCGTGTCATGGGTCAGCCATGGGCAGTATCTGATCCACCACGCCGAACTGACCTACCGGTCGCGGGTGTTGGACAGCCTGGCCCGCCAGGCCCGGCATCTGTCGCGGGCCGCCGCCGGCGCGCCGGCCGGACAGCCGCGGATCACGGCGGCTCTGGGCTTGGTATATGCCGGGCTTGGATTGCCCGACGGGCGGCGTCGTTTGTCCCATGGGCTGAACCGGCTCGAATCCGAATTGGCCAATCAAATTCTCGGCGACGGTGGTCACGTATCGCGAAACCCCGGCATTCAAATGGCCATCCTGCGCGACCTGATCGCCGTGCGGGCCGCCCTGGCCTCCGCGGGCAGGGATGTGCCGGTCGGCCTGCAGAACGCGATCGACCGCATGGCGCCGATGCTGCGGTTCTACCGGCATGGCGACGGCGCGTTGGCCCTGTTCGGCGGCGGCGGCGAAACATCCGAAGGGGCCGTCGACCTCACCCTGGCGCGTTCCGGATCGGCGGGCAAACCCCTGGACAGCGCGCCCCATTCCGGTTTCGAGCGCATGACCTGCAGGAAGGCCGTGGTCCTGTTCGACGCCGGATATCCGATCGTCCGGTCCGCCACCGATGCCGGATCAGCCGGGTCCCTGGCCTTCGAATTCAGTATCGGCCGCCGGCGGATGGTTGCCGGTGCCGGACGATGTTTGGGCCCGGACCGGGACGGCCTGGATGACGGCGCCTGTTCGGCGCTGACCGTGGACGGGGCGGTGGCGATCACGCCGGATGTACTGCGCCGCCAACCGGCTGACCGCCCCATCGTGACGTGCACGCGCAATGAAGGCGACGACGGCATCTGGCTGGATGCGGAACATGGCGGCTATGTGTCGCGTTACGGTTTGCGCCATTGCCGGCGGTTGTATCTCAATGCCGGCGGCGACGATTTGCGTGGCGAGGATCGATTGGAACCGGCCGGAAACAAACGGTCGAAAGACGTTCCGTTCGCCATCGTGTTCTATCTGGCGCCCGGCGTGCAGGCGGTACCGGTCCAGGGAGGCGGCGCGTTACTGCGGCTCGAAGACGGCTCGGGATGGCGCGTGCGGGTCGGCGGCGGCGAGATGTCCGTCGAAGACGGCCACTATTGCGGCAAGGGCTGGCCGGAACGGGCCAGCAAGCTGGTCTTGCGTGGCCGCACCGCCGGAAAAGAAACCGTGATCAAATGGGCCTTCCGCCGGGACGAGCAGGCCGATGAAACGCCCGAACCGGTCGAGGGTACGCTGCTGTAGCAGCGCTGTCCGAATTAGAGCTGCCAGCGGCGGATCGAATCGGGCAGGTCCGTATCCCGCCACATGCCTTTGATGTCCGCGACCAGCCCGCCGGGCTTGAGAAATCCGGCGAACGTGTCGGTGCGGAAATCCTTGTAGACGTCATGGGGCACGGCGCCGACCACGGCGTCCAGGTCCTTGAAGCCGTCCAATCGGGGTGTCAGGTCGACGGAGTAGAACTGGCGTGCCTCATCGGGGTCGGCGAACGGGTCATGCACCGTCACGTTGTGGCCGCGGGCCAGCAGGCCGGTGATCACGTCGATGACCTTGGAATTGCGCAGGTCCGGCACGTTTTCCTTGAACGTCAGCCCCAGCAGCAGAATGTTGGCGTTCTCGCCCAGTTGGTCGGCGATGCGCTCGGCGATGAACTCGCCCATGGAATCGTTGGTGCGGCGGCCGGACAGGATGATGGCCGGGTCATGCCCGACCTGTTGCGCCCGGAAGGCCAGATAGAACGGGTCGACGCCGATGCAGTGGCCGCCGACGAGGCCCGGGCTGAATTTCAGGAAATTCCATTTGGTGCCGGCGGCTTCCAATACGTCGTAAGCCGACAGTCCCAGCTTCTGGAAAATCATCGCCACTTCGTTGACGAAGGCGATGTTGATGTCGCGCTGGGCGTTTTCGATGACCTTGGCGGCCTCGGCGGTTTTGATGTCACGGGCCGGGAACACGCCGCCCGTCGTGACGGCGCCGTAAATCTCGGCCAGCAGGGCGGTGACGTCCGGCGTCTGACCGGCGATGACCTTGGTGATGCGGTCGACGGTATGTTCGCGATCACCCGGGTTGATACGCTCCGGCGAATACCCCAGGAAGAAATCTTCACCGCAGGTGAGGCCGGATGTCTTTTCCAGATCGGGCCCGCAAATGTCTTCGGTCACGCCCGGGTAGACCGTACTCTCATAGACGACGACGTTGCCTTTTTTCAGATGGCGTCCGACCGTGGTGGAAGCGCCGCGAACCGGCCGCAAGTCCGGCTGGTTGTCGCCATCGACCGGCGTCGGAACGGTGACGATGAAAACATCGGTGCCGTCCAGTTCGGTTTCGTCCGAGGTTAGGCGCAGCGACGACGCCCGCATCCGGGTTGCGTCGATTTCGCCCGTACGGTCAAAGCCGGATTCGAGTTCGGTGACCCGGTCCTCGTCGATATCGAAGCCGATGACCGGAAAGTGCTTGGCCAGTGCCACCGCCAGGGGAAGGCCGACATAACCCAGGCCGATAACCGAAATGCGCTTTGAACTCGTCATAACGAAATCCGAAAAATGTGAGTTGCCATGAAATACGAAGGTGCTGTAAACGGCGGGCGGGACGGTGTCAACGGACACCGCGCCGAAACCCGGTCCCTGCTTACGCGAAATCCCTTACGCGATTGTTAAATCAGGGAAATTCTCGCAGTTTTTGGATGGGTTCTCGCCTGTGGCCGACAGTCCGGGGCCGTGGAAGGGCGGCACCGAACCAGCCGAGACATGACTTGACGTTCACAACGTGAACGCTCTATTGTTCACGCCGTGAACGCGGGGCCGTCCGGTTTCGGGCCCCCATCCTCGATCTAGGCGGGACATTCCTTTGTCAGACGATTCCTCTGCACGCGGGCCGGCGGTCCCCAGTGAAGGCGAAATCACGCTGGGCATGCTCGACGCGGTCCACGAGAACGGCGACGTTACGCAGCGGACATTGTCGCGTGAACTCGGTATCGCGCTGGGCCTGACGAACGCCTATCTGAAGCGGTGCATGCGCAAGGGCCTGATCAAGGTGCGCACGGTGCCGGCCAACCGGTATTTCTACTACCTGACGCCGAAGGGATTTGCCGAGAAAAGCCGGCTGACGGCCGAGTATCTCTCCCATTCCTTCCACTTTTATGGCCGCGCGCGGGATCAGATGGACGGCTGTTTCGCCGATTGTGCCGAACGGGGCTGGTCGTCGATCGTCTTGTACGGCGCCGGAGAACTGGCGGAAATCGCTCTCCTGTGCGCCATGCGCCACTCGATCCGGTTGGTCGCAGTGATCGACCCGGCGGTGACCGAGGACGATTTTTTAGGACTCCGAGTGCACCGATCGTTGGACGACGCCGATTTCCACGATGCGGTGCTGATCACCGATCTCAAACAGCCGCAGCAATCGTTCGATGCTGTCAGCCGGATCGTCACGCCGGCCAGAACCTTGACCCTGGAATTGTCCCGCATCTCGCGCACCGGGGTTCAGGACGGACGGGGGGCGGCGACATGATGCGCTGGTACGCCGTCTATACCCATAACCGCATGGAAAAGTGGGCCCGCGCCAATCTGTGGGAACGCGGCTTCGACGTTTACCTGCCGCAGTATCTCAAGCGCCGCCGGCATGCGCGGCGAACGGACTGGATTTCGTCGCCGCTGTTTCCGCGCTATCTGTTTGTCCGCGCCAATCTTGAAGAAGGCGCACGGCGTGCCGTCCGCACGGCCCGTGGTGTTGTCGACATGGTGGCCTTCGGGGATTCGCCGGCGGCCTTGTCGGATGGCGTGATCGAGGAACTGCGGGCGCGCGAAGACGACGCGGGCCTGGTCAGCATGGACAGCGTCGCGTCCCATTACGACGTCGGTGAGAAACTCCGCATCAATCACGGTCCGTTCGCGGACCAGTACGGATTTTTCGGCGGCCTGGACGACAAGAACCGGGTTCTGTTGTTACTGGATCTGCTGGGTCGCCAGGTTCAAGTGCGCCTGGGCGCGGCAGACGTTTGCCGCTGAACACCCAGCGTTGCATGAGGCATAACGGCGCACGGCATTCCGCCTGCGGCCGATATCTGTTATCACCCCGACGACCGCGGGCCGCACCCGCAGCGATACCGTATTGTTGACCAGAGAGACCGCCGTGACCGATACCGCCAACCCGCCCATCCGCCGTGCCCTGTTGTCCGTGTCCGACAAGTCCGGATTGATCGAGTTCGGTCAGGCCCTGGCGGCGCATGACGTGGAAATTCTCTCGACCGGCGGATCGGCCAAGGCACTGCGCGATGCCGGCGTGCCGGTACGCGAAGTCGCCGACTACACCGGATTTCCGGAAATGCTGGACGGCCGGGTCAAGACGCTGCATCCGAAGGTTCACGGTGGCATCCTCGGCATCCGTAGCAATGACGCCCATGCCGCGGCCATGTCGGAGCATGGCATCGGCGGGATCGACCTGGTCGCCGTCAACCTCTATCCGTTCGAGGATACCGTGGCCAAGGGCGCGGACTTCGCCACCTGTATCGAGAACATCGATATCGGCGGCCCGGCCATGATCCGTTCGGCGGCCAAGAATCACACCTTCGTCACCGTGGTGGTCGATCCGGCGGACTACGGCGCGGTGGTCTCGGCGATGGCGGACAACAATGGCGCGTCAACGCCCACCCTTCGCCGGAACCTGGCCGCCAAGGCCTATGCCCGCACGGCGGCCTACGACGCGGCGATCGCCAACTGGTTCACGGCACAGAACGACGCTGGCGACGGGTTTCCCGAACGCCTCCTGGTGTCGGGCGTGCGTTCCCAGGTCCTGCGCTATGGCGAGAACCCGCACCAGCAGGCGGCGTTCTATACCGGCGGCCCGGCCCGGCCCGGTGTCGCCACGGCCGTGCAGGTCCAGGGCAAGGACCTCAGCTATAACAACCTCAACGATACCGACGCGGCCTATGAACTGGTGGCGGAATTCGATCCCCAGTCCGCCGGCCCCGCGGTGGCCATCATCAAGCACGCCAATCCCTGCGGCGTCGGTACCGCGTCGACCTTGGTCGAGGCCTACAGGAAAGCGCTGGCGTGCGATCCGGTGAGCGCGTTCGGCGGCATCGTCGCCCTCAATCAAAGTATCGACGCGGAAACTGCCAAGGCCATTGTCGACGTCTTCACCGAAGTGATCATCGCCCCCGACGCGGATGACGCCGCCAGGCAAGTGATTGCGTCGAAGAAGAACCTGCGGCTGTTGCTGGCGGGATCACTGCCGGATGCATCCGCTCCCGGCACCGTGATGAAGGCTCTGTCGGGCGGCTACCTGGTGCAGGGCCGGGATGCGGGGCAGATTGGCGAAGCGGATCTCAGGGTCGTCACCGAGCGGGCGCCCAGCGACACGGAAATGGCCGACCTGCTGTTCGCCTTCCGGGTCGCCAAGCACGTCAAATCCAACGCCATTGTCTATGTCCGTGACGGCGCCACCGTGGGCGTCGGCGCCGGACAGATGAGCCGGGTCGACTCGGCCCGCATAGCCGCCCGCAAGTCGGCGGACGCCGCCGAGGCGGCGGGGGAGACGGCGCCATGGGCCCGGGGTTCCGTGGTGGCGTCCGATGCCTTCTTTCCCTTTGCCGACGGTTTGATGGCGGCGGTCGAGGCCGGCGCCACCGCGGTCATCCAGCCGGGCGGCAGCATGCGCGACGACGAGGTGATCGCCGCCGCCAATGAAGCCGGCATCGCCATGGTGATGACCGGGATGCGCCATTTCCGGCATTAGGCCACCGCCGCGGAATCTGCGGATTCGCGGCAATATTCAGCACTGAAAGGTTTGTTAAGAGAATTGTGGCTGAATGGTTGCGATTCAGCCGGATATTCTCTTCCGGGTGGTGTTTGTGCGTAGAGTATTTCAACGAACAAGAGACCCGAAATGGCCCTGACCGAACCCCGTTTGTACGATCCCATGACCGGACTGGCGTCCACCGCCCTGTTCAAGGACAGGCTCGAAATGGCCTTGGCGCGGGCGCGACGGCATTCCTGCTCGGCGGCGTTGATGCTGATCGATCTGGGGTACGACACGTTGGCCGATTCGGGTTATGGCCGGGATGAGGTCAACCGGGTGCATGCCGAAATCGCCAAGCGCTTGAAACAGTCCCTGCGCACGACGGACACCATCGGCCGGATCTCCCAGGAGCATCTCGGCGTGTTGCTGGAAGACATGCTGGTGCCGGGAAACGTGGTCGTCGTTGCGGAGAAGCTGATCGGCCAGCTGCAGTTGCCGGTGGCGCTCGCCGGCAGCCAGACGGAACTGAAGGTCAGCATCGGCGTCGCACTCTACCCGCAGTGCGCCTCGACCATCGAGTCGCTGTTTCAGCGCGCGATGGTGTCGCTCAACGCCGCCAAGAAACGCCGCGGCAACGCCTACGAAATCTACGAAGGCGGCGACAACGCTGCGCGCCGGGCTTAACGCCCATTTATCACCGAATATTCGCAACCGGGCGCTTTGCCTACGCGCCGGGATCGGGTAAGTCTGTCGCCATCGAACCGAACACCGATGGAGACGGGTCTGATGATCGTGACCACCACCAACACAATCGAGGGCCGCGAGATCGTGGCGTATCACGGCCTGGTGACGGGCGAGGCGGTCATGGGCGCGAACATTTTCCGTGACCTGTTCGCCAGTATCACCGACATCGTCGGCGGCCGGTCCGGCGCCTATGAAAAAGAACTGAAAAAAGCGCGTGACGTCGCCATCCAGGAGATGACCGAGGAAGCGGAAAGCCGGGGCTGCAACGCCATCATCGGCGTCGATCTGGATTACGAAACCGTGGGCGAAAAGGGCAGCATGCTCATGGTCACCGTCGCGGGCACGGCGGTGCAAACGGTCTGATTCGCCAGCCGATCAGTCGACGGCGCTCGACTTCTGCTCCTTGACCGGTAGCAGCAGCAAAAGCCCGATACCGAAGAAGACGAGAATCACGGACAGGCCAACACGCTGGCTGTCGTAGGCGCTGGTGAAATAGGCGACCAGGAGCGGGCCGAGGAACGCGGTCGCCTTGCCGGTCAGGGCGAACAGGCCGAAGAACTCCGTCGACAGTTCCGTCGGCGCCATGCGCGCCAGCATGGTTCGGCTGGCCGCCTGGGCCGGGCCGACGAAGATGCCCAGTGCCGCACCGGCAATCCAGAACCAGAACACGTCATGGGTCAGAATGGCGACCAATGCCGTGCCCATCAATCCGATCAGCGAGATGATGATCGTCGGCTTCGACCCGATCCAGTCGTCGATCCAGGCAAAGCATACCGCGCCAAGTCCCGCCGTGACGTTGAGCAGGATGCCGAATTTGATGACGTCGGCGAATTCCATGTTGAATGCCCCGGCGGCATAGACACCGCCCATGGCGAACACGGTTGCCAGCCCGTCCGCGTAGAGCATGCGCGCGACCAGGAACAGGGCGATATTGCGGTAGTGCCCGACCTTGCGCAGGGTGTCGGCCAGGGCCGCCAAACCGTTGCGCAGCTTTTCACCGGTGGATAGCCGGTTGCGTCGCCGGTCGGGCGTAAATGCGAACATCGGCCAGACGAACAATACGAACCAAATGGCGACGATGGGCCCGACCACCCGGATGTTGGCGGCTTCCTCCTTGCCCAGGCCGAGTAGAGGTGTGTCCGTCTGCACGAAACCGACCAGGGCCAGCACCAGGGCCAGCAATCCACCAAAATAACCGATGCCCCAAGCCCAGCCCGACCATCGTCCGACGCGTTCCTCGGCGACGATATCGGGCAGCATGGCGTTGTTGAAAACGATGCCGAACTCGAAGGCGATGTTGGCGATGATGACGAACACCATGGCCCAGACGATGAATTCCGGGTCCGGCTTGGCGTACCACAGCATGAACGAGCCGACGACACACACCAGGGTGAACACGGCCAGCCACGGCTTGCGCGGCCCGCCGGCGTCGGCGATCGATCCGAAGATCGGGCTGAAGATGGCGATCACCGCGCCCGAAATCGCAGCGGTGTAGCCCCACAAGGCCTGGCCCTGGACCTTGTCGCCGACAATGCCTTGCGCGAAATAGGTCGCGAAGACAAACGTGATGATCAGGGTGGTGAACGGCGAATTGGCCCAATCGTAAAGGGCCCACGACACACGCCCCAGAGTCGAGGATTCCCGGTCATTGTTGTCGGCCATCTGTGCCCCCCAAGCCTTCGGTTCGTGCGCCGAGCCCCGAGATTAACGGGCGCATGGCCCGGGCACAGCGTTGATCAATGGGCGATCATACCGCGTATCTGGCCGTTGGCCAGCGCCAGCTTGGCGACGTCCACGTTACCGGATGCCCGGAACTCGCTGATCAACCGGTTGATCTTGTCGACCGAACTACCATTGTTTTGTGACCAACTGTCGATGGCGTCCGCGCCGGCCTGGCCGTTCGATGTTTCCAGCACCGCGTTGGTCAAAGCGCGCTGCTGGCCGAACAGATCGTCGACCATGGCCCCCACCGCCTGGCGCTCCCAGTTGTTTTCCGGAACGATGTGTTCGGCGGATGCCCGCAGCCAGTTGAGTCCGAGCTTGTCGCCAACGCCGAAATAGACCCGGCCGACATCTTCGACCGGACGTTTTCCGCCGACTGCGGCGGCCACGATGTCGAGCGCCGATTCCAGTGCTTCCAGTCCGGCGATGCGTTTGGCAATGTCTTCGGGCACGTCCTGTTCGCTGTACAGCGCATACCGTCCGGCGAAGCTTTCCGCTTCCAGGTCGCTGAGAACGGTTTCCAGATTGGTCTCCAGCGTTTCGATACCGCCCGCGTAGGCGTCGATCGTCTTCTGAATGTCCAGCGGTTGCGGCACATTGCGCAGGAACCAGAGCGTCGCCCGCCTGATCAGGTCGTTGCTGGCTGAAATCATCTCGATCTGCAAATCTGAATCGACCTTGTTGTCCAGGTCCTCGATGGCGGTCCACAGCCGGCGCAAACGGAACACTTCGCGCGCCACCACGTAGGAACGGGTGATATCGGCGACCGACGCTTCGGACTTGTCGGAGATTTCGTGAATGAACGTCAGACCGGCGCGGTTGACCAGACTGTTGGCGACGATCGTGGCAATGATCTCGCGCCGCAAGCGATGGCCGTGAATGACGTCCGTGAACCGGCGGCGCAGCGGACGTGGGAAGTACTTGACCAGGTCGGCCGCCAGGTAGGCATCATCGGGCAGGTCGGATACCAGCAGGTCGGCGTACAGCCCGTTCTTGGCGTAGGCCATCAGCACCGACAGTTCCGGACGGCTCAGCCCCTGGCCCTTGCCCAGGCGTTCGGCGATGGCGTCGTCGTCGGGCAGAAATTCGATGACCCGGTCGAGACGGCCGGCCCGTTCAACCGCCCGCATGAAGGCGATCTGCGTTTCCACGTGGGTTTCGGTGCGCCGTTCGGCGATGGTCAACGCCTGGGTCTGCAGGTAGTTGTCGACCAGCACCAGGTCGGCCACTTCGTCGGTCATGTCGGCCAGCAGTTTGTCGCGTTGCTTGCCGGTCATTTCGCCGTCGTCGACGATGGCGCCCAACAGGATCTTGATATTGACCTCGTGATCCGAACAATCGACGCCGGCTGAGTTGTCGACGGCGTCGGCATTGACCCGCCCCCCCTTCAGACCGAATTCGATGCGGGCACGTTGTGTCAGGCCCAGGTTGGCGCCTTCGCCGACCACCAGGCACTTCAGATCCTTGGCGTCGATGCGTAGCGAATCGTTGGCTCGGTCGCCGACGTCGGCGTTTTTCTCGTCGCTATGCTTGACGTAGGTGCCGATGCCGCCGAACCACAACAGGTCGACCTTGACCTTGAGAATGGCCTTGATCAGTTCGGCGGGCGTCAGGCTGCTTTCCGAGATGTTCAGCAGTTTCTTGATTTCCGGCGTGACCTTGATCGCCTTGACGGCACGGGAGAACACACCGCCGCCCTTGGAGATCAGTTTCTTGTCATAGTCGTCCCATGACGACCGGGGCAGGGCGAACATGCGCTCGCGTTCGCTGAAACTTTTCTCCGGGTCGGGATCGGGATCGATGAACACATGGCGGTGATCGAATGCGGCGATCAGCTTGGTGTGCCGGCTTTGCAGCATGCCGTTGCCGAACACGTCACCCGACATGTCGCCGACACCGATGGCGGTAAATTCGGATGTCTGGATGTCGCGGTCCATTTCGCGGAAATGGCGCTTGACCGATTCCCAGGCGCCGCGCGCGGTAATACCCATCTTCTTGTGGTCATAGCCGGCCGACCCGCCCGAGGCAAAGGCATCGCCGAGCCAGAAGCCGTATTCCAGCGACAAGGCGTTGGCGATGTCGGAAAAGGTCGCCGTGCCCTTGTCGGCGGCGACCACCAGGTATGGGTCGTCGTCATCGCGCCGAACCACGTCATGGGGCGGCGCCACGTCGCCGGCGACCAGGTTGTCGGTGACGTCCAGCATGCCGCGGATCAGGGTCTGGTAGCACTGCACCACTTCGTCCATGACGGCATCCCGGTCGCCGTCGACGGGCAGCCTTTTGGCGACGAATCCACCCTTGGCCCCGACCGGCACGATGACCGAATTCTTGACCATCTGGGCCTTCATCAGGCCGAGCACCTCGGTGCGGAAATCCTCGCGCCGGTCCGACCAGCGGATGCCGCCGCGCGCCACTTCCCCGCCACGCAGGTGCACGCCTTCGACCCGTGGCGAATAGACCCAGATTTCCTTGTAGGGCCGGGGCAGGGGAAGCTCGTGGATTCTCTGGCTGTCCAGCTTGAAAGAGACGTAAGGCTTCGGATCGCCGTCGGCGGCCGGTTGGAAGAAGTTGGTGCGTAGGGTCGATTGCACCAGGTTGATGAAGCGCCGCAGGATGCGGTCCTCGTCCAGGCTGGTCACGTCGTCGAGCGACGCCTTCAGGCTTTCCACGGTGACGTCGATCCGGGCGTCGCGCTTGCTGCCGCCGGACGGATCGAAGCACAGCTTGAACAGCACCACGATCTGATGGGCGATGTCGGGATTGCAGGCCAGGGTGTCTTCCATATAGTCCTGGCTGAAGGTAATGCCGGTCTGCCGCAGGTATTTGCAGTAGGCCCGCAGGATGACCACTTCGCGCCAGTCCAGACCGGCGCGCAGCACAAGCTGGTTGAAGCCGTCGTCCTCCATGCCGCCGAACCAGACCTTCTCGAAGGCTTCCTCGAATTTCGGTTTGACGGCGACCAGGTCGAGCTCGCCGCCGTTCGGGTCGTGCAGCAGGAAATCGTGAATCCAGTATTCCTTGCCCGAGGTTTCGCCGATCGAGAACGGGCTTTCCTCGATCACCTTCAGGCCCATGTGTTCGAGCATGGGCAGGCAATCGGACAAAGGCACCGGGTCGCCCGGGTGATAGATCTTGAAACGGATGGCGTGGTTGGGATCCTCGATCCGGCGATAGAGGTTCAGGCCGACCGTTTCCGGACCATCCAGGGCATCGATTTTCTCGATGTCATGCAGCGCGTTGTGCGCGGAGAACACTTCCTTGTACGCGGTGGGGAAGCCTTCGCTGAAGCGGTGCCAGACCCGGTTGCCGCCTTCCTCGCCCCAGCGTTCGATCAAGGCGTCATAAAGATTGTCGCTCCACGACCGGGCGGCGTCGATGAGGCGCAGTTCGAGTTGGTCGACGTCCGGCTCCTGTACATCGCCCGGATTGGTGCCGACGATGAAATGCAGCCGGGCCAGGGGCGAGTCGCCGATCAGGGTGTAGAACGCCGAATCCCGGCCGTTATAGCCCTCGCGCAGGATACGTTGAAAACGCTTGCGCAGGTCGGTGTTGTAGCGCTCGCGCGGCACGTAGACCAAACAGGAGACGAAGCGCTCGAATTCGTCGCGCCGGGCGAACAGCCGGATGCGTGGCCGCTCCTGCAATTCCAAAATGCCCATCGAGGATTCGGTCAGCTCCTCGACCGACACCTGGAACAGCTCGTCGCGCGGATACTGTTCGAGAATATTGAGCAGCGCCTTGCCGTCGTGGCTGGTCAGGCCGATGTCGGCCCTTTCGATGACCTGCTGCACCTTACGGCGCAGGAAGGGGATGTCGCGGGGATTGCGGTTGTAGGCGGCGGACGTGAACAGGCCGATGAAGCGGCGCTCGCCCACCACCTTGCCCTTGGCGTTGAACGTCTTGACGCCGACATAGTCCAGATACACCGGCCGGTGCACCGTCGACTTGACGTTGGCCTTGGTGACGATCAGCGCCTCGGACCGGCCGAGAAACTGGCGCACTTCCGGCGACATGGTCACGGGGCCGTGGCGCCCGCCCATGACGCGGGTCTTGTCGTCCTGCAGGATGCCGAGGCCGGAGCCGTCGACGATCTTCAGTTCCTGCTGGCCCTTGGTGGCTTCGTAGTCGTATTCGCGGTAGCCGAGGAAGGTGAAGTGGTTGTCGCCCATCCACTTCAGCAAGGCGATGGTTTCGTCGACCTCTTCCTTGTCCAGCGGCAGTTTGCCCTTGGAGATGGCTTTGACGGTGTCGTCGAGCTTGCCCATCATCTTGGGCCAGTCGTCGACCGCCGCGCGCACGTCGGACAGCACCTTCTCCAGCGATTCCTGGATACCCGACAGGACCTGCGGGTCGGACTGTTCGTTGATCTCGATGTGCATGAAGGATTCGCACGGGGTGTCGCCGCCGTTGACGTCGGCGATCAATGCCGTGCGGTTGCCTTTGCCGTCGCGCCGGACACCCAGCAGCGGGTGCACGATGATGTGCACGGTCAGCGCCAGTTCGCTCAACGCCGCGGTCACCGAATCGACCAGGAACGGCATGTCGTCGTTGACCACTTCGACGACCGTGTGGGACGAGTTCCAGCCGTGTTCCTCCAGGTTCGGGTTGTAGACCCGGATCTTCGGCGTGCCCGGGTCGCGGTGCTCGGCGTATTTCCACAAGGACAGCGCCGCGCCGTAGAGGTTCTCGACGGAATAGCTCAGGACGTCTTCCGGCGCGACCCGGTCGTAATACCGGGTGACGAATGCCTCGACATCCTTGGCCGCGTCTTTGTTCAGCCGCTTCTTCAGGTGGCTGACGACTTTGGCGATGTGATCCTGTTTCTGTTCCTGTGCTTTAGAAGGCATGGATGCCCTCCCATCCTGGATTCCCCGACCGGCCTGGTTTGATAAGCGGCTTCGCCCGCTACTTGCCGATTACTGAATAAAAAACAAGTATGGTTTCCAAGTTCTTAGCAAACAGTATTGGAAAGAACTTTTCGGCAAAGATTATTGGGCGCCTTATTACCCGGCTTGTCAAAACAATGTTTATGCCGCGGCGCGCAGCCGGCGGACCTGCATTTGCACCACGCCCAATATCACCAGCGCCCCGCCGGCCAGTTGCTCCAGGCTGGTCCGCGAACCCATCAGGACGCTGATGGCCACCGCGGCGACGGGCACAAGGTTCAGATAAAGCGACGCCAAGGGCACGCCCATCACCTGTGATCCGTGGTTCCACCAGACCACGGCCAGACCCGCCGCACCGGCGCCGGCCCACAACAGCAGCATGGCCGATTCACCGTCGGGCCAGGCGACGTGCTGGTCGTAGCCGCCGGTTACGGCGACGGCCACATAGACCAGCGTCATCCAGAGAATGGCGGCCATGGACGTCAGGGTGGTGGCGCGGACCGCGTCCCGGGCGGGCCGCCATTCGGTCAGCTTCAGGGAGTACCAGATCCAACTGGCCTGGGCCAAAACCATGAGAACCTCGCCGCCCTGCAGGCGAAAGCCCTTGCCGGCGTGTTGCGGGTTGCCGTGAATCACGAGCCACGCGCCGACCACGACCAGCACCAGCGACAACCCCATGCCGGCGGGAAAGCGTGCGCCGTACATGACCCTGGCCATCAGGTTGGCGATGACGGGGCCGGTGGTCAGGAACATGGCCGCGGTCACCGGATCGGACAGGGCGATGCCGACGGTGTAACACACGGCGAAACCGGCCATGCCGCCGCCCAGCAGCAGCACCCGGAACCAGTCGGGCGCCGCGGCCGGCAACACCCTTCCATCGCGGAATACCAGAAAAACAGCCAAAAACGGCACGGCGATCACATAGCGGATCAAGGCCTGGAACAGGGCGTCGTAGCCCGGCAGCAGATAGGCCGTGACCGGAACCAGCGATCCCCAGATCAGGATGGTGGCGATCAGGCCGCCGTTGGCCAGGACGAGATTTCGCGATTCAGAGGTCGGCATAGATGCTCGCGGGCCGGATCGGACCACGAGCGGGCGGTCGTCTGGCGGGGGGATTTATCCGATCTGGCCGTGCAGCTTCCGGTCCATCGTCCGGAAATGTTCGGAGAACCAGTGATCCAGATGCTTGGCCAGTTCCTGTTCGTAACTGGCGTAACGGCCTTCGGCGTGATTGTCCATGATTTCCCGGATGTCGTCGAGCAGATGTTCGTGATCTTCCTTGTGCGGCCAGTAGTCTTCGTAGCCGCTGTCCGACATCTTCTTTTCCTCGAGCGCGAAGTGGGACGAAATCGCGTCGTGGATCTCGCCGAGAATGGCCGCGACGTCGTCCTCGGACCCGGTGCCGATTTTGCCGTACAGGCGATTGATCAGGCCGACCAGCTCCTGGTGCTCATGATCGACCGACGCGACGCCGGTCTTGTAGTCGTCTTTCCATTCGATCAGGGTCATGGTCCCGCGCGCCTTCAAAAGCCTCGAAATCCTGGGAAAACAGCCATATTTGGCGTTTCCGCCATGTTCGTGTCGAGCGCGCGGAGTGTGGGGGATTCCGCCTGATCACGCAATCCCGGAATGTGCGGCCAATGGCCGCGTTGGCCCGGACTTGCGGCCATTGGCCGCGTTGGCGTGTGGATTACCGCGGCGCCGCGCAGGCCCGGTGGCCGGGAAACGCCTCGCACCACCGTACAAAACCCTTCATCCACGGCGCGTTGGCTTCCAGTGCCTGAATGCTGGTGCTGTGCCGCGCCGGTTGCCGGGCCACGGCCTTGCCGGTCGCGGGCACGGGCAAGGGCGGTACGGCGGTCGCCGGCCTGCCCGGCACGATGTTGTTCTGGCGGCAATAGGCGGCGTTGGGTGTCTGGGCGCAGATGGTTTCCGCGCTGATGACCATGGTTTGCGCCGGAGGTTCGTTGCCCGCCGCCGGCCAGGACATAAGCGCGGCGCCAAGCAGGAAAACGGAAAGAGGAAGCGTGTGTTTCATGCTTCGATTCTTCGGCGATGCATGTAACAAACTGTGAACAATTGGATTTGGAACGTCTTTTGTTTGCATCTATTGTTATCTATTCTTTGTCGGGCAAATGATTCTATTTTTACTTAATTTGATTGCCTCCGCGGACACAGGCCGGAAGTTGAAAAAATTCGCCTGAATCGGCCGCCTTGCGCAAGGTGTGGTTAACGAAGTTTCCGTACCCTGACGGCTGACGGACTCACGGAAATTTCGAGCGCGCCCAACAATGACTCAGCCCATCCATTCCGGTCGCCGGGGACAGTCTGCGGACAAGGCTCTCGCCTTGATCGCCCGGCTTGGCCGTGACCTGTGCACCTGGGCCGACCCGGAGCCTTGCCTGCGCGCCGTGCTGCCGGCCATTTCCTTGATGGCGGGCGTCGACGACATTGTTCTGAACCTGGGGTCGGAAGACCTTCATTCCGGGCGGAAGGACACCGACCAGGTCATCGCCTTTCCGCTCAGCGTCTCCCAACATGAAATCGGGTCCCTCGATGTGGTTCTCGCCGAAGGGCAGTACCTGACCAGCGTGCAGAGCGACATCGTCCGGACGGTTGCCGACATCGCCGCGCTGGCGGTGGCCAATGTGGGCCTGGTCGACCGGCTGGTCGAACAGGAAAGCATGCGCCGGGAACTGGAACTGGCGGCCGAGATTCAGCGCGACCTGCTGCCGCAGTCGGAACCGGGCGTCCTGCCGGTGTTCGGTGTCAACCGTCCCGCCCGGACCGTGTCCGGAGATTTCTTCGACTATTTCACCTTGCGGGACGGCACCATCCGCTTCGCCCTCGGCGACGTCTCGGGCAAGGGCATCAACGCGGCGTTGCTCATGGCCAAGACGGCCAGCCTGTTCCGTTGCCTGGGCAAGACCCATAAGGACCCGGTGTCGCTCATGCGGGCCATCAACCGCGAAATTCATGAAACCATGTCCCGTGGCATGTTCGTCACCATGGTGGCCGGATCATACGATCCGTCGTCCGGGGAAGTGCGCTTCGCCAATGCCGGGCACGAGCCGCCATTGTTCCGGCGCCGGGACCGCAGCTACGAAAGCTTTCCCGCGTTCACGCCGCCCCTGGGCATCCTGCCGGAAATCGACTTCGTGCAGACCGTCGTCAATCTGCACAACGGAGAGTTCTATGTGTTTTCCGACGGCCTGACCGAATTCATCTACGACGGCGATGAAATGCTCGGTTCGGACGGTCTGATACACCTGATCGAAGCGATGGCCGATCTGCCGTTGGGCGAGCGCGTACACGGCTTGCTGAACGAACTCGACGCCGCCGGATGGGAGGCGCGCGACGACCTCACCATGCTGGTCATCGACGATTCCTGGACGGCGCCGGCCGATACCGCCGAGACCGCCGAAGCGGAACCGCAATCGGTGGGGTCCGCCGATGCGTGACGGTTCGACGACGTTGGCCGGCGGCGAATTACTGGTCCGCCTGAACCTGCCGGCCCGGGCCGACCGCCTCAAGCTCGTGCGCCGCTGCACCGAATCGGCGGCCCTGATGTGCGGCTTGGCGGGACATGACGCCAAGGACGTGCTGCTGGCCGTCGACGAAGCCTGCCAGAACGTCATCCGCCATGCCTACGGCGAGGAGGGCGGCGGCGAAATCATTCTGGAATTGCGCCGGACCGCCGAGGCGCTGGGCATCTACGTGCGTGACTACGGCCCGACGACCGATCCCGCCGACGTCCGGCCGCGCGACCTGGACGATGTCCGTCCCGGCGGCCTCGGCACCCACTTCATTCGCGAGGTCATGGACCGGGTGACGTTCCTCACCCCGCCCGACGGCCGCGGCAATCTGTTGGAACTGATCAAGTACCTGAAACCGGAAGGACCCACCCATGCCTGATCCCTTGTCCGGAACCGCGTCCGTCGACGACCGCGACGGCGCCTGCATCGTCGCCCTGCACGGTGACGTCGACCTGGAAAAGGCGCCGTCGCTGCGCAAATTGTTGCTCGACTGCGTCGCCCGCGGCAAGGCCGTGCTGATCGACATGTCGGCCGTCGCCTATATCGACAGTTCGGGCATCGCCAGTCTGATCGAAGCCCTGCAGACGTCCATGAGCAAGGGCACCGGCTTCGGCCTGGTGTCGGTCAGCGACCAGGCCATGCGGGTGCTGCAATTGGCGCGCCTCGACAAGGTGTTCGCCATCCACCCCGACAGCGACAGCGCCATGGCGGCGCTGCAGTAGGAGACCGTCCGTTGCTGCAATTCGCGGAAGCCCTCGGCCGGTATTCGGCCCGCGCCTTCGACGGTGTCGGTTACGCCGCGTCGCTGCTGGGCGAATCCGTGTATTGGACATTCGACGGCGCGCGCCGGGGGCAGCCCGTGCGGTTCGGCGCCGTGGTGTTGCAGATGATGCAGGTCGGTATCCAGGCGGTGCCGATCGTCACCCTGCTGTCGCTTGCTATCGGCGGCATGCTGGCCATTCAGAGCCTCTATTCCCTCGGCCTGTTCGGCGCCGAGTCCTACGCTTATGTCGGCATCGCCTTTTCCGTCACCCGCGAGTTTGCGCCGCTGATCACCGGTATCCTGGTGGCCGGTCGCTCCGGTTCGGCCCTGGCGGCGCGTCTGAGCACCATGACCATCAACCAGGAAGTGGACGCCCTCAACGTCATGGGCATCAACCCGGTGCGTTACCTGGTGGCGCCCGCCTTGCTGGCCATGGTCGTCATGGTGCCGGCGTTGACGATCTGGTCCGGCGCCGTGTCCATGCTGGCCGCCGGGCTTTATGTGTCGGTTTCCCTCGACACCACGCTTGTCGCCTTTGCCACCGACGCCGCCGGTGTGCTGGCGCCGGCCGACTTGCTGCACGGCTTCGGCAAGAGCGTGCTGTTCGCTGCCCTCATCGCCTTGATCGGCGTGGTCAACGGGTCCCAGGTCAAGGGCGGCGCCGAGGGTGTCGGCAAGGTGACGACCCGCGCCGTCGTGCAAAGCATCTCCGCCATCGTCATCGCCGACATGGTGTTCGCCTATTTCGCGACGGTGTAAGCCATGTCCCTGACCGCATCCCACATAGACCAGACCCCGGCGGCGACGGCACGAGATTGCCCGATCGCCGTCAGCGGCCTGAACACCCACTTCGGCGACACGCAAATCCTGTTCGACGTGGATCTCGACATCGAACGGGGCGAGATCATGGTCATCATGGGCGGCAGCGGTTCGGGCAAGAGCACGTTGCTGCGTCATCTGGTCGGTCTCGAACGGCCGACCGGCGGCAGCATCCGGGTGCTCGGCGACGATCTGGCGACCATCGGATCGAACGACCTGATGGCGATCCGCCGCCGGCTCGGTGTCGCCTTTCAGGGCGGCGCGTTGTTCAGCTCCATGTCGGTGGTGGAAAACGTCAAGCTGCCGCTCCGCGAACACACCAAGCTGGACGAGCGCACCATGGACATCATGGCGCGGCTCAAGCTCGAGGTGGTCAACCTGGCCGGCGCCGCCGACCTCATGCCGTCGCAACTGTCGGGCGGCATGCTCAAGCGCGCCGCGGTGGCGCGGGCCATCGTCATGGATCCGCAGCTCCTGTTCTTCGACGAACCGTCGGCGGGGCTCGACCCGGTGGTGTCGTCGGCGCTCGATGACCTGATCCTGCGCCTGCGCGACGCCATGGACATGACCATCGTCGTTGTGACCCATGAACTCGACAGCGCCTTCAAGATCGCCGATCGGATTTGCGTGCTCGACCGCGGGCACGTCCTGGCCGTCGACACCGTCGACGCCATCCGCGCCAGCGGCAACCAGCGCATTCAGAATTTGTTGAACCGGGAAGCCGAAGATGAAGACCTGGACGCCGAAGCCTATCTGGCCCGGCTGACCGGCACGGCATAAGGACCGAACGATGTTGAACCATTCAATCCCCGCACGGGACACGGCAAGCTTGGGACACGGCCATGCGTAATTCTCGATGGAACTACATCGCCGTGGGGCTGTTCGTCATGGCCATGATCGGCGCCGGGCTGGCCGGGCTGGTGGTGGTCGGGGCCCGCACGGGGTCGACCGATTCCTACTTTGTCGTGCTCGACAACGTGGCCGATATCAAATTCGGCACCCAGGTCCGTTACGAGGGGTATCCGGTCGGCCAGGTCGAAAACATCACGCCGCGCGAACGGGACGGCGGCATGCGATTTCACGTCTCGGTCAGCGTCGAACAGGGCTGGCGCATTCCGTCCGACAGCATCGCCCGGATCGGTTCCACCAGTTTCCTGGCCGCCAAGACCATCGATATCGAACGGGGCAGCAGCCCCGAACCTCTCGAGCCGGGCACGCGGATCGCCGGGGCCGCGCCGATAGACGTCTTTTCCGCCATGTCGGAGGTTGCCGGCGAAATCAGCGATCTCAGCCGCAACAGCGTGCAGCCGCTGCTGGCCAATATCGACGGTCTGGTCACCGGGCTCGGCGGCACGGTCGAACGGGACGTGACCCGGCTGCTGGCGACCCTCAACGAACTGGCGGGCACGCTGGGAGGGGACGCGCCGCGCATCACCGCGTCGTTGATGGATTTTTCCGCCCGCCTGAACGACAGCGCCGACACCGTGGCCACCATCCTGTCGCCGGAAAACGCCGCCGCCATCCAGCGCATCGTCGGCAATGTGGATCGCACCACCGATACCTTCGCCGCCCTCAGTATCAGCCTGCAGCTTACGGCGGACCGGGTCGACGGCATCATCGACCAGGTCGATTCGCTGGTCGCCGACAACCGGATCGGCGTTGAGAAATCGCTAACGGACCTGCGTTACACTTTGCGCACCGTGGCGCAGAACGTCGACACGATCGTGCACAACATGGAAGGCACCAGCCGCAACATGAACGAATTCAGCCGCCTGATCCGCCAAAACCCCGGGCTGTTGCTCGGCGGGACGCCGCGCCAGGAAGTGTCGCCTGAAAACGTGCGCGTGCGGCCGCGCCGGGAAGCGGAAGCCCGCTGATGCGGCACCGTTGGATATACGCCCTGGCCGCGTGCCTCGGGCTGGCCGGCTGTTTCGGTTCGGCGCCGCCGGTGCCGCGCGACCATTTCTACCGCATGGTCGCGCCGGCGCCCCCGACACCTGAGCAGGTCGAGGACCACATCGCCTACAAGGGCATCATGGCGGTCAACCAGTTGACGGCGGAAGGGCTGCTGCGCGAACGGCCGGTGCTGTTCAGCGCATCGGGCCGGTCGCACGAAGTGCAGCAGCACGACTATCATTACTGGAGCGACCCGCCCACCCGCATGGTGCAGGAGGCGCTGATCTCCTATCTGCGCCGCAGCGGCCTGGCGGAAACCGTGATCAGCCAGGACCTGCGTATCCGGCCGGACTTCGAAGTGGTCGGCCGCATCAAGCGGCTCGAACGCCTGCTCGGCGGCGGCCCGCCCCGCGTGGTGGCCGAAATCGACCTGACCCTGCTCGACCGCACGGCCGACAAACTGCTGATCAGCCGCACCTACACGGTGGAACTGCCGAGCCGCGACGGCTCGGTCGATGCCTCCGTCATGGCCTTCAACAAGGCCCTGTCGCACATTCTCGAACGTTTCCTGATCGACGCCCGGCGGGTCTGACCGTCATAGAGCAATGGCTCCATCTCAGGAGGAATTGCTCTAGGCGCCGGTGTGCCGGTCCACCAGCGCCTGCAGCAGCGGCGCGTAGTGGGCGAAGTCCGGCGTTTCCACACCGGCGGCCTTGCCGTCTTCGTCCCAGTAGCGGACTTGTAGAATATCCTTCAGATGAGGATTGGCCGCGAAGGCCTCCGCTTCGTCCGCGGTCATCGGGCCGCCCTGCAGATTGAGCGTATGCACCGACGCCGGCGACAGACGGTCGAAGTAGTCCGGCTCGACCGCGCAGAGATAGCGTTTGGCGGCCACGTGGTGGCGCACGCAGTCGGTGACCAGCGGCGGAAAGAACGGTTCGAGCACGGCGGCACCGGCGCGGGAATGATGATTGTCGATGCCCCGGTCGAGCGCGTCCTCGGGAAATTCGTTGGTGAAATGGCCGATGTCGTGCAGCAGGATGGCGGCGACCAGTTCGTCGGACGCACCGGCCTGCTCGGCGAGCTGCGCGCCCTGCAGCATGTGTTCGGCCATGGTGACGTCCTCGCCCAGATAGGCTTCGGCGCCGCGGCGGCGGAATATGTCGTGGATGAACGGAACGATGGTGTCGGGCGTCAGCGATGGCGTCGTCATTCCGCGGCCTCCATCCGTTTCGTGTCGCCCGTCAACCGCGCCAGGGTGGATCGCAGGCCGTCCTTGTCGGCGTAGCATCCCTGCAGCCAGCGCCGGCCGCTGCCGGTGTAGGCGGTCCGGGCGTGCAGTACACGTGTGTTGTCGACGATAAACGCCTGCCCGGGCTGCAGTTTGAACGTCACCGCCAGGTCCGGGCGTTCGATGACGGCGGCCAGGGCCCGGTAGGCGGCGTAGTAGTCGGCCATGTGGTCGTAGGGTATGTCGACGAGCGGCGCCGCCGAGCGGTTGTTGAAGCGCACGGCGATCAGTTCGCCGTCCGGGCCCAGCTCGATCATCGGCCGTTTCGCCGACAGCCGTACACCGGCCGTTCCGGCATAGGTGAAACGGGCGGGGTGGCCGCTCAGCAGATCGAAGGCCCCGCTGTTTTCCCGGCGCAGCAGTTCGACGGCCCGGAAGCCGTCGACCACCACCGATTCACCGCCCTCGGCGGTGTTTTCCAGGCAGGCCAGGACCTGCAGGGTGGGGACCGGGTCACGGTAGGGATTGTCGGTATGGGCCTGCAGGCCGAGGCCGGTATAGGCCAGATTGACCGGGTCAGCCTCGGTGCGCACTTCGAACCAGCGGCCGTAATTGGTCTCGCGGACGTAGCCGAACAGGGCGACGAGCTCGAGCAGCGCTCCGCTTTCGACGGGCATGCCATGGGCGGTGGCGAAACCGTACCGGTCGATGGCCGCCAGCCAGTCGGCCAGGACCCCGTCTCCGGCCTTGAGGCCCGAATACGGCGCCGAGGGAATGGCGGTGGCCAGTTCGGCGCCCCAGCGGATGATGGCTGGCGGCGTCCATCCCCGTGGGTCTGTCCGTGTCAGGTCGTAGGCGTTTTTCCGCAGCCACTGGCCGGAATATTCGACCGTCTTGTTTTCCGGTGCGAAGTGGACGGTCAGCCCGCCGGCGTCCGCGACCCGGACCGCCGCGATTCGCACATCGGCCGGTATGTCGAGCACGGTGATCAGCTTCTGGCCGTTGACCGGGCTGCGGGTATGGTCGTCGGGTGCGTTGTCGCGCAGCCAGACGGCATGAAACCGGGCCGTGCCGCCATCGTGCCAAGCCAGGTTTACCGCGTGGCCGTCCTCGATGATGTCCGCCGTTGCGAGCATGCCGACCTCCCATCCTGTGTCCGACGGTCCTTTTCGCCCTATCCAATCATAACGACAAGAAATATTATTGACATGTAAGACCACATTATTCTTATGGCTCAAAGGAGTCGCCCGGCGTGCGCGAACATCGCCATCTGCCCCCGCTCGAGTGGATCGTATCCTTCGAAGCGGCCGCCCGGCTGGGTAATTTCACCGCCGCGGCCGAGGAACTGGGTCTGACCCAGGCCGCCGTCAGTCAGCATCTGCGCAAACTGGAATCCCGGCTCAACACCCGCTTTTTCCATCGCCTGGCCCGCGGCGTTCAACTGACGGCGGAAGGCGAAGCCTATCTGCCCCATGCCCGGACGGCGATCGAAACCCTGGCCCGGGCGACGGAGGATCTGTTCGGCGGTCCGGCGGTCCGCACCGTGTCGGTCGCCTGTTCCGCATCGTTCGCGTCCCTGGTGTTGGCGCCGCGCGTGCGGGAATTCCAACGCTTGTCGCCGGACATCCGCCTGTCCGTCCACGCCGTTCATCGGCCGGCCGATTACGATGCCGTGCAGGCGGACCTGGACATCCGGCTCGGGTCCGGCGACTGGCCGGGACGCTGGGCCGACCTGTTGTTCCGCGAGGTCCAGTCGCCGGTCTGCGCGCCGTCATTGACGCCGGGCGCCGGCGGACGGGACTTGGCCGCCTATCCCGCGCTGGCGGTGTCCGGCGTGCGCGCGGGCTGGTCCGAATGGGCGGCGGTGGCCGCCGAGCCGCCGCCGACACGGATCGTCGCCCGTTTCGACAGTTTCGCGCCGGCGTTGCGGGCCGCGGAAACGGGCGCGGGCGTGCTGCTGGGGTCGCTCCGTCTGTGCCGGGACGCGCTGGCGGCGGGCCGCCTGGTCCGGCTGTCGGACCAGGTCCTGACGTCGGCCTCGGGGTTCTGGCTGACCGGCCGTACCGACGCCCGCGCGTCTTCGGCGGTCGGCCGGGCGCGCGCCTTCCTGCACGACATCGCCGGCGAACGCGACACCATCCCATAGGCATTCGCCCACGGATGATCCTGCTGAAATGTAAGAGAAATTGGAGCGGGCGATGAGATTCGAACTCACGACCCTAACCTTGGCAAGGTTATGCTCTACCCCTGAGCTACGCCCGCGTCCGTGGGTGGCGCCGCGACCGTGGCGGCACCGAAGGCAGGATGTTTATGGCATCCGGCGCATCATTGCAAGCCCGATGTTAAGAAAGCCTTTCCCGCCGTTTCGGTTTCGCTGGGCGGCGCCCGCGGCCTCTGCTATTTTCCCGCGCCGGACAAGACAGGATTGGCGAAGGACCGCATTTCAATGCCCGCGACCCGTGAACAACTGATGGACAAACTGGCCCAACTGGGCATCGCGGCGCCGACGGTGGACCATGAGGCCGTGTTCACGGTCGAGGAAAGCCGGCGCCTGCGGGGCGACCTGCCGGGCGGGCATATCAAGAACCTGTTTCTCAAGACCAAGAAAGGCGATCTGTGGCTGGTGGTCTGCCTGGAGGACCGCCGGGTCGATCTGAAAAAGCTGGAAAAACGGCTGGCGGCGGGCCGGTTCAGCTTCGGCAAACCGGAATTGCTGATGGAGGTTCTGGGTGTCGAGCCCGGGTCGGTCACGCCGCTGTCGCTGATCAACGACAGCGAAAAGCGGGTCACCGTGGTGCTGGATGAAGGCCTGTTCGACTTCGACGCCCTGTACTGCCACCCCCTGGTCAATACCGCCAGCACCCGGATTTCGCCGGACGAACTGATGACCTTCGTGCGCGATTGCGGCCACGAACCGGTCATCAGCCCGATCGATACCCGCGAAGGGGACTGATCGCGTACTTGGAAACCGGCACCGGACGCTCCTATATTGTGTGTCGACGTGTGATCCAAGCCGCGCTTGCGACGTCACATCATTAATCGCCGGCCGAGCCGGTCGCTGAAAACGGAAAGCAGTCAATGGAACAGATTATCGGCGCCGACACGCCGCCGCCCGCGGACCTGATCAAAGAGTCCGACATGGCGGGATTCGCCCGCGATGTCATCGAGGAATCCATGAAGGTTCCGGTCATTGTCGATTTCTGGGCGGAGTGGTGCGGCCCGTGCAAGCAGTTGGGCCCGTTGCTGGAGAAAGTGGTGCGGGCGGCCGGCGGCAAGGTCAAGATGGTCAAGGTCGACGTCGACAAGAACCAGCCCCTGGCGCAGCAGCTTCGCATTCAGTCGATCCCGGCGGTCTACGCCTTCAAGAACGGCCAGCCGGTCGACGGCTTTACCGGCGCCCTGCCGGAAAGCCAGATCAAATCCTTCGTCGAGCGCCTGGCGGGGGAAATCGGCCCGTCGCCGGTGGAGCAGGCCATGGAGCACGCCGAGCAGGCCTTGCAGGCCGGCGATACCGCCGGCGCGGCGCAGATTTACGGACAGGTGCTGCAGGCGGAACCCGGCAACCCGGTCGCGACCGGAAAGCTTGCGCGGATCTACATCGACGAAGGCGAACTCGAGGCGGCCAGGAATATCCTGGCGACGGTGTCGCCCGACGATGCCAAGAACCCCGAAGTCACCGGCGCCCAGGCCGCGCTGGAACTGGCCGAACAAAGCGGCGAATCGGGCGATCTGGCGCAGTTGCGCGCGGACGTCGAGGCCGAGCCGGCGAACCACCAGGCGCGGTTCGATCTGGCGGTGGCGCTCAACGCCTCCGGCGACCGGGAAGGCGCGGTCGACCAGCTTCTGGAAATCATCACCCGCGACCGGGCCTGGAACGATGAAGCCGCCCGCAAACAGCTGCTGCAGTTGTTCGAGGCCTTCGGACCGACCGATCCGTTGACGGTCGACTCGCGGCGCCGGTTGTCGTCGATCCTGTTTTCATGATGGGCGGACCGGAAGACATTCCGAATTTCGAAACCTTGCCGCGGACGCTGCCCCTGTTTCCGCTGGCGAGCGCGCTGTTGCTGCCTTGCGGCCGGCTTCCGCTCAACATTTTCGAGCCGCGCTATCTGGCCATGACCCGCGATGCCATGGACGGACACCGCATGATCGGCATGATTCAGCCGACCGATGCCGACAGCGCCGAAGAGAAGCCCGAGATTTACCGCACCGGCTGTGCCGGAAAGATCGTGTCCTTCTCCGAGACGCCGGACAACCGCTACCTCATCACCCTGGGCGGTATTTGCCGGTTCAACGTGGTCGAGGAGCTCAGTGCGACGACGGCCTATCGCCAGGCGCTCGTGTCGTTCAGCCGTTTCCGCCGGGACCTCGAGGAGCCGGACGTGTCGCCGGTCGACATCGAGCGCCTGCTGGTGGCGCTGAAAGCCTATCTGACGGTGAACGAGATCCCCATCGACTGGGACGCGATCGGCGAGTCGCCGGAAGCCGCGATGATCGATTCGCTGGCCATGATTTGCCCGTTCGAGCCGAGCGAAAAACAGGCATTGATCGAAGCCGGCGATTTTGAGGAACGCTGCCGGGTCTTGACGGCCCTGTCGGAAATGGCCCTGGTCCAGTACACCCAGGGCAACGATGCCACGCTACAATAGGCCTGCCGCCGCTTGCTCGAAGGAACCCTGTCGCCATGTCGCAAACCACCGGCACCGTCGATCCCAAATTGTTGGAATTGCTGGTCTGTCCCGTCACCAAGGGACCGTTGAGCTACGACCGGCAAGCCCAGGAACTGATTAGCGAACAGGCCGGTCTGGCCTTTCCCATCCGCGACGGCATTCCCATCATGCTGGTGGAAGAGGCGCGCCGCCTCGACGGCGGGGAAAAAGGGCCGGCGCTGTGAGCTATGTCGGCGCGGGGCGGCCGCAACCCACGGAAATCCGTCTGAAAAAAGTGGAAAAAACCCTCGAAATCGATTTCGAGAACGGCGCCAGTTTCAAACTGCCGGCGGAACTCCTGCGGGTTGAAAGCCCGTCCGCCGAGGTTCAGGGCCATGGACCGGGACAAAAAGTGCTCGTTTCGGGCCGCCGCCATGTCGGCATCATGGAACTGGAACCGGTCGGCCATTACGCCGTTCGTATTAAGTTCGACGACCTGCACGACAGCGGAATTTTCTCCTGGGACTATCTCTACGAATTGGGCGAACGCCGGGATGAAACCTGGCAGGAATACTTGGACGCGCTTGCCGAAAACGGACTGAGCCGCGATCCCTGATCTCGTTCCGGCGAGATTTATGCGTGATTCCATTAGGTTATTTGGAATTCCCGGCCAAGTATCGCGATCGAATTCATTACCGTTCCAACACCGGTATTTTCCGGCGCCTGTCCCCGCGCCGGTTGTCTCTCATATTGCCGGTGGCGTATTACTTACTGAGTATCCGCGAATAGTTGCATAACGCGAAGTAAACTCACCTCTTTTACGGGAATGACGCGGTGGTACTAGCCGTAAACGCGTCAGTTCGTCGCGATGTTTACTATTTTTTTCCGTTTTTTTGTCACAAGCACGTGAACGGTTTGGTCCTGCGCGGGGGAAGAGGGGGACGAAGGACATCTGTGCTTCATCTTCGACGATCGAGTGGGCCTGACGGGAGGCAACTTACGCGTTCGAAAAACTATTTGGAGCATGGGGATGAAAAACCTGCGTATCGGAGCTGCTGCGCTCGCGATTTCGACTGTTTTTACGGCTTCGGCCTTGGCCGAAAACGGCGTTCACGCCGATAGGATCGTTCTTGGCCAGTCGGCCGCGTTCGAAGGGCCCGCCGCCGCGTTGGGCACGGGCATGCGTGAGGGCCTGATGGCCGCGTTCAACGAAGCCAACGCCGCCGGTGGTGTGCATGGCCGCCGGATCGAGCTCAAGACCTACGACGACGGTTACGAGCCGAACAAGGCGATCGCCAACACCAACAAACTGATCGACCAGGACCAGGTCTTCGCCCTGATCGGCGAGGTCGGTACGCCGACGTCCAAGGCGGCCCAGCCGATTTCGACCGAAAAGGGCGTGCCGTTCATCGGTCCGTTCACCGGCGCCGGTTTTCTGCGCAAGGCGGAAAACAGCAACGTCGTCAATGTGCGTGCGACCTACGACCAGGAAACCGAAGCCTGGATCAAGCACCTGACCGAAGACCTCGGCGTCAAGAACGTCGCCATCCTGTACCAGGATGACAGCTTCGGCCGCGTCGGCCTGTCCGGCGTCAACAAGGCCCTGAAAAAGCGCAACATGTCGCTGGTCGCCGAAGGCACCTACCAGCGCAACACCACGGCGGTCAAGTCGGCCCTGCTGAAGATCCGCAAGGCCAAGCCGGAAGCCGTCGTCATGGTCGGCGCCTACAAGCCGATCGCCGAATTCATCAAGCTGGCCCGCAAGGCCAGGATGGACTCGGTGTTCGTCACCATTTCCTTCGTCGGTTCCAAGGCCCTGGCCAAGGAGCTGGGCGACGCCGGCAAGGGCGTGGTCATCACCCAGGTGGTGCCGTTCCCGGAAAACACCTCGATCCCGATGGTGGCCCAGTACCGGAAGGCCCTGAAGGCGGCCAACGCCGACGCCGAGCCGGGCTTCGTGTCGCTCGAAGGCTACATGGTCGGCCGTCTGACCATCCAGGCTCTCGAAAAAGCCGGCAAGGACGTCACCCGCGAGAACCTGCTCGCGGCCGTGACCAACACCGGGTCCTTCGACCTGGGCGGCGTGACCCTGAACTACGGTTCCGGTGACAACCAGGGCATGGACGACGTGTACCTGACCGTCATCGACGAGACCGGTGGTTTCAAGGCCGTCGACAAGCTGACGGCCGACGTCGTCAAGAAATAAGACCGTGAGGGACCGGCGGGGAACCCGGTTCCCCGCCGGTCCCGTTCGCGGCGATAATAAACTGTTTACGCCCGACGAGGGGAAGTACCGATGGATTTCGAGCACATCGAAAACACCGAGAACAATCAGGACACCGAAACCGGACGGACCGGAAAGGCCGGCAGGAAACAGTCGCGTTTCGGCATCGGCGGCCGTCTGTATGCCGCTTTCGGAGTCGCGGCGGCCGCGACGGTCGTCGCGACGGCGGTGGCTTGGGTGAGTTTCAGCCTCGTCGGACGGACGCTCGACGACATCACCGGAATGCACATTCCGGCCATCACCAGTTCCCTCAAGCTGGCGAAGGAAAGCGCCAATCTGGCGGCGGCCGCGCCGACGCTCGCGACGGCACCCGACCAGGACCGGCGCAGCCAGGTCATGGAGGCGCTGGTCACCCGTTGGGCGGGCATCGAAACGTTGATCGCCAACATCGCCAAGACCGATGAAACGGGTGCGGCGGATGAAATCAGGATGATCGGCGATCAGTATGCGAGCGCCATCAAGGAACTGAACAAACAGGTTGAAGACCGCCTGACGATCGAACAGAAGCGCCGGCAGATGATCACCTTCGTCACCGGTACCCATAACCGTTTGCTGAAGTCGCTGACGCCGTTGATCGACGACGCCAACTTCAATCTTGTCCTGGCCGGCGAGGATGTTTCGTCGGGTACCAAGGAATCGCTGGAAAAGCTGACCAAGAACGTGGTCCTGACGCTGACCGCGGCCATTTCCGTCAAGAACAAGGTCGACCGTCTGTGGAGCGAAATGGTTCAGTCCGCCTCGGCGGCCGATTTGGCCGAGCTGGACGCCATGCAGGGCCGGTTCGAACTGTCGCTGCCGGACCTGGAAGTCAATTTGGGCAATCTGCCCGAGTCCCCGGAAACCGAAGACCTGAAGGCCGTCATCGCGACCCTGCTGCGTCTGGCCGAAGGCGAAAACAGCATTTTCGAGATTCGCCGCAAGGAGCTGAATGCCGCCAATCTGTCGAAAGAGGAACGCCAGGCTCTGGTGGAGCTGCGCGAGACCGTCGACGATGATCTGAGCTTTTTCGAAGGGGACTTCTCCTCCGCGATCATGCCGTACATCAACGACCAGTCCCATAAACTGTTGGGTGGCGGGCATACGATCGCCGAAGGCATGGAAAAGTCGGTGACCAATCTGCTGGATAGCGGCGTCACCGGATTGCGGTCCATTCTGGAACTGCAGGCGTCGGCCAATCTCGCGGCCGGCCTGTTGACAGCGGTTGCCAACGAACCGACGGTTGCGGCAATTCAGCCGCTGCGTGAGAGGTTCACCGCGGCGGCGTCGCACGTGCGGAGCGCACTGAAGGAAATCGGCGACAGCGAAGAAGCCGAAATTCTGCGCAAGGACGCCAATACGCTGATCGGGTTCGGTGCCGGCGATTCCAGCCTGTTCGACCTGCGGGTCAAGGAACTGACGGTCGTCGCCTCGGTCGCCAAAACGCTTGAACAGAACCGGTTTTTCGCCGACGCTTTGAGTACCCGTGTCGGCGAGCTTGTCGACGAAGTGGAATGGACCGTCTCCGAGGCCTCCGACGCGTCCGCCGCCGCCATCGAATTCAACAAAATCCTGTTGATCGCCATCGCGGCCGTTTCGGTCGTGATCGCCGTGCTGATCGCCTGGCTCTATGTCGGCCGCAAGGTCGTGCGCCGCCTGACCAGCCTGGCGTCCACCATGAACGCCATCACCGACGGTGACCTGGAAACCGAGATCGCGGTTTCCGGCAACGACGAAATCACCGCCATGGCGCGCTCGGTCAGCGTGTTCCGCGACAATACCGTGGAAATGCAACGCCTCGAGGACGAACAAAAAGCTGCCGGGGCCCGGGCGGAAGAAGAAAAACGCGCCGCCATGGATGCCTTGGCGGACGATTTCGAACGCCAGGTGAAAGGCGTGGTCGACGCGGTCTCCGCGTCCGCGACACAGATGCAGTCCACGGCCCAGTCCATGTCGTCGACGGCGGAAGAGTCCTCGCGTCAGGCGACGGCCGTGGCTTCCGCGTCGGACGAAGCCTCGGCCAATGTGCAGACGGTGGCGTCGGCGGCGGAGCAGTTGTCCTCGTCGATCTCGGAAATCAGCCGCCAGGTGTCGGACAGCGCCCGCATCGCCAACGAAGCGTCGGTAGAGGCCGAGCGGACCAACCAGTCGGTCGAAGGGCTCAACGACGCGGCCCAGAAGATCGGCGACGTGGTCGAACTGATCAACGACATCGCCTCCCAGACCAACCTGCTGGCGCTGAACGCCACCATCGAGGCGGCCCG
>JANQFL010000070.1 GCA_028277845.1 Sneathiellales bacterium
TGCCGTCTCGGCCATACCGCCAGGTATGGCCTTCACCGCCAGCCTTGGCCTTGGCGCCAATACGCTCCGTCAGAATGCTTCCATCTAAAGAGGAATTGCTCTAGGCGGCCCGTCATCGCCCCGACTTGCCTCGCTTGAAGCCGCGGCCTTTCTGAATGGCTTTGTCACCGAAACGATCGCGCACGGTATCCATCGCCCGTTCGATATCAGCCATCTTTCCACCACGTGGATTGAAGATATCCGCCGGATCGGCGTCCGATCCGTCGACCAGGTTGGATGCACCGATACCGATCAGGCGGAAAGCGGTTCCGTCGGCTTCCTTGGCCAGCAAGGGTTTCGCGGCCCGGTAAAGGACTTCGGCAAGTTGGGTCGGGTCGGCGAGCGCCTGATTGCGTGTTCGGGTGTTGAAACCGGCCGTCTTGAGTTTCAGCACGATGGTCTTTCCCGCCTTGTTCGCGGTTTTCAACCGGTGGGCCACTTTCTCGCACAGCGGCCACAATCGGGCGAACAGTTCATCCGGATCCTTGATATCCCGGTTGAACGTGGTTTCGGCCGAGATCGACTTGGCGCGGGAAAGGGGATTGACGCGTCTTTTGTCCTCGCCGCGGGCAAACCGCCAAAGACGGCGGCCCATGGAACCGTAGCGCGCCATCAGTTCCCGTTCCTCGAAATCGAGGAATTGGCCGATCCTATGAATACCGTCTTTGGCCAGAACCTTGTTCAACGCCTTGCCGACACCCCAGATATCGCTCACCGGACGGGGCGATAAAAAAGCGATGGCTTCGTTCTCTCCGACAACCGAAAAACCGCGCGGCTTGTCCAGGTCCGAACACAGTTTCGCGAGAAACTTGCAGTAACTCAGACCGATCGACACCGTAATGCCGATCTCGTCTTCGATGCGTTTCGACAAATACGCCAGCGTTTCGGCCGGGCTTCGATCGTGCAGGGCTTCCGTACCCGACAGGTCCAGGAATGCCTCGTCCAGCGACAATGGCTCGACAAGAGGCGTGGTCTCGAGCATCAGTGCGCGCACCTGCCTGCCGACGGCGGAATATTTCTTCATATCGGGTGGCATGATCACAGCATCGGGGCAAAGTTTGCGCGCCTTGAACATGGGCATGGCGGAATGCACGCCGGACATGCGCGCAATGTAGCAGGCCGTGCTGACCACGCCCCGGGAACCGCGACCGCCTATGATCAATGGAACGTCGTTGAGCGACGGATCGTCCCGTTTCTCCACCGTCGCATAAAACGCGTCACAGTCCATGTGCGCGATGGCGAGCGAATGCAGTTCCGGATGCCGAACGACTCTGGTCGAGCCACAGTTCGGGCACCGGGAATCGTCGGTGGACGCGAGGCAAGAGCGGCAAAGTCCGGGCATATCCGTGTTGTCCGGCACACTGTTGGCTAGATAGCCTATTTAATCGCTTCGTCTACCGGCCACAACCACGCGGCACCGCGTACGCCGCTGGAATCTCCGTGTTTGGCCGGTAACAGCCGCGTCGAAATCTGATCGGAAAATGCGTACTGACCCCAGAGCCGCGGTACATCCTCATAAAGCCGATCAATATTCGACAGGCCGCCACCCAAGACCACGACGTCCGGGTCGATGACGTTGAGAACCGACGCGAGTGCCTTAGCGAGGCGGGTCGAATAACGTTGGAGAGTTTGGCGGCATTTCTCATCACCGTTGTTGGCCAAGTCCGCGATCTCTTGTGCCTGCAGTTCTTCGCCGGTTGCCGCGGCATGTTCCCGTGCCAGTGCCGGGCCGGACAGATAGGTCTCGATACAGCTTTCCTTACCGCAATAGCAGGGCCTGGGTGGTTCGTCGATCGCATCGAACCAGGGGAGAGGGTTGTGTCCCCATTCGCCGGCAATCGCGTTCGGGCCAGTGAGCACTGCGCCGTTGACGACGATACCGCCTCCGGTTCCGGTTCCCAAAATCACACCGAATACGACGTCGGTACCGGCTCCGGCGCCGTCGACCGCCTCCGACAAGGCAAAACAATTGGCGTCGTTGGCGATGCGGACCGGCTGTCCCAGGGCGTCCGCCAAGTCGCGGTCGAAGGCCTTGCCGATCAACCAGGTCGAGTTGGCATTTTTGATCAGCCCGCTCGCCGGAGAGACCGTGCCGGGAATGCCGATGCCAATGGAACCGTTGCGGCCTGTTTCCTGGGCGATCTGGCCCACGAGATCGCGGATCGCATCGATCGTCGCGTTGTAATCGCCGCGTGGCGACGATACCCGTCGTTTGGCCAACACGTTTCCATCCTCGGCAAGGGCGATGCATTCGATTTTTGTTCCACCCAGGTCGACGCCGATACGCATTACGAAAATCCGAGTCGTTCGAGGTGGGTAGCGATCAGTTGCCGCGCTTCCGGCCAGGTATCGGCCCGGTGATGGCAGTGTTCGGCAGGGTCCAATAGGCGCGCCAGACGCGGATCGGCGACAAAGTGCAGCAGCATGACATCGTCGGCCGCGCGCGAGACCTCCGCGTGATGCAAGGGAATATCGTCGATAAACACGGCCCCGGCATCGGTTCGTTCCGACAGAAACCGCACAGCAGCCCCTTTGCCTCCGCTGTTGGCGATCAGTGGGTAGTCCATGCCGTGCTTGACCAGGGAATTGCGGCGCGCCTGTTTTTGCTGCAGCGGCACGTTGCTGAGAACGATGATCTGGGCGCCTTGCGCGCTCAGTTCCGCAAGGGATTCGGCCGCTCCGGGTACGGGCGCGAGCGTTTCGGTGCACTCGCCGAAGAAACCCCGCAGGATTTCTCGGACTCGAGAGCCGTCTAGCGGCGAATCGTCGGATTTCTCGCGGATGTTGCCGGTCAAGGCAAACGAACTCCAATCGAAATAGAGTCCGTTCCGTTCAAGATAGGCCTCCAGGCCGGCCATGAATGCAAACAATACTTCATCCGCGTCGGAAATGATGACCGGGCGGCTCGGGTCGATGCGTAGCGCCGCCAGTTGCTCGGCAACTTCCGGGATGGGAAGGTGCGGGTTGACCCGCCCATTGTCTTGGGAACGCACAAATACTCTCCTACACCCTATTCCAGTACCGCTCCCGGTAACTCTCCGCGGGCCCGTCCCGGTAAAGTTGGATCGATGTCCTCGAGTTCGCAAAATGCGAGCAGGTTGGCTTCGTCCGAGAGAAGATAGTCCAATACGGCCGCCAAGACCTCCGGGTCGTCCGCGCGATCCCGCAAATCGGCGAGGTTTGTTCCGCTTAAGGCCATGAAGCCTGTCAGCCGCTGCTCGTCGGAGGCCACGTACGCCATGGCCTTGAGCGCAAGGGTTTCCGCGGATTCCCTCTTCGGCATTGTATTTTTCCTTTTTCTGCTAGGACTTAAGGGTCAAAATTGGACCAAATTTACGAAATATTAAGCACACTCAGACTTACTGGGGGACAGTTTATTTATTTATGCGATTGGCCGAAATGAAAAGTAGAAGTAATCCGCGCCGACGGCAGGTTGGTTCTATTCACGTCGCCGATCATCGTATTACTTTCACGTGCTTTCCTTGGCCTCTTTCCCCCGCAATGCTACAACTTGACAACAAACTTGATGGGGCGGGAGAGACGACGCTCTGGCTTCGGGATACCAATCAATGACCAAGACCGTTCTGATCGTCGAAGACAACGAACTGAACATGAAGCTGTTTCATGATCTGCTCGATGCCCACGGCTACGATACCTTGCAGACCAATGACGGTATGAAGGCGTTGTCCCTGGCGCGCGATCATCATCCGGACTTGATCCTCATGGATATCCAGTTGCCCGAGGTGTCCGGCCTGGAAGTGACCAAATGGATCAAGGAAGACGAAAGCCTGCGGGACATTCCCGTCGTCGCGGTAACGGCCTTCGCCATGAAGGGCGACGAGGAAAAAATCCGGGACGGTGGCTGCGAAGCCTATATTGCCAAACCCATTTCCGTTGGTAAATTCATCGAAACGGTGAAGCGGTTCCTTGATTGAGAGACTATGATTCGGCATGTCTGCACGCGTACTTGTCGTCGATGACGTCCTTCCCAACGTTAAGGTCCTCGAGGCCAAGCTGACGTCGGAGTATTTCGACGTCATTACGGCGTCGGGCGGGGAGGAAGCGCTCGCGCGCGTGTACCGCGACAGCCCGGACATCATCCTGCTCGACGTCATGATGCCGGGCATGAACGGCTTCGAGGTTTGCCGCAAGATCAAGGCCGACCCGCTGGTCGCCCATATCCCCATCGTCATGGTCACCGCATTGAGCGAGCCCCGCGACCGGGTCGAGGGGCTCGAGGCCGGCGCCGACGATTTCCTCACCAAGCCGGTGAACGATACGGCCTTGTTTGCCCGCGTCCGGTCGCTGGTGCGCCTCAAGATGATGATGGACGAACTGCGGCTGCGCGAGCAGACCGGCAATGATTTCGGCGTCATTGACGGTGGCGGCACGGAATCGTCGGAAAGCGACAAGGGTGCCCGCATCCTGGTCGTGGACGAAGGCCAGCGGGATATCAACAAGGTGACGGAGACCTTGAGCGATACCCATGAGGTCCTGGTCGAGCACGACGCCGAGGGCACCTTGCAACGGGCCGGGGTCGGCGATCTCGATCTGATCATCGTCAGCCTGGCGGCGACGGCGTTCGATCCGCTGCGTCTGTGCGTGCAACTGCGCAACAACGAAGTGACCCGCCAGCTGCCCATCCTGTCGCTGGTCGAGGAAACCGATACGGAACGCCTGGCCAAGGGCCTGGAGATCGGCGTCACCGACTATCTGGTCCGCCCGGTCGACCGCAACGAATTGAAGGCCCGGGTGCGGACCCAGGTCCGGCGCAAGCGCTTCCAGGACCGGTTGCGGTCCAATTATCACGAAAGCATGGCGATGGCGGTGACGGACGGCCTGACCGGCCTCTACAACCGCCGTTACTTTGAAAGCCATCTGATGAACGCCGTGTCCACGGTGCAGGACGGCAACAAGTCCCTGTCGCTGCTGATGATGGACATCGATCACTTCAAGCAGATCAACGACACCTACGGCCACAATGTGGGCGACGAAGTCCTGCGCGAGCTGGGCGTGCGCATTCTCGACAGCGTGCGCGGCGTCGACCTGGCGGCCCGCTACGGCGGCGAGGAGTTCGTCGTGCTGCTGCCCGACACGGGTTTGGGGGTTGCCGTCAATGTGGCCGAGCGCCTGCGCCGGCGCATCGGCAGCGAGCCCTTCGGTGTCAGTACGGACGGCGGGTCACTGCCGGTGACATGCAGCGTCGGCGTGACGTCGTGTGAGCCCGGAGAGGATGCGCTGGCGCTGGTCAAGCGGGCCGATCAGGCCCTCTACAGCGCCAAGAACAGCGGCCGCAACCGCGTCGTGGTGATCGACACCAACGGCAGCGAAATCAGCCACAGCTATACGGCGGTGAGCGCCTGACACGGGCCATGATCCGGACAACAAAAAAGGCCGCGTCAGCGGCCTTTTGCATATTGCCGTGACCGGACAGCCCTATTTGATTTTGGCTTCCTTGAATTCGACGTGCTTGCGGGCGACCGGATCATACTTCTTGATCGTCATTTTCTCGGTCATCGTCCGCGGATTCTTTTTGGTGACGTAGTAATAGCCGGTGTCGGCGGTGCTCACCAATTTGATCTTGACGGTGGTCGGTTTGGCCATGCCAGGACTCCGAACGCTCGAGTAAATCTGTTGTGAAGGCGCGAAAATACGCCGAAATCCGGCATTGTCAAGGACTTAGGACGGGTCAATCCACCTGAAGCCGCGCAGGTCGACGACCCGATGCGGAAAGTTGACCCAAAATGTCCCTGAACCGCACTATTTTGCCATTAATCCGAACGATCTGGCGATGGATTTACCGCGCCTCGCAAGCGTGCCGAGAACGAATAGGCCGCAGCAAACGCCGATCAGCAGGGGAAGGCCATTGGGGCCCATCTGGGCCATCGCCTGGCCGCCCAGCGCGGGGCCTGCCATCGCGCCAAGCCCCCAGACCAGGCCGAAGGCGGCATTGCCGGCCACCAGGTCGTTGCCCTGAAAGCGTTCGCCCAACAGCGCCAGGGCAACCGTGTATATACCCACAATCAGGCCGCCCCAAACAAGCAAGGTCGGCCACAGAGCCCAAGGAATATCGATCACGAAGGGTAAAACGACGGCACCCGCGACGCCGGCAACACCGCACAGCAGCATGACGGCGTGCCGGTCCATGCGGTCCGCCAGCCATCCGACGGGGATTTGCAGGGCCACGTTTCCGAGCACCAGCGCCGCCACCATGATGACGGCGGCTTCCTCGGCCCAGCCGTGTTCCAGGGCGTAGAGCGGCAGCAAGGAGGCGGCCGAGCCGTCGAACAGGGCGAATACCGCGACCGCGGTGAGGAGAATGGGGGCCAGGCGGATGAATTTGCTGAGATGAATACCCTGGTCGTGGGACAATTTCGGCGCCAGGTGACGCACCCGCATGACCGGCACGATGGCGACCGCCACCAGGCAGGCACCGGCGACGAACGGGGTCCAGCTATGTATGCCCGCCAACGGAATCAACAGGGGGCCCAATCCGAAACCGGCCGACAGGACCGCGGCATAGACGCCGACGATCTTGCCCCGGTTTTTGTCCTCGGCGATCTGATTGATCCAGGATTCGCTCAGAACGAACAGGCCATTGATGGCGACGCCCAGCAAAATGCGCAGCACGAACCAGGCATAGACGTTCGGAAACAATCGAAGCAGCAGCAGTAGGACGCCGGTCGCCAGCAGGCAATACACCATGAATTCGCCGACGCCGAAGCGTTTCGCCAGACGCGGGTTGATCGGTGACGACACGACGACACCGACAGCGGTCATCGCCGCGTTCATCCCGATCATGTCCGTGCCCACACCTTGCGATTCCAGTATCAGGGACAGCAGCGGGTAGGTAAGCCCGATGATCAGGCCGAAAACCGTTATGCTGGCGATGACGGCGACGATACTGATTCGCCGCTCGTAAGCGCTCAGCTCCGGTGCGGCCCGAACCGTCACGGACTCACTCGTACCGGATGTTCGGTTTGGCATTTCGATACGAGAACAGTGGGATACCGGTGCGGATCGCCGACTGGCGCCGCAAACGCATCAGTTCTTCCAGCATGAATTCCGTGACGTCGGCGATGGGCAATGCCAACGCCTCGCGGACCGGGCGCCAATCCAGGTCCAGCAGTTCGCCGTTGCTTCTGACGCTGCCGTGCATCATGTCGGCGGAGCAGGTGAAAAAGCGGGCGTGAAACCGTATGGGGCTTTCCGGAGGCGTGATGGCGCGCCCGACGTAACCGAGCCGTGCCAGGTCCGGCCGGTACAGCCCGTCCGCATCGACATCGCCCAGGACCAGGCCGGTTTCCTCGTGGGTTTCCCGTGCCGCCGCAACCGCCAAGGCCCGGGCATGGCGGTATCCGTGCGGATCGGCGCAGCTGTTGGCCACGTCGGACGCCACGGCTTCGTCGATATCGCTCAGCGCAGGCGCCTTGAAGTCCGCCCGGTCCAGGCGCCCGCCGGGAAAGACGTAGAAATTCGGCAGGAATGCGTGTCTGGATGCCCTGCGGCCCATGAGGACACTGCAGTCGTCCGGCCGCCCCGATCCATGTTCGCGAACGATCATCAGACTGGCGGCATCACGGGGCGTAACGGGGCGAGGCGGCAAGGTAAAATCCTTGGGGAGTCGGTTGAAATCGAAAGTATGATCAGTCCTGGCCGATGACCCGGCGACCGTGCGTCATGGTATAGTAGGGGACCGGTCGAACGGGCGGGTGATTTTCCGGATACATGACGAAGTCTTCGACATGCCCCAGAACGACGCGGGTGATCAGCGGAATCTCCAGCTTGCGGGCGTCGGCAATGGAAACCCAATGCACGTTGATCAACTCTCCATCGCCTTGGATCGATCCATCGACGTTGGACCCGTCGGCGATAAAGAACCGTGCATTGAACCTGCGTGGCCGGAAGACCGGTGTCACCGCCCGGGCGACGTATTCGAGGCAATCGACGGCGGGCGCAAATCCGAGATCGAAGAACGACCGCCAATCCTTTGGCACGTGCTTACCCGGGGTCGGATCGCTATGTCCGAGTACCAAACCGGTTTCCTCGAATGTTTCCCGTATGGCGGCGGCGGCCAAAGCCCGGGCCCGCGCCGGCGTTGCCGCACGTTCGAGCCGTTCGGCCACGCTCGGCGCGATCGGACTGGCGGTACGGACGCGGCTGTCCATGGGACTCACGGCGCCGCCGGGAAACACGTATCGGTTCGGCATGAACGCATGTCCGCCATGCCGTTCGCCCATCAGGACCTCGAAACTGTCTCTCGTCCGGCGGTAAAGTATGAGCGTTGCGGCATCGCGCGGGCGTCCGGCCCGTTTTTTGGTTTCGTCTTTCGTGCCCTGCATTTCCGCAATTCTTTGTGTTCGAATGATCCGAAAGTGCACGGGATCGTGGGTTCTGTCCAGCCGTGATAGCCGTACCCTGATTTTCGCGTGAATTTCGCGACGTCAACTTCCGTGTTACGGTCGGTGCCGAAAGCAGTATCAAGGGGAGATTACGCGTGGACGAACCGTCGCCGCTTTGGCCGGCTACATTGCATCACTTTCAATTCAACTCGGAAAATCCGCAGGCGCTGGTTGAATTCTATGAGCAAGGCCTGGGGCTTTCGGTGCGCGAGGCGGGACACGACTTGTGGCTGGTGGAAGGGGCCGAGCGCCGTTTCTTCATAGGGCGGGGTCGAAACGAGACCGTGGCCTACAGCGCCTTCGCCATGGATGACCCGATCCGGTTGGAGGCGTTGCAGCGCCGCCTCTCCGACGCCGGCGTGACCATCGAAGCCAGCCCGAGTCCGTTGTTCGGCAATGCTTCCTTTTCAGTGACCGACCCCGACGGCCAGAGGCTGGTATTCGGCGTGCCGCCGGAAAGCGCCAGGAAAGGGCGGGACACGCTGCCCGGCCGTTTGCAACACATCGTGTTTGCCACAACGGATCTGGACAGGATCGTCGCGTTTTACGAGCAAATCCTGGGGTTCGCCGTGTCCGACCGGGTTGTGGACGAGAACGATCGGCTCACCGCGGTCTTTTTCCGCTCCGACGAGGAACATCACACCTACGCGGCGTTCAAGTCGGACGGCGCCCGGTTCGATCATGTTGCCTTGGAGACGTCCGGCTGGACCGACATCCGGGACTGGGGTGATCACTTCGGCTCTCTTCGGGTTCCCCTGTGGTGGGGGCCGGGACGGCACGGGCCGGGCAACAATCTGTTCTTCATGGTGCGGGATCCCGACGGGAACCGTGTGGAGATTTCCGCCGAACTGGAAATTATGCCCTACGACATGGCGGCACGCACCTGGCCGCACGAGGAACATACACTCAACATGTGGGGTCAGGCGTGGATGCGCAGTTGAATGCGCTGTCGGCGCGCCTAACCTAGAGCCACCGAGGGAGGCCCGCCCGGCGCAACGAAGTTGTGATCAATCGTGTCACAGACGGCCCATCACGGCTGGCATAGTGCCCATTCCCGATGACGGCGGGACGGTCAATATGCAGTTTGTCTGCGTGGACTATCGCAAAGTTGCGGTATCCGCCTAATTCCTCGGATAATATGGTTTGGTCATTCGCCGAACGACAGGGAGATCGTCATGGGTGCAGGGGATCACGATCATCCTCACGAACATTCCGAGTTGAGCGAGTTGGAGCTCCGTGTCCGGGCGTTGGAATCCCTGCTGACGGAAAAGGGCTATGTGGATCCCGCCGCTCTCGATGAAATCATCGACACCTACGAGAACCGGGTGGGCCCGCGAAACGGCGCCCGGGTGGTGGCAAGGGCGTGGAGCAACGAGGAATACAAGGCTTGGTTGCTCAAGGATGCCACTGCCGCGATCGCCGATCTGGGCTATACCGGCCGCCAGGGCGAGGACATGCAGGTTCTGGAGAATACGCCCGCCGTTCACAACATGGTCGTCTGTACCTTGTGCTCCTGTTATCCGTGGCCCGTTCTTGGTTTGCCGCCGGTCTGGTACAAATCCGCGCCATACCGCAGCCGGGTTGTCATCGACCCCCGCGGCGTACTCGCCGATTTTGGCGTGACCTTGCCGGACGACACGGAGATCCGGGTCTGGGACAGCACCTCCGAAATGCGCTATCTGGTATTGCCCATGCGCCCGGAGGGAACCGAGGGCTGGAACGAGGATCGGCTCGCCGACATCGTGACCCGCGATTCCATGATCGGTACCGGGATCGTATCCGTTCCCGCCGCGGCAGCGGCGGCCGAGTAGGAGGCTTCGTTATGAACGGTGCGCACGACATGGGTGGCATGCACGGCATGGGACCGGTTGAGCCGGAAATCAACGAGCCGGTGTTTCACGCGGACTGGGAAAGACGTGTACTCGCGTTCACGCTGGCCATGGGCGCCTGGGGCAAGTGGAACATAGACATGTCACGCTTCGCCCGGGAAAACACGCCGGCAGGCGACTATCTGCGCCGCAGTTACTACGAAACCTGGATGTACGGCCTGGAAAAACTCATGGTCGAGCACGGCCTGGTCACCCGGGACGAAATCGAGTCCGCGGTGGCCGGGCAGCGTGCCGAACGGGTTGCGGAACCGCCGCTGACCTTTGACAGGGTCGGGCCGGTTCTGGCGACGGGCTCGAGCGCCCGCGTGGACGAAGATCGGCCGACCACGTTCAAACCCGGCGACCGGGTCCGCGTGAAGAACCGCCACCCTGTCGGCCACACACGGGCGCCACGGTATGTGCGCGGCCATGTCGGCACGGTCGAGCAGGACCATGGCGTGTTCGTCTTTCCCGATTCCCATGCCAGGGACGGCTCCAAGGATCCGCAGCATTTGTACGTGGTCCGGTTCAGTGCGCACGAACTGTGGGGATCGGAAACCGGGGTGAAGGATACGGTCTGCGTCGACTTGTGGGACAGCTATCTGGAGCCGGCATCGTGAATGCCCGTGTCCGGAGCGATGCCAACGACCCGGGCGCGCATCTCTTGCCGGAGTTGCCGCGAGATGCCGAGGGGCCGGTGTTCGATGCGCCGTGGCAGGCGCAAGTGTTTGCCATGGCCGTCAAGCTGCACGAGCAGGGTCATTTTACCTGGGCCGAGTGGGCCACGCATCTCGGCGCCGAGATCAAATCGGCGCAGGAGTCCGGTGACCCGGACCGGGGGGACACATATTACGACCATTGGCTTCGGGCGCTGGAAACGCTCGTGGCGGAAAAGAACCTGATCGGGTCTGCCGAACTGACCGACCGCCGGGATGCCTGGGACCGGGCGGCCCGGGCAACACCGCATGGGGAACCCATCGTGCTGGGGCGCGAACAAAACCCTTGAGGGGGTGACCTATCCGGCCTGATCGGGGTCTGATTCAGGCGCCAGAAATTCCATCGGCGTGTGCGTCCTCTTGGGAGCCGGGATTTGCTGTGTATTGCAATGGATGCCACCGCCGCCTTCGCAAATCTGATGAACGGATACCTGCACGACCGGCAGGCCGCCGGACAATTTTGAAAACAGGTCTTTGGCCGCTTCGTCCCGTTCCCAGTCACCGAATCGGGGCATGACGATACCGCCGTTGGCGATATAGCAGTTGACGTAGGATGCCGCGAAATCGTCACCGTGTGCCGGAAGATATTCCCGCCTTGGCCGCAACACGGGGTGAATTTCGAACGATTGGACGCCGGCATAAGCGGCCTCTTCGAAGCGTCGCCTGTTCTCCTGCAGATCCTTGTATTCCGGATCGTCCGGGTCGTCGGTGATTTCGACGACGGCTTTGCCGGGAGCCAGCAATTTGGCGAGCCCATCGACATGACCGTCGGTGATGACATCCGATTCGGAACCCTTGAGCCATATCACATTCTCCGCACCCAGAAACCGGCGAAATTCCTCTTCGACGTCGGTACGGGTCGCGCCGTCGTTCCTTCGTGGGTCAAGCAGGGCGGTTTCGGTCGTGATGACCGTTCCAGCGCCGTCAACATCGAAGGCGCCGGGTTCCGTCACGATACTGGATTGGCGAAAGGGAAAGTTCGAGCGTTCGGCGAAACGCTCGGCGAGATCGCGGTCGGAATCGTAACCATCGTAGGCCTCTCCCCAAACGTTGAAGTTCCAACCGATCGCCCAGAGCAATCCGCTGTTCGCATGCACGACGGTCGGTAGCGTATCGCGCGACCATATGTCGTAGTGGGCCAGTTCCAGCAGGTCGATGTCATTGCCGCACAGTTGCCGTGCGTCTTCCATGTCTTCCGCATTGGTCAGCATGGTGACGGGCTCGAACTGACGGATGGCCTTGGCAACGACGGCCTGTTCGGCGCGGATAGCGTCTATTTCACGGGCGTCGAAATGGTTCCAAGCCGAGGAGAAGGCCATGACGCAACGCGCATGTGTCTCCCATTCCGCAGGCATGGTAAACCGCTCGGGCTTGAAATTCTGAACCGACCCGTGCGCCGGAAAACCGGCGGAGCACGCCGCCAAGCCGCTGATTTGTAGGAATTGTCGCCGCGAAATCATCAATCAAGCCAACCGAACAGGATTCCCGAATGGTCACCGAATTCTGTAAAGAATTCAGGCACAAGGCTATACGATTTCGGATAAATTTGGCTGCAGTTTGGCGTAATCCGGGATGTTTTTGGCCGATTTGGACGAGTCAATCGGCGCTGCCGGAATCGTTCCGCTCGGCGAGCAACCAACGAAATACGGCGACGGACAGTGCGGCACCGGCAAATTGAACCAGTACAAACGGCAGGATGTCGGAAGGGTGGATACCCGAAAACGTGTCGGTAAAGCCACGCGCGATCGTCACTGCCGGATTCGCAAACGACGTTGACGAAGTGAACCAGTAGCCGGCGGTGATAAACAATCCGACCGCGAAAGGCACGGTTTCCGGGCGGAAGCGCAAGCATCCGATGATGACCGAAACCAGCCCGAAACTGGCCACCAGTTCGCCGGTCCACTGACCGATCCCCGTTCGCTGTGTCATTGACACCTGGATTGTGGGCAAATCGAACATGACGTGGGCGGCCAAAACACCGGCCAGGCCGCCGACGACCTGCGCCGCCAGGTAGGGTACGAACTGTGCAGCCGGCAGTTCACGCTTGATCAGGAATGCGAGACTGACCGCCGGATTGAAATGCGCACCGGAAATCGGGCCGAAAACGAGAATCAGCACAACCAGAATCGCGCCGGTCGCGATTGTGTTGCCAAGCAGCGCCAAGGCTGTGTTTCCGCCGGCCAGGTTCTCCGCCATGATGCCGGAACCGACTACGGTCGCCAGTAGAAATCCGGTACCGATGGCCTCGGCGGCCAACCGTTGGGAAACACTGTTCGACATTTTGGAAACTCTCTCTAGGTACCTATCGGTGCGTGAAGAAACGTCACCGCGATTGATGGCAGACAAGTGGCGGGTGAAATGCTTGTGTTATCTGTCACGCCAACGTTACCAAATCATGACATGGAACTGTAACACATCTGCGTCTGGGGAGACCGCAGCTGAATGATCGACGTCTCGCATCCCGATTTGTTGTCGCTCTACGCCTTGTGGAACGAAAAGCGTGGCGGCAAGGTATTGGCCGAACGGAAAGACTTCGATCCGTTCGTGCTGAAACCGTGGCTGGGCCACGTCACGCTACTCGATGCCGTGGAAAACGGCTCGGATTTCGTCTTTCGCCTTTATGGTTCCGAACTGGTCAATATGTTCGGATTCGACTTGACGGGCCGCCGGGTCGGCGAATGCCTGGATCTCATCGGCGAGAAACCGCTCAGGGAATATCGCTGGTCGCACGCGTACTGCAAGCCGCTGGGAATCAGCCGCAGTTCGCCGGCCAATGAGGACTTGGTCGACATGGATAAGATCGTCTTGCCGTTGAGCAACGGTGGAGCCGACCCCGATGTCCTGCTCGCCGCGATATACAAGTCCAGCTACGACGATTGACCGGACTTAGTCCTTCACGGGACCACCAAATCCATGCATTGCCTTGGCCCACTGCAGGCCAATCAACGCGCCCTTCACCCGCGGCAGGAAAAACAAGGTGAGCGCCAGCGTCAGTGGCAGCCAGATCGACATGTGGACCCACTCGGGCGGATGCCACAGCCGTTCGGTAATCAACAAAGCCGGCATCACAATGTGCGCGACCAGGGTGATGGTGAAATAGGGCGGGGCGTCGTCGGCACGCTGATGATGCAGTTCCAGTTCACACGCGCTGCATTGCTCGTGCACTTTGAGATAGCGGAAAAACATTCGGTTCTCGCCGCAGGCGGGACAGCGGCGGCGCCATCCGCGAACCATCGCGTTCCAAAGCGAGCGTGACGACGGCGTGTCACCGCCGAATTCGAGTGGGGGCATGATAAACCCGATTGTTTGCCTTGTCTGATTGAGCCGGTTTTCCGGCCCGGTTTCGGCAAATGTGGCGTGGAAGGGGTCGGTTCGCAAGGGGCGGGGCTGCGGCACGGTGACGCGGTGGTCCTTTGCACCTGCGGAAGAACGGCGAAGATTGTCACTAATCCGCCGTTTCCATGTCGTTTCACGAATATCGGCGTCTCGTCCGTCGGGCATCATCCTGAACCGGGCTGTCAAAAATGGCCCGAAATTGGGCGGATATCGAGCGCCGCCGGAACGCTTACAGGGAATGGTCGCCATGAAATCTCATGTGCAAGTCGTCGTCATCGGGGGCGGGGTGGTCGGATGCAGCGTGCTCTATCATTTGACCAAATTGGGCTGGAAGGACGTCCTGCTGATCGAGCGCAAGGAGCTGACGGCGGGTTCGACATGGCACGCGGCCGGCGGTTTTCACACGCTGAATGCCGATCCCAATATGGCCGCCCTGCAGGGCTACACCATCCAGCTCTACCGCGAATTGGAGGAAATCACGGACCAATCGTGCGGGCTGCATCACGTCGGCGGCCTGACCCTGGCGACGACGCCGGAACGCATGGATTATCTCCGGGCCGAACGGGCGAAACATCGCCATATGGGCTTGGAAACCGAGATCGTCGGAGTCGAGGAAATCAGGAAACTGAGTCCGATCATCAATCTCGATGGCGTCTTGGGTGCTTTGTACGACCCCTTGGATGGACACCTGGACCCGTCGGGCACCACTTACGCCTACGCCAAGGCGGCGCGTCAGCAAGGGGCCGAAATATCGCTGCGCAACCGTGTACTGGAACTGAACCGGCGCAATGACGGCCAGTGGGACGTGGTTACCGAACAGGGCACCGTGGTGGCCGAGCATGTGGTCAATGCCGGCGGCCTGTGGGCCCGCGAGGTGGGCGAGATGGTCGGTGTCTATCTGCCGCTGCATCCCATGGAGCATCAGTACTTCGTCACCGACGATATCGCGGACGTCTACGAGCACCCCACCGAACTGCCCCATTCGCTCGACCCGGAAGGCGAGAGCTATCTGCGCCAGGAGGGGCGGGGGCTGGTCATTGGCCTGTATGAGCAGGATTGCGAACACTGGGCCGTGGATGGCACGCCATGGGATTTCGGCACCGAACTGCTGCCCGACAAGCTCGACCGGGTGATCGACAGCCTGCAGCACGCGCACAACCGTTATCCGTGTCTGGCCGACGCCGGCATCAAGCGGGTCATCAACGGACCGTTCACGTTCGCGCCCGACGGCAACCCGCTGGTCGGGCCGGTGCCGGGATTGCCCGGATTCTGGTGCGCCTGTGCCGTCATGGCCGGCTTCAGCCAGGGCGGTGGCGTCGGCCTCACCCTGGCCGAATGGATGATCGAGGGCGAACCCTCGCGCGATGTGTTTGCCCTGGATGTGAGCCGCTTCGGCGACATTTGTACCCGGCCCTACACTCGGGCCAAGGTGAAGGAGAACTATCAGCGCCGTTTCGCCGTGTCCTATCCCAACGAGGAGTTGCCGGCCGGCCGGCCTCTGCATACCACGCCGGCTTATACGGTGTGGAAGGACCAACGCGCCGTCTTCGGCTCGGGCTACGGCCTCGAGCACGTCAACTACTTCGCGCCGGAGGGCGAGGCGCTGGAGGAAACGCCATCCTTCCGCCGCTCCAACGCGTTCGGTCCGGTGGGTGATGAATGCCGTGCGGTGCGCTCGGCGGTCGGCATCAACGAGATCCACAATTTCGGTAAGTACGAGGTCGCGGGGCCGGGCGCCGAAGATTGGCTCAATACGGTTATGGCCAATCGCATGCCCAAACCCGGACGCATGACTCTGACACCGATGCTTAGCCCCAAAGGCAAGTTGATCGGCGACTTCACGGTGGCCAACCTGGACGGTGGACGTTACCAGGTGACGGCGTCTTACGCTGCCCAGGCCTACCACATGCGCTGGTTCGAGCAGCATCTGCCGGACAACGGCGTTACCATACGCAACGTGTCGTTGGACCGTATCGGTTTCCAGATTGCCGGACCCAATTCCAGGGAACTGCTGAGTCGGGTTACGCGGACGGATGTTTCCAACGAGGCCTTCCCGTTCCTGTCGGTGCGGGAAATGCATGTCGGGCACTCACCGGCCATCGTGACCCGGGTCACCTACACCGGCGATCTGGGCTACGAAATTTATGTTCCGGCGGCCCACCAGATTGCTCTGTTCGAGACCCTGACGGAAGCGGGGGCGGATCTCGGGCTCAAGCCGTTCGGTATGCGGGCCATGATGTCGCTCAGGCTGGAAAAGTCGTTTGGCTCCTGGATGCGCGAATTCAAGCCCGACTACACCCCCGCGGAAACCGGCCTCGACCGTTTCGTGTCGTTCAGGAAAAACGACGATTTTATCGGCCGTGCGGCGGCGTTGGCGGAAAAGGAGAATCCGCCCAAGCGCAAGCTGTGCACCTTCGTGGTCGATGCCACGGACGCCGATGTCTGGGCCGATGAGCCGATCTGGAAGGACGGCGCCGTGGTCGGGTTCGTGACGTCGGGCGGCTATGCCCACTTTGTGGAGAAATCGGTGGCCCTCGGATTCGTGCCGACGGAGATGGCGACCGATGGCCAGACGGTCGAGATTGAAATCCTCGGCGACATGCGCCCGGCGACGCTGATCACCGAGCCGTTGTTCGATCCGCAGGGCGCCCGCATGCGGGGTTAAGCCCGCGCCCGCACCAGCCGGACGGCGCAGTACCCGGCCAGGAACGCGGCTGCCAGGAACGACAGGTGGATGTAAAGCGCCACCGACCGGCCCGTGTCGAGGCTCATGGTGTCCGCAAACCCCGCCGAATTGGCGATCAAGCCGGTCAGCGCCGCCCCGTAGGCGATACCCATCATCTGTACGGTCGAGACGGCCGAACCCACGATATCCTCCTCGCCGGTACGGGCGGCGGCTAGGATGCGGCTGCAGATGAAGGCCCAGCACACGCCCATGCCGGCGCCGGCGAAAAATACGGCCACGGCCAGCCAGGCAAGCGGTCCCACCGGCAGGGTCCACGCGATGCCCGCCAGGCCCAACCCCACCATGGGCGGGCCGGCCAGGATGGGCCAGCGGTCGCGGTGCATCGGCCAGCGGCTGACGGCCAACGCCACAAGGGTCCAGGACATGGCCTCCCACGCCACCATGTAGCCCGACTGCAGCGGCGACATTCCGTGCAGGAACTGGAGCAGATAGGGGCCGTAGAGGGCAAAGGAATAGGTCGCCAGGCTGAGCAGGAACAGCATCCACACGCCGGCGCCGGTCACCGTGGCGATGTCGAGGCTGCCCCGTGGCAATAACGGTACGGCGGCCCCGCGGTCGGCCCGGATAACCCAGGCGGCCAAGGCGACCGACAACACGGTCAAGCCGGCCGTCATGGTGCCATCCGTCGCATTGCCCGCTAACGAGACCGACAGGGCGGACGCACCCATCACGAGCAGCCGCAGCAGCGGATAGGCGCCGTCCGGCTTCCGTCGGGTCTCCGGCGGCAGGGCCCACCAGGCCATCAGGGCGAGGGCGGCCGACAGGCCGACGATGGAACCGAATGAGAGGCGCCAGACCTGCAGTTCGGCGAACACGCCGCCGATCAGCGGCCCCACAAGCGCCGCCAGTCCCCACATGCCCGACGTCATGGCGAACATGAGCGGCCACAGGGTTTGCGGAAACACCCGGCGGATGATGCCGTAGCCCAGGGCCGCGATTTGGCCGCCGCCCAGGCCTTGCACGCCCCGTCCGGCGATGAAGGACGGCATGTCCGGCGCCAGGGTGCAGATCAGCGTGCCTAGCGCGAACAAGCCGGTGCCGAGAAGATAGGCGTTGCGGGCGCCGAAGCGGGCCCGGGCCTGACCACCGGCGAGGGCTCCCATGACCGAGGCCACCACATAGACGGTCAGCGTCCAGCTGATCAGCGTGGCTCCGCCGATGTCCGCCACTGCGGACGGCATGACGGTGGAGACGATCAAACTGTCGGCGGCGTGCAGGACGACCCCGAGACAGACCGTCGAAGTCGGCAGCAACAGGCCCGGCCTGAACAGGTCGAGCCAGCGTGGCTTTGGTGGGGTTTCCATATGGTTCGTGGCGCTCATGACGGTAATATAAAAAGAATAAACTTATTAAAACATATAATATGGAATTATTGAAGGATAGAGACATTCGAACTAAGGTTATCTCAATGAAAACAAGCGCCGATCAAATCCTTTTCCTGCTGAAGTCGAAGGGCCCGCAGACGGCCGCCGATCTCGCACGGCGCATGGACATCACCGGCGTGGCCGTGCGCCAGCATATGGACGGTTTGCGCGCGGAAAACCTGGTTGATTTCGAAGACCGGCGGGAAGGCGTGGGGCGGCCGCGGCGCTATTGGACGCTCTCGAACGACGGTCATGCGCGGTTCCCCAACGGGCACGACGAACTGCTGGTCGACATGCTGGACTCCGTTCGCGCCGAATTCGGGGATGCCGGTATCGACGCCCTCATTCGGCGCAGGGAACGGGAGACCACGGCGCTCTATCTTTCTCAAACAACGGGTTGCAAGTCGTTGAAAAGTAAGATCGATGCGCTGGCCGAGATCCGCAGCCGTGAAGGCTATATGGCGGAATGGAGCCAGATCGAAAAAGGCCGGTTTCTGTTCGTCGAGAACCACTGCCCGATCTGTGCGGCCGCCCGGGCGTGCCAGGGGTTTTGCCGTTCGGAGCTGGCGCAGTTCCAGTCACTGTTTGACGGCCTGGCGACGGTGGAACGAACCGAACATGTTCTGTCCGGCGCCCGCCGCTGCGCCTACGAAATCCGTTCGCTCAAGAAATCGAACGGGCCCGCGAAAAGAAGAAAATCCAAAAACACGTAGAGGCCGGATGCCGGTTACGGCCGGCGATACCGCCCGCTTTGCATGTCTTGCCGATATCCCCGCTTGTCCAGGATGGCCCGTAGTCTGTCGGGGTAATCGGTGATGATGCCGTCGACGCCCATGTCGATCAGGTCTTCCATGTCGCCCGAGTCATTCACGGTCCAGACGACGACGGACAGACCCAACGCCTGCGCTTCCTTCAGTTCCGGGGCGGACAGGTCACGCCAGTAGGGCGACCAGACCGCACCGCCCGCGGCTTTCACCAGGCGCGGAAGCGATCCGCCATGTTTGTCGACATCGTGGCCGGCGGTCCAGGGCGATGGGCCGACCTGACCGGCCATGATGTTGTCGAGCCACCGTTGCTGCGCGCTCAGATAAACCGTGGGAATCTCGGGCGCCAGTTTCTGTACTTCGGCCAGCGTGCGCCAGTCGAAGGATTGGACGGCGGTCCGGTCCGTCATGTTTTCGGCCCGCAGCAGATCGACGACGGCTTTTGCGAACACCTTGGGCGGCGGCGTATTGCCGGGCCGATCAGGCCGGATTTTCGTTTCGATATTGAAGCGGACATGTCGGGCCCTGCGCTCGCGGACCAAGTCAAACACTTGTTTCAACGTTGGAATGCGGGTGCCGTCGATGGCCTGCTGGTCGGGAAAGCGGTCGGCGTATCGGTGATCGGGGTCGATACGCCCGACATCGAACGACCGCAGTTCGCCGGACTTCAACTTCCAGATGGCGGGACCTGTCCCCTCGAGCCATTTGCCGTCGGCTGTCCTTGCAAGAGCGGGGCTGAGCCTTGGGTCGTGGCTGACGACCACGACACCGTCGGCGGTCACCGCCAGGTCCAGTTCGAGGGTTGTGACGCCAAGATCGAGCGCCTTGGCAAAGGCGGGCAGGGTGTTTTCCGGCAACAGGCCGCGGGCGCCGCGATGTCCCTGGAAGTCGAATGCCCAGACAGAGGTGGCCCAAATACCGCAAACCAACACAACCGAAATCCAGGCGAAACGCTTCATCGTTTTCTCCGTTTCTCCGCTTTCCCTTTGCCGGCCTTCTGCTTCTTCTTGGATTTCTTGAACCGCTTGCTTTCGGCGACACGGCTTTTCCGCGCTACATGGCCCGTACCCTTGTCACGCAACATCTCGAAACGGATGCCGCCGGTCACCGGATCGGCTTCCTCGAGCCTGACTTCGACCTTGTCGCCGAGCCTGTACACCTTGCCCGACCGGCGCCCGACCAGGCAATGGTGATGTTCGTCGTGGTCGAAGAAATCCTGGCCCAGCGTACCGATGGGCACGATGCCGTCGGCGCCGGTTTCGTCCAGTTCGATGAACAGGCCGAAGCGGGTCACGCCGGAAATCCGGCCCCAGAACGTGGCACCGACCCGGTCGGCCATGTAGGCCGAGGTAAACCGGTCCATGGCGTCCCGTTCGGCTGCCATGGCGCGCCGTTCGGAGTTGGAGATCTGCTCGCCCAGTTCGGGGAAATCCTCGTCTGCTTCGTCGGGCAGCGCCCCGCCTCCGAGCTTCAGTCCCTTGATCAATGCACGGTGCACCAACAGGTCGGCATAGCGGCGGATCGGCGACGTGAAGTGGGCATAGCGGCGCAAGGCCAGGCCGAAATGCCCCATGTTGTACGGCGCGTAGTAGGCCTGCGACTGGGAGCGCAGGACCACCTCGTTGACCATGTGTTCCTCGGGCGTGCCCGCGACCGTTCCGAGGACCCGGTTGAAGTGGGACGGCCGCATGACCTGGCCCTTGGCCAGGGGAATTTCCAGAGTGTCGAGGAATTCCCTCAGCGACTGCACCTTCTCGCGCGACGGCTCCTCGTGCACCCGGTACATGCAGGGCTGGCGTAAATCCTCCAGGGTTTCGGCGGCACAGACATTGGCCGCGATCATGAACTCCTCGATCAGCTTGTGCGCATCCAACCGTTCCCGCGGATAGACGGCGGCGATGAAACCGTCCTCGCCGATTTCCACCCGGCGCTCGGGCAGGTCGATCTCCAGCGGTTCCCGTGCCTTGCGGGCTTTTGCGAGCGCTTGATAGGCACCGTACAACGGCTTGAGGATTGGTTCGACCAGCGGCGCGGCGGTATCGTCCGGCTGGCCGTCGATGGCGGCTTGCGCCTGCTGATAGGTCAGGCGGGCATTGGAGCGCATCAGGCCGCGCATGAATGTGTGCCTGAGCTTGTTGCCATCGACATCGAACCACATGGTCACGGCCATGCAGGGGCGCTGCACCTTGGGCTGCAGCGAACACAGGGTCGTCGACAGGGCTTCCGGCAGCATGGGCACGACCCGGTCGGGGAAATAGACCGAATTGCCGCGCAGAAGCGCGTCCTTGTCGAGCGCGCTGTCCGGCTTCACGTAATGGGCCACGTCGGCGATGGCGACGATGACCTTCCAGCCGCCGGTATTGCCGGGATCGTCGTCTTGAGCTGCCCAAACAGCATCATCGAAATCGCGCGCATCGGCGGGATCGATGGTGATCAGCGGCACTTCGCGCAGGTCGGTGCGGTTGCCGAGCCGGACCGGTTTGGCCTTGTTCGCCTCGGCCTCGGCCTTTTCGCTGAACGCGGTGGGAATGCCGTGGCTGTGGATCGCGATCAGACTGAGCGCCCGCGGATCGCCCATGCCGCCGAGCCGCTCGATCACGCGGCCCCGGCGCAGGCCGAGATCGCGGCCCGGCTCCAGAGCGACCAGGACCACGTCGCCGGAGCGTGCACCCTTGGAGTCGTCCGAGGCGATGGCGACTTCGAACTTGAGCCGGCGGTTGGTGGGCTGCACGCGGCCATCCCGTCCGACCGCCGTGTACACGCCCAGGACCTGGTTGGAGGCGGCTTGGAGATTGCGGATCGTCTTCGCCAGGTAAACGCCGTCGTCGCCCCGTTCGAGACGGGCCAGGACCCGGTCGCCGATGCCCGGCGGCTTCTGGCCGGCGCGGGGCGGTGCGACCACGATGCGCGGCGGCTTGGACTCGCTTCGCCACGAGACCGGCTTGGCCAGCGGTTCGCCGTCCACATCCACGTCGAACACCTCGACTACGGCGACAGGCGGCAGACGGCCGGTCGCCGAGACCTTGCGCTTGTGGCTCTTCTCGATCAGGCCGTCTTCGGCGAGGGATTTCAGTTGGCTGCGCAGCCAGGACCGGTCGTCGGCCTTGATGTGAAAGGCCCGGGCGATCTCGCGCCGGCTGACCCGGCCAGGGTGCTCGTTGATGTAGGCGGCGATCTGTTCCCGTGTGGGGAGGGGACGCGATTTACCCGCCTTCTTGGCGGCCACCGGGCGCGGCCTCAGGCCGTGCCGGCGTCGGTGGCGCCGGCAGCCTTGGATTTGGCCGTGCTCTTTTTCGTGGTTTTCTTGGCGGTCGTCTTTTTTGCCGCGGACTTCTTCGCCGCGGCCTTTTTCGCGGGCGCTTTCTTGGCTTTCGGCTTGGCCTTGGTTTTGCCGCTCTTGGCCGCCTTGTCGGCGATCAGCGTCACCGCCTGTTCGATGGTGAACTTGTCGGGATCGGCGTCCTTGGGCAGGGACGCCTTGATCTTGCCGTGGGCCACATAGGGGCCGTAGCGGCCGTCCATCAGCTTGATGACTTCATTGTCGTCGGGATGCGGACCCATCTCCTTCAGGACCTGCGGACCGCGCCGGCCTTTGCTTTTGGCCTCGGCCAGCAGGGTAACGGCGTGATTGAGACCGACTTCCAAGGCGTCCTGGTATGACTGCAGGCGGGCATAGACCCCATCGTGCTGCAGGTAGGGCCCGTAGCGCCCCAGTCCCGCGAGAATATCCTTACCGGTTTCCGGGTGGGTGCCCACAAGGCGGGGCAGCGACAGCAGCCGGACGGCCAAGTCGAAATTCATCTCATCCGGTTCTACGCCACGGGGCAGCGAGGCGCGCTTCGGCTTCTCCTTGCCTTCCGGTTCGCCAAGCTGGACGTAATGGCCGTAGGGGCCGCGGCGCAGGGTGATCATCAGGCCGGATTCGGGATCGGTGCCGAGTTCCTTCGGGCCCTTGTCGGTCGCGTCGCCTTCGCCGTTGGCGCTTTCACCCAGCTTGCGGGTGTGGCGGCATTCGGGATAGTTGGAACAGCCGATGAAGGCGCCGAAACGGCCCATCTTCAGGCTGAGCCGGCCGTCGTCGCAGGACGGGCAGGCGCGCGGGTCCTTGCCGTTGCCGGTATCCGGGAAGATGTGCGGCGCCAGAAGTTCGTTGAGCTTCTCGAGCACTTCCGAGACCCGCAGGTCGGCGATGTCCTCGACCGCCAGATGAAAGGCTTCCCAAAAATCCTGCAGAACGTTGAGCCAGGAGACCTTTCCGGCCGAGATGTCGTCGAGCAGTTCTTCCAATTGCGCCGTGAAATCGTATTGCACATAGCGCTCGAAAAACGCCGACAGGAACGCGGTGACGACGCGGCCCTTGTCCTCGGCGGTGAAGCGCTTCTTGTCGAGCACCACGTAACCCCGGTCCTGCAGGACCGAGAGAATGGATGCATAGGTCGACGGCCGGCCGATACCCAGTTCCTCGAGCCGTTTGACCAGCGACGCTTCGGAATAGCGCGGCGGCGGGTCGGTGAAGTGCTGGGTCGGCTTGACCTGGGTCGCATCGACGGCGGTGCCGGCTTCGACCTTCGGTAGGCGGCGGTCGTCATCGTCACCGTTGGCCCGGTCGTCACTGCCTTCCTCGTAAAGTTTCAGGAAACCCGGGAAGAGAACGACGGAGCCCGTGGCGCGGAAACGGATGGCGTCGGCTTCGTCCGCCATGTCGATGGTCGTGCGCTCCAACCGGGCACTTTCCATCTGGCTGGCGACGGCGCGCTTCCAGATCAGGTCGTAGAGCTTGCGCTGCTCGTCCGATAGATACTGGGACAGGCTGTCCGGCGTGCGGAAGAAATCGGTGGGCCGGACCGCTTCGTGGGCTTCCTGGGCGTTTTTGGCCTTGGTCTTGTAGACCCGCGGTTCGGCCGACACATAGTCGTCGCCGAAATTGCTGCCGATGGCCTTGCGGCATGCCTCGATGGCCTCGTTGGCCATCTGCACGCCGTCCGTCCGCATATAGGTGATGAGACCGACGGTTTCGCCGCCGATGTCGATGCCCTCGTAGAGCCGCTGCGCCACCTGCATGGTGCGCTTGGCGGAAAAGCCCAGCTTGCGCGAAGCTTCCTGCTGCAGGGTCGATGTGGTGAAGGGCGGCTGCGGGTTGCGCTTGGCCGGCTTGGTGGCCACATCGGCGATCTTGAACTTGCCGGCGGCGATCTGGTCGACGGCGGCCAGGGCGTCTTTCTCATTGGCCAGGTCGAACTTGTCGAGTTTCTTGCCGCCGAGGTGGGTGAGGCGCGAAACGATGGTGTCGCCCTTGTCGGTCCGGAAGTCGGCTTCGATGGTCCAGTATTCCCGGGCCGTGAATGCTTCGATCTCCGTCTCCCGGTCGCAGATGAGCCGCAGCGCCACCGACTGCACCCGGCCGGCGGACTTGGCACCCGGCAGTTTGCGCCACAGCACAGGCGACAGGGTAAAGCCAACGAGGTAGTCGAGGGCCCGCCGCGCCTGCTGGGCGTTGATCAAATCCATGTCCAGGCCGCGCGGGTGCTGCATGGCGTCGAGCACGGCGGACTTGGTGATCTCGTTGAACACCACCCGTTTGACGTCGACGTTCCTGACCGCGTTCTTTTCCTCGAGCGCCTGCAGGACGTGCCAGGAGATGGCTTCGCCTTCCCGGTCGGGGTCGGTGGCGAGGATCAACTGGTCTGCGTTTTTGACTTCCTTGGCAATGGCCGCCAGATGTTTGGCCGACTTGGGGTCGGCCTCGTACGTCATTGCGAAGTTTTCATCGGGACGGACCGAGCCGTCCTTGGACGGCAGGTCGCGGACATGACCATAGGACGCCAGGACCACGTAGTCCTTGCCCAGGTACTTCTCGATGGTCTTCGCTTTCGCGGGTGATTCGACAACAACGACGTGCATGAGGCGATTATTTCCAATGGCGGCAATCCAACGTCGGACTGCAACGCATTCCACTTATATAGATATTGCTGATGAGATTAACCGAGTCTTAACCAGCCGATACCCTGTTGCCCGGGTGACGTGTTAAGCGGCCCGCCAGCTCAAACTCGAGCAAAATGGTCAAAAGGGCCGCAGGTGTCAATTGGGTCTGGCGCACCAATTCGTCAATATCTATCGGTGAGGGGCTCAGTTTTTCCGCCACGAGGCCGCGGGCGTCCTTCAGTTCGCCGTCGCAGACCGCCGGTGCTTCGGGTTTTGCGAGAGGCTTTGGCACCGGATGTTCACCCTTGTGATCAAGTTGTGGCAGGAGAGCATCCATCACATCGTTCGCGTCCTCGCACAGTGCGGCGCCTTGTTTGATCAGCCGGTTGGTGCCGCGCGCTCTCGGGTCCAGAGGGGAACCCGGCACGGCGAAGACCTCCCGTCCTTGCTCCAAAGCCATACGCGCCGTAATCAGAGAACCCGAACGCACTGCGGCCTCGACGACGACGACACCGTGGACCAGGCCGGAGATGATCCGGTTGCGCCTGGGAAAGTGCCTGGCTTTCGGCTGGGTACCGACCGGCGGTTCGGCCACGATGACGCCTTGTTCGGCAATCTGGTCGTAAAGACCGGCGTTTTCAGCCGGATACACCACATCGACGCCACCGCCGACCACGGCAATGGTACCGGTCGTCAGCGCACCCTGGTGGGCGGCCGCATCGACGCCCCGGGCCAGGCCGGAGGCCACCATCAGACCCTGCGCGCCCAAATCGCCGGCCAGACGATGGGCAAATCGCGTTCCCGAAGCCGAGGCGTTACGGGCGCCAACAACAGCGACCGCCGGTCGCGACAACAGGCTGGCGTCACCCTTGACGGCGATCACGGGCGGTGGATCGGCAATCTCGCGCAGTATGCCGGGATAGGCGGGTTCGCATGCGGCGACGATTTCGGCCCCGGTGGCGCGTGTGTGTTCAAGTTCCTGTTCAGCCTGATCGACGGGGCAGATGCGCAGATCCGAACGGCGGCCACCGCGCCGGGCAAGACCGGGCAGGGCTTCGAGGGCGGACGCCGCGTCGCCATACCGTGCGATCAACTGGTGGAACGTGATCGGGCCGATCCGTTCACTGCGAATGAGCCGGATCCAATCCAGTTTTTCCCGATCGTCCAAATGGTCAGCAGGTACGGTCATCGTGCTCAACACGGCTCTCCTTCGTTGAGAACAATGCGTGAACACGCTCAGAGAGTCAACGGATGGTCGTATTTTCGGACATGACGTCTAGAGGGGGTACTAGGCCGGGTCGCCCGACGTCTTACTCCGTCCGATTCTCGGTTCTTCGCCTTTCAGCAGCCGGTGAATGTTCGGTCGGTGTTTCAGCAAGATCAAGGCGGCCATGAAAATGGCCAGTTCCATATGGTGCGGATCGGCCCAGACATAGGCGTAGACCGGCGCCAACAGGGCGGCGATCAGAGCGGAGAGGGAAGAGATCCGGAAGACCAGTGCGACCAGTAACCAAGTCAGGCAGGCGCCCACGCCGACGGGCCAGGCAGCGGCCAGCAGTACGCCCAGGAACGTGGCGACGCCCTTGCCGCCCCTGAACTTGAGCCAGACCGGGAACAGGTGACCGAGAAATGCACCGCCTCCGGCGATCACGGCGACGGCCGGCCCCAGCAGATAGCCGCCGATCAGCACCGCTGCCGCCCCCTTGCCGCCGTCCAGCAACAAGGTCGCCAGGGCCAAGTCCTTGCGGCCGGTGCGCAGCACGTTGGTGGTGCCGATGTTGCCGGAACCGATGTTTCGGATGTCGCCCAGGCCGGAGAGTTTGGTCAGGACGAGCCCGAAAGGGATGGACCCCAGCAAATAGCCTGCGGCCAGGGTCAGCAACAGCCAGGGCAGGGGCACTTGGGTCAGGACCGGGTTGAACACCGATCAGTCCTCCGCTATCCGGTCGAATACGGTCCGGCCGGCGACAATGGTGCGTTCGGCCCGGCCGGTCATGGGGGCGTTTTCGAACGGTGTATTCTTGCATTTGGAGTGCAGCTTGTCTTCGGTCAGGATCCACGGCACGTCGGGATCGAACAGCAACAGGTCGGCCGGCGCCCCGACCGCCAGCCGGCCGCTTTCCAGCCCCAGGTGCCGCGCCGGCCCGGTCGTCATTTTCGCGATGATATCAATCAGGTTCATGGCGCCGCTATGGAACAGGGTCAGCGCGACCGGCAGCAACGTTTCCAGCCCAATGATGCCGAACTCGGCCTGGGCGAAGGGTTGACGCTTGCTGTCCTGATCGAGGGGCGCATGGCCCGAAGAGATGACGTCGATGGTGCCGTCGGACAGCGCCGCCACCACCGCCGCCCGGTCGGCTTCGGAGCGCAGCGGCGGCTTGACCTTGGCGAAGGTGCGGTATTCCTCGATTTCGGTCTCGTTGAGGGCGAAGTTGTGTGGCGCGGCGCCGGCGGAGACCGGTAATTGGTGGTCCTTGGCCCGGCGTACGGCGTCGATGGCGTCCAGGGTGGACAAATGGGCGGCGTGATAGCGGCCGCCGGTCAGTTCCACCAGGCGCATGTCGCGTTCGACCATGATGGTCTCGGCGCAGGCCGGAATGCCGCTCAGGCCGAGACGGGTGGCCATCTCGCTGTCGTTGACATGTCCGTCCGCCGCGAGGGACGGCTCTTCCGCCTGCTGGACAACGAGGGCGTCCACAGCCGTCGCGTATGACAATGCCCGGCGCATGACCAGCGCGTCGGCAACCGGCTGGGGGTTGTCGGTAAAAGCCACGGCGCCGGCCTCGGACAGCAGGCCGAATTCCGTCAGTTCCCTGCCGTTCTGTCCGCGTGTCAGCGCGGCCATGGTCTTGACCCGGACACGGGCCGTGTCGCGGGCGCGGCGCTCGACGAATTCGACCAGGGCGGCCTCGTCGATGACCGGATCGGTGTCGGGCTGGGCGATGATGGTGGTGACGCCGCCGGCCGCCGCGGCCTGGGAGCCGCTGGCGATGGTCTCCTGGTGCTCGGCGCCCGGTTCGCGCAGATGCACCTGCATGTCGATCAGGCCTGGCGAAAGGCATAACCCTCGACAATCCACGGTCTCCATGTCCACCGGCACGCCGTCGGGAAACAGGTCGGCGCCGGCGTCGGCGATGGTGTCGCCCTTGCACAGCACGGCGCCGGGGCCGTCATAGCCGCTGGCCGGATCGAGCAGCCGGGCGTTGATGTAGGCGACGGGCTTACCGGTCAGCACGGCGTCAACCCCCCACCGTATTGGCGAACTGCTGGGTCAGGATGTCGAGGCAGGCCATGCGCACGGCGACGCCCATCTCCACCTGTTCGCGGATCAGGCTGCGGTCGATGTCGTCGGCCAGTTCGGAGTCGATCTCGACGCCCCGGTTCATGGGGCCGGGATGCATGACCAGCGCGTCCGGCTTGGCCGCCGAGAGCTTGTCGGCATCGAGGCCATAGAAATGGAAATACTCCCGCACCGAGGGCACGAAACTGCCCTGCATGCGCTCGGTCTGCAGCCGCAGCATCATGACGATGTCGCAATCCTCCAAACCCTTGCGCATGTCGTGAAAGACCTCGACGCCGAGGCGCTCGGCACTGTCGGGCAGCAGGGTCGGCGGCGCGATCAGGCGCACCCGGGCGCCCATGGCGTTGAGCAGATGAATGTTGGAGCGCGCCACCCGGCTGTGCAGGATATCGCCGCAAATCGCCACGGTGAGCCGCGCGATGCGGCCCTTGCGCCGGCGGATGGTCAGGGCATCCAGCAGCGCCTGGGTCGGATGCTCGTGGCAGCCGTCACCGGCGTTGATGACCGCGCACCCCACCTTCTGGGCCAGCAGATTGACCGCGCCTGAGTCGGGATGGCGCACCACCAGCACGTCGGGGTGCATGGCGTTCAGGGTCATGGCCGTGTCGATCAGGGTCTCGCCCTTCTTGATGGCGGACACGGCGACCGACATGTTGATGACGTCGGCGCCAAGACGTTTCCCGGCCAGCTCGAACGACGTGCGCGTCCTGGTCGAGCTTTCGAAAAACAGGTTGATCTGGGTCCGTCCGCGCAGCAGGGACTGCTTCTTGTCGACCTGCCGGTTCTGTTCGACATAGGTCTCGGACAGATCGAGCAATCCAGTGATTTCGGAAGGAGAAAGGCCCTCAATGCCAAGCAAGTGGCGGTGGGGGAAAACGTAGGAGGACGCTGTAGTCATTAAAGGGGTGTTATAGGCACCGATCGGCGCTCTGGCTAGGGCTTTTTCGACCCCCTCGTCGCATAATGCGATCCAGCCTGAGATTCCGTCAAAACCGCCCGGCCCACGGCTACGGTGCGGCGCAAATCGGACACGGCTTCGCGGGTCATTTTCAAGCCGGTGTTTTCCAAATTCGCCGCCATATCCCGAAGCTGCCGCGCCCAGCCGGCCAGCACACCGCGTGCTTCCTCGTGACCCGGCAGGGGGTAGCGGCCATGGATGCGGCCGATCTCCTGGCGCAGCAGCCCGGCGATGCGGCGGAACAGGTCGTCCGCCTCGTCGTTGAGGGCGCTGTTCAGCAAATCCAGACCGAAAGTCACCCGATCCAGATCCCGTCGCAACGAAATGGGTCCACGCTCGATCGGCGGCGCACCGATGTCATTGAGATACGCCAGCAAGGCCTGCCTATCGTCCGGCGCATACCATGTGCCGCGCCGGGTTTCGTAGTGGGTGAGCACGGCGGACAGGTCGCCGAACCGGCCGTCGTGGTAGTAGGGCGCGGTTTCCGCCGTGCCGAGCAGGGTCGGCGTATCGAACCGGCCGCCGCTGCCCACGTCGTGGCTCAACCGGTCGAGATAGCCCGCCGACGGAATGTGGCATCCCGCGCAATCCCGGCGGAACAGCGCGGCGCCCGGACGGTCCGCCGCGCCGGCGGGCGCGGGCAGGGCGAGTGCGTTCAGGTAGGCGGTGAGGGCATCCAGGGTCAGCGCATCGGGCTCGGGGCCGGCGAACTCGGTCACGATCACCATGCGGGTAAAGTCCCGCAGGGAAACGATGCGTCCGTCCCGGCCATAGGGGGATGACCAGCGCACACCCCGGAGGCTGGGAATGTTGACCGGGTTGTGCCGGCCATCATCCGCCCGCCGGTTCCAGAAACGGTGCGAGGCATCCACATTGCCAGGCCGGTCCGAGATGCCGGAGATGAAAAACGAAGTATTGGCGCCGCCGTTGGTATGGCAGGCGTCGCAACTGACCCCCACTTCCCGCGCCCGCGTGCCCAGCAGTTCCGGTGAGCGGAACAACAGGCGGCCATAGGTGACATAGAAACTTTCGGTATCCCCTTCGATGCGTTCCATCGGTCTGTCGGATAACACGGCTTGCAGTGACGATCCCGGTGGGAGCCAGCGGAATTCCTGCGCCCCGACCGGTTCTATCGCGGATATTGCCGCTGCAAACAAAAGCAGCCCCGCCGCGCCGCGCGCAACAAAACGGACACATTTTTGCAAACCAATTTCGGCTATCGTTTTCATGCGGTGGTCAGCTTACCGGCTTGGATCGGGTGATTCCGCTCACAATTTCGAATATGCCGGACAATGCTATGGAGCAATGTTCACGGCGACGATGTCTTGGTGTATGAATCGGGTTTAGTTCAATCAGATGAATTGGCGCGGCCAGGCGAGATGTCCAACACGATCGAAAACCCGGTGCTTCGTAAAGTCTACGAGTACTGGACCGGCAAACGCACCGAAGGCCGGTTACCGTCGCGCGCCGATATCGATCCGCTGGAAATTCCAGACCTGCTGCCGAAGATCATGCTGACCGATGTGGTCGAGACGGACCGCGGGCGGCGGCACCGCTACCGCCTGGTCGGCACGAAAACCACGGCGCAGTTCGGCATGGATGCCACCGGACAGTTCATCGACGACGTGATCGACGGCTCGTATCTGGCCTTCGTCACAGGTTTGCTCGACATGGCGGTCGACACGGGCAGCCCGATCTACTCCCGCAGCCGCAATTACACGGAACAGGATGCCGACATGTGGGCGGAGCGGGTGATGCTGCCTCTGGCCGACGATGGCGTGACCGTCAACATCGTCCTGGGCTGCCAGGAACTGCATACCGGCGACCTGGGCCAAATCGAGACCATCCAGGGCGCGCAGAAAAAGCGCAACGGTGAAATCGAGCACACCACGGTCGTGTTGCGTTAGGCGGGGACTCGTCAAAAGTGGATATGAACCGTCGAGTGAAACGTGCGCGTTGTTGCTCCGTTGCCGCCCGTCTTTTTGTGACACTCGTGTTCGTGCCGGTTTTGTCGGCATGTTTTGCGACAACGGACAGGCTGGCGGTTTTCAAAAACGGCGTGCTTTCCAAAAACGATGTCAGCGCCCTGATCGGCCACTACCACATTCTCGAATCAAACGGCACGTTCGGCAGTCTGTCCTTTGCACCAAGGAAGGAACCCTGGCTGCACAGGGAAACGTCCCGTCAGCTCGGTTCCCAACCAAATTCGCCTCAACGTCCCATGCGGCTAGCCGCGGCAAATCTGACCCTCAAAAGTGAGTCGGCGTCGATTCAGATTCAGGGTGTCGCCGTATTTTCCCGCATCCCCGGAACGGACCTCATCCTGATCGGGGTGCCCGGCGAAACCAAAAAGATCGGCATGACGAAGATGCTGCCCTTTGACCAAGTGGAAGGCGGGAACGACAAGAGCATTTTCTTTGTCATGAAACACAGCGGCGAAGCTTTGACGCTGCGGATCTTTTCGGATGAGGACAAAGGGCTGAAGCGATCATTCAACAACTTGGAAGCGCCCATTCCCACGGACGGCCTTCTGTCCTATCTGCGAACAAATGCCCAGAGCATGTTGGGGAAACCGAACCTGCCGGTACTTGTGCGGTCAACGCCCGGGCAACAAACCTACGTTGAACAACGCATCGACAAGGTTCTGGCCGTCGCGGAAGAGAAAGAACAGCAGAGGAAGCAGGCGAAAAAGGCGAAGAAAGAAAGCCAAGCGAAGAAGGCGCAAACCACCGGAAAACAAAAGAAGCAGGCGGCGCCAAGCGGCACCCAAAAGCGTTCAAGCCAGGCGCCCAGAATTGCTTCGATCGATGGTTTTTACGCCGCCGGGCCGGACGGCGTTATCGAAATCAAGGTGCGGAAGAAACACCCGAATGGCGCCTATGAGTTTCGTGGCTATGCCATGCGGCGCGATTGGGTGAGTGGCCGGTTGCGGCGCGGTGATTTCGCCGCACGCGGATATTGGTATCCCGATAGCCAGCAGTTTTACTCACAAGGCTGGTTTCAGGACGGCCGGAGCAATTGCGGCGATTGGAGCGAGGCGAACTGGACGTTTCCCTTCAAGTTCAAGAAAGAACGGATCAATGGACGGACGATTGCCGCCTGGTACCCAAGCGTCCTTTCACTGTCGGTTCCCAAGGGGCGGAAAAAGAAAAGCATCTGCATCAACCGCAAGATCGACCCGAACAATTGCGCGGTGTTGCGGTGTAACGAAAAGTCCGACCCCAACAAGAGCAGCAATATCTATTTGGTCCGATCGAAGGCCGATGCGTCGTGGATCTCAAAGCACCGGTTCGGCAAGTAAGACGCGGATACGGCTGTACGCGACCCCTTAAGCCAGCACGGCCAACATCAGCGGCAATGACACCACGGCACCCAGCGTGGTCGCCGTGACGATGCCGGCCATCAATGCCGAATCGCCGCCCAATTGCCGAGCCAGGATGTAGGACGACGCGGCCGTCGGCATGGCCGTAAACATGATGGCCGAGGTGTTGTTGGCGTTTTCTCAAATTGCTCCACGCGTTCTTGTTAGCAATTTTGTAACGTGAGCTAGTTGGAATTCAGCGGAAAGACCTTCATGTCCACTAATTCCATATCTACATTTGGAATATGAACAATCGTGTCCTCCACGAATCTATGAACGTTGGTCGCTAGCTCGTAGACGTAGACGCGAACATCCTCACCTGTTGGCATAAACGGAGGTTCTATTTCGTCATAGGTGAAGTCCGACTTTTCGGGACGTAACTTTAGTCTAGGACGATGCAATTGTGGAATATCGCCTGTATGAACCAGCGTGTTTCGATAGTTGACAGCGGAATCTATCCACTCTTCGGAGTGTTCGACTATAGTTTTAGCAAGATCACAATAATCGCCATCTTTGCGCTTTCTAAGCCATTCAACCAATTCTCCACCCGCAAGCTTCTTGTTTTCCGGAAAAATTTTTTTTGCCCTAAAGTCAAGATTTCGACCGGGTTCGATCGATTGCTTAATGAGATTCGAATACATCCCTAGAAGTGAACGCAGATAGACAAATGTTGAACATATTGAAGTCATGTATCGTGCGTTATCAAAGTAGCACACAAGATCCAGTTCCGGATTTCTTGCAGTGCCTTGTAACAAGAATTGACGATTAGACTCGAGCGCTAGTTTGAATTCATCGATGTCCTTTGAAACCTGAGAGATAACGTCTCTAGCACTATGCCTAAACATGACCATTCGAGTTGCACAATCTCGAATGTTGTCAGCTAAGTGTTCTGGAAATGCATTTGAATTGAATATGTGAAGCGCCTCATAAGTGTGTTCGTTTACAAGTATTATGGAGGCTGATTTTTTGTCGAAAGCCATTCGGCCCTCCATTGAGTAGCTAGTTGCAACTGGTTTCAGGACTTACCAAAAGGCTTCAAAGTTTCTTGGCTAGACTACGGTCGGTTACAATGTTTCAACGTAAGTAGCTAGCTCTCCCGACGCAGCGCAAATTCAGTTGTGCTAGATTCCTATGGTTAGGTAAACACGGCCAACAGCACTGGCAATGACACCACGGCACCCAGCGTGGTTGCCGTGACGATGCCGGCCATCAGCGCCGAATCACCGCCCAACTGCCGGGCCAGGATGTAAGACGACGCGGCCGTCGGCATGGCCGTAAACATGATGGCCGACGTCTTGGTCACCCCTTCCACACCCAGGACCACGCAGGCCAGCGCCGTGATGACCGGCATGGCCAGCAGCTTGAGACCCATGGTGACGACGATGGCGCGGCGCAGCCCCTGCAGGGCCGACAGGTCGAGCCCGGCGCCGACCGACATGACGGCCAGGGCCAGCGTCGCCCGGCCCATGATGGCCAGCAGGTCGTCGATGACCGGCGGCAGGCCGAACCCGATGATATTGAGGGCGATGCCCACCAGGCACGCCATGACCAGCGGGTTGCGCACGATCTGCCCGGCGATGTCCCTGGCCGTCGGCGCGCTGTGCCCGGCGTACTTGGCCAGCACCGTCACCGCCAGCACGTTGCCCAGCGGTACCACGCACAGGGTGCCGATGGACGCCAGCGCCAGACCCGGTTCGCCGAACAGGGCGACGGCGGCAGCGATGGCGACATAGGTGTTGCAGCGGATCGATCCCTGAAAGACCGAGGAAAAGCTACCGCCGTTGATGCCCAGCCGCCTGCGAAAGACCATGGCCAGCCCGGCGACAGCGAGCATGGCGCCGACCATGGCGACGGACATGGGCAGGACGGAGACGTTGGACAGATCCGCCTGGGCTAGTGTCGAGACGAGTAGGGCCGGAAACAGGATGTAATAAATCAGCCGCTCCAGCGGCGGCCACAGGTCATCGCCCGGAAACTTCGCTCGCTTGAGACCCCAGCCGATGGCGATGAGCAAGAAGACGGGGAGAAGGGCGCCGATGACCGTCATGGTTTGTTTTCGACTGTTCGCTCATTTGGTCGATAGGGGTCGGTGCTGTGCGGCACGCGGTTGGAAACGGGACACTGATAGCGTGGACGTTAGCTGGTTGTCACGGCCCGCTTTACTGTACGGGCGGCAGGACGGGAGCAGGAAGTGTGAAACTATGACGCGCCCAGCACTGGGGGCGGGCGAGACTTATTGCCCAAAAAAAGGCGCATGTCTTTGCCGGGTTTATGAGTCTTGCTAAGATAACTGTTCACGTTGTGCCTTGTGCATGCCGTTCCTTTCACCGGGCCGGTCGCGCATCAGACAGTTGGTGGTTTTGAAAACGGTCCACCAGGAATGGCTCTACTGTTGGTGCCACCGCTTGTACCTGGTTTTCATTTAGCAAGAGATCCTGAAGTTTGACCACTTGACCCTCTTCGAACATACGCCATGGAGATAATCGATTGGCCAAATCTATAATGACATCTTCATCCCACCTTGCGACAAGCCCTGCAACCAAAGGGGCTTCTCCTTGCTACGTACGACGAACCCGTTGGTACGCAGATGGCAAGCCGAGTCTTGAGATTCACATAAAAAAGCCGGACGCCAAACAACTACCTTTTAAGTCGAATGGGGTGAGAGAGTGCACGCTCCTCATCAATGGTCGCACGTGGAGTGGAAAGCTTCGCCACACTCAGGCAAATAAGTACGTGTGGATTTCACCAACAGTCTGGAACGAACACGGCATCCGGGCGCGTCTCGTTGATGCTCTCGTGGGGTATGAACCCAACGACCCTGTCTCTCTCGAAATGAAAGGAGACAAGATCAAGATTCAGCGTAGATGAGTTGCCGAACGGCACCACGCACAAGGTGCCGATGACTGTCATGTGCTCGGTGCTCGTGGTGCAGAGTAATGCCGACTAACCATGGGCCACGCGATCCAGCAGCCCCTGCAGGATGAACGACGCCGCCATCTTGTCGACCACTTCGGCGCGGCGTTTACGCGAGGCATCGGCTTCCAGCAGGGTGCGGGTGACGGCCTGGGTGGACAGGCGTTCGTCCCAGAAGGCGGTGGGCAGGTCGATCAGGCCTTCCAGGTTGCGGACGAACTGGCGGGTCGATTGGGCGCGGGGGCCCTCGCTGCCATCCATGTTGACCGGCAGGCCGACGACCAGGCCGCCGACATTCTCTTTCTTAATGATTTCAATGAGTTGTTCGGCGTCCTTGGTGAATTTCTTGCGCTTGATGGTGTCGTAGGGGGTGGCCACCACCAAGCTGGCGTCTGAGAGCGCCAATCCGATGGTCTTGGTGCCCAGGTCCAGGCCCAGCAGGCGCTGGCCGCGGGCAAGCCGGGAGGGCAGGTCGGTGGGCTTGTCGATCAGCATAGCGGGTGATAGGTTCCGGCGCCTGTGGGGCCAGTGAAATGCACGGCGCCCCGCCAGCTTATCCATCAAGCGGGACAAGGAGAAAGTGGCACATGTCACTCGATAAAGCCACCGTGGCGCACGTGGCCAAACTGGCCCGGATTCGGGTCGAGGAGTCCGACCTGGAGCCCATGGCCGCCGAGCTCAACAACATCATGACCTGGATCGAACAGTTGAACGAAGTCGACACCGACGGCGTGCAACCCATGACCAGTGTTGTCGAGTCCGTCCTGCGACAACGTTCCGACGACATCACCGACGGCGGTTACGCCGACAAGGTGACGCAAAACGCACCGGCTTCCGAAGCCAGCTATTTCGTTGTTCCCAAGGTCGTCGAATAGAGCCTGAACCATGAGTGAACTGACCGAATTGACCATTGCCGAAGCCCGCGACCTGATGGCCAAGGGCGAGACTTCGGCCAAGGAATTGACCGAGGCCCACGTGGCCGCCGTCGAGGCGTCCCGGTCCCTGAATGCCTTCATCGCCGAAACGGCCGACCAGGCCATGGACATGGCGGCCAGGTCCGACGACCGCCGCGCCGCCGGCGAGGCCGGCGTGATGGAAGGCATTCCCATCGCCATGAAGGACCTGTTCTGCACCTTTGGTGTCCACAGCCAGGCCGCGTCGCATATTCTGGACGGCTTCAAGCCGCCCTACGAATCGACGGTGTCGGCCAATCTGTGGAACGAGGGCGCCGTCATGCTGGGCAAGACCAACATGGACGAGTTCGCCATGGGGTCGTCGAACGAAACCAGCTACTACGGTCCCGTCGAAAACCCCTGGCGCCGGGCGGGCGACAACCAGAGCATCGTGCCCGGCGGCTCGTCGGGCGGCTCGGCCTCGGCCGTCGGCGCCCGCATCGCCATGGCCGCGACGGGCACGGACACCGGCGGATCGATCCGCCAGCCCGCCGCCTTCACCGGCACGGTCGGCATGAAGCCGACCTACGGACGCTGCTCGCGCTGGGGCATCGTCGCCTTCGCCTCGAGCCTCGATCAGGCCGGTCCCATGACCCGCTCGGTGCGGGACGCGGCCATCATGCTGCGGGCCATGGCCGGGTTCGATCCCAAGGATTCCACCAGCGTCGACACGCCGGTGCCCAATTACGAGGATGGCCTGACCGACGGGGTCAAGGGCATGAAGATCGGCGTGCCCAAGGAATACGTGGTCGACAACATGCCGGCCGAGATCGAGGCCCTGTGGCAGCAGGGTATCGACTGGTTGCGTGACGCCGGCGCCGAGATCGTCGACGTCAGCCTGCCGCACACCAAATACGCCTTGCCGGCTTATTACATCGTGGCGCCGGCCGAGTGTTCGTCGAACCTGGCCCGCTATGATGGCGTGCGCTACGGCCTGCGGGTGCCGGGCGATGACCTGACCAGTCAGTACGAGAACACCCGGGCCGAAGGCTTCGGCGCGGAGGTGAAGCGCCGCATCCTGATCGGCACGTACGTGCTCTCGGCCGGCTATTACGACGCCTATTATCTGAAGGCCCAGCGCATCCGCACGCTGATCGCCAACGACTTTAAGACGGTGTTCGACGATGTCGACGCCATCCTGACGCCGACGGCGCCGTCGGCGGCATTCGCCCTGGGGGAAAAATCGGACGATCCCATCGCCATGTACCTGAACGACGTGTTCACGGTGCCGGCGTCGCTCGCCGGTCTGCCCGGCATTTCCGTGCCCGCCGGCCTGGCCAACGACGGATTGCCGTTGGGCTTGCAGGTCATCGGCCACGCCTTCGAGGAGGCCAAGGTGCTGCGGGTCGGCCAGGCCCTGGAGGATGCCGCCGGGTTTAGCGCCAAACCCGAAAACTGGTGGAGGGCCTGATCATGAACGACTTTGCCAGCCGTATCATTCAGGGCGCGACCGGGGACTGGGAAATGGTCATCGGCCTCGAGGTGCACGCCCAGGTCATTTCCAACGCCAAGCTGTTTTCCGGCGCGGCCACGGCCTTCGGCGCCGAGCCGAACAGCCAGGTCAGCCTCGTCGACGCCGCCATGCCGGGCATGCTGCCGGTGATCAACGAGAAATGCGTCGAACAGGCGGTGCGCACCGGGCTGGGCCTGAAGGCACGGATCAACACGTTCTCGGTGTTCGACCGCAAGAACTACTTCTATCCCGATCTCCCCCAGGGCTATCAGATTTCCCAGTACCTGCAGCCCGTGGTCGGCGAAGGCATTATCACCATCGACCTGCCCGACGGCGAATCGCGGGAGATCGGCATCACCCGTTTGCATCTGGAACAGGACGCGGGCAAGAGCCTGCATGACCAGGATCCGAATTCGACGTATATCGACCTCAACCGGTCGGGTGTGGCGCTGATGGAAATCGTCTCGGAGCCCGACATGCGGTCGCCCGAGGAGGCCGGCGCCTACCTGCGCAAGCTGCGGACCATCCTGCGCTATCTCGGCACCTGCGACGGCAACATGGAGGAAGGCTCCATGCGCGCAGACGTCAACGTATCGGTTCGGCGCCCGGGCGAGGAATTCGGCACGCGCTGCGAGATCAAGAACGTCAATTCGATCCGTTTCGTGCAGCAGGCCATCGTCTACGAGGCTCAGCGCCAGGTGGACATCCTGGAGGAGGGCGGATCGATCGACCAGGAGACCCGGCTGTTCGATGCCAACACCGGTGTCACCCGGTCCATGCGGTCGAAGGAGGAGGCGCACGACTACCGCTATTTCCCCGATCCCGACCTGCTGCCGCTGACCTTCACCCAGGAGTGGGTCGACAGCCTGATGGATACGCTTCCGGAACTGCCGGACGCCAAGAAGCAGCGCTTCATCGACGATCTGGGCCTGCCGGCCTACGACGCCGGCGTGCTGGTGGCCGAAAAGGAAACCGCCGATTTCTACGAGCAGGTGGCCGAAGGGCGCGACGCCAAGATCGCGGCCAATTGGGTCATGGGCGAGTTTTTCTCTGCCCTCAACGCTTCGAGCGGCGACATAACCCAGCCGCCGGTCAGCGCCGGCAATCTGGGCGGGCTGATCGATCTGATCACCGACGGCACCATCTCGGGCCGCATCGCCAAGCAGGTCTTCGAGGCCATGGTGGAAAGCGGCAAGGACGCCGGCACCATCGTCGAGGAGAAGGGCCTCAAGCAGGTCAGCGACACCGGCGCCATCGAGGCCCAGGTCGACGAAATCCTCGCGGCCAACGGCGACAAGGTCGAGGAATACCGCGGTGGCAAGGACAAGCTGTTCGGATTCTTCGTCGGCCAGGTGATGAAGGCGACCCAGGGCAAGGCCAACCCCAAGGTCGTGAACGAGATCCTGCGTAAGAAACTGGACGGCTGATCTGGCGGTTCGCATGGCGGACGGCGATCGTCGTCGCCATCTTTTGTTTGGGATTTCGTAAGCACATAACCGTATTCTTCGGTTCGCTATGGACGGGATGCGGGGACTATGAAAATTTACCGGTCGGCGGTGCCTGGCGTGGAATGGCCGGCCATACCGATGGCGAAGCCGGCGACGCAAATGGCGTTGGCCTACCAGTTGATGCAAAGTCAGTGGTGGCCGCGCCGGCTACGGCGCGCCTGGCAGGCACGGCAGCTTGTTCAGCTGTTGCGGCATGCGCAACTGACCGTGCCGTTTTACCAGACCCGGCTGATGGACGTCGTTGCGGCGAAGACGCAAAACGCGTTCGTTGATGCATGGCTATCCGTTCCGGTTCTCGAGCGTGCCGATGTTCAACAACACAAGGATGAACTGAGCAGCAATCACGTGCCGGAGTCCCACGGGCCGGTCACGAAGATCGAGACATCCGGTACGACCGGCACGCCCATCGCAACCCGATCCACCATGTTTGCCGGCACCATGATGGGGGCGATGACCTTGCGGTCGCATTACTGGCGCAACTGGGACACCAATCTTTCGTTCGCCTGCATCCGGCACGCCGCCAACGGCGACGAGGACGCCGACACGGGCAGGGAGTTGCCGGTCTGGGGTTCCTTGACCGGCGGCGTGTTTCATACCGGACCAGGTCATTTTCTCGGTATCCGGAACGACATCGAGACGCAGGCCGATTGGCTCGCCAGGGTCAATCCGCACTATCTGATGACCTACCCGACCAACGCCTTGCACCTGGCCAGGTATTGCGGCGAGAACGGCATTCATCTGCCCAATCTTGCGGGCATCGAGACCGTTTCGGAAGTTGTCACGCCGGAAGTCCGGCGCGTTTGCAAGGACACCTGGAATGCGGACATTTTCGCCAACTACAGTGCCCTCGAGACCGGGCCGATCGCCTATCAATGTCCGGACAACGAGCATTATCACGTGCAATCGGAAGCGGCGTTGGTCGAGATTCTCGACGAAGAGAACAAGCCGTGCCCGCCCGGTGTGCCCGGGCGCGTCGTGATCACGCCGTTGCATAATCTTGCGATGCCGCTCATTCGATATGCGCTCGGGGATTATGCCGAGTTCGGAGAGGCGTGTTCCTGCGGCCGGACTCTTCCGGTTCTGTCGCGTATCTTGGGCCGGCGGCGCAACATGCTGGTACATCCGGATGGCCGCAAGGTCTGGCTGGCCCTGGAGGCGGAGATGTTCACACGGGTGGCGCCGGTTCGGCAGTTTCAGATCATCCAGCACGCCCTTGACGATATCGAAGTGCGGCTCGTGGTTGCCCGCCCCATGTCGCAAGACCAGGAAGGCGCATTGCGCGAGCGCCTCAATGAAGAATTTCTACATTCTTTTCCCATACGCTTTACCTACGAAAACGCAATCGCACGGACACCGGGCGGCAAGCACGAAGAATTCATATGCCGGGTCTGAACATTCCACATGAACTGGTTTCCGTTATGCCCGGAATGTCGTGGCCGGCGGTATGCCGTCCCGAGACGGCCCGATCGATCGCCGTCCTCAACCAGATGCTGTACAGTCAGTGGTGGACCGAAAACGAGGTCAAGGCGGCACAACACCGGCAACTGATACAGCTGTTGCGCCATGCGTTCGCCCACGTGCCGTTCTACCGCGACCGGCTACGCGACTTGTCGAAATCGAATACCCTGGACGAATTTCAGCAGGCTTGGCAGGAACTGCCTTTGCTCAGCCGGTCGGACATTCAGGATCACGGGCCGGACTTGCAAGCCGCGACTCTGCCCGACGGTCACGGTCCCGGCACGTGGTCAGAGACGTCGGGGACGAGCGGAAAACCGGTGCGTGTCTTGTTATCGGCTTTGTATATGGGGCTGCAGGCGGCGGGAAACCTCCGAGGATATTACTGGCGCCAATGGGACTTCGGCAATCGGTTCGCCTGTATTCGCGCCGACAAGAAGAACAAGGCCCATTATCCCGACGGCACGGCCGTGAAGGGCTGGGGATCGATCATCGCCCCCATCTTCCGGTCGGGACCGGGGTACTATCTCGATATTCATACGGACCCGTCGCTTCAGGCCGAATGGCTGTCCCGGCGCGAACCCGACTATCTCATGACCTATGCGTCGAACGCGATGCATGTCGCGCAGTACTGCCTCGACCATGACATCCGGGTCGAGTCGCTGAAGAGCCTGGAGCTGGTGTCGGAAACCGTGACGCCGGAAATCCGCGCGGTGTGCGAAAAGGCCTGGGGCGCGCGCGTGTTCGCCAACTACGGGACGCGCGAAGCCGGCACGGTCGCACTGGAATGTCCGGACACGGGTGTCTACCACACGCAAGCCGAACTGGTTCTGGTCGAGGTGCTGCACGACGATGGCCGGCCGTGCGCCGTCGGCGAGACCGGCCGGGTCGTGCTGACGCCGCTGCACAATTTCGCCATGCCGCTGCTGCGCTACGATATCGGTGACTATGCCGAGGTCGGCGAGGTCTGTTCCTGCGGCCGCGGCCTGCCGGTGCTGCGCCGTGTTCACGGACGGCAAAACGAACTGCTGCACCTTCCGAACGGGGAACGTTTCTGGCTGCCCTTCCACGGCGAGGTGTTGACCGCCGTGGCGCCGGTCCGGCAATACCAGATCATTCAGCACGGTCTCGACGATATCGAAGTGCGCCTGGTTGTCGACGGGGAATTGAGCCCCGATCAGGAGGAGCGGCTGACGGCGCGGCTGCAGGAAGATTTCCGCCATCCGTTTCCGATCCGTTACACCTATGTCCCGTCGATACCGCGAAGCGCCGGCGGTAAATACCAGATTTTCGTCAGCAAAATTGCGTGAGTGAACGGCGAATGTGGTTTACCCGCTCGCACACGCCCGGCATCGACTGGCCCGGCATTCCGGCGCCCGACGTCGGCATGCAGTTGTCGGTTCTGTACCAGTTGCTGCAAAGCCAGTGGTGGCCGGCCGAAGTCCTGCGGGCCCACCAGGCCCGTCAACTGGTCCACCTGGTGCGCCACGCCCGGGTCCACGTACCGTATTACCGGGAACGGTTGGCCGGTGTCGCCGCCGCCAAGTCAAGTGACGCGTTCTGGCAATGCTGGCGTGAACTGCCCATCTTGCGGCGGCGCGATCTTCAGGATCACGCCGACGGTCTGATAAGCACCGCCGACCTGTCGGCTCAGGGCCAGGAGCATACGGAAGAATCGTCCGGCACCACCGGTACACCGGTGCGGGCCAAAACCACGGGCATCACCCGGATGATCAACGGAGCCGTCAATCTGCGGGGATATCGCTGGCGTGGTTGGGACATGTCCGGCGCCTATGCCTGTATCCGGTTCCTGCGTGGCCAGCAAGCCGACGCGCCCGAGGGATCGACCCGGTCCTATTGGGGACCGATGACCGGACGGATGTTCCATACCGGCCCCGGCCATTATCTGGATGTCCACGCCGAACCGGCCGAACAGGTGGATTGGCTGCGGCGGCGCAAACCCGATTATCTGAGCACCTATCCCACCAACCTCCGGCAACTCGCACTGCATTGCGCGCGACAGGGCGGCGCGCCCGACAGCATCCGTTCGGCCGAGGCGATCTCCGAAATGTTGACGCCCGATATTCGCCGACTTTGCCGCGACCATCTGAACATCCGTGTGTTCGGCAACTACAGCACGACGGAAGTGGGGTGTATTGCGTTGGAATGCCCAGATCACGAGGTCTATCACATTCAGTGCGAAAACGTCTTCGTCGAGGTGCTGAACGACCGTGGCGAATCCTGCCTGCCGGGCGAACGCGGCGAAGTGATCGTGACGCCGATGAACGGATTGAAAATGCCGTTGATACGGTATGCGGTGGGGGATTTCGCGGTACCCGGCGAATCCTGCGCCTGCGGCCGTGGCTTGCCCGTCTTGCAGCAGATTCATGGCCGAGTGCAGGGTCAGGTTCTTTACCCCGATGGAACGTCCCGCATGCCGGTGCTCAATGTATCATTGTTCACCCGGGTCGCGCCGATCCGGCAGTTCCAGGTTATTCAGCACGATCTGGAGACAATGGAAATTAAACTGGCCGTGGAGCAACCCCTGAGCGCGGAACAGGAAGCGGAAATTCGTGACCTCTTGCGCGGGGACCTGGGACATGCCTTCGATTTTCGCTTTTCCTATAGCGATCACATTCCGCGGGAACCCGGAGGCAAATACCGGGAATTCATTTGCAATGTGACATGACCCGTCGCCGGCCCTTCATTCCCGGAACCGCGCGGCACGGTGATCGATGCCGCAATCGAAAAGGTCCCGGTCTGCATGGCATCTAAATTGACAACAAAATTGTCATATGGCCTAAATGAGCGGCAACGTAAACCGATGCCAAGACATGACGTGGAAAACGGGGCGAGGTGAGGAGTCGGCGATGCAAACAACCACAACGCCGCAGGGCGAAGCCATGATGGCATTATGCCTGGAAATCCTGAACGCCGGCTTCAAGTTGCGGGCGATGGGCAAGAAATCGGGTACGGTGACACCCTGGGGAGGCGGGAGCTGGGGGTTGCTGCGCACACTGGTCACGGAAGGCCCGAAAACGGTGCCGGACATCGCCAGAAGCCGGCCGGTGGCGCGCCAGCATATTCAGAAGCTGGTGAACGAACTGCGCGACATGGGCCTAATCCGGTTTGTCGACAATCCGGCGCACAAAAGGTCGCGTCTGGTCGACATTACGGGTAAGGGCCGGACGGTGTACGACTCCATGACCGCTGACGTTGCGGCGATGGCGGAAGATTTGGCCCGGGACTTGCCGGCGGGCGATCTTGATCGCGCGCGACATACGGTCTCAGTGGTCGGCGCCAAGTTGGCGGCCAAACTGTAGGCGAAAGCTCTCAGGTTTCGGGAAGCCCGTTGAGGCGGAAATTCCACCACTTGTTGAGGCACTCCGTCGTGGTCGGGTCGGTGACACCGTCGAGCAGGAAGCTGGCCTTGATCTGGGCCTGAATGGCGAGCTGCGGCAGATCCGACTCCCGCGCCATATCGTGCTCCAGCCACATGCACGGACTAAAACTTTCATACCGCGCAAACGTCGCCGCGGCGGCGGCAACGACGAGCAAAACCAGGATCGCCAAATATCTCATGTCGTTTCCCTAACGGCACACGAGCAACGACACAGGCAGCCGCTCGATTGGAACGAAGTCGGCTGCGTGACCGTAATCGCTGAATGAGATTGTGCTCTCGGTTCCGCGCTGTGCAGCGGGAACGCCACCCGGCGTTCACATGACGTCAAATCGTCGCCAACAGAGGGCCAATATCATCCACTTCCTGGATTTTGTCGATGCCCTGGCGCATTTCAAGCATGACGAAGTCGGCGCGCTTGATGGGGCCGGAATTTTTCGGGTCGGGAAACGCGGTGGACCAGGCATTCATCTTGACCGTCAGAGCGCACAAGGCGCCACCGATCACCGCCTGATACTTGTTGACCACCTTCTTCATGTTCTTGAAGCGGTCCTGGGAAACATCTTCCCACATGTTTTCGGTGCTCTTGACGAAACTCTCCAGCATGCCGGTGATCTGCGACGACACGTTGTTGAGCTTCTCCTGCAGGACCGTGCAGGTTTCCATGAGCCGCGGATCGTTGCGAAGCTGATAGTTCGACCGCAAGTCGCCCAATGTGTCGATGAATGCCGACATGGGCGCGGCGGTCGCGTCCAAGCATTGCTGATAGTATGCGAGCGACAGATAGGTGTCGCCGTAATCCTCGAGGAAGTGCGGAATGTCCTGAATCTCCGTGCCAAGCTTGTCCGCCATGACCTCCAGCCGGCGCATCACCTCATTGACGTCGGGGTTTTTCATCAGGCTCATGAGGTTGGAATAATCCGCGTTGTTGGCGTCGTTTTCACCGAACACCGTGGCGATCAGCGGGCGCGTAAATTTACCCATGTATTCTTCAAGCTCGCCGGCCTTGTCGTTGGATAGTTTCAAGTCTTCGAAGTCGTTGACTTCGATACCGGCACGGCGCAGTTCCTTGCGCAGGCTATAGACGTCATAGCTGGGCAGGGCGCTGAGGCGCAGGATCGTATCGAGGTCCTGGTTCTCATCGTCCTCGTCCCATTCCATAACCTGGGCAAGCTGATACGGCGAAACCTGACCGCTGCCGGTCGCTTCGTCGGAGAACATTTCGACGACGCTTTCCAAACGGCCGTTCTTGATCAACCGGCAACGGTTCAACGCCGTGGTTTCAAGCACCACGACGGACAACGGCAGGATGTAAAGTGAATCCCTGTCGTGGGCGTCCTGGATGATGTCTTCTTCTGTTTCCGACATTTAGCCTTGAAATCCAAGCTTGTGACGAATGCGTGCGCCGGATCCGTTCACGGTGCAGCTCCATATCCACCATGCTTAGCCGCAGAGTCGTTAAGGAACTGCCAAGGGTAACCGGAAAGTGACTGGGGTGATTGCGGATTGGCGGCCGAATGGCAGATCGCGGAACTGGAACGAATGGTCTTGAATTCAGCCCGTATATTCCATCCCGTACGATATTTGGAGATGACACGAATTTGGCATGAGAGAAACAATCAGAGCGAGAATATCAACTTCATTGATCGGTCGTTCACACGGGCCGACACCCAATGGACACAATGCCCGCATCGTGCCGGATGGGCGCGCCAAGCAGGCGACGATTATTCCGACGATGCCGCTCCGATACCTTTGTGCCTCACGAACAACGGTCCGAGTGACTGGGGCCACCTGGACCGATACCCGCAAGTGAATCCTTGATGGTGCCGCCGTCCGGTCCATGGGCGCTCCCCGGATTTATTAGGACCGTTCGGCGAATTCCTTTATAGCTGTCGTGGCAATGACAACGACAACAAGTGAGTGGCGGTTGAGCGGATGACGGATCCCAAGAATTGGAAACCGGAAACGAGGGCGGCACAGGCGCTAGGGTGGGTCGATCAGGAGACGGGTGCCATCGTTCCCCCTCTCCACACCGCGACGACCTACGAACGGGAAGCCGATCTGACCTATCCGCGAGGCCCGATTTACACCCGCGCCGACAATCCGACCTACCGCCAGCCGGAAGAACTGATGGCGTCCCTCGAAGGCGGGGCCAAGGCTCTGTTGTTTTCCTCCGGCATGGCGGCTGTTGCGTCGGCGTTTCAGGCGCTGAATGCCGGCGATCACGTGGTCGCGCCGTCGGCCGGATATTATGGCGTCCGTCATTGGCTGTCCGAGCATGGAGCGCGGTCCGGTCTGTCGACCGATTTTGTCGAACCGGGGGATATATCCGCTTTGCGGGCGGCCGTAATACCGGGAAAAACCAAGGCCGTGTGGATCGAGACGCCGGCAAACCCGGTGTGGACGATCACCGATATCCGGGCCGCCGCGGACATCGCCCACGAAGCGGGTGCATGGCTTGGCGTGGACAACACGGTACCGACCCCCGTGCTGACACAGCCAATCGAATTCGGTGCGGATGTCGTCATGCATTCGGCGACCAAATATCTGGGTGGCCATGGCGACGTTCTCGCGGGCGTGCTTGTCCTGCGGGAGCAGGGCGAACTGGCGGACAGAATTGAAGCGATTCGGCATGACGCGGGCGCGGTACTCGGGCCGTTCGAATCCTGGTTGCTGTTGCGCGGGATGCGTACTCTGTTCCTCCGGGTCAATACCGCCAGCATCAACGCCGAACGCGTCGCGGCATTTCTCAAGGATCATCCTGCGGTCGAGCGCGTTCTGTATCCGGGGCTACCCGATTTTCCCGGCCACGACGTGGCTGCGCGGCAGATGTCGGGCGGCTTCGGCGGAATGCTGTCCGTTTGTTTGGCCGGTGGGCAGGAAGCCGCTGTCGGCGCCGCGGCCCGTCTGAAGGTGTTCAAGCGGGCGACATCGCTGGGCGGCGTCGAAAGTCTAGTGGAGCATCGGGCCAGTATCGAAGGCCCGGATACGCCGACGCCTGAGAACCTGCTGCGATTGTCCGTCGGCATCGAAAGCGCGGACGATCTCGTGGCCGATTGGGAACAGGCGTTGGACGGTGTCTAGGACATGGGGACGGATTTCGTCCATGCCGGCCGATACAACAATCCATAATCAACGGGGAGAACAACGTGATCGATCTTTATACGTGGAGTACGCCGAACGGCCGCAAGATTTCCGTGATGCTCGAGGAAGTGGATCTTCCCTATCAGGTGTTTCCGGTCAATATCCTTGAAGACGAGCAGTTCGAGCCGGATTTCCTCAAGATCAGCCCGAACAACAAGATTCCGGCGATCGTCGATTCGGACGGCCCCGACGGGGAACCCATCGCATTGTTCGAATCCGGCGCCATTCTGATTTATCTCGCCGAAAAGACCGGACAGTTCTATCCGCAGGATCCGCGCACCCGCTACGACGTGTTGCAATGGCTGATGTTCCAAATGGGCGGCTTCGGGCCGATGCTGGGCCAGGCCCATCACTTTCTTCGGTTCGCGCCGGAGGACATTCCCTACGCCAAGGACAGATACTCCCATGAAACCAGACGCTTGTACGGCGTTTTGGATACGCATCTAAAGGGTCGGGACTACCTGGCCGGTGCGTATTCCATCGCCGATATCGCCACGTTCCCCTGGGCAGCCCGCCACGAATGGCAGAACGTCGATCTGGCGGAGTTTCCCAACGTGAAACGCTGGTACGACGCGATCTGGGCGCGTCCCGCGGTGAAACGGGGGTTCGACGTACCCTGATGGATGACGGGGAGCTTCTCGAACGGGAATCGGTCCGGCGGGTACAAACGGCTCTGCGCACAGGTGGATCGGATGCCCGGGTCATCGTGCTGTCGGACACGGCCCGCACGGCGGAGGACGCCGCCAACGCGCTGGATTGCGAATTGGGTGCGATCGTCAAGTCATTGGTATTCACCGTGGGGCCGCAGCCTGTCATGGCTTTGGTCGCCGGAGACCGCCGCTGCAACGACAAACGCTTGAAGGCGATATTCGGGTTATCGGGCAAGGTCAGGCGGGCCGACGCCGAAACGGTACGCCAGGCAACCGGTTTTGCCATCGGCGGCGTGTCGCCGGTTGGCCACGCAACGGATTTGCCCGTCGCGATCGATGCCAGCTTGCAGCGGTTTGAGATTGTTTATGCCGCAGCGGGTCATCCGTATTGCGTGTTCGCCACTTCCGCTTATGAACTTGCGTCTCTTACCCGTGCCACGATTGATGAGTCATTGTCCCGTTGACGTAGGGGAAAAGGCGGGGAAAAATCGAATCAAGCAACCCTCTGTTAACTCCAGGGACCGAAAATCACCGTTAACCAATAGGTGGGAGACTCAATCAAGGTCGCGGTCCCAGCAAGCGGCCACCGGTATGGAGATGGAGGAAATCATGGACCGTATTGGCGAACTGGACGTCGACCGGTACGTGCATTTGGCGGAGACCGGAACTGTCGACGCACAGTTTAATCTGGGACTAATGTATTCGACGGGTCAGGGTGTGCCGCAAGACTACGTTCTGGCACACAAATGGTTCAATCTGGCGGCCATGGCCGGCAACCAGGAGGCGCGCGAGAACCGCGTCGATCTGGCGCGTGACATGTCGTCGGATGAAATCGCCGAAGCACAGCGCCTGGCGCGGGAGTGGAAGCGGACCCACTGAACGCCGTTTCGGCGCCAGTGATCGTTATGTGGGGCGGACGCACCGTGTTGCGTTTCGGCCGTTCGCGGACGGCATTCAGCTCCACGGCATGCAAAAAAGCAAAACCCGGGCAAGGCCCGGGTTTTTTTGTCTGTAACGGATTGTCCGGTTGCGGTGCTTCCGGCGTCGTTCCGGAGATCAACGACGCCGTTGGCGCGGGCAAACGCGTTAGGATTCAGCCGACCGGAATAGGGCGGCGGTCATCCCGGAAATGTGGATCAGGCGGCCGGTTCGTCGGCAAGGGCGAGACGTTCGACGTCTTCCCAGGCATCACCCGAGGCGACGACACAGCTCGTGCCGTTCGGCATGGTGACGATGATGGTCCAGGAGCCGTCCTTGGAGGCCAGAACCTCGAGAACGCTGCCGTTGGAGACGAGGCCCATGGCAACCGGGGCCTCCGAATACCCCTGTTTGAGGCTATCCAGGAAGGTGTCGCGCTTGTTGCACATGGTTTGGGCCATGGCTGACGTGGAAATCACGATGCCCAGGCCGGCGGCGATAACGGTTTTCATCAACATGGTCTTTCTCCGGTTTCCGGGACGGAAAGAAAGTTCTTTTCGTCCTTATGCCGAATCTATGACCCCCGCTATTAATAAATAGTAAACTCGGTAAGAAAAAGAATAGTTACAAAGAAAATTTCACATGAATGTGATAAATCCGTGATGTTTCGAATAATTGTATTTCATTCTAAATTGTCGACAAGTATTCAACTAAATTTGTTTTTTCTGTAGTGCGGAGTGACTTTTATTGATTTGGTTTTCAAGTGCTTGCACGGCGGGTGATCGTTGACAGGCAAAGGGTGCGTTTAGTAAAGATGGCGCGCGCCATGACCATCAGGCGATCAGGAGCGGTGGGTGAGTGGCTGAAACCAGCGGTTTGCTAAACCGCCGTACTCTTTAAAGGGGTACCGAGGGTTCGAATCCCTCCCGCTCCGCCACTCCCGTACAAAACTGGACACCCCGGTGCGAAAAAAAGTCTCAGGGTCTGATGCGGCTTCTAAAAGCCCAGATTTCTGCCCTTTGATCCCGATCCTTTGCTCGCCAACCACAACCTGATCAACAAGGAAGCGCACGTAATTCCTCGCCATTACCGAACCCGGCTCTCGCAACTTTGCCTTCAGCGCACGTCCAAAGGCATCAAGATTGCGGTTTGACAGTAGCTTTGGCGGTACGTCGTGACGCTGCCGGTTTACGGCTCGCAGATGGATCAGCTCATCCCGTCTTTGCGTGTGCTTCGATAGCCGCCGTCTGAAAGTGTCCTCATCCTGCACAAGTCCGTTCTCAATAGCTTCGTACAGGCGTTCTATAGATTGCTCTACATGACGTAGTTCCCGGTTCAGGTCCTTCTCTCTTTCTCGCCATGCGCTTCGTTTCTCGAGAATTCGGCTCGCCAGTCCGGAAAGCAGTTCTTTCAGCCGGTCAGGTACAAGTAGCCGTGTTTCGATTGCATCCAAAACTATTTCGTCGAGATGCTCCATACGGATGCTACGGCCAGGGCAGGCTTTCCTGCCTTTGGTCGCCGCATGCGAGCATGCGTAGTGTTCTGAGCGAGTATTGACCTGACAGTTGGGTCGGCACCGGGTCTCATTATGGGTGAGGTCGGGTGTGGCCATGCCGCTCCTGAGAGGGGTTAGGATTTGTTTTGCACAAACAGTCCGACCATTTCAGGAGAAGACGACATGACCACGAAGGATAAGGTAGCACGGCGCAAGTTGAGTTTGCTCGAATTGGCGACGGACCTGGACAATGTGTCCAAGGCCTGCAAGCTGATGGGCTATTCGCGTCAGCAGTTCTACGAGATCCGCCGTAACTTCCAGACCTATGGCGCCCAGGGGCTGATCGACCGTCTGCCCGGGCCCAGGGGGCCGCACCCGAACCGGGTGCCGGAAGAAGTCGAACAGGCGATCCTCGCGCACGCTCTCGACCATCCCAGCCACGGCCCCTTGCGGGTCGCCCAGGAACTGACGCTTCAGGGCATCCAGGTCTCGTCGGGCGGAGTGCGCGGCGTCTGGGGCCGGCTCTATACCGCCAAGCTGCCGGTTACCGCCGTGCATGTCATGAACAACGACGTGCTGCCCACCTTCGAGCAACACGGCGCCCGCATCACCACCGTGCTCAGCGACAATGGCCGCGAGTATTGCGGCCGGCCCGACAAGCACCCCTATGAGCTGTTCCTGCAGCTCGAGGAGATCAAGCATCGCACCACCAAGGTGCGCCGGCCGCAATCCAACGGCTTCGTCGAGCGCCTGCACCGCACCCTGTTGGACGAGCACTTCCGCGTCATGGGACGGACCAAATTCTACGACAGTGTCGACGAGATGCAGAAGGACCTCGATGCCTATCTCGTCACCTACAATACCAAGCGGCCGCATCAGGGCCGCGGCATGCAAGGAAGAACGCCCGCAACCGTCTTCGTCGCGGGCCTGCCCAAAGTGAAAAACCGAAAGGAGGTAAAACCGAAAAAAGCCGCCTAAACCAATCCCGCACAGGAGCGGCGACTGTCAGGCGATATCCATCTCTGTACAGCCCTGGCAATGTATTTTGAACCCCCCGTGTTACTAATCACGGGGGCAAGTGACTTGGTTCCCATGCTACCAAGATGATGCTCTTTCGAAAACACAAGCATTATTGATGCCCTTTCAAAGGCGACGCTCGGGTGCATGACATTTCCCAATCAAATTTGGTTGAGCATGAGGGAGTATCGTCTGCCTAGGCGCAAGTTGTACATATAGATTAAAAGCGGCCTCGTAGGCGGCGTGTTTTTGTGGCTCAATCCCACACAAATACTGCAGATTTTCAGTGTTCAGGACCTCTGTCGAAACCGAACGTTGCCCACCTCGAGAGTCGCTCTGGCCAGTCCTATTCGAGTGTCCGTAACTCTTGATCGGCCGCGGCGCCACTGGCACCATTTTGTAACAAAAATGAAAAAATAATACACTTACGCTACAAATTAAATTAGTAATTCTACTATATATACAAGTCGGCTTCGCAAAATTCGCAAATTCGGACTCGTTCGAGCTGATGATACATCCTCACATGGAGATCAGCTGTGTTTTTGATGCGATACCAAATTCAGGTCCTAGATCAATGATGAATCCCTTCAGGTGTTTACTGTTTATGTTGGTTTTTCTCGCTGGGTCGGGACTTGATCAACACGCCTATGCGTACCTCGATCCGGGCACAGGAAGCATGGTGCTGCAGCTCCTTTTGGGGGGAATTGCCGGCGCCCTCGTGGTTGGCAAGCTGTACTGGCATCGGTTTAAAAGCATGTTTGGCAGAAGCGCGTCCAACCCATCGACCGAGAACCACCGAGACGCGCAAGATTCCCAAAACGAAAAATGAACAATTTCGTCCCTGATCCCGGCTCGTTTCGGGATCCGAGTGGCCGTATCTATGTGCTCGGCGACAAGGTGTACCGCACGATCACGGACTATGCTGCCCGTGATTTCGAATATGTGCGCGGCACAGGGCTGATAGATCGTCTTGTTGCTGACGGACGGCTCATCGGCGCCGACATCGTTCCCGTCGACGTTCTTGGGGAGGTTGGAAAGGATGCCCGGTATGTCGTCGAGCACCCGCGTCTGCCCTTTGTGTCATACCCTTACGAATGGCCGTTTCCGGCGTTGAAGGCGGCAGCTCTGCTTCATCTCGACATCCACCTCGCGGCTCTCGATGCAGGCGTGACCCTGTCCGATGCGACTGCCTACAACGTACAATTTCTTGGTACCCGCCCAGTGTTTATTGATCTGTTGTCGTTCCAGAAATACAACAAAGGTGACATGTGGACAGGGCATCGTCAGTTCTGCGAACAATTCCTCAATCCGCTCTTACTGCGATCCGAAGTCGGCGTTGTTCACAATCACTGGTATCGCGGTGCGCAAGAAGGCCTGAGTGCGTCCGATCTGAGACGCATTTTGCCATGGAGAAGCAAGCTGTCACGCAATGTCTTGCTGCACGTTATTGCACAATCCGCTTTCCAGAAATCTTCGAGCACGACAACCCTTAGCAAAAGTGAATTAGCGTCAACGCAATTTCCGCTCGCATCCTATCACAACATGCTGACCAAATTGCGGAACTGGATTCAAATGCTCCAACCGGCGGATACCGGTAAAACGGTTTGGCACGACTACGAGAAACATCACAGCTACGAAGGCCACGAGTTTGAAGCAAAGAAAGCGTTTATCGGCAAATTCGTGAGCACTGTTAAACCCAAAATATTGTGGGATCTCGGTTGCAATACGGGTGATTTTTCAAAAGTCGCTTTAGAAAATGGTGCCGCATATACGGTCGGCTTCGATTTCGATCAGGGGGCGCTGGAGTTGGCGTTCGACCGAGCCGAAACAAACGACTTAACGATACAGCCATTGTTCCTTGATGGCGCAAATCCTTCCCCCAGCCAAGGCTGGAACGAATGCGAAAGAAAAGGGCTGATGGAACGGGCTAATGCCGAAGCTCTCATCGCCTTGGCGTTCATCCATCACATCGTGATCGGAAAAAATGTCCCTCTCGTCGACGTAACCGGCTGGCTGACAAACCTGGCCCCTCGAGGAGTTATTGAGTTCGTGCCGAAGCAGGATCCGATGGTCAAAAAACTTTTGTCGCTTAGAGAAGATATCTTCGCAGACTACACGGAAGATAACTTCGCTCGAAGTCTTTCTCAAAAAGTGACTATCGTTCAAACAGAAACGATTACGGATAGCGGTCGGAAACTGTTCTGGTTCGAACGCCTGAACTAGCGGGTTGTCTCAGCGATGGCAAAGTATTTGTCCAACGTATTCGCCAAAGATAGATCGTCCTTGCTGACCAACCTTCTGGTGTTCTTTCTGTGCCTGTTCACCCCCTATCTGGTGTTCGTAACCAACGCTGAATTTTTGCTCGAGTCGGCGAACGCCTATTCGGTTGCGTTGTTTGCCGCATTTGCCGGCGTCCTTTCTGTCTTACTTCGGCTGACGCCGTACACATTGCTAAGAATCCTTATCCTCACCTGCTTGATTCTCTTGTTCATCGATATTCAGTTTGACTGGATTCAATGGTGGGGAAAGAAGGTCTTGGCGACAACCATCGCTGTTTTCCTGGTATTGTGGATTGCCCGCAGACACGTTAGCGAGATCTTGGTTGCCATCCTTGGCGTTGCCGTCGTGACGACCGTTGTCACTTCGCCAGAAATTCTCGCGCCTTTGTTCGGCCCGGCAGCAGAGAAAAGGACGGCAGGCGGTACGAAAGACTTACCCGTCTACGTCCACATCATCCTCGACGAGCAACTAGGCATCGAAGGTTTCGATACATCGATTCCAAGCCACAAAGACATGAAAGAGGAAATCGGTCGATTCCTTTTGGATAACAGGTTCCGTGTATCGAGTAGAGCGTACAGTCGCTTCTACGATTCGATCGATGCGATCTCCTCTACTTTCAATTTTGGTCAGATAGAAAACCTAGGTTCGACCTACACTGGGGACTCTTCGGACTACACTTTGCTGACAAACTCATATTTTGAGAACCTCATCTTAAAGGGTTACAAGATCAAGGTGTATCAATCTACGTATATGGACTTCTGCAAATCTGTAGATACCGGGATAGACGAATGTTTAACCTATAAACACTTCGGCGTCTCGGGAGACGCATTAGCTGGACTTTATAGATCTGAAAAGGCGTCCATTGTCTTAGGGCTATACAGCAAACTCTCGTTTTTCATTGACGAATTTATTTCGTTCTACAACAACATAAATCTCTTGGAAACTGTTGGCGTATCACTGCCTGAGTGGACGGCGTTTCCGGTTAAGGTTGGGCCGATACCTGCGTTACCCGTGTTCGACACCTTGATCGAAGATGTGTCCAATTCAACGGGTGGAACGGTGTTCTTGGCACACTTACTGATCCCCCACTATCCTTACTCCGTCGATTCGTCGTGCCAGATACGGCGACCCGTACTTAAGTGGTCCAAGCGCTATACGTTCTTGCCGCCCAATCCGCCGAACTCTCCACAATCCAGGCTCGCCCGCTACGAGGAGTATTTCTCCCAGATCCGATGTACATTGCTCAAGCTCGACATCCTCCTGGATAAAATGAAATCAAAGGGAATATACAAAGAATCCACTATCATCATTCACGGTGACCACGGATCTCGAATAGTGCTGAACGAACCTCGATTTTCCAACAAAATGAATTTGTCTCGAAGAGACTACATTGACGCATTTTCAACGCTCTTTGCTGTCAAGACACCGAGTCTAGAGCCAGGATTTGATACAAGAATGCTCGCGCTCGATGAGCTATTGGGCGGCATAACTACGGATGGCATCGTTTCAACGCCCTTGAGCGGAAAAAATAAGAATCCATTCATCTTCCTACGCAAACAGGGTAGCTCAGAGCTTGTCAAGTTACCGATGCCAATCCTGCCATTCACACGGAATGAATCTTCTATTTCGAAGAACTAATTCTTTAAAATTTCAGTCTCGGACGGGCAGATCAACGACAGCCACCCAGTTCTCATTTTCGTCGTGTCGGGTGCACCAAGCGTTTATGGTTGGGCTGAAATGAGTACGTTGGAAGAGCGAATCCATTGTAAATTCGCTTTTGAACTTTGGTCTCGAACCTAATTGAAGTAAGTCATGATCGGTGATGCGAGACGGTTACAATCCAGTGCCCAGATTTATCCTCCTCGGCCCGCCACTTTAGCCGCCGCGACATCTTCAAGCAAAACCGCTCAGCCGCCCTTGCCGAGTGGGGTCGGCTGGCGGCCGGAGAGTGCCAGCCCTCCGTATTGAGAGGGCCAAGGCGATTGGTCTGACAAAGCCTGTCGGCGACGGAGATACTGAAGCTGCAGCAAGCGCAAGCAAAATGCTGACCCTAAGCGCAAGAATTCACTTTTAGTGAATTTGATATCGGCTAACCAGGATTCTCGACTCGATAACGCGCATCAGTTCGACTGTTCACCAATCCAACCGGCTGCAGAGCGACGGGCGGCAAGCGCGAGATAGGCGTCCCCGCGCACCCAGTCATGGGCATGAACAGACGAATGGCCGGTCGAGCCTGCATTCCGTCAAACTCCTCGCCACGATCAAATCTGCCATCAGAAAAATGGAAATCACAGAGCACTAAATTGTTTTTTACCTGATGCACAGGCCGAGCATAAGCTTGCCTCGGAAAAACGGTGAGGCCGATCCGGTGTGAATGGGGATTGTGAGCTTAACAACACCGCCTGCCGCCGAAACGCAGGGAACCAGTCAAGGAGACGAGAGGGATGTCGGAACCGAAAGTATTGTCGCCACAGCTCATCACAAATTCCGAAATGGTGTATCTGGTGTGGGAAGCCGCCGATAAAGAAGCTCTGGCACGCTATGTTCCCGAAGGCTACCGTGCCAGCGACCAGGGCACCGTCTACATGAACCAGTATTGGGTGACCGATCAGGACCAACATTCCAACGGCGCGCACCCCAACGGCTGGGGACCGTACAGCCTGACATACCTGGGTGTTGAGCTGGCCGATCACGACCTGTTCGATGGCACCCCGTGCCGCTGGTGGACCCACTACTACAATTCTTCCGAAAGCATGCGGACATATGCCAGTGACCGAGGCATTCCCGCGGCTCCAGGAAAAACGCATCTGGAAATCTCGGACACCGCCGTTGAGGCCACGACGTTCATCGACGAAAAGCCGGTGATTCGCTCGAACATGACCTTTGAGAATCGGCGGAGCCCGACGGTCAGCGGTCAGCTTCTGTACCTGACGCGGCGTAACGGCAAGCTCGAGAAGGGCCGCTATCCCTTCGTCGGAAACGTGATGGAGGGTTTCGAGTGTCAATCGATCGAATTCCTCGATCCGGAGAGTCCGTTCCACGACCTGCGTCCGAATCATCCGTTGAATGTCACCTTCGGGTTCTATTCCCCGAATCTGACCTTTGTTTACCCGGGCGGCCAGCAGATGGCCGACGAACAACCTTTTTAGGCGGTCCGACTCGAATTCCGAAGACCTCCGACGCGTGGCCGGCGCCGCGCGTCAACCGGATCGGTTTGCGCCAAGCAATCAATATTGGAGGAAGGAAATGGCTCTACTTGAACGTTCCGAATGGTACGACTACACGCGAATGACAAACTGGACGCCGAAGTTCGTCAGCGAAGAAGAAGTATTTCCTGCCATGCACTCCGGCATGGCGGACGTCCCGTTGTCCGTTTTTGACAGCTATGACGAACCTTACAAGATCTCTTATCGCGAGTATGTGGACGTGCAGCGGCAAAAAGATGCCGGCGCCTACTCCGTCAAGGCGGCGTTGGAACGCGCGGACATGTACAATCGGGCATCGCCCGGGTGGATCAGCGCGGCGAAGCTGCACTACGGCGGCGTTCCGGTGGTTGAGTATCACGCCTCGCTTATGGAATCCCGATTCGTCCGTTTTGCCAAGGCTCCGGGAATGCGCAATATGGGCTGCTTCGGTGCCATGGACGAGAACCGTCATGCGCAAATCCAGTTGGCCTTCCCGCATGAATACATCGACAAGGACAGGCAGTTCGATTGGGCGACCCAAGGCTATCGCACACAGAACTGGGGAATTCTCGCGGCGCGTAATCTGTCAGACGATATGATGATGACGCGCGACGTGGTGCAGACCGCGATCATGCTTAACTTCGCGTTCGAAACCGGCTTCACCAATCTGCAGTTCATCGGGCTGAGCGCCGACGCGGCGAACGCCGGCGATTACAGCTTCGCCAAAATGATCCAATCGGTCCAGTCCGACGAGGCGCGCCACGCGCAACTCGGCACACCCTTGCTGAAGTTGATGATGGAGAACGGCCACGAGGCCGAGGCCCAGCGCATGGTCGACATTTCGTTCTGGCGGACCTGGCGACTGTTTGCGGTGCTTTCGGGAATTCCCATGGATTACTACGTGCCGCTCGAGCATCGCGAGAACTCATGGAAAGAGTTCATGGAGGAGTGGATCATCGAGCAGTTCGAGCGGAACCTGAGGGATCTCGGTCTCCAGCGTCCGTGGTACTGGGACTACTTCCTCGAGGATCTTTCCGAGGAGCATCACGGCCAACACATCGGAACCTACTCGTGGCGGCCGACCCTGTGGTGGAATCCTACCGCAGGCGTTTCCAAAAACGAGCGCGAGTGGCTGGAAGAGAAGTATCCGGGCTGGAACGATACCTTCGGCAAGGCATGGGACGTGGTCATCGACAACATGGCAAACGGTCGGATGGAGCAGACCGTGCCCGGAACATTGCCCGTCATCTGCAAGGTTTCCAACCTTCCGGTCGTCGGAATACCGTTCAAGACGGCGAAGATCGAACAGATCACCTACAAGGGTGAGAACATCCAATTCGGTTCGATCGTCGACAAGTGGATATTCGAGCAAGACCCGGAGCGCTATTGCCGCACGCAGACGATCGTCGATCGTTTCCTGGCCGGCAAGGTCCAACCGGCCGACTTGGGTGGTGCACTCCAGTATATGGGCCTCGGTGTGGTCACGGATCCTGCCGACGACTCCATGGGCTACAGCTGGGTCGACGAGTATCGCCCTGCGGCAGCCGAATAAGCCCTGGAAAAGGAGATAGGACATGGCAACCGTACCGCTGGCGATTCTTTTCGAGGGAGACTTCGTCTTGAAACTTCTGCCCGTCGAAAGCGAAGACACGATGGACGTGCTGGCCGAAAAGGCACGCACTGTCACCATCGGCGTCCATATCGCGGATCAGCCAGGCAAGGCGATCCGAGTTCGCAAGGAGGGCAATGAAGAACCGTACCCGCGCGACATGACCGTCGAAACTGCGGGGCTTACTCCAATGGACGGCGTGAACCTCTACTTCGAGTAGACCCGAGCGTCAATCAGGACACCAGTTGCCGGCCCGTTTCGGTTCGGCGAGGAGGTAATGACAATGTTGGATATCAATCGGGTCGTAGGGCCTGTCATGCAGTCGGGTGAGATCGCGCAGGCCGTTGTCGAGGCCATCAAGGAGGACAACGCTCCGAAGGAAGTAGAGGTCCTTGACCGCGGGTCCTACATCCGCATCTCCGTCGAGGATGAATGCGTCATCAATCGCACGACCGTGGAACGCATGGTGGGGCGGCCATTCAAGATGTACGAGATGGAAGCCTACATGAGTGCGTTTAACGGGCAGATAGAAACCAGTACCGAACAGGTGCGTTTCTACATGCTCGGGAACGCCTGAATACTGGAATCGGAAGGACAGGACATGTCTGAAAACGTCGCAACTCTGAAGCCATTGAAAACCTGGAGCCATCTCGCCAAGAATAGACGGCGGCCGAGTGAATACGAGATCGTTTCGACGAATCTACTGTGGAACATGAGCGAGAACACTCCGCCGGAGGCCGGTCAGGGGCTCGCCATGGACGAATGGCATCACAAGTACCGGTACGGTTCGCCGCTGACGCACTCCGACTGGGACGGGTTCCGCGATCCCGACAGCTTGGTCTATCGGACCTACAACATCATCCAGGACGGTCAGGAAACATACGTCGAGAATTTGTGTGATGAGTATTCCAGCCTGGAGCACGACGCCGGCTTGGCACCGGAGTGGCTGGAAGCTCTGGAAGCATTCTACACACCGGCGCGTTACCCTCTGAATATCTGCATGATGAATGCAGGTTACGGGGCGGCGTTCGCCCGGTCCTCGACGATCGTCAACACCTGGGTGTATCAGGCCGCGGACTCGCTGCGCCATCTCTCCAGGCTGGCCTACCGCACCGCTGAGCTCAAGAAGAACCACCCCTCTCGACGTTTCGGAGATAGTGAACGCGAGGTCTGGGAACACTCGCCCGCTTGGCAGGGCTTCCGGGAGCTGTTCGAAAAATCGCTGGTCGCCTATGACGTAGGGGAACACTTCGTTGCGTTCAATCTCGTCGCAAAGGTTGCGTTCGATGAGACGCTCGTGGCCGAATTCGCCCGCTGCGCGCGGATCGCCGGCGACGACCTGGCGGCGCTGATTTCCGACAGCCATATGCGTGACGTTGAACGCAGCAGGCGCTGGAGCAGGGCTCTCGTCGAGTACTGTGTCGAGGATGATCCGGCCAACAAGGACGTGATCAACGGCTGGCTTGAAAAATGGGTTCCGCTCGCAGAACGCTCCGTTTCGGAACTGCTCTTGATATTGCCCGGTGCGGACGCCACCGCGGCAAATGCACGGGCTCGGAAGTTCCGCAATGATCTCGGTCTGGATCGTTGACGAAATCGCCTTCCTGTCCGAGGGGACGCGTGGGCCTGCCGCCTGCCGTCCCCCGGAACAAGTGGCGAGGAATGCCGCACAATGACGGAAACGAGACACAAGATCACGATCGAGGGTGCGGGTGTATCGTTCGACTGCGCGGCGGATGATACCATCCTGCGCGCGGGCCTGCGCGCCGGCTTCGGGCTGCCCTACGACTGTAACGTCGGCGCCTGCGGCAACTGCAGGACTAAGCTGGTGTCCGGCGATGTCGTCAGCAACTGGCCTGATGCCCCCGGGCTGTCGCCGCGCGATGTGCGCAAGGGCAAAATCCTGGGATGCCAGTGCCGTCCGACCGGCGACACGACGATCGACGTGCGACTCGATCCCGGAATGGCGCCACCGGTACCGCCGCGCAAGACGCCCGTTCGTCTGACTTCCTGGAAATCGATAACCCATGACATGTTCCAGTTTGACTTCCAGGGCGAGGGTCCCGTTGACTTCGTGCCGGGTCAGTATGCGCTGATCACTCTTCCAGGCGTCGGTGCGCCGCGCGCCTATTCAATGGCCAACTTGCCCAATGCCGAGGGGATGTGGAGCTTCATCATCCGTCGCGTGCCCGGGGGCAAGGCGACGTCGTGGCTGTTTGACTCCAAACAAGCCGGCGCGGTGGCCATCCTGGACGGGCCTTACGGCAACGCCTATCTGCGCGAGGACAATCCGCGCGACATCGTCTGTATCGCGGGTGGCTCGGGCTTGGCTCCGCTGGTATCGATCGTCCACGGTGTTGGTGCCAGGGCGGCGATGCAAAACCGCATCCGATTCTTCTATGGTGCGCGTACTCGAGACGATGTCTACGACCGCGGACTTCTGGCAAGCGCCGGCCTCTCCGCCGGTCGGATCGATCAAACGATCTCTCTCAGCGAGGGTTCGGCCTCGGGCGACTTGAGGGCCGGATTTATTCACGAGCATGTCCAGCAAGCCCTTCAAGGGCAAATGAACGAGTTCGTCTACTATGTGGCCGGCCCGCCTCCGATGACCGACGCTGTCACCAGAATGCTGGTGATTGACAACCAGGTTGATATTGCAAACGTGCACTACGACCGATTCTTTTGACCTGGTGGCAACGGAGATCACCAATGAATGAAATTGTGGAACGTACCTTCACCAAGGTCTGTACTTTGGACGACGTATGGGAAGGCGATATGGATTGCTTCGAGGTCGACGGGATCGAAGTTCTGATCATCGTCTTGGAAGGGGGGCGGGTTGTGGCCACCCAGTCCATCTGCCCGCACCAGAACGTCGAACTGGTCGAAGGGGAATTCGATGGTTCCAAGGTGTTGACGTGCAAACAACATCATTGGCAGTTCGACGTCAGTACAGGAAAGGGCATCAATCCCGAGCACGCTGCCATTGCCATGTATCCGGTCAAGGTTGAGGGCGATGACGTCTTGGTGGACTTGCGTGGCGCAGAACCAATTTTCTGCGAGCCCTGAGCCATGAATTGGTCGACCGAACACCGAACCGGTGCCGGCAAGACGGTATCCGGTTCTTCCGGCGTCGTCCTCTACGGAGGCCCCACCTCGCCGTTCGCTCGCATGGCGCGGGTTTTCGGCGAGGAACTCGGATTGGGCTTCCGCTACGAGGTGATCGATGTCTACAACGCTGAATTCCTCGATCGCCTCAATCCGCTTCGTCAAATTCCGACGCTTGTCGTCGACGGCGAGCGAGCCGTTTTCGACAGCCGGACGATCTTCGACGTGATGGCCCGATGGTCGGGCCGGGAGGATGTTCTTCCCGGTTGCGAAGACGCGCAGGCCACGAGGATTGCCCTTATGTTGGGCGCGACCGAAGCTTGTCTGCAGTACCGGATGGAGATCGTTCGCCCGGAGGGGGAGCGTAGCCGGACCGTCGAGGAAAAGCTTTTGACGAGATTGGATCGTTGCCTGGATCATCTCGAAAGCATTGCCGGGCAAATTACCGACGGACCATTCCGTCTCGAACAAGTCGTCGCAGCCTGCACCTTGGAGTACGTCGATTATCGATACGCGCGGTCCTGGCGCGATCGCTGCCCGCGTCTGGATTCGTGGAGCAACGCATTCGCACAGCGTGGAAGCATGGTGCGCAGCCGGCCGGCCGAATGACCGCAGCCAAGCTGTTCAATCTAGCTCTTCGCCACCGACCAGGGAGGTGATGTTGCGGAGCGTCACTTCGGTGCGACAGTATTCCCGGAATGCCTGCGCCTGATCGGACATCGGCTTGTTGGGACTCCATGCCAAGCCGATGTCCATCGGTGGTACGGCCTCCTTGAGGTCTATGCTTTCGATGCGTTCGGCTTCGAGCGACCAAGGACGGAAAAGCATGTCCGACAGGATAGTGACGCCACGCCCGGAGGCCACCATCGAGCGAACGGCCTCGACGGACTGGGTCGCGAACTGGATGTTTGGTTCAACACCGTACTCCGCCCAATAGGTTTGGGTCGTGCGTTTCGCGTCGTCGATCATCAATTGAATATAGGGTTCGCGGGACACATCCAGTAGGCTCACGACGGATTTGCCCGACAACCTATGACCCGCCTGGGTCCACAGGCGGCGGGGGGATCTTATCAGGGTTTCGGAGGAGAGCTTATCGGCTTGGCCCAAGTTCGAAACCAACATCAGGGCGATATCCAACTCTCCCTCAATCAATTTGTTTTCCAGTTCGACGCGGTCGTACTCAAGAATTTCGATATCGATGCCGCGGTAGGCACGGCTGAAACGGGCCAAGGGCGAACTCAGGAAGTAACCGGCAATCGTCACCGTCACGCCCAGGCTCAGTTTTCCGGTCACGGTCAGCTTGTTCCTGGGAATGTCCTCCAACGCGATGGCGACAGAAGCCATGATTGTGTTGCAGTGACGCAGGAAACGCTGGCCTTCCGGTGTCGGATACACGCCGCGCCGGTGCCGTTCGATTAGCTTCACGCCGACCAAGTCCTGCAAATCCTTGATGGCGCTGCTCACCGCGGACGCGGAAACGTTGAGCTGTGAAGCCGCGACGTTGATCTTTCTCACCTGGCAGACGGTGATGAAATATTTGATCTGGCGAAGGGAAATCAACCCGTCCTCCTGTGAGAATCCGGATATGGAGAATTACGAATTCGAGATTTAAATAATATCGAATTCAAATTCAACCAAAAATGATTTGTCTAATTCGGACGGCATCGTAATACTTGAATGATCCGAATTTCATTGGATTAATCAAATAATTCCGAAGAAATACGGATGATGATAACAATCATCCCCGTTTTCTGTGATTTCGGAAAATCAGAATTCTAGTACAGAGCTGAAATTTTCGTGGGCGATGAATCGAGGAGAAAGTAATGAAGGCCGAAATTAACTGCGATATGGGCGAGGGGTTTTCGATCTACAGGGTCTGCGACGACGCTGAGATGATGAAGCATATCAACATCGCCAATGTGGCCTGCGGCTTTCATGCCTCAGATCCGGTTGTCATGCATCACACCGTGAAACTGGCGAAGGACAATGGGGTACGTGTTGGCGCGCACCCCTCCTATCCCGATAAGCAGGGTTTTGGGCGGCGAGAGATGAAAATCGAGCGAGAGGAGCTTCGTGATCTGCTGATTTTTCAGGTTGGCGCGTTGAAGGGCTTCCTGGACTTGCACGACATGGCGCTAAATCACATCAAACCTCACGGCGCGCTTTATGGCGTCGCGGCCCGTGATGAGGGTGTCGCCAATGCGATTGCCGATGTTGCCGAACTCTTTGGGGTTCCGCTTTTCGGTATGGCCAATACCGAACATGAGCGCGTCTACAAGGAGCGTGGAATCGAATTCGTGGCCGAGCTGTATGCCGACCTGAATTATCGCAGCAACGGACAATTGATCATCCAGCGCCAGCCTCCGAAAGTGACGCCGGAGCAAGTCATCAGTCGCTGCCTGAAAGCGATCGAGCACGGCGTTGTCGACACCGTAGACGGCGAAGATGTGCAAATCGATTTCGACGTTATCTGCGTCCACTCGGACACACCAGGCTCGATCGCTGCCGCCGAGGCGCTGACGGCTGCGCTGAGATAGCAGCGCCAGGGCTCATCGGGGCGACCGCGAACACCACTGTACCGTTACCGTTTGCTCGACGGAGGTGGTGACATCACGGTTGCCGGCCGGTTTGCCTTTCCTGCCTCAACTGTCATTGGGCACTGGAGAATAGAATCAAGATTTTCCGAATTTAGATCGGGTGAATGTCGAATCGATGGCTTTTATGGTCATCGATCGCACGCCTATCACCATCTTAAGCCGACGACGCCATGCCCCTCGGATAGAACGACGTCGGACAGCATGAGGATCAAATCATGGCCAAAGCGTACTCTTCCGCGACGCTCGAAGCGTCCGCGAGTGATGTCTGGGACATCGTGCGAGGTTTCAATAATCTTCCAGGCTGGCATCCGGCCTTCGCCGAAAGCGATTTCGACAGTGTCAGCAATTCACGTGTTATGAAATTGTCGGACGGGTCGCCGTTGGTCGAGTCTCTCGAGGCTTTTGACAACGAGCAGTGGACGATGCGTTACTCAATTACCATGACCGAACTGCCAATCACGCGTTATCTCGGCACGATCAAAGTGAGCGAGGCGGACGAGGGACATAGTGTGATCGAATGGTTCGCGGATTTCGACGCGGAGACCGGCCAGACCGAAGACATGAAAACCGCACTGGAAAGCGTGTATGAGGCAGGTTTCAATGCATTGAGGCAGCACTTGGGCGGCTGAATTTCGCTGCCGCTGTTCGGTCGACTAATTCCAAATTCGAGAGCTTGACGATACGACGTGGGCCTGTCTGTTCGGGTCTCGAAACAGGGCAAGAATCCAATCGTCCGGAAATCGCCGAGACGACTACACCGGCTCCTCCACGAAGGCGGGTGTCCCATCCTGTCGTTCTTTTCTGGCGTCCACGAATTTCACCACCGGTGGCGACGCGCGAATTGATTTGTGACGCGTGTGGCGCATCGATGGTTCGTCCATAAGGCTATCCGGTGGAGCGACAAGAATACGCGACGGCGCCGAGTTCGGTTCCGCCGGGAGACTCCACCACGAATTCCGATCTGTTCGATGAGGTGCCGAGACGAGGTGCACGTGGGCACTTGATAATGGGCCCTCGCAGGTTCAGGTTTTGTGAGTTAAATAAAATCGATGTCACGTTGAAGAAATCAATGTTTTCCAAAATTTTCCCGCCAATGCAGATTGAATTCAGCGGATGGAGCATGCCGCTCCGCCGTGGCAGCAAGAGGCGCATGCCTGAATTGTTCGGCATGGAAACGCCTGGATACGTAAATGGGAGAATGAACGTGAGACACCGCGCCAACATCGTCAAAATCGGCATCGGCCTGACTTCTCTTGTTTTTGGGATGCAAGCGGCTGATGCCGCCGATTGGTATCCCATGACGGTGGACGTTTGGACCGACGCCTTCAACATGGAAGGGCCTCGAAAGAACGTCGAATACACGCCCTTGGCCAAGGCCGAGAAGAAGTGGGACATCTGCGTCTCCTTCCCGCACATGAAGGACGCCTACTGGACCGCCGTGAACTACGGCGTGGTCGACGAATCGAACCGCCTGGGCGTCAAGATGCAACTGGTCGAGGCCGGCGGCTACACCAACCTGAACAAGCAGATCTCGCAGATCGAGGACTGCGTCGCCAGCGGCGCCGACGCCGTGGTCATCGGCGCGATCTCGTTCGACGGCATGAACAACCTGGTCAAGGAAGTCCGCAGCAAAGGCATCCCGGTGATCGACGTGATCAATGGCATGTCGTCGAAGGAACTGTCGGCGAAATCGCTGGTCTCGTTCGGCGAAATGGGCTTCAAGGCCGGCGAGTACGTGGCCAAGAAGCATCCGGCCGGCGGCAAGGCGGTCAAGGTCGCCTGGTTCCCCGGACCTCCCGGCGCGGGCTGGGTTGAGGCCGGCAACACCGGTTTCCAGAAGGCGGTCATGGGCAGCGCCGTCGAGGTGGTCGAGACCAAGTACGGCGACACCGGCAAGGAAGTACAGCTCAAGCTGGTCGAAGACACGCTGGAGGCGCATCCGGACATCGAATACGTGATCGGCACCGCCGTCACCGCCGAGGCCGCCGTCGGACTGCTGCGCTCGCGCGGCCTGCTCGGCAAGGTCAAGATCATGTCCTACTACTTCACGCCGGGTGTCTATCGCGGCATCAAGCGGGGTCAGATCATGGCCGCGCCGACCGACTCGACCGTGATCCAGGGCCGCATCGCCATCGACCAGGCTGTGCGCATCCTCGAGGGCAAGGACTACCAGAAGCACGTGGGGCCGAAGCTCTACGTCATCGACGGCGGCAACGTGAACACGTTCGACCGCAATTCGTCGTTGGCGCCCGACAGCTTCAAGCCGACGTTCACGGTCAACTGAACCAGTCTTGGTTCTCCCTGGGGGATTGTCACGATGACACCGGCTCCTTTTCATTCTGACAAAGCGTTCTCCGCTGATACGGCGGCGGAGAACGCGCCCCTCCTGGAGCTATGCGGGGTCAGTAGGCGCTTCCCCGGTGTGCTCGCCCTCGACAACGTCTCCTTTGAACTGCAGCCCGGCGAGGTGCACGTGTTGTTCGGCGAGAACGGTGCCGGCAAGTCGACCATGATCTCGATGATCGCCGGGGTGTACGAACCGAGCGATGGCGAGATCCGCTTCCGCGGCCAACCGGTCGAGCTGCATTCGGTGCACCACGCCCGCAGCCTGGGCATCAGTGCCGTGTTCCAGGAATTCTCGCTGGTCGAGCAGCTCAACGTCGAGCAGAACCTGTTCCTCGGCGACGAGCAAACCACGCGCGGCTTGCTCAACCGCCGCGCCCTGCACGAAGAGGCCGAGCGCATCCTCGCCCGTCTGGGCTTTCCCTTGAAGCCGAAGCAGAAGGTTGCGTACCTGTCGCGCGCCGAGCAGCAGATGGTCGAGATCGCCAAGGCCTTCCGCTCCCGGCTTTCCGTGCTCATTCTCGATGAACCGACCGCCTCGCTGACCGAACGTGAAACCGACCGCCTGTTCGAGCTGGTCGCGCAGGTCAAGGCGCAGGGCGTCGGCATCATCTACATCACCCACCGCATGGCCGAGATCCGCCGCATCGCCGATCGCATCACGGTGCTGCGCGACGGTCGCCACATCGACACCGTCGATGCCGCCGCGACCAGCGAGGACCAGTTGGTCAGCCTGATGACCGGGCGGGTGATCGACCAGATCTTTCCCGACATCGCGAACGCGCCGGCCGAGACCCTGCTGTCGATCGACAACCTGACCACCGAGGACCGGCGGGTCGACGACGTCTCGATCCACGCGCGACGGGGCGAGGTCGTCGGCCTCGCCGGTCTGGTCGGCGCCGGAAAATCGAAGCTGCTGCGCGCCTGTTTCGGGCTCGAGGAGGTCGCCGCCGGCCGCGTCACCTTCGACGGCGAGGACGTCACCGGCGCCTCGACCCGCGACATGCTCGACCGCGGCTTCTTCTACAGCCCGCCCGACCGCCGCGCCGAGGGCCTGGTGATGATCCGCAATTGCCGCGAAAACATCACACTGCCGTCGCTGCACCTGCCGGCGTTCCAGAAATGGAACCTGCTGCGCCGCCGCGTCGAGTGGAAGAGGGCGCTCGACCTGGCAACGCGGCTGCAGCTGCATCCGCTGAAGATCGAGCGCGAGGTCGACCACTTCTCCGGCGGCAACCAGCAGAAGGTGCTGCTGGCCAAGTGCCTGACCCGTGACGTCAAACTCTACGTCTTCGACGAGCCCACCGTCGGCGTCGACGTCGGCACCCGGGTCGAGATCTACAAATTCATCGCCGAGCTCTGCGAGCAGGGTGCCGCCGTGATCGTCATCTCGTCGGACCTGCCCGAGGTGCTGCACCTCAGCCACCGCCTGTACGTGATGCACCGCGGCCGGCTGCAGGCCGAGTTGACCGGCGACGCCATCACGCAGGAGAACGTGCTGCGCAATTTCTTCGACAAGGAGGCCGCCTGACATGCCCGCCGATCCGCAAGCCAGCCATGCGGCCGCCGATGTCGCGGCTTTGGATGCCGAACCGAGCAAGGGCCCGATGTATTATCTGCAGCTGATGTTCGTGCGCCTGGGGGTGCTGCCGTTCCTGCTGCTGATCGCGGTGGTCGTATTCACCGCCATCTCCGACAACTTCCTCTCGGGCCGCAACCTGCTGAACGTGGTGCGCCAGTCGTCCTACCTGACCCTGGTCGCGGTGGGGCAAATGTTCGCGTTGCTGACCGGGGGCTTCGACCTGTCGGTCGGCACCATTATCGCGTTGACCTCGGTGGTCGGCGCCACCGCCATGGCCGCTACCTATGCCGCCATACCGGATGCGATCTGGTTCGCCGTCACCCTCGGCATCATGGCCGGCATCGCCGCCGGCGCCCTGATCGGTGCCTGCAACGGCATCGGCGTTGCCATGTTCGGCGTGTCGCCGTTCATGATGACGCTGGGCATGTCCTCGGTCGGTTTCGGCATCGCGCTCTATATGACCGGCGGCACCCCCGTCTACGGCATGCCGGCCGAGTTCGGTGACGTGTTCGGCTTTGGCCATCTGCTCGGCCTGCCGGCACCGGTGTTCGTCGGCATCATGCTGATCGCGCTCCTGTACCTGCTGCTCAACTGGACACGGCTGGGGCGCTACTTCTACGCCGTCGGCGGCAACATCAAGGCGGCCGGCCTATCGGGCATCAACACGCGGCTGAACCTGTTTCTCGCCTACCTGATCTGCGGCGGCGTCGCCGCCGTCTCGGGCATGCTGCTGACGGCGCGGCTGGATACCGGCGAGGCCAACATCGGCGCCGCCATGCCGCTCGAATCCATCGCCGCTTGCGTCATCGCCGGGGTCAGCCTGCGCGGCGGTGTCGGCCGGCTGGAGAACGTGGTGCTGGGGGCGCTGTTCATCGGCTTGGTGCAGAACGGCATGAACCTGGCGCGCATCGAATCCTACCTGCAGACAGTGGTCATCGGCGCACTGCTGATCATCGCCGTGATCGCCGACCAGGCGCGCCTGCGCATCATGGCCAACATGCAGGACTGAATGGCTCCAGTCCACATCGAGGAAAAGGGAAAGAAACAATATGTCTGATACGCAAATTCTCTCGCCCTTGCCAGGGACCTTTTACCGCCGGCCATCTCCGGACCAACCCGAATATGTGACCAAGGGCGGTACAGTCGCTGTTGGAGACGTCATAGGCCTTGTCGAAGTCATGAAGTCCTTTCACGAGGTCAAGGCCGACAAGGCGGGAACCGTGATCGCCATTCTCGTCGAGGACGCCGAGGCGGTGAACGCAGGACAGCCTCTTATGGAGATCGGGTAAAGGCTCGGTCAGGGAGACGTAGGATGCCTATCAATACGATCCTGGTGGCCAACCGTGGCGAGATCGCGGTCCGCATCATTCGGGCCGCTCGGGAACTGGGAATTCGAACCGTTCAAGTCCATTCGGAAGCCGACCTGGAGTCGCTGGCCGTCAAAATGGCCGACGTCGCCGTCAACATTGGTCCGCCCCAGGCGGCCAAGTCATACCTCAACACGGCAGCGATCCTGGCCGCGGCGAGGGACACAGGCGCTGACGCGGTGCACCCCGGTTACGGGTTCTTTGCTGAAAACGCCGAATTCGCCGATGCCGTCGAAGCGGCGGGCATGGTGTTCATAGGTCCGTCCGGTGACACAATCCGCACCATGGGTGACAAGGTCGCCGCGCGGCGGACCGCGGCTGCGGCGGGTGTGCCCATCGTGCCTGGCAGCCCGGGGCGGATCGATGACCTGGCAGAGGCCAGAAGCATTGCCGAGGCCACGGGTTTCCCCATCATGGTCAAGGCTGCCGCCGGCGGCGGCGGTCGCGGTATCCGAGTTGTCGAGAACCTCGAGCAATTCGATCGCCTTGCACCTCAGGCCGGTGCGGAAGCGCTGGCGGCCTTCGGTGATGGAGGTCTCTACATCGAAAAGCTTATCGGGAAATCGCGCCATATCGAAGTTCAGGTGCTTGGGGACGGTGAACGGGCCGTACACCTGTTCGAACGGGAATGCTCTCTTCAGCGACGCCGCCAGAAAGTTTGGGAGGAAGCCCCGTCAGCCACGCTCGCGCGGGATGTCGCCGACCGAATGTGTCGCGCATCGGTCCAGCTTGCCGAAGCCGTCGGCTATCGCGGTGCCGGAACCGTCGAGTTCCTGTACGACGATGACACCCGGGAGTTCTATTTCATCGAGATGAACACCCGTATCCAGGTCGAACATCCGGTGTCGGAATTCATCACCGGAATCGACCTAATCCGGGAAATGATCGCGATCGCAGGTGGCAAGAAGTTGACCGTCGATCAGAACGAGATCCAGATCAATGGGCATGCGATCGAAGTGCGCATCAACGCCGAAGATCCGTCCAAGGATTTCATGCCGTTCCCGGGCATCGTCAATGGTCTGACCATGCCTGGCGGTCCGGGCGTCCGGTTCGACGGAATGATCTATCCGGGCTATGCCATCCCACCGTTCTATGACTCCTTGCTCGGCAAACTGATCGTTTGGGATCACGACCGCGGATCCGCAATCGATCGCATGAAGCGGGCGCTCGACGAATTCAATGTCGACGGTGTCATCACCACCAAGCCGTTGTTCCGTGCACTTGCAGACGATGCAAGCGTTCGTGCGGGGGCATTCGACACCAAATGGCTGGAAGGTTGGCTGGCTGACAATGCGGCGCGGCTGACGCAGTGAACTAGGGAGACGGATATGCACACACGCTATGCCTTCGGCGGCGACGAACACATCTTCGTCGAGGTCGACGAGGAGATGTCGCTGGACGCCTTCTTCAAGAGCCTCTCCATGACCAACGCGGTGCGCGAGCAGGGCATCGATGGGGTTACCGAGATCTGCCCCGCCAACGCCTCGTTCCAGATCAAGTTCGACCCGGACGTCATCGCGCCCGGCGACATGCTGGCCGAACTGAAAAAGATCGAGGATGCGGCCGAGCACGCCGATCACACCATTGCGACGCGGATCATCGAGATCCCGGTCTACTACCGGGACCCCTGGACGAACGAGACGCTTATGCGCTTCCGCGAGCGGCACCAGGACCCGGACGGCACCGACCTGGATTACGCCGCGCGCATCAACGGCTACGACTCGGTCGAGGCGTTCATCGCCGCGCACCACGGCTCGCCCTGGTTCGTGACCATGGTCGGTTTCGTCGCCGGGCTGCCGTTCATGTACCAGATGGTCGAGCGCGAACGGCAGATCGAGGTGCCCAAATACCTGCGTCCGCGCACCGACACGCCGAAGCTGACCGTCGGCTACGGCGGCTGCTTCTCGTGTATCTATTCGGTGCGCGGCGCCGGCGGCTACCAGATGTTCGGCATCACGCCGATGCCGATCTACGACCCGGCGCAGGAGATCAGCTACCTCCGCGACTTCATGGTCTTCTTCAAGCCGGGCGACATCGTCAAGTTCAAGCCGATCGACCGCGAGGCCTACGATGCCACCGTGGCGGAGGTGGAGGCCGGCCGCTTCGCGCCGACGATCCGGCCTGTTGACTTCTCGCTCGACGCTTTCCAGGCGGACGTCGACGGCACCAACCAGCAGCTGATGGAGGCTCTCAATGGCGATTAAGGTCAAATCCCCGGGCCTGGCGACCACTGTCCAGGACCTGGGCCGACCCGGTTTCTATCACCTGGGTATCCCGCTCTCCGGCGCCATGGACCGCTTCGCCCTGCGCGCCGCCAACCTGCTGGTCGGCAACGACGAGGGCGCGGCGGCGCTGGAAGCCGTCTTCATGGGGCCCGAACTCGCGTTCACCGAGGACGCCGTCGTCGCCGTGACCGGCGCCGAGCTGCCGCCCAAGATCGACGGCGAGGTGCAGGACACCTGGACCTCGTTCGAGGTCAAGGCCGGGCAAACGCTCAGCTTCGATTTTCTCAAGTCGGGCGCGCGTGGCTATGTCGCCGTGTCCGGCGGCATCGACGTGCCGGTGGTGCTGGGCAGCCGTTCGACCTATGCGCTGGGGGCTCTCGGTGGTTTCGAGGGTCGTCCGTTGGCCGCCGGCGATACGCTGCCGGTGGGCGACGCCGGACCGAACATCCGCGCCGGCCGCCGCGTGCCCGAGGCGTTGCGCCGCGGGCCCGGCGATCCGGTCGAGTTGCGTATGCTGCCGGACATCTACTGGCACCGGCTGACCGAAGAGTCGCAGGCGCAGTTTCTCGCCGACACCTGGGCGGTGGCGCCGGAAGCCGATCGCATCGGTTACCGATTCAGGGGCGGTGAGCCGCTCGCCTTCGTCAAGCGTGAACAGCCCTTTGGCGCCGGCTCGGATCCGTCCAACATCGTCGACGGCTGCTACCCCTACGGCTCGATCCAGGTGCCCGGCGGCACCGAGCCGATCGTGCTGCACCGGGATGCGGTGTCGGGCGGTGGCTACTTCATGGTCGGCACAGTGATCTCGGCCGACATGGACCTAATCGGACAACTGCAACCGCACACCCCGGCGCGCTTCGTCGCCGTCGACATGGACACGGCGCTGGCGGCCCGGCACGCCCGGCGCAAGATGCTCGCCGACCTGCGCGCCGCGCTGGCCACGGCAGATGAAAAGGAAAGGATTTCCGCATGAACACCACGCTTGCGGCGACACTTTGGTCGCCCTCCCGCGATTCCCTGATGCGTCAAGCTCTACTGGCTGTGGTCGGCACCGCCTTGCTGACGCTGTCAGCCAAGATCCAGGTGCCGTTCTATCCGGTGCCGATGACCTTGCAGACCCTGGTCGTGCTCGGCCTCGGCATGGCCTACGGATGGCGCCTGGCCGGCGCCACCCTGCTGCTCTATCTGCTCGAGGGCGCCGCCGGCCTACCCGTACTCGCCGGTACGCCGGAGAAGGGAATCGGTCTCGCTTACATGCTTGGCGGTACCGGTGGATATCTGCTTGGCTTCGTGCTGGCGGCGACGCTGGTCGGCTACCTGGCGGAGCGCGGCTGGGACCGCAACGTCGCCACCACGGCGCTGGCGATGCTGCTCGGCAACGTGGCGATCTACGTGCCGGGCCTGCTGTGGCTGGGTGCGCTGTACGGCTGGGACAAGCCGATTCTGGAATGGGGCCTGACGCCCTTCCTGCTCGGCGACCTGACCAAGCTCGCCCTGGCGGCGGCCGTGCTACCACTGTGCTGGCGGACGGTCGGCCGGCGCTCACCGAAGGAATAACCCTCCCTGTCAACTCGCTGGGGTGCCGGCGCCGGGTGCGTCGGTGCCCCGTTTTTTTGTTTTCGAGACCGAACGGGGCTCCGGCTCCGAGCCGGAGAGTCTTGCCGAGATGAACTTGATCAGAACAGATGCTTTTATCGCCGGCGCCTGGCACAGCGCCGGACACGGCGGCACTTACGATGTGGTCAATCCGGCCAGCGGCGCGACGATCGCCACCGTTCCGGACATGGGCGCCGAAGATGCGCGCGCGGCGATCGTCGCCGCCGAGGCGGCGTTACCCGCATGGCGCGGGCTTTCCGCTAAAGAGCGCGCAACGGTGCTCACGCGCTGGCACGACTTGATCCTCGCCAATACCGATGATTTGGCCGCGGTGGTCACGGCCGAATGCGGCAAGCCGCTGGCCGAAGCCCGTGGCGAGGTCGCCTATGGCGCCTCGTTCATCCAGTGGTTCGCCGAGGAGGGCAAACGGGTCTATGGCGAGGTGATACCGTCGCCCGGAGGGGGTAGGCGGCCACTGACCCTGAAGCAGCCGGTGGGTGTCTGTGCGGCGATCACGCCGTGGAATTTCCCGATCGCCATGATCACGCGGAAGGCCGGGCCGGCGCTCGCGGCCGGCTGCACCATGGTTGTCAAGCCGGCGGAAGCGACACCGCTCTCGGCGCTGGCGCTGGCCGACCTGGCGGCCGAGGCCGGTCTGCCGGCGGGCGTGCTCAATGTGATCACCGCCGCGTCGGGTGTCGAGATCGGCCGGGAATTTTGCGCTAGTCCGGCCGTGCGCAAGCTTTCCTTTACCGGCTCGACCGCCACCGGCAAAATCCTGCTGCGCCAATGCGCCGACACGGTCAAGCGGGTGTCGATGGAACTGGGCGGAAACGCGCCGTTCATCATTTTCGACGACGCGGATTTGGACGCGGCGGTCGCCGGCGCCATGGCCTCGAAATACCGCAACAGCGGCCAAACCTGCGTCTGCGCCAACCGCTTTCTGGTCCAAGCCGGGGTTTACGACGCCTTCGCCAAAAAGTTGGCCGAGGCGGTCTCCGCCTTGACCGTTGGCGACGGCGCGGATCCGAGTGTCAGCCAGGGGCCACTGATCAATGACGCCGCGCTGGACAAGGTCGAGGCGCACGTTGCCGACGCGCTCGGCAAGGGTGCGCATCTGGTCTGCGGTGGCCGGCCTCATGCCAGGGGCGGCACGTTTTATGAACCGACCGTGCTCACCGACGTCACCGCCGATATGGCGGTGGCACGCGAGGAGACATTCGGCCCGGTCGCACCACTCTTCCGCTTCGACACCGAGGACGAGGCCATCGCAATGGCCAACGCCACCGAATTTGGCCTCGCTGCCTACTTCTACAGCCGCGACGTGCAGCGCGTGTTCCGTGTCGCCGAAGCGCTGGACTACGGCATGGTCGGCGCCAACGAAGGCATCATCTCGACCGAGATGGCGCCGTTCGGCGGCGTCAAGCAGTCGGGCCTCGGACGGGAGGGTGGCACCGAGGGCATCGAGGAGTATTTGGAAACCAAATATGTGTGTCTCGGGGGCATGAATGCGGCTTGACGGGAGGCTCACCGCGCGCCGCGAATTGGATGGCTGCAATGACTGATTTCGAAGCGATAAGTGCGCTACTGGAGCGATATTTCACCTTCCTGCACGAAGCAGATGTCGATGCAATCGATGAAGTGTTCCTATCGGAATGCGATCTGATTTGTCCAATGGCGGACGGGACACTGGTACACATGACCCGCGACGCTTACGCCGAAGCGGTGGCAGGGAGAGAAAGCCCGAAATCGCAAGGATATCCAAGACATGGCGTGATTCAGATGATCGATCAGAGTGGCCCGATGACGGCCCTGGCAAAAGTCGACTGCGCGGTGCAACCACGCTACTTTCGCGACTATTTGATTTTGGTAAAAAGGCACGGAGACTGGAAGATCGCCGCCAAGGTTTTTTGCGTGACAAAAACTGGCGATTAGGTCGTACAATTCAAAACCTCGAAACACGTCAAGGGCATCCCGGTCCACGCGCGATAGCAAACCCAGGAATTTGGACGGGAGCGGAATTAGGGTTTGAATGTGAAAACATAAGATATTTCTTGTATCGTGTCCGTCGACTGTGGAAAGCGGCGACCGATCGTTTGCGGAGGCGGGATTGATGTCTTCGCGCGGTATGGGACCTTGAGCCCGTTCTTGGCGAGTCCCTCAAAGATTCCTTATCAACGATCAAAAACGCGTTGAGTGTCAAGAAATCACGTATTTACCCAGGGACCCGCGATAACTACATGCGGCACAATCGAAATACATCCGCCTAGGTTCAGTGGTAACTTATTGATATAGAACGAAATTGAGCTTTCTCTCGTCAGGCTCATAACCTGAAGGTCGCAGGTTCGATTCCTACTCCCGGTTTGAACCAACGTCCAGTCGCCCGAAGCTTCATTTCTGTTCATTTCCCGATTTCGTCCAATGCGCTCGTAAGGGATTTCAGAAATGACTGTTCGTTTCCTTTGAAAATATCGGAAAGGCCGCCAATACCTAACGCCATGGGGCGGCTGTTTGCCCCCAGGTCCAGATATACGGCCAGCATGCCGGCATTCGGCGTATAGATACCGTCGGACAGGAAAAACCCGTCCTTTCTGGCCTGATTGACCTTTTCAAAAACGTCGCGTCCGACGGCTTTGTGGCGGGGGTCGGTATTGATGGCATTTGCGTGGTTGAGAATGCGCTTGATTTCGTCGTCCGACTTCCGCGCCAGCATGACAATCCCGGTCGCCGTCATGTGGATCGGGCGGGAGACGCCGGGATTGATGATCATGCGCAGGATCTCCGTTGATTCGATGACGTTGACATATTGCGCGCGCAAGCCTTGTTGCACCACCAGGGCCACCGTCTGCCCGGTCTCCTCGTGGACACGTCGCATGGCGTTCAGTACATCCGCCGTCCCGGTCGGATTACCCAGCACCCATGTTCCCAGCATGGCGACGCGCACGGATGGCCGATAGGTTCGCGAATCCGGATCGAAATCCAAAAACCCCAACGTCCTGAGGCTTTTGATCAGTAGTGACGCGCTGGACTGTGGGATACCCACGGCCGCCGCAATTTCGGACACGCGCAGATCCTTTCCCGCGGCGTCGAGGATCTCCAATATCCGCATCGCCCGGCCAGCGGACTTAACGACGCTTCCCGCCATTTCGAATCCTTCCCACCGATATTCATCACATATGTGAATTATACCTACACATATGTGAAATAATGTTGACCCGTTTTCAAGTCCGAAAATATGCTCCCGGGCGATTGCGGGAGCAGAAGAGGCGACACCGTCCGCAGGGGAAAGTGCCCATGGCAACACAATGGAACCATTTCATTGACGGCAAGGACGTCGCGGGGGATCGCCATCTGGCGGTATTCAACCCATGCAGTGGCCGCCAGGAAGGACATGTTGCCGCGGGATCGTCCCGCGAAGTCGACATTGCGATCGCTGCAGCGGCCGCGGTCCTGCCGGAGTGGCGGGGGCGCAGGCCAATCGTACGGGGCCGCATCCTGACGGAGATCGCCCGGGAAATTCGCGCCAACATCGACAAGCTCTGTGAAACGGAACGTGCCGAAACCGGCAAGCCGACATGGCAAGCCAAAGCGGAAATCGAAATCGCGGCTCAGTATTTCGAATTCTATGGCGGTATGTGCAACGTTTTCCAAGGTGAGACAATTGGCCTGGGCGAAGCCTATCACTCCTACACGCGGCGGGAACCTTATGGCGTCGTCGGGGTGATAACGCCCTGGAACGCACCCTTGAACCAGGCGGCACGCGGTATTGCCCCGGCCCTGGCGGCAGGCAACGCGGTCGTCTCCAAGCCTTCTGAATTCACTTCCGGCAGCACCATCGAACTGGCCCGCCTGGCTCTGAAATGTGGCCTGCCGGCGGGCGTGCTCAATGTGGTGCTGGGATCCGGCGACGAAGTTGGATCAGCCATCGTTTCCCATCCGGACATTCGCAAGGTGGCGTTTACGGGCTCGATACGGGCAGCCAAGGAAATCGGCAAAATTGCCGCCGACAGGATTATCCCCCTGACCCTGGAACTCGGGGGAAAGTCGCCGAACATCGTGTTCGATGACGCCGATTTCGATGAGGCGGTAACCGGAGCGGTACGGGCGTTCGTGCTCAACGCCGGCCAAATTTGTCTCGCCGGCACGCGCTTGCTGGTGCAGCGCGATATTGCGGATGAGTTCGTGAACAGGCTTGTCGCGGCGCTCGGGGAGGTCGACGTCGGCCCCGACGAGGCGGCCGCCGTTGGCGCGTTGACGACCCGCGCACAATATGAACGCGTGCAATACTTTTTTGACATCGCCCGGGAAGAAGGCGCCACGGTCGCAATGGGTGGCGTGGCAGAGAAGAAGCCCGAATGGGGAGACGGCTGGTTCTTGCCTTTGACGGTCTATACCGACGTCACCAACGACATGCGTATCGCCCGGGAGGAGATATTTGGTCCGGTTCTGGTCGTAATTCCTTTTGAAGACGAAGCGGACGCGATCGCCATTGCCAACGATACCAACTACGGCCTGGCGGCCGGAATCTGGACGCAAAATCTTGGCCGGGCGCACCGCGTGGCCGCCGCCGTGGAGGCGGGCCAGGTATACGTCAACGAGTACTCCGCCGGCGGTGTGGAAACGCCATTGGGCGGTTTCAAGCAAAGTGGATACGGGCGGGAAAAAGGGATCGAAGCCCTGCACCACTATACACATCTCAAATGTGTCACCATCAGGCTCTGACCCGCTGGATCCGTGGTGACGCCATATGTCTGACACCGTCGTCAACAGGTTGAAGGAGCGCGCCGTGACCTGGTCGCGCGGCAACCATTTCGAAGATTTCTCGGTTGGTCGGGAATTTGTCCATCACTGGGGGCGAACGATTACCGAGAGCGACAATACGCTGTTTACGGTGCTGACGCTGAACTACAACCCGATCTACACCAACAGCGACTACGCGCGTGCCGAAGGTCATGCCCGCTCCGTGGTTTGCCCCCTTCTGTTGTTCAACACCGTATTTGGATTGTCGGTGGAGGAATTGTCCGAGATCGGAGGCCCGTTCCTGGGAGTCGACGATCTCGTATATCTGCGGCCGGTTCTGGTCGGGGAGACCGTCTACGCCTCATCCCGTGTTCTCGCATGCCGTGAAACCGAAAATCGACCGGGCTTCGGCATTGTCACGTGGAAGACCACCGGCATAAACGAGGCCGCCGAACCCGTCATTACCTTTCAGCGCGCCAACCTTGTCAGGAAAAGACCATGAGCGGTAGTCCCGATCCCGCCGTCCGTGCCGGCTATATGACCGAAGAGCGGCGTATGATCCGCGACACGGCCCGCCGCTTCACCGAGGAAGAGGTTCTGCCGGTCGCCAACGAACTCGATCCGGTTGAAGGAAGCATTCCGGACCATGTCATCCGGAAAATGGCCGACCTGGGCTTTTTCGGTATCACCATTCCGGAAGAGCACGGAGGCCTGGGACTCGGTTCTTTTGAGTATTGCCTGGTTGCGGAACAGCTCTCGCGCGGCTGGATGTCCGTGGCTTCCCTGATCGCGCGGGCGAATACCGGGGTTCTGTCCGACGGCTTACGGGGCGACACAGAAAAGTTGAAGGCGTTATTGCCCCGTGTCGCCGCCGGCGAATATCTGACGGCCTACGCTCTCTCCGAACCGGCGACAGGCTCGGATCTTTCGTCAATCAGTTGTCGGGCCGATCGCCAGGACAACGGCGACTGGCTGATAAACGGAAACAAATACTGGTGCACTTTTGCCGATGGCGCCGACGCCATCGTCGTCTTTGCGCGCACCGCCTCGCCGCCGTCGGCGGACAAAAGACACCTCGGTATTTCCGCGTTTTTGGTCGACAAGCCTCGTGGCGAACTGCCGGACAATTGCCGGGGAGCGACAATCCCGAAGATTGGCTACCATGGCTGGAAAACGTTCGAACTCTCCTTCGAAAACTGCCGCGTGCCTGCCGACAAACTGTTGGGAGTGGAAGGAAAAGCGTTCTATCTGATGGCGCGCTTTCTGGATGTGGCCCGCGCTCACACGGCGGCGCGCTCCATCGGTCTGGCGCAAGGAGCACTTGACGACTCCGTAGACTATGTTCGTGAACGCCAGCAGTTCGGCCGCCCAATTTCGGAATTTCAGGCCATCCGTTTCAAGATCGCGTCCATGGCCACCAAGATCGAGGCGGCGAGGCAGCTTCTCCATCATGTTTGCACCGAAATCGATTCGGGCCGCCGCTGCGACAGCGAGGCCTCCATGGTCAAGTACTTCGCTTCCGAAATCGCCGAAGAAGTGACATCCGAAGCCATCCAGATTCATGGCGGCGCGGGATACACCCGTCATTTTGCCGTGGAACGGTATTGGCGGGATGCCCGTCTTACGAAGATTTTCGAGGGAACATCCGAAATCCAGCAACGCATCATCTCGGACAACATCCTCGGCCGCTCGGACGTGGATCGCCAGATCATTGCGGACGCGTTCGAACAGCAGTTCGGGTAGGACACGACCATGCACCGCAGCACCGCCGAACTGACGTCGGCAAACAATTACTACGAGGATTTCGAAGTCGGGCAGGTCATCCGCCACGCCCGGGGCAAAACCGTAACCGAGATGGACAACGTGTTGATCACCAACATGGTGATGAACACGGCACAGGCCCATTTCGATGAGCATTTCATGAAGGATTTCATGCCGGACGTGCCGGGCTTCCAGACGCGCGTGGTTTACGGCGGCGTCAACTTTTCGATGGTGATGGGATTGGCCGGGCAGGACACGGGCGAGCAGGTGATTGCCGAGCTCGGTCTCGATCGCGTCCGCCTGAGAGCGCCTGTGCACCACGGAGATACACTCTACGCCTACAGCGAAGTCCTCGAAAAACAGAATTCGGATCGTGGGGATGCCGGGATAGTCACGTTCCGCCATTTCGGCGTCAACCAGAACGACGTGCTGGTGTTCGAGGGCGACCGGAAAGTTCTTATGAAACGCCGGCAAAAACTGCCGTCATGAGTGGACCTCCGTCGCTGGGGCCCCTGGATGGCCTTGTGGTTCTTGATCTGACTTCCATGCTGGCCGGGCCGTACACCACCATGATCCTGGGCGACCTGGGCGCGCGGATCATCAAGATCGAGCCCCCCGACGGCGACATGGTGCGCGCGTCCGCACGTCTCCCCGGCGACGACGACCGCAAAAGTTTCGGCGGTTACTTCCAATCCATCAACCGGAACAAGCAAAGCATCGTTCTTGATCTGAAAACCGAAGCCGCAAAGAACGTGTTCCGTAGGATGGTCCGCGACGCCGATGTCGTTGTCGAGAACTACCGGGCCGGCGTGATGTCGCGGTTGGGCCTCGATTATGAGGACCTCAAGGAACTCAATCCGCGCCTGGTGTATGGCGCGCTGCGTGGGTTTGGCGACGCCCGTACCGGAAAAAGCCCGTACGAACGGTGGCCGGCCTTTGACGTCGTCGCCCAGGCCATGGGCGGCATCATGGGCATTACGGGTCCGAAGGGCGGCGCGCCCCTTAAGGTGGGGGCGGGGATCGGCGACACCGTGCCCGGCCTGTTTCTGGCGGTCGGTCTGCTGGCGGCCCATCACCGCGTCCAGCGAACCGGCGAGGCGCAATTCGTGGATGTCGGCATGTATGACAGCGTTCTCGCCGTCTGCGAACGCATCATCTATCAGAACTCCTATCTCGGCGAAAACCCGGCGCCGGAAGGCGACAGTCACCCCCTGCTATCGCCGTTCGGCGTGTTTCCGGCAACGGACGGCCACATCGCCATCGGCTGTCCTCGCGATCATTTTTGGCGTCAGCTCGTCGAAAAGATGGGCCGCGCGGAGCTCGCGGACGACGCGCGCTACAAGACCAACGAAGACCGGGTGCGCCATCGCCGTGAAGTGGATGAAATCGTCGGCCGGTGGACCCGGGACCGCAGCAAGGAATCGATCATGGAAACGCTCGGCGGGATCATCCCCATCGGTCCCGTCAATCGCGCCGCCGATATCGTTGCCGATCCCCATGTGGCGGCACGCAACATGCTGGCCACGGTGGAACAGCCGGGCCCCGAAGGCGGCGACGTGCGCATTGTGAATTGTCCCATCCATTTTCTGGAAAGCCCCAGTGGCGTCCGACACCGCGCGGCCCGCCTCGGAGAAGACACGGCCGGCGTGCTGGCGGGTTTCGGCTATTCGGAGCAGGAAATTCGAGAGTTATACGAAATCGGAGCCGTCGCCTGACGTTGTGAAGACGACGATCGTCGTGCCAGGAGGATTTTAGCCGTGTTGAAGACAGATCGCCCCTTTCGCCTTCGCCGTTGCCAATTGGCCGTCCCGGGCAGTTCCGAGAAAATGATGAAAAAGGCCAGCGGGCTGGACGTCGACTATGTCTTCCTCGACCTGGAAGACGCCGTGACACCGGAAGAGAAAAAGCCGGCCCGCGAAAAGATCGTCGAGGCCCTCAATACCTTGGACTGGGGCGACACCACCCGTTGCGTCAGGGTCAACGACCCCGCTTCCGGCTACTGCTACGGCGATATTATCGACATCGTTGCCGGCGCGCGGGAACGTCTCGATGTGATCATGGTGCCCAAGGTCATGGGCCCGGCGGATGTGCTTTTCGTCGACAAACTGCTGACGCAGCTGGAAATCGATCTGGGGCTGACGAAATCCATCGGCCTGGAATGCCTGATAGAGGAAGTGGAAGCGCTGGTGCAGGTGGACGAAATCGCGTCGTCCACCCCGCGGCTCGAAGCCATGATATTTGGCATGGGCGACTACTCGGCCAGCCAGGGTATCCCTTTTGCCGAACTGGCCGGTGACGGCGATTATCCCGCTGATATCTGGCACTATCAACGTCAGCGCATCATCGTCGCCTGCCGCGCCAATCACATAGACGCCGTCGATGGACCGTACCCCGACTTCAACGATCCCGACGGCTATCGAAGGGAATGCCGCCGCGCGTTGTTGCTGGGGGCGACCGGCAAGTGGGCCATCCATCCCAATCAGGTCGCGGCGGCGCAGGATATATTCTCTCCTTCCGCCGAGGAAATAGAACAGGCGCGTGCCATCAAGGCTGCCTATGACGATGCCACCGCGCGGGGACTGGGAGCCGTTACCTACGAAGGCAAGATGATCGATGTCGCCTTGATCCGCATGGCGCAGAACGTGATCGATCGGGCCGACGTCATCGGCGCCTGAGGATGGAGGCGTCAATGCCGGAGGAATTTGACTATATCATCGTCGGGGCGGGTACCGCCGGATGCATCTTGGCCAACAGGCTGACGGCCGACGGCAAGCATACGGTTTGCCTGCTGGAGGCGGGGCCCCGCGACAGGCATCCTTACATCCATATCCCCGCCGGCTTCATCAAGACCCTGACGAATCCGAAGATAAATTGGATGTTCGATTCAGAGCCTGTTCCGAGCCTCGATGGCCGGGTGATCGCGCTTCCCCGGGGCAAAACGCTGGGGGGGTCGAGCTCGATCAACGGACACATCTACAACCGGGGCCAGCCCATGGACTTCGATGCCTGGGCACAGATCGGCAATCGCGGTTGGGGTTATGCCGACGTCCTGCCCTATTTCAAGCGCAGCGAGCGGCGCATCGGCGGACAAGCCAACGCGTTCCGCGGCCGCGACGGCGAATTGCCCGTTACCGATCTGGATGTGGATCACCCTCTGTGTGACGCCTTCATCCAGGCGGCCGGCGAACTCGGCATTCCACGCAACCCGGACTACAATGGTGCGACGCGGGAAGGCATCTCGTACGTCCAGCGCACGGTCCATCGGCGCTTGCGCGTCAGCTCGGCAAAGGCGTTCCTGAACCCGGCAAAAAAACGAGGCAACCTGTCCGTGCGCACCCAAGCGCATGTCACCGGCCTGGTGTTTGACGGCAATAGAGCGGCCGCGGTGACGTACAACAAGGGTGGACGCGCCGGCCCTTCGGTCCGGGTCGACGCGCGCAAGGAGGTGATCCTCTCCGGCGGCGCCATCAATTCTCCGCAACTTCTTCAGATCTCCGGTGTCGGCACGCCCGAACTGCTGGACCGGTTCGGCATTCCCGTTCGGCATAAACTGGACGGTGTGGGCGAAAACCTGCGGGATCACTTCGCTCCCCGCATCAGCATGCGGGTCAAGGGCGTGGAGACGCTGAACGAGCGGGCGAAGCCGTCCCGCCGCGTGGGCGAAGTGTTAAAGTACTTGTCGGGTGGCGACAGCATTTTGTCGCTCAGTCCGTCCATGGTTTACGGAACATGGCACGCGGATGAAGATGTGCGGGCCACGGACCTGCAGTTCATCTTCACGCCGGCCAGCTACAAGGTCGGCGTGCACGGACTGCTGAACGACTACCCGGGCTGCACGGCCGCCGCATGGTTTCAACGTCCCGAAAGCAGGGGCTGGGTGCGCATCAGGTCGAACGATCCCTTCGATAAACCTGGCATCCAGCCAAACTATTTGCGCGAGGAGATCGATCGACAAAAGACCGTCGCGGCATTGAAATTGCTGCGGCGGTTGTTCGATGCCAAAGCGTTGGCACCCTATTTGGACGGTGAAGACTCACCCGGTGCGGATGTTCAGAGCGACGAGGAACTTCTCTCGTCCGCAAAGGAATGGGGCATCAGCACTTTTCATCTGATGGGCAGTTGCCGTATGGGTCCGGACAATGATCCAAGTGCCGTCGTCGACGATCGCCTGCGCGTCAAGGGTTTGCAGAATGTCCGGGTCGTCGACGCGTCGGTAATTCCCCGAATGGTTTCGGCGAACCTCAATGCCACCGTCATGATGATTGCCGAGAAGGGTGCGGATTTCATCCTCGAAGAGACGGCCTAACTCGAATTCAATTCGGCCTGCTTTTGCTCGGCATATATGCCGGCCAGAAAGTACTGCACACCCTTTCTCACCTCATTCCGGTGTGTATCCAGCGTCACGGCATCGTCGGATACGAAATCCAGGAACAATTTCGATTTCATCGAAAACAGGAAGTGCGCGGCGAGTTCGATATCCATGTCGCTTCGTATCTGCTTGTCGCGGGCAAGGGACTTCATGAGTTCGACCACCAGGTTTTCGTGGTTTTTCGTGGTGATCGTATATTGACGGCCGAAGGCGGAATCGGCATTGGTCAGCGCTGCCGCCGATACGTGCTTCCAGACAGATTTGCTAAGTTGTCCGACGCAATACTCTGATGCCAGAACCATAAGGTCCGTCAATTCATCAATGGCCGGGCCGTGTGGGCCGGCGATCATGGCCTGGGCTTCCTCGAGATAACGGTCGTCTGACTCCGAGATCAGGGCGAGGAGCATTTCGCCTTTTGAGCGGAAATAGTTGTATGTCGTCCCGACACCGACATCGGCGCGCTCGGCGATGTCTTCCATGGTCGTTTCTTCATACGGTTTCACCTGTAGCAGATCATGTGCGGCGTCCAGAATGGCCTTTCTCGTTCGCGCCTTTTTTCGTTCTCGCAGACTCATGGATTCATTGTCCCAATTCGAGCTTGACTAAATTTTATAGCCCATTCATATTTGAATTGCATTCAATATTCGATCAAAAACAACCTATAGATCAGATAAATTGCTGCCTGTCCATCGCTACAGCTTTTTCGATCGACAAAACCAGATCGCAGCAAAGAGGAGGTATCGATGAAGAAGATTGGAAACAAAAATACACCGCCGCGCAGCCGGTCGCGACGTAAATTCCTTAGGCAGGGGGTGGCCGCGGGCGCGGTTGCTTTGTCGGCGCCGATGCTGATCAGGCCGGCGAAGGCGGACAAACAGGTCCTGAATTGGCTGACCTATTCCGGTCATTCGGCCGAGGAAGTCATCGGACCGTTCACCGAAGCCACGGGAATCAAGATTCAAGCGAAGGAATATGCCGACGGCGAAAAGATGCTGGCGCTGATCCATGGTTCGCCTGCGGGCACCTTCGATCTGGTGACCAGCGATGCGCCCTATGTGGAACTTCTCGTCAAATCGAACTTGCTTCAGGCGATGAAGCCCGAAGACTACGATTTGGACTCCTTCTTTCCGGAGTTCCGGTCATGGGAACAGCATTGGTTCGACGGCAAGCTGATGGCATTGATGACCAGTTGGGGATACAACGGCCTGGCCTACAACACCGAAAAGCTGTCTGCCGCGGATGTGTCGTCCTACGATGTGATGTGGCGGGACGATTTGAAGGGCAAGTTGGGCATGCGCGACTGGTATTTGCCGATCATGGGCTGCATCAGTGCGGGAATGGGTCACAAGGATCCCTATAACATCACGAACGAACAGTTCGATGCGCTCAAGAAGCGCATGTTCTCGTTAAAACCAAACGTCGCCGGATTCTGGAATTTTGCCGGTGTGTTTGATTCGCTGGCCAATGGCGGCGCTTATGTCATACCGGGGTGCGGTGACTGGATCGCTGGCCTTCTTCAACGTGCGAACCACAAGATCGCGAGCGCCGTACCGAAGGAAGGCGCCATCATGTGGACCGAATCGGTTTCCATCGTTCGCGGGACGCCGCGTCTGGAGCAAGCCAACAAGCTTGTGCGTTACCTGACGGGGGTCGAGGGGCAGACGCGCCTGATGACCAAATCCTCGTATATGGCGAACGGTCCAAGTCGCACGGCCTGGGATCATCTCGCCAAGATCAATCCGCGCGAGGCCGAAATGCTTCATATGACGGAGAAGGAGGACAATATTATGAACGTGCTTCGGGACGGTCGTATTATTCCTCGCCGTCTGCCGTCAAACCAGTCGATGGAAACATGGCAGGAAGCGTACACCCAGTTCCAGAACCTATAACGTTGCTGATCGGTACGGATGGGAAAATCTCGCTTGAAATCAACCGGTAGCGGCTCTCATCCAAGGCCTGACCGAATATCCCGGCGGCTCTACGCCGGGGTATTCGGCGCGCCCTTGGGGATCTGGCAGGGTGCATTCTTTGTGGCGCCGGTCGTCTTCATGGTCGTGATGACATTCTGGACCGTTCGGAACTTCCAACTGGCGCCGGATTTCTCGTTTTCGAATTGGGTGACAATTCTCAGCGCGGACTATGTCTGGGATGCCTATGCCAGATCGTTTTTGGGGGCGGGGTTGGCTTCGGTTCTCGTTACCCTGCTGGCATTTCCCTGCGCCTATTATCTCGGACTCAAAGCGTCTCCCAGGGTGAGGCTCATCGGAGCCTGCCTGATCATGGCGCCTTTTTTCACCAGTTTTCTGGTGCGCGCATACACCTGGCGCACGATGTTGGGCGACCAGGGCGTGATCAACGCGATACTCGGGTGGTTCGGCTTCGAACCCGTGCAAATGATCAACAACCTATTTGGTTCCATAATCGGGTACCTGACGTTGGTCATGCCGCTGGTTTTGCTGTTGCAGCTTTTCAGCCTGTCGGCCATAGACCGCCGTTTGATCGAAGCGGCACACAATTTGGGCTGTGGGCCGTACTGGGCGATCCTGCGCGTGGTGGTGCCGGCCGCCAAAACCGGAATCATCCTCGCCGCCGCTTTTTCGTTCGTACTTGCGTTCGGCGACTTGATCAGTCCGCAGGTTTTGGGTGGGTCGAATCCGCCGACATTGAGTATTCTGATCGTCGACCAGGTGCGCGGTGGTTTGCAGTGGCCGCGCGCAGCAGTGATCGCCGTCGTGATGGTTCTGACCCTGATCACCGTGGTGACGGCGGCGATGGTCATGACGTACGGCGGCAACAGACGTCAATCCATTCGCGGGAAAAGCTAGATCATGGGCCTGTTTCTCCTGCGATCCTACGTCGTGTTGATCTTTCTGTTTATCTTCGCGCCGATTCTCGTCAGCTTCGTGTTTTCGTTCAGCGAGAACCGGTTTCCAAGCCTCCCTCTAACCGAATACAGCCTGGTCTGGTATCAGCGCGTGCTCGACGAACCCGCCTTCCTCGATTCGTTCAAGCGAAGCCTGACCGTGGCCGGCTGGACGTCCGTCCTGTCCACGTGCTTGGGATTCGGCGGGGCATATGTCGACTATCGCTACCGTTTCCTCGGTCAGAAGGTTTATGTGGCGTTGGGTATCGTGCCGCCGATGATCCCGGTGTTGATTCTCGGTGTGGCGATGTTGATCTTTTTGTCGCGGATAGGCCTTTCGGGTGCCCAGCATTCTGTGGTTATCGCGCACGTTGTGTTGTGCACTCCGTTCTCCATGGCGATCAACCGGTTGAAGCTGTCCCAGATGGATCAGAATTTGGAAGCCGCGGCATGGAATTTGGGCGCTACACCGTGGGCTACCATGAGAACGGTCATCCTGCCGTTTTGCCTGCCGGCCATCCTGGCGTCCTTCTTTATTACGGCGGCCATTTCCTTGGATGAATTTGCAATTGCCTGGTTCGTTTCCGGGCTCGAAGAAACGTTGCCCGTAAGGGTTCTCAATTTGGTGGCGCGTCAATCAAGCCCCAGCGTCAACGCGATCGGCAGTTTTACATTCACGATGTCCCTGACGCTGATCATCCTGGCGCAATTGGTCTTGATCGTCAGCCAGCGACGCTCAGGGCGTAACGAATGACCGACATAGCCATACTCGGCGATGAAACCACGCCGTTATTGGAATTTAGAAACGTGGAGAAACGTTTCGGCGGTTCCATCGTTGCCGTCAAGGATCTGAATCTCAAAATCGGGCGTGGCGATTTCGTCGCCATCATGGGGCCGAGTGGCTGCGGCAAGACAACGACCCTGCGTATGCTGGCGGGGCTCGAGGAACCGACGAGCGGCACGCTTCTGTACAACGGTCTGCCCGTCAACGACCTTCCCGCCTGGAAAAGGCAGATGCCCCTGGTGTGGCAGAGTTACGCCCTGTTTCCGTTCATGTCCGTGCTCGACAACGTAGCCTTCGGCATGCGGAGCCGTAAGATGCCCAAAGCGGAGCGGAATAAGCGGGCCCAGGCCTGGTTGGATAGGCTGGGGATCGGAGAAATGGCCGCCCGCAGCCCGTCGACTCTTTCGGGCGGGCAGGCGCAGCGCGTCGCGCTGGCCAGGGCATTGGTGCTGGAACCCGAAGTGCTTCTTTTGGACGAACCCTTGTCCGCGCTCGACGCACATATGGTCGTGCGCATGCAGTCGGAGCTGGCCGAATTGCAGCGCTCGTTGGGCATCACCTTCATTTACGTCACGCACAATCAGTCCGAGGCCTTCGCCATGGCCAACCGCGTGGTGATCATGAACGAAGGTGAGTTGCAACAGGTCGGGCATCCGATGGACGTGTACCGCGCGCCTCGCACCAGATTTGTGGCGGAGTTCGTCGGCGCCAATAACATTGTCGACGGCGAGATTGTGAAAGTCGGCGAAGCGGCCTACGTCGTCGACACGCCAATCGGAAAACTGACATCGTCAAATCCGTCGGGTCTTGAAGCGCAAACAGGGCAGCGTGTCCATTTGGTGGTCAGCGCCGACATGGTACATGTGGGTGCGGACCATTCTGACGAATCGGCAAATCTAATCGATGCGCGCCTGGTCGGTGAGAGTTTCGTCGGCAACGTGGTGACTTTGGTTTTCGAGACCAACGGTAACTACGAGTTGAAGGTCCAGCTTCAGCAGCGCGCTCTTTCGGATCTCGACCTCAATATCAATGACACGGCGACGCTGGCGTTCGGCCACGATGACGCATTGTTGATTCCCTCTTCCTGACACCAAACGAAAAAGGAAAACGGACTATGTCCTCAAGAACCGTCCATATGGAGCAGATGAACTGGATGGACTATGCCGCTCTGATCGAGACCCAGCCGGTTGTCTTTCTGCCTGTTGGGGCGTTGGAGCAGCACGGGCCGCATTTGCCGATGAACTGCGATGAAATCATTCCCCGGGAAATCTCCGAGGAAGTGGCGAAAAACATTGGCGGTTTGGTCGCGCCATCTCTCTATTACGGTTACAAGTCACAGCCCCGTACCGGTGGCGGAAATCACTTCCCGGGCACGACCAGTCTAAGCGCCGAGGCGGTCATAAAGAGTGTGCGCGACGTCGTCACGGAGTTCGGACGCCACGGCATGCGCCGTATGGTTTTGATGGACGGACACTCCGAGAACACCATGTTCATCATCGAAGGCATCGATCTTGCGTTGACCGAATTGCGGCGTGAGGGCATCGGCGACATGAAGGTGCTACGAATAGGGTATTACGAATTTACCAGCCCCGAGACGGAAAAGGTCGTGTGGCCGGACGGATTCCCGAGCTGGCCGCTCGAACATGCCGGCGTGATGGAGACGTCGGTAATGTTGTACCGGCACCCAGAATTGGTCGATCTGTCCAAATTGCCGAAGGACACGCCCGCCGAATTCGAACCCTACGACGTCTACCCGGTGACGTTCGAAAACCTGCCGGGCTTGCCCCGATCCGGCGCTTTGAATTCCGCCAATCTGGCGACCGTCGAGAAAGGCAAGTTAATGTTCGACGAGTATGTTGCCGGGATTACGGCGGCGGTGATCAAGGAGTTTGGGTTGCAAATCTGATTCCGGCTTCCTCGGGAAGTCTGCTCGAAGCCGTCACCGACCATCGAAATGTAATATGTCCCGTGAGCATCGTTTATGGAAAAGACGCCGCAGTTCTTGCCTCGATCCCGACTATTTCAACCTCCACCGTCATCGTGACCGCTGCAACATCCTCAAGCAAAACCGCTCAGCTGCCTTAACCAAGTAGCGTCTTCCGGCATCGTTTTTGCCATGGCGAACAGCCAGTTCGCCAGTTCTCTGTGGTCGTCGTTCATGCCCGTTCCCGTTTCACGCGCTTACCGGCTGGACCGCAGAATCAGGAGCGCTTTCTAGACGTCGGCGATGACCATCTGGCGCTGCCTTCCAAGGCCTTCGATATTGAGTTCCATGACATCGCCGACATTGACGAACCCCGGCGGGTTCATGCCCATGCCGACACCCGGCGGGGTGCCTGTCGAAATCACGTCGCCGGGGTGCAGCGTGAAAAGCTGGCTGAGATAGGAAACCAGATACTGAACGCCGAAGATCATGGTCCTGGTCGAGCCGTTTTGGCGTGTCTCGCCGTTGACTTCCAACCGCATGGAGAGGTTCTGCGGGTCCGGAATTTCGTCCTTGGTAACGACGTACGGACCAAGCGGGCCGAATGTGTCGCAGGACTTGCCCTTGGTCCACTGGCCTTCCCGTTCGATCTGGAAAACCCGCTCCGACACATCGTTGACGATGCAGTAGGCCGCAACGTGGTCCAACGCATCGGCCTCCGCAACATATTTCGCCGTCTTGCCGATGACGATGCCCAGCTCCACTTCGTAGTCGAGCTTCTCGGCACCCCGCGGTTTGACAACGGCGTCGTTGGGACCGGTGATCGCCGACGTCGCCTTCATGAAAACAACCGGTTCCGTCGGTATGGGGTTGCCGGTTTCCTCGGCATGGTCGGAATAGTTCAACCCGATACAGACGAGTTTGCCCACATTACCGACGCAGGGGCCGAGGCGTTGCGGGCCGTCGACGATCGGCAGCGACGACGGGTCCACGTTTTCGAACACCGACATGTCCGCAAGCAACGGGCCGTTGATATCCGAGCAGAGGCCCGACAGGTCGCGAAGCGTCCCGTCCGGCTCGACGAGTGCCGGTTTTTCTGCCCCCGGCGCGCCATAGCGAGCAAGTTTCATGATTTTCCTTTTCGAGAGTCTGAGTGTTTCACGAGGCCGAACCAGCCGTTCTAAATATTGACGTCAGGTCCAACCGGCATCGACGATGAAGTTCTGCGCGGTGCACATTTTGGAGTCGTCGGAGCCGAGGAAAAGTGCCATGCGCGCCACTTCGTGGGGCTGGATGTGCGTCTTGATGCATTGGCGGATCTGCAGCACCTGCTCGCCTTCCTCGTTGTACCACTTCTCCTTCTGGCGTTCGGTGAATATCCAGCCCGGAACCAGCGTATTGGCGCGAATGCCATGCTTGCCGTAATAACGGGCGAAACCGCGGGTCAGTCCGTGAACCGAGGCCTTGGAAGCTGCATAGGCGGGCAGGTCGTCCTGGGCCTGCATCCAGGAAATCGAACCGAAACTGATGATCGAGCCCGATCCCGCCTCCACCATCTGCGGTGCCGCGGCCTGTGTCGCGAAAAATATGTGGCGCATGTTCACGGCCAAGCGGTCTTCCCAGTATTCCAGGGTAACCTCGGCCAGGTCGTGACGTTCGTCATGGGCTGCGTTGTTGAGCAACACGGTGATGTTGCCGAGATCCCGGCCGACCTGCGTCACCGTCGCCTGCAATTTCTCCACGTCGCTCACGTCACATTCGATGAATCTCGGCGTCGGAAGTCCCAGTTCGGCAATTGAATCGGTGAGCGCATTCGCGGCATCGACGTTGATATCGACGAAGGCCACTTTCGATTTTTGTGCGCAGAAGTGCGCCACCATGCTGGAACCGATGCCCGCCGCGCCGCCGGTGATGAACACGGTCCGGCCTTCCAGGCTCGGGTAAATGGTCTCCGTCAGGTTGATTTCCTCTGCCATGCGCGGCGCCTCCTTTTAACGGTCTGATTTGCGGCGGGCTTCGAGAGACCTAGTGGGAATCCCGTTCCACGACGACCCCCCGCTTGCTGGCGAGAATGTCCCAGTCGCAGCCCTGATCGGCCTGCTCCACGTGGTTGTGGTAGAGCCGCTGGTAACCCGTCTCCATGGTTGGCGGCGGCGCCATCCAGCGCGACCGGCGGGCCGCCAGTTCATCCTCGGGCACCAGCAGGTCTATGCGCCGTTCGTCGACGTTGATTTCGATTTCGTCGCCGTTCTCGACCAGCGCCAGCGGGCCGCCGACGGCGGCTTCCGGCGCCACGTGCAGGATGACGGTACCGTAGGCCGTACCGCTCATGCGCGCATCCGAGATGCGGACCATGTCGGTGACTCCCTTTTTCAGGATCTTCGGCGGCAATCCCATATTGCCCACTTCCGGCATGCCCGGATATCCGCGCGGACCACAGTTCTTCAGGACCATGATGCAGGTTTCGTCGATATCCAGGTCCGGGTCCTCGATCTTGGCGTGGTAGTCCTCGATGGTCTCGAACACCACGGCCCGGCCCCTGTGGTTCATCAGATCGGGTGTCGCGGCCGAGGGTTTCACGACGCAACCGCTCGGCGCCAGATTGCCTTTGAGGACCGCAATCCCACCATTGGCCGTGAGGCCGTTTTGCCATGGACGGATAACGTCGTCGTTATGGTTGACGGCGTCCCGGCAGTTTTCCGAGACGGTTTTGCCGGTCACGGTACGGTGTCCGCCGTTCAGTTTGCCGTGCTCCAGAAGCGCCTTGTTGACGGCCTGCAGGCCGCCGGCGTAGTGGAAGTCCTCCATCAAGTGGTCGCCGGCGGGCATCAGATTGACGATCGTCGGGATGTCGCGCCCGATCTCGTCCCAGTCGTCCAAAGACAAGGGGACACCCAGGCGTTTGGCGATAGCTTGCAAATGAATGACGGCATTGGTCGATCCGCCGATGGCGGCGACGGTGCGGATGGCGTTCTCGAACGCGTCGCGGGTCAGAATGTGGGACAGCTTGATATCCTGATGGACCATGTCGACGATACGGCGGCCCGACTGCTGGGCCAGCACCTTGCGGTGGGCGTCGACGGCGGGGATGGTGCCGTTGCCCGGCAGCGCGATGCCCATGGCCTCCATCAGACAGGCCATGGAGGACGCGGTGCCCATAGTCATGCACGATCCGTTCGACCGGTGCATGCCGCTTTCGGCCGACATGAACTCGGCGACCGAAATCTCGCCGGCCTTGACCTCCTCGGCGAAGCGCCAGACATCCGTCCCGGACCCCAGCGTGCCGCCTTTGAAGCGGCCGTTCAACATCGGCCCGCCGGAAATCACGATGGTTGGGATATCGCAGCTCGCCGCCCCCATGACCAGGGCCGGCGTGGTCTTGTCGCAACCGACCAGCAGGACGACACCGTCCAGGGGATTGGCGCGGATCGATTCCTCGACATCCATGCTGATCAGGTTTCTGAACAACATGGCGGTCGGTTTGACGATCGATTCGCCGACGCTCATGACCGGGAACTCGAACGGGTAGCCGCCCGCCTCCAGGACGCCGCGCTTCACTTTCTCGGCGAAGTCGCCCAGATGGGCATTGCAAGGCGACAGTTCCGACGCCGTGTTGCAAATGCCGATGACCGGGCGACCGTCGAAGGCCTCATCCGGTGTTCCCTGGTTGCGCAGCCACGACCGTTTGAGAAAACCGTCACGGTTGACCTTGCCGAACCATTCCGTTGACCGAAGTGTTTTTTTTGTCATGGTTTTGGTCCTCATCGATCGATGTGAGATACGCGGCCACGGCGAGGGCAGAAGCCAACAGAGACAAAGTTGTATATTGAATTACAAATTTTTACAAATTGTATTTTAACACAACCTATTGATATCGATGAAATATCGGCAAATTTGTCAATTTATTTGTAAAATCATGTGGTTTACGCTACTAAGGGGCGGTCACCCGAAAGTTTGCAGCACTCGGATTTTGAGATGAGCGACAGCGTGTTTGAAGGACGGTCCGGCAACGGGTTCAGCCTCGGGCAAATCAAATTTGAACCGGTCCCGGCGCGCAAAACGCGGCAACTCTCGGACTATGTCTACGAGAGCATTCTGGAAAAACTGATCTCCGGCCAATTGGACGAGGGCGTCAAGCTGCCGACGGAGAACGAACTGGCGCGGCTGTTCGAAGTCTCGCGTCCGACGGTGCGCCAGGCGCTTTCCAGATTGCAGGCGGATGGGCTTGTCGTTTCCCGCAAGGGGTCGGGCAATTATGTCTCCCGGCGTCCCTCGACATCGCTGTTGAACCTGAACCCCGGCGAAGGCGCCATATCGGAAATGCTCAAAAGCCATGAGTTGCGCATCGCTTTGGAGGGCGATGCCGCGGCGCTGGCAGCGGCCCGGCGCAGTTCGGCCGAACTGTCGAATATGAAGGACGCGCTTGATCTGCAGGCGAAATCGGCCACGATATCGAAGCAGGACGTCAGCCGTGCCGACGCGATCTTTCATGAAACGATTGCCGAGGCGACCCGCAATCATTTGTTCGTCGATGTCATCAAGTCGCTGACCGAAGCGGCACGTAATTCCTGGGTCATATGGACCAAGCTGTCCAGCCATGATTACGAAAAGGTCGTGGCGACCGTCGTCGGTGAACATAGAAAAATCTATGATGCCATCGAACGGCAGGATCCGGACCGAGCCCGTTCGGCCATGCGCGTGCACCTTAGCACCGCGGTAGACCGGATGCTGGGGGCGGCGGATTCCGGCGCTTGACCGGCACGCGCACGCCCCTTCGTAACACTCGAACTCGATCGGCTTGCCTCACATTGGCGCTTCCGTCGCATGCCGGCGCTCCCGCTGCCATGTGCCATGTGTACCGACCTCTAACGCGTGACGCCACGCAAATTCATAGTCAATCTGACATATGTTGTCATTTATTTGGCAAAATCTGTTTTATAGATTGACAAATTTTTACAAATAATAAACTCTTTGGATCGTTGCTGCAGCAACGCGCCAACCAACAAGCCTGCAAATCGGCGTTGTGAGCAGTTCGGAAGGGGCTTTCAGGTCAAGAGGCCAGGCCCGATCAACACCGGATGGAGGGAAAGATCATGATGCTACGGAAAAGATCGTTTCTGACGGGCCTTGCGGCAATGTCGCTCATCGCAGCGGCGGGCATCGGCGCCCCGTCCCAGGCAGCGGGAGACAAGCGCATCGCGTTCTTCGTTTCCGATCTGTCGAACGTGTTCCACCAATCACAGGCCGCCGAGGCCAAACGCTATGCCAAGGAAAAATATGGTGCCGAAGTCGTCGTCTTCGACGGTCAAGCCGATTCCGCGGTCATGACCCAGAATGTCGACCAAATCGCCGCCGGGGCGTTCGATGGCGCCACGCTGCACATCTGGGACGCGGAAGCCGCTACCCCGGGTGTCAACGAGGCGCTGGGCGAGAAAATCGCCATGACCTCGTTCTTCAGCCCGATCTCGGACACCGGCATTCCGACGGCACGCAGCGACGAGGCCGGCGTGTCCTACGAAATGGGCCGGCAGATGGCGACCGCCTGGAAGGAAGCCCACCCGGACAAGCCGATCGTCATGGTGCAGCTCGGTTGGCCGAACCACACCGAGGTGAATTCCGGCCGCACGGCGCCGTTTGTTCAGGGCGTTCTGTCCGTCGACCCGAAGGCCGAAAACCTCGGCTGCCTCGACTCCAGCAAAGGCCAGGAAGCGGCGAAGCAGATCATCGTCGACCTGCTGACCCAACGGCCCGAAGTCAACCTGATCTATTCGGAAGCCTCGAACCTCACCGTCGGCACCATGGCCGGCCTGTCTCAACTCGGCCGCGGCAAGTTCGACAACGGCAAGCCGTTGACCGAGATCGTCGCCAGTGTCGATTTCGACAGCGTCGAATACGACCAGGTTTACGATCCGAACTCGAGCCTCAAGGTCTCCATGGGCCTGCCGCCGGTCGAAACGGCGCGCGGACGGGTGGATCTGGTCATGGACGTCATCAACGGCAAGGTCGAGCCGTCGACGAGCCCGGCCAAGGAGTTCTTCTACAAGGCCTACACCATCTCCTATTGGACGATGGCCCAGGACAAGGCGAAGGCCTGGCTGCAGAACCAGTTCGGCATCTAAACCGAAGCGCCGGCCTTGCGTCCGTTGCCCTGTTGCGGGCGCAAGGCCGGACGTTCCGCGCCTGGGTGGGTATGCGTCGTTTGAACCACCGGGGCCGCGGCCTTCCGTACACACAAAACGGATGGGTTTCCAAGTGTCGGACCAGCGATTCCCATATGTGCTCTCCATCGAGGGCCTCACCAAGGACTATCCCGGTGTGCGGGCCGTCGATGACGTGAGCTTCTCGATCGAGCGCAGTACGGTGCACTGTCTCGTGGGCGAGAACGGCGCCGGCAAATCCACTCTCGTCAAAATGCTGACCGGCGCGCTGGAGCCGACCAGCGGCCGCATGCAGATCCTCGGCGCGGACTATGCCCCCGCCAGTCCGAGCGAAGCCCGCGAGCGGGGCATCGCGACGCTGTTTCAGGAACTCCACGTCGTCAACGAACTCACCGTGCAGGAAAACCTCACCCTCGGCATGGAACGGAGCAGGTTCGGGTTCCTCGTTAAGTCGGACCTCGACGAGCGCGTCGTGGCAACGCTGGCCGCGATCGAACCGTCCATCGATCCGGCGGCGGACGTGTCCAGCCTGAGCGTGGCACAGAAGCAGATCGTCGAGATCGCCCGTGCCGCGTCTTCCGGCGCCAATGTCATCATCATGGACGAGCCGACCGCCGCGTTGTCGGAACGCGAGGTGGACCGCCTGTTCGACGTCATCCGCCGTTTGCGGGAGACGGATGTGACCGTGATCTACATCTCCCACAAGCTCGATGAAATCTTCAAACTCGGCGACGCCGTGACCGTTCTGCGCGACGGCAAGCACATCGCGACCAAGAAACTGGCCGACGTCGACGGACGGTCCGAACTGATCGAGATGATGATCGGCCGCGCGGTGTTCCACGACTACGCGCCAAGAGCAAACGTCAGCGACGAGACGGTGCTGACGGCCGAGGGCCTGAGCAACGACCTGCTCAAGGATGTCTCGTTCCACATCGGCAAGGGCGAGATCGTCGGCTTCTACGGGCTCGTCGGCGCCGGCAAGACCGAGATCGCCCGCGCCCTGTTCGGCGCCGATCCCGTGTCGGGCACCATCACGTTCAAGGGGCGGGTCGTCGACCATTCGCCCAAGAGCGCGATCGCGTCCGGCATCGCCCTGGTGCCCGAGGAGCGCCGCACCCAGGGCCTGTTCACCAGCCTCACCATCGCGCGCAACATCCCGATCATGAACATGGGGAAGCTGTCCGACCGTGGCGTGGTCCGGTCCGCCGACGAACGGGCGACGGCGATCGACTATGTCGGGCGATTGCGCGTGGCGACGGAAAGCGTCGACAAATACGTGGAAAAACTCTCCGGCGGCAATCAGCAGAAAGTCGTCTTCGCCAAGTGTCTGTTCGCGGATGCCGATCTTCTGTTGCTCGATGAGCCCACGCGCGGCGTGGACGTCGGCGCCAAGACCGAAATCTACGACATCATCCGGACACTGGCCGATGAGGGTAATTCGGTCGCCATTTTTTCGTCCGAGCTCGAAGAGGTGCTTGGGCTGTGCGACCGCATCTTCCTGCTGTTCGACGGATCGCTTGAAGACGAGGTCGCCAACGGCCCGGATGTGGATATCCCCCACATCCTCAACGTGGTGACGGGCGGCGCCCAGGGAGCCGTGCCATGAGCGTGCTGTCGCACCTGCCGGCAGGCGCGCAGTCAACGGCCGAACGGCCGCGGGACTCGGGCGGCCGCCGCATGAGCGACGAGAGTTTCATCAACCTGCTGGTCGCATCCGTCGCCATCGTGCTGTTCCTGGCCGCCTCCGCCATGGTGCCGAACTTCTTCCAGTTCCAGAACATGGTCAATCTGGTGACCAACAACTGGGCGGTCATTTCGCTCGGCGTCGGCGTCACCTTTCTGCTCGTCTCGGGTAATTTCGATCTTTCGGTCGGCGGCCAGGTCGCGTTGTCGGGCGTGCTCGCCGTCTGGTTCGCGCAGTCAACGGCCGGCGCCAATCCGCTGGCAACCGGTTTGGGGCTTCCCACCTGGCTGGCCATGGCCTGCGCCCTGGCCGGCGCGATGGCCATCGGCGGCCTGAACGCGCTCTTCGTCGTGCGTTTTCGTGTGCCCTCGATCATCGTGACGCTGGGCACCATGATGGTGGCCCGCGGCATCGCCAAGGTGATCACGGAGGGCTCGCAACGGAACACCAACCTGCCCGATGATTTCGGCGCGCTCGGCAACCTGGCCATGTTCGGCACCTCGATCAAATTCCCCGTCGTCCTGATGGTGGTGCTGGTACTCGTCGCCGTGTTCATCGAGCGCAAGACCGTGTTCGGCCGCCTGACCTACTGGATCGGCGCCAATCCGGTGACGTCCCGCCTGTCCGGCGTCGACAACGCGCGGCACCTGACCTGTCTCTACCTGTTCAGTTCCGCCATCGCCGGCGTCGTCGGCATTCTTCTCGCATCCGAGTTCAAGTCCGGTTTCTCGGCCCGCGGTACGCTGATGGAATTCGACGCGCTGGTGATCGCGCTGCTCGGCGGCGTGGCCATCGCCGGCGGCTTCGGCTCTGTGATCGGCATGTTCTTCGGCGCCCTGATCCTCGCCGTGGTCACCTCGGCCGCGACGGGTCTGGTGCTGTCGCCCGACTGGCAGTTCATCCTTAAGGCGGTCGCGGTGTTTCTCGCCATCATGACCCAGACCTGGGCCCTGGCCCGCAGGAACCGGTGACGGCGATGTCGGAAACACACGCACACCAACCCGGTACTGAAAAACCGTTCGCCGCAATGGCCGCCGGGTTCCTGCGCGACTACTACATCTATTTCGTCCTGCTCGGCATCGTCGTCATCCTGAGCGTCGCCAACATCGACCGCTACGACCTGTTCGAGCGCGGCAATTTCCTCTACCCGAAAAACATCATCAACGTGCTGCGCGTCTCGGCGCCGTTGCTCATGCTGGCGGGCGCGTTCTGCCTGCTCATGGTGTCGGGCTATATCGATCTCTCCGTCGGCAGCGCCATGAGTCTGGGCGCCGTCGTTTATGCCCTTCTGGCCATCAACGGCGTGCCGATCGTCGCCTGTGTCGCCATCACCGTTGTGGTCGGGGTGGGGCTGGGGGCGATCAACGGGTTCCTGGTCGTCCGGCTCAAGATCACGCCGGTCATCGCGACCCTGATCACCCTCAGCCTCTACAAGGGTATCGCCTTGCTTCTGGTCGAGGACGGCGTGTCGGCGATCAAATCGGGCGGCGGCCTGAAGATGCCGGCCTGGTTCAACGACTTCGGCCGCGACGGGGTGCTGCTCGGGCTGCCGATGGCGTTCTGGCTCGCCGTCGCCGTGACCGTCGCCCTGATCATCGCCCAGAACCGAAGCCTGCTCGGCAAGTACGCGGCGGCCACCGGCGGCAATCCGACAGCCGCGAAGCTGTCCGGCATCAACACCGGCAGGGTCGTGTTCGGGCTTTACGTGCTGGTCGGTGTTGCGGCGGCGCTCGCCGGCATGGCCCGGTCGAGCTTCATGTCGCTGGGCGATCCGCTGTCGGGCGACGGCATGGAGCTCAGCGCCATTCTCGTGGTCCTGCTCGGCGGCACGGCGTTCAGCGGCGGTGAAGGCAAGGTGCTCAGATCGTTCATCGGCGCGCTGATCATCATGGCGCTGACGGTAGGCATGCTCACCCTCGTGCCGGCCTACTACCAGACCCTGGTCATCGGCGCGGCGCTGCTTGCCGCAGCGGCATCGAACCACCTGATCAGCCGCAAGAAATCGGCGTTCTGAGTCCGGGCAGCCAGGTGCTGTGCGTTTCAATCGGCAAAGGTGATATGTCATGAAAGCTGTGGGTTTCCTGAAGTCGCTGCCCATCACGGAGGCCGACAGTCTGTTCGACGTTGAGGTACCCGAACCGGCGCCTCTGGCCAACGATCTCCTGGTCAGGATCGAGGCGATTTCGGTCAATCCGGCCGACGCCAAACGGCGCATCCGCACCGCCGTGGACACGCCGCACGAGGCGCCTTTCATTCTGGGCTACGACGCCGTCGGGATCGTCGAGGCGGCCGGAGATGCCGTATCCGGTTTCGAACCGGGCGACCGGGTCTGGTATGCCGGCGACGCCAACCGCCCCGGATCGTATGCCGAACTGCAGTGCGTCGACCACCGGATTGCCGCCAGGGCGCCGACGACGGCCGCGCCGGAACGTGCCGCCGCGCTGCCCCTGACCACGCTGACGGCATGGGAGATGTTGTTCGACCGGCTGCAGGTCCCGGTCGATGAAAGCCCCGCGAGCGTGTTGGTCATCGGCGCCGCCGGCGGCGTCGGTTCGATCACGATACAGCTCGCCCGCAAGCTGACCGGGTTGCGCGTCATCGCCACGGCATCGCGGCACGAAACCGCCGACTGGTGCCGGCGCATGGGGGCGCACCATATTGTCGATCATCGCGACCTCGTCGCAAGCATGCGTGAGTTGGGCTGGGAGACGACCGACTACATCGTTCAATATGCCGATACCGCTCAGCATTGGGATGCCATGTGCGAGTTGGTGGCGCCGCAGGGCAAAATCGGCACGATCGTCGAAACCGACGAACGCCTCGACATTTCCGATTTGCAGGGGAAGTCCGCTGCCCTCTGTTGGGAACTGATGTTCACCCGTGCGCTGTTCCAGACGGAGGACATGTACAAACAGGGGCGGATTTTGGACCGCGCTGCCGCGATGGTCGACGATGGCATCATCGAAACGACCGAAACGATCATCCTGAACGGCCTGTCCGCCGAGACCCTAAAGCAAGCGCACGCCATGATCGAGAAAGCCGCGACCATCGGCAAGATCGTCGTCGATTACGGAAACTGATCCGAAACAAGTCGGGAAATACCAAACCGGCGCGGAGCCGGTCAGTTTCATCCGCGACGATCGGATTGCGCTATTTGTCGCCGGCCATCTCGGCAACCGGACAATGACCTCAGGCGCAAACCGCCATTACCCCGAGGAGACGGATTGTCGTGCTAGGTGTTTGAAGATTGATCGACACTTTACGGCGCCATTTGGCGGAGGGCCCCAAAACCAAACAAATTTCCTGTCACCTCGTCGGCTGACAAGGAATGCGACCGGAGACCGGTTCGCAGCAGGCTGTTGGTTCAGCCACAAACTGCCTTTGCTTCAGAGAAACTTCGCGCGATGCCGGTGCCCGGACAGCGAGTGCACCGATGTATTCCGGTGCTGTTTCGATGTTGAGCAGAGTCCAGTCACTGATTGCGCCATAGCACTCTTCAATAGACCGAACGGCAGGGGGCTGATCGGGATCGACCGTCACCTCGAAGGATTTCAGCGGCATGGCCAGACCTTCCCCCGTTGCCTTGATGACGGCTTCCTTGCGTGTCCAGCAGCTGAAGAACGCCCGAGACCGGTCCGCAGCCGGTGTTTGCCGCAATTGGCATTGCTCGCCTTCGGAAAACTGCGCCGCGGCGATGGCGTCTCTGTCCGGCAATTCGCGCAGTTTCTCGAGATCGATGCCTACGGGGGCACTTCGTGTTACGGCGATGAGGGCGCGGTCCGCGGCGTGCGATAGACTGAAGTGAAGTCCGCCGCTATTTCGCTTCAGCTCGGGTTTTCCGTTTGCACCGTAATAAAAATCTATCTGACCGGGCGTTTTGTCCAAATAGCGGGACAACACGCAACGCAATGCCGCTCGTGACGCGACCCAGCGCATACGGTCATCGTCGAACCGGAAACGTCCGGCTCTGTCCCGCTCGTCGCCGCTCAACAGGTCCACGCAGGTGTCGCGCCTATCATCGGTCGCGGTCAGGTCGCACTCCCAGACATGGATATCGCGGTCTGCCAGGACCGGGCTCGTGGCCGACTGGTGATTGCGATTATTCCGTTTCGTCATCGGCGCGTTTCCCTTTGCCGTCCGCTTCGCTTGTCGTTATCGCCGCCGCCGCGATTGACTCTGATGAATACTCGTATCTAATTCATAAGGTTGAATTGCTAGTCATTCTTCTAGTTAAACAGGAACAGACAAAACCTTAACAGTCGATGGTGTTATCCTTGAGGGTTAATTTTTGTTTACTATTTGATACAGTCGTCAAGAAATTTGTTCATTTGTATTATTTCAATACAATTCTGGTACCAATTTCGTAAAATTGAATAGTTCATGAGCTTTGTATCAAAAGGCATATGAAACTGCCGGCAGGTATTGTCGGCCAACAAGAACAAGGTTTGACGGCGCTTCGGTACGCATTGATCCAATCTGAGACCTGAGCCGTACTCTGTATGCCGTTATACGATCTGTCGGGCACCGCGATAAATGAAGAACGTCGCCGATATCTATCCCCTTTCGCCCATGCAGGAGACCATGCTGCTGCACGCGATCTCCCGGCCCGGCGACGATGTCCTGTTCAATCAGTTCGTCTACGAAATTAACGGGGATTTGGATCAATCGGCCATGCGTGGCGCCTGGCAGGCACTCGTCGACAGGCACGCCATTCTGCGCTCCGCATTTGTATGGGAAGATGTCAAGCAACCGCTTCAGGTCGTCCGTATTTCGGTCGATCTGCCCTACCGGCAGTACGATTGGCGGCAAAAAGGCGGCGCCGAACGGGACACGGCTCTGGAAGCGCTGCTCGACGCGGATCGCGAAAGCGGGTTTGCCCTCGGTGAAGCCCCGCTGACCAGGCTGTGTGTCATCCGTATGGACGAGAACCGTCACGTCATGGTGTGGAGCAGCCACCACCTGCTGGTCGATCGCTGGTGTCTGGGGACATTGTTTACGGAACTGGCGGAACTTTACAACGCAAGCCGGTCCGGCCGTGCACCGCAGTTGAATGAAGCGCGGCCCTATCGGGACTATATCGGCTGGATTGCCCGCCAGGACGACAATGCGGGGCGGCAGTTCTGGCACCACCGCCTTGCCGGCATGAGGGAGCCGGTGCCGCTGACCACATGGTGCGGGAAAATCGATCAGCCGCGCGAACGCCAGGCGACGTTGACGCTGGACGACGACGTCCGTGCCGGATTGACGGCGCTTTCCCGGCGGCTCGGCGTGACACCAAGTACCTTCCTGCAAGGTGCATGGGCGTTGACAATCAACCGCATAACCGGTCGGCAAGACGGCGCATTCGGCATCGTTACGTCCGGGCGGCCGCCCGACTTGCCGCACGTGGAAGGCATTGTCGGCACGTTCATCAACAATCTGCCCGTCCGTATGCGCATGCCGCGGCAAATGACGATGCAGAGTTGGCTCAAGGCATTGCAGGCCGAACAGCAGGCGCGCATGCCGTTTGAGCACGTTTCCCCGACCGACATTGATCTGATTGCCGGGTCCGCTCCCGGCAGCCGTCTGTTCGACAACTTGTTCCTCTGGCTCGCGGGCGAAGCGTTGCCGCAGTTCGACGGCATCTCGTTGCGCGCGGTGTCGGGAGACATGTCGACCGCGGTGCCGCTTACTCTGAGTGTTTCCGAAAACGACGAACTGGCGCTGGAGCTGCGCTGTCAGGCAGGGGTGGACACCGTGATGCCGTTCGACGACATCCTGCCTTGCCTGCTGAATGTGATGCAGGGACTGCTGGCCGCCGATCCTGCGGGCCCGCTGGCGGATCTACCGGGTTTCCGGCTGGATGCGGAGGAACCGGACGATATCCCGGCACCGGACTCGAAGGAAATTGCTGTCGCGGCAGCGTCCGGGGGAGGCGTGTCGCCGGCCAGCGAGGCTGTTCCCGGTGGGCGCGAAGCAGCGGATTACGAAACCATTCGGGATTTGATGACGGGTGCCTGGCAGGAGGTTCTTGGGAAAGTACACGTCGATGCCGACGACAACTTCTTCGATATCGGCGGTAACTCCATCCTGGCGGCACAACTGCACGCGCTTGCGGAGCGAAGGGTCGGAAAACGCATTCCGATGCTCGCTCTTTTCAAGGCGCCGACGATCCGCGACATGGCCAGAACCTTGGCGAACGACGAATGGCCCCTTAGCGGCCAGGTGATTACGCCGTTACGCACCCAGGGTACTTTGCCGCCGCTGTTCTGCATCTCATCACCCGAGGTTAATTCGGTCGGTTACGCATTGCTGGCACAGCACCTCAATCATGAGCGGCCCGTCTATGTCCTGCAGGCGCCGCCACAGTCCGGCACCGTCACGAAGATATCCCCGAAAGCGTTGCCGGAATTGGCGAGCACTTACATTGCGGCCATGCGTGAAGTCCAGGAGGCGGGTCCATATCACTTGCTGGGTATGTGTACGGGGTCGCACCTGGCGCATAGAATAGCGGTGCAGCTTGAAGCCGAAGGGCAGGCGGTTCCTTTCGTCGGAATCGTAAACACCTGGGCGCTCAACACCATTTCCAAGTTTTACTACGTACAACGCGTGATTAACCGGTTGAGGTATTACCGCGGCAGACTCCGTGAATTGGCCCGTCAAAAGCCCAGCGAGCAACTGGCGGTATTGAGCCAGGTGGCGGCGCGGCGGTTTTCGCGTGCCGCACAGGCCGTTGCGCCAGTATCCGGATTTGGGGATGGCGCCACGACCACTCCGTCTCCTGTTTCCGATGCATCACAGCGTGACGAATGGATCGAGGATGTTGGTTGGGCTACCGGCGACAACGATGCGCCGAAGTTCGGCGGTACGGTCACGGTTTTTCGTCTGCGGCGGCAAAGTTGGTGGCGGATCCGCGACAGGGGACTCGGCTGGGGCTTGCACGCCGATCATGTGGATATCATCGATTGTCCTGGCGACAGTCACTTGACCATTCTACGCAATCCCAACGTCGGGTCGCTGGCCGAACGGCTGCAAGCGTCCCTGGTCGACATGACGCACTAGGGGAAACAAGTGAATTTTGTAAGGCAATGAATATTCGGGCGATAATTCCTAGTAATAGTTGTGTTATCAGGCTGGAAATGTGCCGAATAGTGGCGAACGTTAATGTTAACTATTTGAATGCATTAAGACGAGCTCATGTTTTGAATCGCCAACTGCAGGATTGATGTTTAGTCTATACAATAGTTATGCGAGTAAAAGGTTGTTTCAAAAATGGATTTTGACTGGTCGGATGAACAGCTTAACTTTAAGGCCAGAGTTGTTGAGTTTGCGCGTCAGCAACTGAACAACGATACCGTTGAACGTGATCGCAACGGTGCTTTCTCCTTGCAGGATTGGAAACGGAGTGCAGCGTTCGGTATTCAACGAATGTCCGTTCCGGCGGCGTATCACCAAGGAGACGAAACAGATTTCCTGACCGCCATGCTGGCGATGGAGGGATTGGGATACGGGTGCAGGGACAACGGCCTGACCTTTGCGCTCAACGCGCAGATGTGGACCGTGCAGTTGCCGATCGTCCACTTTGGTACCGAGGCGCAAAAGGAAAAATACCTGCCCGGCCTCTGTTCCGGCGACTTGATCGGAGCGCATGCGATTACAGAACCCGATGCGGGATCGGATGTTTTCAACATACGCACGACGGCGGAAAAGCAACCCGGTGGCGGGTACGTTTTGAATGGCGAAAAGCGTTATATTTCGTTGGCTCCCATTGCCGACATTGCACTTGTGTTCGCCACCATTGATCCGGACATCGGTAAGTGGGGTATCACGGCTTTTCTCGTCGATCTCAAGGCACCGGGCGTGCGCACCGGCCCGGTGCGCGACAAGATGGGCCTGCGCACGGTCCCGATGGGCGATCTCTTTTTTGAGAATGTTCATTTGCCCGAAGAAGCCAGGCTCGGGAAAGATGGCACGGGCCTCAGCCTATCCACGAATTCCCTGGAATGGGAGCGCTGCTGCATCCTGGCCAGCCAGCTGGGCGCCATGGAACGGCAGCTGGAAGAGTGCGTCGCCTTCGCCCGCGACCGCGAGCAGTTCGACCAGCCCATCGGCAAGTTCCAGTCCGTGGCCAACCGGATCGCCGACATGCGCCTGCGGCTCGAAACCTCGCGCCTGCTTCTCTACAAGGTGGCCTGGCTGAAAAGCGAAGGGCGGCCGGCGATGATGGAGGCAGCGCTGCTGAAACTGCATCTCAGCGAATGCTTCGTGGACTCGAGCCTCGATGCCATCCGTATCCACGGCGGGCACGGCTATATGAGCGAGGCGGAAATCGAACGCAATCTGCGCGACGGCATCGGCGGCACGATCTATGCCGGCACGTCGGATATCCAGCGCAACATCGTGGCCGGTCTGTTGGGCCTGTAGGACAGGGCAGGGGGAAACGGCAGCATGGCTTTCACTTTGCCGCAACTGGTCGACGAATGGGCGGAACGCACACCCGATGCCGACGCCATCGGCTTCCTCGGCGAACGCCTGACCTACGCCGAGTTGTCCAGGCGCTCCGACGCTCTGGCGCGCGCCCTAATCGACGCCGGCGTGCGGCGTACCGACCGGGTCGGCATCCACATGGACAAAAACCTGCACACGGCGGTGGCCATGTACGGCATCATGAAGGCCGGCGCGGCCTATGTGCCGCTGGACCCCTCGGCGCCGCCGCAACGCACCGCCGGCGTGATAGGGGATTGCGGCATCCGCCACCTGATCACGGACGACGCCATGGCGGCCGGCCTGCGCGCCATGGCGGATGCGCTGCCGGACGCGATGTGCCTGATCGGCGTCACGCCGGACCGGGGCTTGCCGGGCCGCGCCATCCCGTGGGACGCGGTCGCCACCCTTGACGGCAGCACCGCCGCCTTGCCCGCCGTGATCGAGAACGATCTCGCCTATATCATTTACACCTCCGGCTCGACCGGCGTGCCCAAGGGCATCATGCACACCCATCACAGCGGCCTGAGCTTCGCCCGCTGGGCCGTGCGGGAATACGGCTTCCGCAACGACGACCGCTTGGGCAATCACGCGCCGCTGCATTTCGATCTGTCGATCCTGGACTTCTTCGCCGGTGCCCTGGCCGGCGCCGCCACTGTCTTGATACCGGAGGAATACACCCGGCTGCCGGCGAGCTACTCGAAACTGATCGCCGATCAGAGGATCACCGTGCTGTTCACGGTGCCGTTCGCCCTGATCCAGTTGCGCACCAAGGGCGTGCTGCACGACCGCGACCTGGGCGCGTTGCGCTGGATCCTGTTCGGCGGCGAGCCGTTTCCGACCAAGTATCTGCGCAAGCTGATGGCAGACCTGCCCCATGTCCGGTTCGACAACATCTACGGCCCGGCCGAAGTCAACGGCGTGACCCACTATGTCGTCACATCGGTGGGCGAGGATGACCAGTCCGTGCCCATCGGACCCATCGCCGACATCGCCGAGGACCTGGTCGTGGATGACAACGACGAACCGGTCCCGGTGGGCGAAATCGGCGAACTGCTGGTGCGCACGCCGACCATGATGCAGGGCTATTGGGAGCGGCCTGAACTCAACGCCAAGGCGTTTTACCGGCGGCCCGTCAGCTCGACCTACGATCACGTGTTCTACCGCACCGGCGATCTGGTCCGCAAAGGCGCCGACGGCATTTTCGAGTTTCTCGGACGCAAGGACCGGCAGGTCAAGGTGCGCGGATACCGCGTCGAGCTGGACGAAACGGAAGCGGCGCTCGTGGCCGACGAAACCGTCGAGGAAGCGGCGGTGTTCGCCGTGCCGCTGGCGGACGGCACCCAGGAAATCCGCGCGGCCGTCATTCTGAACGGTGCGGCCGGGGCGACCAAGAACGAGTTGCTGAACGGACTGCGCGACCGCGTGCCCTGGTACGGCCTGCCGGCCGACCTGGTGATCCACGACAGTTTTCCGCGTACTTCGACGGGCAAGATCGACAGGAAGGTTCTCCGCGCGCAGGCCATGGAGAACATGGAAGAAACGGCATGACCCAATGTTCGACAAGGTGAGAGTATGAGTGAAGGATCGGTTGCGGCGAAGCTCGGAGAATTCATTTCGGGCGAATTGCTGGGCAACAGGCCCGTGAACGGTGACGACAATCTGTTGGCCGCCGGCATGGTCAGTTCGCTGGGCATGGTACGGCTTGTCGCCTACATCCTCGACACCTTCGGCTACGACGTCCCGCCCGAGGACTTCACCATCGAGAATTTTCGCACCATCAACGACCTCGACGCCTATCTTCAGCAGGCGCTGAACGGGGAAGGGGCGGCGGCCGATGCCCCTTGAGCAGGAAAGCAGCCTCGCCGATCTGTCCAATCTGACCCACAGTCAGGTGCTGATTTGGACGGGGCAGCTTTTGGCTCCGGACGACCCGCTATACAACATGGTGCTGGCGTTCCGCATCGGTGGCGCAGTGGATCCGGTCGTTTTCCAACAGGCCTTTCAGCGGCTGGTGGACGACTGCGATGTCTTGCGGACGGTGATCACGACCGAGAAGGGGGTTCCGCAGCAGCGGGTGCTGCCGGAGTTCGCCTACGCGGTGCCGCTTATCGATTTCAGCCAGGATGCCGCCCCGGAGCAACGCTATGCCGAGTGGCTCGCGCGCAGCAAGCAGCGCACATTCGATCTGTCGCGCTGTCATTTCGATACGGCACTCGTCAAGTTGGGTGATGACGACTTCGTCTGGTATCTGAACCAGCATCATGTCCTGACGGACGCGTGGTCCGTGTCCGTGCTGTACCGGAAAATGCAGCACTATTACGGGCTGGCGCGGCAGGGCAGGCTGGACCAGGCCGAACCGCTGCCGGCGTATCAGGATTACGTTGCGCAGGACCGCCGGGACCGCCGGTCGGACCGGTACGCCAAGGCACAGGCCTTTTGGTCGGAGAAACTCAAAACGCCGGTGCCGCCGTCCAGCTTCTACCGCAGGCGCGGCAGCACGCGCAGTGGCCGGACCGTCCGGATCCCGTGCCGTTTGGGTGCGGAGCGAACGCGGCGGGTGCGTGCACTGACCGGGGACCGCGCATTCCAAGCCTTTACCCCGGATTTGGCGCTGTTCCAGATCTTCGCCACCGTGCTGTTCGCCTATCTGCACCGGCTGAGCGGACAGCGCGCCGTTTCCATCGGGGCGCCGGCCCACAACCGCACCACGGCGGAGCAACAGGAATCGGCCGGGCTGTTCATCGAAGTGTTTCCGTTGTCGGCCGAAATCGGGGAGGCGGACAGTTTCGCCGATTTGTACAGGACGGTCTCGGCGGACGCCCGGCATTTCCTGCTCAACGCGGTACCGGGCACCGGCGGAGCGGAGACCAATCGCGCTTTCGACGTGATTCTCAATTACATCACTGCCCGCTTCGGCGACTTCGACGGACTGCCCATGCGTTCCGAATGGGTCCATGCCGATCATGGCGACGCCAATCATCTGCTGCGGCTGCAAGTGCAGGACTTCGATCAGACGGAAGATCTCGAACTGTATTTCGACCTCAACGAAGCGGTCTTCGTGAACGCGGAACGGCAATGGGTGGGCGATCATTTCCTGCGCTTGCTGGACGCGCTGCTCGACGACCCCGACACCGAGATCGCGTCCGTGCCGCTGTTGTCCGACGATGAATTCGGCCGGTTCGAGAGCGAAGTGAACGCGTCGCCGGACGTGCCGCCCGAAGGCGAGACGGTGATACAGATGTTCGAGGCGCAGGTAGCGAAAACGCCGCAGGCGACGGCACTGAGGTGTGAGGACGCTGCCCTCACATATCAGGACCTCAACGCGCGCGCCAACCGCGTCGCCCACGACCTGAGCGGTCGCGGGATTGGTCCCGGCAATACAGCGGCCATTTCGATGATGCGGTCGGTGGATATGGTGGTGGCGATATTCGGCGTCCTGAAAAGCGGCGCCGCCTACGTGCCGGTGGACCCGGGATATCCCGCCGACAGGGTCGCCTATTTGCTGGAAAACTCGGGCGCCGACCTGATCATCGTCGACGACCATGCCGCCGGCATGATCCCCGCCATCGACGTGCCGGTGGCCAAGCTCGCCGATTTGGGAGACGTAGGCGATGCGGCCGCCACCGGCAATCCGCCAAACCGGGCGGGCTCCGATGACACGGCATACGTCATGTATACGTCCGGATCGACCGGGCGGCCCAAGGGTGTTGCCATCGGCCATGACGGGTTGGCCAATTACGTATCCTGGTGCAAGCGATTCTATCTGCGGGGCGACGTGCTCGATTTTCCCTTGTTCACGTCGTTCTCGTTCGACCTGACCGTCACGTCACTTTATGTCCCGCTGGTTTCGGGCGGCACGCTGGTCGTCTATCCCGAACATCCGGACCGGCGTGACGTGGACGTGCAGAAAGTCGTGGAAGACAACGCCGTCGATATCGTCAAGCTGACTCCGGCACACCTGTCCGTCGTTCAGAACACGGATTTCAGCACCTCGAGAATCCGCGCGCTGATCGTCGGCGGGGAAGATTTCAAATCCGATCTCGCCCGGATCATCAACCGGCGCTTCGGTGGTGACGTTGAAATCTACAACGAATACGGCCCGACCGAGGCCACCGTCGCCTGCGCCATCCATCGTTTCGACCGCGACGACGATACCGGGTCCTCGGTTCCCATCGGCCGGTCCATCGACAACCTGCAGGCCTATGTTCTGGATGCGGCGCGCCATCCGGTTCCTCAGGGCGTGACGGGCGAGATCCATATCGGCGGCGCCGGCGTGGCGAAAGGCTATGTCAACAACGCGGATGAGACAGCGGAGCGGTTCGTCGCGAACCCGTTTCGGCCGGGACAGCGCCTGTACAAGACGGGAGATCTCGGACGGTGGAACCCCGACGGCCGGCTGGACTACCTCGGACGCGCGGACACCCAGGTCAAGATCCGCGGCATCCGCATGGAACTGACCGAAATCGAGGGCGCCATACTGACCCATCCCGACGTATCCGAAACGGCCGCCGCTGTTTTCGAGCAGCGGCAATCTCCGTTACGCGCCGAAGAACAGGACTACTGCGTCCGCTGCGGTTTGTCGGGCAATCATCCCAGTGCGCAACTCGACGGGGATTGTCTTTGCCGATTGTGCCGGGTGTTCGAGAGCCAACGCGATCTGGCGATGGACTATTTCGGAACCATGAACGAGTTGCGGTCCATCGCGCAAGACGTGAAGGCCTCCGCCCAGGGTCCGCACGACTGCATCATGCTGCTGAGCGGCGGCAAGGACAGCACATACGCGCTATGCCAGCTGGTCGACCTGGGCCTGAAGCCGCTGGTCTTCTTTCTCGATAACGGCTTCATATCCGACGGTGCGAAGGCCAATATCCGCCGTATCGTCGACCAGTTGGGCCTGGATCTGCATGTCGGATCGACACCCGCCATGAACGACATATTCGTCGACAGCCTGAAACGGTTCAGCGACGTCTGCGACGGATGCTTCAAGACCATCTACACGTTGAGCATGAACCTGGCGCGCGAGAAGGGCATCCGGTACATCTTCACCGGTTTGTCGCGCGGCCAGATCTTCGATACCCGGGTCGCGGATTTCTTCAATCAGCGGATCTTCGATCCCGATGAAATCGACCGCATGGTGATCGAGGCGCGCAAGGCGTACCACCGCATGGATGATGTGCCGTGCCGGAAACTGGACGTCGCGATGTTCAAGGACGATGCGGTGTTCGAAGAAATCCGCTTCGTCGATTTCTACCGCTACAGCGATGTATCGCTGGAAGGTATTTTTGACTACCTCGACACCAAGGTGCCTTGGATCCGTCCGCTGGATACGGGCCGGTCCACCAACTGCCTGATCAACAAGGCCGGTATCCATGTTCACACCAACGAACGGCGGTTCCACAACTACTCGTCGCCCTACAGTTGGGATGTCCGGCTGGGACACAAGAAAAGGGACGAGGCGCTTGCGGAACTGCAGGACGACATTGCGCCGGCCGAGGTGTACGACATCCTCCAGACCATAGGGTACCGAAGCGAAATCGCGGCCGCCGAGGACAAGCGACTGGTGGCCTACTATGTATCGCCGGTTCGGCTGCCCGCCGGGGAACTGGAGCGTCATCTGGCCGCCAAGCTCCCATCCGAATTCGTGCCCAAGGACTTCGTCCGGCTCGACAGCCTTCCTCTGACCGCCAATGGAAAGGTCGATCGCAGGGCACTGCCCGAGCCGGATGACGGGACCGGCGAACGGCCGGGCACGTTTATCGCCCCGGGCACGGAGACCGAAAAGGCCCTGGCCAGGATCTGGCGGCAGGTTCTGGGCTTGGATGATATCGGTATCCACGACGATTTCTTTGCCCTGGGGGGCGATTCGATTCACGGCATTCAGATCGTCAACCAGGCGCGGCGTGTCGGCCTGACGATCAATCCGCAACAAATCTTCGATCATCCCACCATTGCCGAGCTGGCCGCCGCCGCCGGGTCGGTGGCCGTCCGGCAGGCCGAGCAGGGCGCGGTCACCGGCCTCGTCGCACTGACACCGGCGCAGCGCCGGTTTTTCGATCAGCACGGTCCCGATCCCGAACCGTACAGCCAGGCCGTTTTGCTCGAAATCGAAGACGGCCTGGATATCGCGACGCTTGAAAACGCCATCCGTGAGGTCCTCGTCCATCATGATGGCCTACGATGCAGTTTTTCGCGTACGGAATTGGGATGGCATGGTGTGCTGCATGACATCGACACGGCCGCGATTGCCATCGATTGGGTCGACCTGATCGGAACGCCGCCGGATGGGATCAGGGCCGCCATCGACCGGCATGCCCGGTCGGTCCACAAGACCCTCGACATCGGTGCGGCACCACTGTTCCGGGCGTGCCGTTTTTCGACGCCGGAAGGCGGCCCCGACTTGCTTCTCTTCATCGTCCATCACCTTGTGATCGACGGATTGTCCTGGCGGATCATGCTCGAAGACCTGGAAACGGCCTGCGAACAACTGATCGCGGGGCGCCGGGTCCGGCTGCCGGCCAAAACGGCATCACAGAAGGACTGGACCGAGGCTTTGCAGGACTACGCCTTTTCGGACGAACTGCGGGAGGAAACAGCCTATTGGACCAACACCACCGACGTGAATGCGGCGCTTCCGGGCCAATTGCCCCCGGGAACAGTCGACCGGCACGTGGAAGCGAGCACCGTTTCCGCCGCCCTGACCAGGGATGAGACCCGTCAACTGATACACGATCTGCCGCAAGCCCTGGATATCCGCCTGCCCGAGGTTTTGGCGACGGCCTTGGCGCAGTCCTTCGCGGACTGGGCGGGCAGGGATGGCATCCTTGCCGATTTTGAAGGCCATGGCCGGGAGGCGATCGCCGACGGCCTGGATCTTCTGCGCTCGGTCGGATGGTTCACGTCCGTGTATCCCGTTGGCCTGCAATTGGGGCACTGCACCGGGTCCGTAGCGGCGATGAATGCGGTCAAGCGGCAGTTCCGGTCCGTTCCGAACCGGGGCATCGGGTATGGCGTGTTGCGTTACCTGGCGGGTGACAACGGAGCCCGCACCGCGCTGGAGCAACGCCCACAAGCGGACCTTTTGTTCAATTTCCTTGGCCACTGGGACAAAACGATTTCGGCGGAATCCAGGTTCCGGTTCACCGGGCCGGTTTATGTGTATTGGGGAGACGACAGCCGGCGCGCCTATGCGCTGGAGGCCAATGCGGCGGTGTTTGACGGCGCGTTCGTCATCGACTGGACGTTCAACGAGCGGCGTCACGCGCGCGCCGAGATCGAACGGTTTTCCGATACCTACATGCACCATCTGCGCCGCTTGATTGCCGACGGTGTGCGGGGAAGCGCCGAGGACCGGGCGGAGCCGGATTTCTCGCACGCCGACCTCGATGAACAGGGAATGGCCGATGTGCTCGCAGAATTCGGTCAGGACGCGGATTGACGGGGCGGCGGGACATGTCACGGGATAACAACATACAGGCCGTCCGCCGGCTGACCCCGATCCAGGAAGGCATTCTTTTTCATACCCTGGAGGCCAAGCGCAGCGGCGTTTATTTCGAGCAGTACAGTTGCCTGTACGAGGGACGGGTGGACACCGACAGATTGCGGCGGGCATGGTTTAGGGTTGTCGAGAGGCACGAAGTGCTGCATACCCTGTTTACCTGGGAAGGCCGCGACAAACCGCTGCAGATCGTGCGTCATACGGTGCCGTTGCCGTGGGAGGAACTGGACTGGCGCGATGCCGACGAGCATGAAGCCGCCGAGCGCTGGCAAGATTTCCTCGACCGCGACCGCGCGCGCGGTTTCGAGCTGGACAAGGCGCCGCTGATCCGCCTGACCCTGGTGCGGGTGGCGGACGACCGCTACCGGTTTCTGTGGTCGTTTCATCATCTGCTGATCGATGGCTGGTCGATGCGGCTGATCCTCAACGAAGTGACGGCGCTGTATGCCGGCGGCGACGGGTCCAGCCCGTTGCCCAGACCGCGATCCTTCGGCGATCTGATCGCGTGGATGGAGGGTCAGGACACCGCGAAACAGGAAGCCTTCTGGACCGACGCGTTGAGCGGGTTCACCGAACCGACGTCCCTGTCGGCCATTGTCGGAAGCCAACAATTGCCCGTTTCCGGGCATCCGCACGACACGCAGGAAACCGTTCTCGACGCATCGCTGACCGCGCAGGTCCGCGCATTCGCCCGGGCCGAGCGCCTGACGTTGAACACCGTTCTTCTGGGGGCCTGGTCGCTGGTTCTCGGCCGTTACTGCGACAGGGCGGATGTGGTGTTCGGGACCACGGTGTCGGGCCGGCCGGCGGAACTGGATGGCGTCGACGGCATCGCCGGCATGTTCATCAATACGCTGCCATTGCGTGTTGACATTCCGGAAAACGAGACGCCTGGCGCCTGGCTGTCGCGGCTGCAGGCCAGACAGATGGCCATGCGTGCCCATGAGCAGACGTCGCTGGCGGCGGTGCAGCGCTGGAGCGACGTTCCCGCGGGTTCGGCGTTGTTCGAAAGCATATTCGTTTTCGAAAACTTCCCCGAAAAAGCGGCGGGCGGTGCGCTGGTGCCCGAGCTGTACCCGCGGGATGAACGGTACATCGAGTACAGCAATTATCCGCTGGCCATTTTGGCGGTGCCGGGCGAACAGATACGGCTGATTGCGGTCCACGATCCGGCCATATTCACGGCTGAGACGGCGAAACGGCTGCTGGAGAACTTGGCCACGGCGGTGGCCTCTCTGACCGCCGCCGCAACGGAGACGGTGTCGGCCGTCACCATCGTGCCGGCAGCCGAAAGGACGCGGCTGCTGGAGCAGTGGAACCGGACCGCGGCACCCTATCCGTCCGACCGGTGTATCCATCATCAGATCGAGCATTTCGCCCGGACCACGCCGGATGCCGTCGCCTTGGCCGATACCGGGACGGCGGTCAGCTATGACGAATTGGACTCCAGAGCCAACCGGTTGGCCGTATTGCTGCAGAGCCGGGGGATCGGTGTCGGTGCCATCGTGCCCGTGTTTCTGGACCGCGGCATCGATGCAATAGTCGCCATGCTCGCCGTTCTGAAAGCCGGTGGTGCCTATGTCCCGCTCGACCCGACATTCCCGAAGGACCGTATTCGTCACATTCTCGAGGACATTGCGGCGGCAGACACGGGCCGGACCGGGCAACTGATCGTTCTGAGCAACGTCGCGCTCTCGCACAATCTCCCAACGTCGGTTGTCGAGCCCGTCTGCCTCGACGACGGCGATCTTCCGTCCGATACCGGTCCGTTTGTCGAACCCGGTGTCACGCCGGACGACCTGGCCTATGTCATATACACCTCCGGGTCGACGGGACGGCCGAAAGGCGTCATGGTCACGCACCGGAATCTGGTCAACTCGACCCACGCGAGACACGCGTTCTTCGGGGAACCGCTGTCGTCCTTCCTGCTGCTCTCTTCCCTGGCGACCGACAGTTCGGTCGCGGGCACGTACTGGGCGCTCTGCTCCGGTGCAAGCCTGGTCCTGCCGCCCCGACGCATCGAACAGGACATACCGGCCTTGACCGACCTGGTCGCCCGCCGGCAGGTCTCGCACTATCTCTGTGTGCCATCGCTGCATGCACTCATTCTCGAGCACAGTTCGGCTGATCGGCTTGCAAGCTTGAAGGGCGTCATGGTTGCGGGTGAGGCATGCACCGAAGATGTGGTGCTGAACCACTACACCGCACTGCCCGACGTGACTTTGTACAACGAATACGGACCAACCGAAGCAACCGTCTGGGCAACCGGGTGCACGTTGAAACCGGGCGAACCGGTGAGTATTGGCCGCCCCATCGCGAATACGACGGCGTACGTACTGGATTCCCATCAGCGCTTGTTGCCGGCCGGCGTACCGGGTGAGTTGTGCATCGGCGGCGTCAACGTGGCCCGGGGGTATCTCAATCAACCGGAACTCACGGCCGAGCGTTTCATTACCGACCGCTACGCGGACGATCATGGTGCGCGGCTCTATCGAACCGACGATCTGGTGCGGCACCGGGAGGACGGCACCATCGTGTTTCTGGGCCGGGTCGACAATCAGGTCAAGATCCGCGGTTTCCGCGTCGAACCGGAGGAAATCGAACGAGTCATCCTGGAATGCGGAGCGGTGAGCGAGGCTGCCGTCATTGCCACGGGGACCGGTTCGGACGGCGCCGACCCCACGGCACTGCTGTCGCAGTTGCAGGCGATGCCATCCGACGAGGCCGAACGACTGCTCACCGAAATCGAAACGCTGGAGATGGAGGCGGCGGCGATATGACGAAACGGCTCAAACGCCACCGCGACTTCGAAATCTCGGTGCAGATCAAAAACGACGACTTCATTCGGCCGCCCCGCGACGCGCAACGCAATTGGTTGTTGAACGGGACCTTGAACGAGTTTTCGGACAACTTGCTGGCGCTGAATACCCTGGCGCGCCGCTATGTGCCGGGTTCGGATGCGCTGCCCACAGGCGATCGAAGCCAGGCCGTGATGCACGATGAAGACATCATGGAAGACTGGCAACTGCCGCTGATGCAGGCCATGGCCGAGGGGGTGACCGAGGGTCACGGCCATGTGCTGGAAATCGGTTTTGGGCGCGGCGCCGCATCCACCATGATCCAGCGGTGCGGCGTCGAAAGCCACACCATTATCGAATGCAACGACTCCATCGTCGGACGTTTCAATACCTGGAAGGACGACTATCCGGGACGGGATATCAAAATGGTGCACGGCATGTGGCAGGATACCCTGCCGTCCCTCGGCACCTTCGACGGCATATTCTTCCACACCTATCCGCTGAACGAAGCCGAATTCGTCGAGCAGATCGGCGAAAGCACCACGTTTGCGGAGCATTTCTTCGAACATGCGGCGCAGCACTTGGTGGACGGCGGGCGTTTCACCTATCTGTCCAACGAAATGGATTCCCTGAGCCGGACTCACCAGCGGCTGCTGTTCCGTTACTTCGATCGCATCTCGATCCGGATCGTCGAGAACCTGAACCTGCCGGAGACTGTCAGGGACGCCTGGTGGGCCGATTCGATGGCCGTTGTCGTGGCGTTCAAGTAGGCGGATGATGGGTATGGAAACGACGGAGCGCACTTTGCAGGAACGGCTGAACGCCCTGTCGCCCGGGCAACGCGCCGAACTGGCGCGCCGGTTGTCCGGCAACGCCGGTCCGCGGCGGACGGAGCGGGACGCCCTGATCGCCTTTGTGGTCGGCCGGAACGGGGCGGTGGACGAAGACGCCGTGCGGGCGCGTCTGCGCGACCGTCTGCCCGACTACATGGTGCCGCGCGATATCGTGGTGCTCGACTCGCTGCCGCGGCTGCCCAACGGCAAGATCGACCGCAACGCCTTGCATGCCGTCGATTGGACGCAACCGGAACCCGACGGGAGCGACATCGTCGCGCCGCGAAACGAGGCCGAACGGACCTTGTCGGATATATGGTGCGATGTGCTCGGACTCGACAGCGTCAGCATCCATGACGATTTTTTCGAAGTCGGCGGCGATTCGTTGATCAGTATCCGTATTCTTTCGCGCGCCAATCAGGCCGGCTTGAAAATCAGACCCGAGCTGTTCTTCGAATATCCGACCATCGCCGGGCAAGCGGCCGCCTCCGGCGGGGCTACGGTCGTCACAGCCGAACCCGGCCTGGTGACGGGCACGATGCCTTTGATGCCTATACAGCACTGGTTCTTCGAGAGAATTCCGGTCGATCCCCAACAGTGGAACCAGTCGGCGCTGTACACCGCGCCGGAAGGGTTCAGCGCCGACCGTCTGGAACGCAGCGTTCAGCATCTGATGAAGCATCACGATGCCCTGCGTCTGCGGTTCCCAATGGCCGGCGGGAAACGCCAAGCGACGTTCGATGACATGCCGGCGGAGCTGCCCGTGGTGCACGTCGACCTGTCCGGCGCCGATCCATCCGACGTCGAGGGCGAGATCGTGAAAACCGCCGAAAAGTATCATGCCCGGTTCGATCTCGAGACCGGTCCGCTGGTCTGTTTTGTCCATTTCACCCTACCGGCCGGGCAGGACGCAAAAGTCCTTGTCATCGTGCATCATCTACTGGTTGATGCCGTTTCCTGGTGTTTGCTCAGCGAGCACTTCGACTTGATTTGTGGTCAGATTATGAGCGGCGAGGCCATCGCCCTGCCGGACAAGACAACGTCGCTTCAACAGTGGGCGATGCGGCTGAAGAACCGGGCTGAAGCACAGGACATCCAGTCGGAAGCCGCTTACTGGCGCGGCAACCTTGCCGAGGAAGGCGATCGGCTGCCGACGGATTTTCCCGCGGAGGTCACCGACAATCGTTTTGCCGATACCGAGTATGTGTCCCGGTCCCTGGATGAGGAGGCGACGCAAACCCTGTTGCAGGACGTCTGCCAACGGCACAGGGCGCAAATCGACGAAATCCTGATGGCCGCGCTCGCCGGCACGGTCTGTGCCTGGACCGGGCGACCATCGGTGACATTCGATCTGGAGGGGCATGGCCGGGAGGCCATGTTCGACGACATGGATGTGTCGCACACCGTCGGTTGGTTTACGACCGTCTTTCCGGTGCGTATCGCGCTGGGGCAAAGCGACGAAACGGCCGACCATCTTGCCTCGGTCAAGGACCGGTTGCGCCGGATCGCCAATGGCGGCATCGGATACGGCTTGCTGCGGGACATGATGCCGGGCACGGAGATATCCGACGCGCTTCGCCAAGCGCCCAGGTCCGAACTGCTGTTCAACTATCTTGGACAGGTGGATTTGCTGGCCGGCGAGTTGAAGCATCTGCGGCTGGAAGACGACCAGTTTACGGCGGCGCGCAGTCCTCGCGGCATCCGAGCCTACGTTCTTGAAGTCAATGCGCGGATATCGTGCGGTAGGCTCCGGGTGGATTGGTCCTACGCTTCGCGTTTGCACAACCGTGACACCGTATTGGGGCTGGCGAACGATTTCATGGCGCGCCTGCAATCGTTGATCGGTTCGCACGGAGAGGAATCGCAACCCGTGGTGACCGCCGCCGATTTCCCGCTCGCAAACCTCGATCAAGACGAATTCGCCGCATTGGCGCAACTGCTCGACGAAGACAATAAACAATAGGCGGAAAACAGTGCCCGTATGTGGGGACTTTGACAACGGACGACAAAACCGATTCAGGCAATAATAGTGGGACCCAATGAATATGGCTGATTACGAATCGAGAACCGCCCGCATCCGGAATCGTGTCCGTTTCTGGGTGCTGTCGGCGGTATTGTCCGCCGCCGTGATGGTGGCGAGCACGGGCGCCGTCCTTGCGCATGCGTTGGGTGAGGGAGTGGTCTTTCTGTCCATTCAAAAGGACACCATCGAAGGGCATGTCGATTTTCCCCTGACGGACGTGAACGACATCGTTTTTGCCGGCGAGGTGAACGACGGCATTCTGACGCCGGAGGAGCTGGACCAGAGGATCGGGCGCCTCAAGGACTACATTGCCGAACGGGTGTCCATCGCCATGCCGGAAGGTGCGCTGACATTCCGATTCACGGGCCACGAAGTCGTGGAACCGCCCAAGGTTCCGTTCGGCTTCGTCCAGGTCTTCTTTTCCGTCGACACGTTGCCGGCGGTCCCCAGTGTACTGGAAATCCGGTATTCGGCCTTGTTCGATGTCAGTCCCCTGCACCGCGGTCTGTTGGTCATCGACCGAAACGCCCTGACGGGCTACCAGAACGACACCGAAGCGGTATCATTGATTTTCACGGAAGGAAGCCAGGTTCAGGAACTCGATCTGGCCGGGCAGTCGGGATGGGATTTGTTCGGCGACTATGTCGGCCACGGCATCTTCCACATCGGTATCGGTTTCGACCATATTCTGTTTCTCATCGCCCTGCTGCTGACCGCGGTGTTCGAGTGGAAGGATGGCAAGCGGGTCGCCTGTCAGTCGTTTCGCAAGGCCTTCTACAATGTGGTGGCCATCGTCACCCTGTTCACGCTGGCCCACAGCATTACCTTGACCTTGGCGGTTTTGGACATCGTGACCCTGCCGTCACGGTTCGTGGAAGCCGTGATCGCCCTGACCGTCATCGCGGCGGCCGTTCACAACCTGTATCCGATCCTGGGCAACAAGGCCCGCCTGATCGTGTTCGTCTTCGGGCTGTTCCACGGATTCGGTTTTGCCGGCGTGCTGACCGATCTCGGGTTCCAGAGTTCGGCCCTGTTCACGACCTTGTTCGGCTTCAACATCGGCGTCGAAATCGGCCAGATCATGATCGTCTCGCTGGTGTTCCCCTTGCTGTACTGGGCCAGGAACAGCGACGGTTACGCCCGCTTCGGCGTCGGCGGCGGATCCCTGGCCATCGCCGGGTTCGGCGGGTTCTGGATCCTCGACCGGACCTTGGGACTGCCGTTCTGATGGGCGGCAGGCGGCGACTTTCGCGGACGGGGACCCATTAGGCATGGGTCACGCGCCGAAACTGCTGCTGGCGTCCCTGCTCGTTTGTTTTCTGGGACTCGCCCTGCTCGGTTTCAAGGCCCTGGGGACGTACCGGATCGACTGGTTGGCGGCTCGAACGCTCTTGCCGGCGCAATCGGACGCCGTGGTGAATGCCGAATTTGTCGCGCAGGTCGGCGGATTCCACGAGGTCGTCATCGAGTACGATTCGGTGCTGCCCGAGCGGCAGTTGACGGAACGGTTGACGCGGACCGGCGACCAGGCGGCCAGCGACGTGTCCTGGACGGTGACCAAGGACGGGCAACCGTTTGCCGCCGGCGGCAGCAACCGGTTGCTGTACAGTTCGTCCGGCGGCCGGACCGGTTTGGGCCGGATCAAACGGTGGCTGCTCAGCATCCCGTTTCACAGGGATGGCGCCTCGTTCATCCAGGTCGTCGGCCGGTTCCGTGCCTCGCCGGACTCACGCTACGCGCTTGCCGCGGAGTTGCGTTCGATCGACCCGGTATTTGTGAAAGCGCGGGCACGGATGGCCGTCCGGCCCGGGCGGGAACTCTGGAACGACCACCACGGCTCGACCGTGGCTATTGCCTATGCGGGACTGGCGTTTGTCGCATTGGGCCTTGTACTGGGAGGGCTGGCGATCCTGATGGTGCTGTATGTTCGGTTGAGACCGGCCGTGACGTAGGGACGCCGCCGGTGCCGGCGGTTTGCCGGAACCGCCGGGTGGAAGGGGGAAAGACGCGATGACTTCATTCAGCGTGGCGCGGCCGGTTCCCGTCTTGCCGAACGCCGTGCAAGGTGCCATCAGTCGTCTGCCCCCGTCCGTCCATGCTGTCTTCGCGCGCTGGCCGTCGGTGCTGCTGTGCCTCCAGGCGGTCGCCGTGCTGGCGCTGTTTCTGGTGATCGACCGCTTGACCGAGTACAAGACCGTGTTGACTGCGGAGGGATACCGGCAACCGATCCTAGCGGTCGAAATCGTCACGTCGATCGGTGCGCCGCTGATGGCGGTTCTGCTCGTCGGAGCGGCCGTGCTGTATCGTTTCGGGCATCTGTCCGCGGCCTGGACGGACATGCACGGCGGCAAGACGCTGCGGTGGTTCGTGTTCGCCCTGGCGGCGCTGATGGCCTGGCCCTTTACGGCCTACGGCTACAATTTCAATTACGACCAGGGCCACTATTGGGACCGCTTGCTGATCCTGCTGTTCCTGGTTCTGCTGTGGTTCCGTCCGGCGTTCATTTTTCCGTTTTTCCTGCTGGTGTTCGGCGTGATGTGGCAGTTGAGCGAACCGATGCTCGGCGGCAGCCTCATACCGCACAAACTGCAGGTGCTGCACGCCCTGGTCCTGTTCGGCGCGGCGTTTCTTCTGTTCGCCGCCACGGGCTGGCATATCGGCCGCGTCTATGTGTTCATGGTGTGCTGCCTCGTCGGCGCCGCCTATTGGGAAGCGGCGCTGGCCAAGATCGACATCAACTGGCTGTCAAGCGTGGGGCTGTCTTGGATCCCCATTCCGTCCTACGCCCATGGCTGGCTGGCACAGCTCGACAGCGGCACGATCATTGCGTTCTCCGAACTGCTGCGTCTTGTGGAATTCCCGGCCGTCATCGCCGTTCTGGTGCTGGAGGCGGGCTGCGTGCTGTTCCTGATCCACCGCAAGGTGTCGCTGGCCCTGCTCGTCGCGGTGATATGTTTTCACTTCGGCGTATTCGTGCTGTTCGGATTTCTCTTCTGGACCTGGATCTTCCTCGACGCGGCGTTGCTGATAGTGTTGTGGCGCGATCGGCATGATCCGGTGTTTCCGGTCTACGGCCGCGCGTCTTTCGTCCTGTCGGTGCCGCTGATCCTGTACGGCGCCCTGTGGGCGCACCCACCGCATCTGGGGTGGTTCGATACCAAGCTGGCATACACCTACCGTCTGGAGGCGATCGGCGCCAGCGGCACGGTGTACCGACTGCCGGCGTCCTATTTTGCACCCTATGAAGACGCCTTTACGATGACGAGCTTCGGGTATCTGCCGGAGTCCCACGGCATGCTGGTTGGACCCTATGGCGTCACGCATTTCGCCGGGGTGGCCGAGGCGGTCAACGCGGCGACATCGGCGGACGAGATATTCGAACTGGAAAAACGCATGGGGACGCAGCGGCACGACGACGCCCGGGCCGAACGGTTTTACGGGTTCGTCCGGCGTTATGTCGCCAACCGCAACGCCGCGGGGACGCCCATGCTGGATCTGCACGGCCCGATGCAGTTCTGGAGTCAAACTCCGGGAGAGGTGCCGCCTGATGACGACAAGATCGTCACCGTGATTGTGAAGGAGCTGACGACGTTTTACGACGGCCAGGACATCCGGACGATCCGTGAACTGGAACTGGCGCGCCTGAGCGTTGCCGCCGAGCCCGGGCCCGCGAACGGAGGAACCAAGCCATCGCCATGATAAGTTCGTTGGGCACGGATCTGCGCTCGCTCGCCTTGTTTCGCGTCGCCCTGGGCTGCATCTTACTGGCGCGGAGCGTTTCGGGGTTGCACGACGTGTTCGCGGGCGAGGCGCCGGGATGGTCCTTGGCGCCCCACGCCCTGGCCGCCGGTACGGTCATCTTCGATGGTCTTGTGGCGCTGTCGGCGCTGTCGGCGGCGTGCGTCGTTCTGGGCTATCGCACGCGCGCCGCCTTGGCCATCCATTGGCTGCTGCTGGTGTCGCTGTACCTGTCGTTTCCCGGTGGCGTTCAGGCGTCGCATACGGTGATGGCGGCGCAGACATTCCTTGCCTTGTGCCTGCCGCTCAACGCGTTCTGGTCGGTCGACGCGGCCCTCGACCGCGCGCCGCCGGACAACACCCGCATTACGACCCTGCCCGCGGCCGTGCTGGTGACCCTGGGCGTTCTGTGCCTGTTCGTGCCGTCGTTGCTGGCCTTCGCGGACGCTGCCCGGCCGCCGTCCCAAGACGCCTGGCACATGACGGCCTACGGCGTCGGTCTTGCCGTGCCGGTGTTGGCTTTCCTGCCGTTATGGACGCCGGTTCTCCGCCTGGTGGCCATGGTTGTTTCCGCCGGCGTCGTGCTGGTGGCCGGCCCGGGGCCGGCGGTCTTACCGGTGCTGGCCGGATTGCTGCCACTGACGCCACCCGCCATATGGAATCGGTTTGCACGCAGCCCGGGCGGACGGCGCCGGTCCGGGCTGGCCATCTACTACGACCGGGATTGCGGGTTTTGTTTGAAGACGTGCCTGCTGTTCCGGACGTTTTTCGCATTGGGGCCGGTCCCCGTCGCACCGGCGCAGGACACCCCGGACATGTACCGCATCATGGAACAACACGATTCGTGGGTTGTTCGGGATCACGATGGTGAAACGTACATACGCTGGCACGCGGTGTTGTTGCTGTTGTGGCGTTCGCCTATTTTCTGGCCTCTGGGGTGGTGCCTGACTGCTATCGGCATGGGCCGATGGGCCGATGGACTCTATGGGCTGATCGGCCACAACAGATGGCTGTTCAGCCGGTTGACCAAGCATGTACTGCCCTACCGGCCCGTGGCCGTTGAAACCAGCCGTGCCGGTACCGTTGCCGCGGCCGCCTGGGTTCTGTTGCTCGTACTGGCGAATTTCGCCCGCTTGGACGCGCTGCCCCCCGATCTGGCCGATATTCTGGCTTGGGCCGGCAACGGGTTGGGTCTCGTAACGGACTGGCGGGCATTGCTATAGTACCGGTTCGTATAAGACTACTCCCTCAAAGGTGACGAATGGCGTTCGACATTTCCGGTGTTCTCAGTGCACGTGCTTCCACGGCTTCCGTGCGGTGGCAAGGTTACCCGCCGTTTCATTTTATCGGTGGCAATATCGACGAACCGACCGTGCCGGTCGATGGTTTGGCCGCTGCACTCGACAAGGTCATCAAGGCGGACGGCCATTCCATGGCGAAATACGGCATGGAAAGCGGACCGCAGGGATATCTGCCGCTCAGGCAATTCGTAGCGGCCAATCTGAACCGCCGCACGGAGATGGAAGTGGGGGCCGACGAGGTCCTGATCACATCGGGTTCGCTGCAAGCCATGGATCTGGTCAATCAGTTACTGCTCGAGCCCGGCGATACCGTCGTGTTGGAGTCGGCCAACTATGGCGGCGCCTTGACGCGCCTCAATCGGTTGGAGGTGGACTATGCCGGCGTCGATCTGGACGATGGCGGCATGCGCATGGATCATCTGCGTACGGTCCTGGCCGATCTCAAGAACCGTGGGCGCAGGGCGAAGTTCATCTACACCATACCCACCATTCAGAATCCCACCGGCACGATCATGAGCCGCGCGCGCCGGCTGGAAATGCTGGAAATCGCCGCGGAATTCGACCTGCCTATCTTCGAAGACGATTGTTACGCCGATTTGATCTGGGACGGGAGCCGCCCGCCGGCCATCTATGCCCTGGATACGGAAGACCGGGTGATCTATTGCGGTTCCTTCTCCAAGACCATCGCTCCGGCTCTGCGGGTCGGCTATCTGGTGGCGCCCTGGGCCGTCCTGCGGCATGTCCTGCCGCTGAAAACCGACGCCGGCACCGGGTCACTCGAGCAGATGGTGCTGGCCGAGTATCTGCCACAACATTTCGATACCCATGTCGACAGTCTGCTGCCCGTGCTCAAGGCCAAGTCCGACACCATGGTCGAAGCGCTGTCCGAACACTTCGGCACGGCCGCCACATTCGAGGTACCGGTCGGCGGAATCTACATCTGGGTAACCTTGCCCGAGCAGGTCGACAGTTTGCGTCTGTCCGCCGTGGCCGCGGAGGAGGGCATCGCCCTCAATCCCGGCCCGGAATGGACCGTCGACGGAGACGCCAACCGCAACCGCGTGCGACTGTGCTTCGGTCACCCCAGTATCGACACCATCCGCCGCGGTGTCGCCAAGCTCGCCGACGTCTGTCATCGCGAGTTCGGCGTGCCGGAACGCAGCGGCAACGTCGAACGTGACTAACCTGACAACTTGCCAAAACTGAAGAAGTTATTGTGCCGGCGATCCGGAGATCCTATGTAGCCAACGTGTTGCTGTTGCGGTCGCTTGCCATGTTGATGATACGCGCGGCAGTACCGCCAGGTAAGTGGGGCGCCATAGCATGTACCGGTCGGGGGCGAAACCAGCCCTATGGTTCGCGATTTTTGTCGTGCTCATCGACGCCCTCGGCATGTCGATCATATTTCCCATTCTGCCGGACCTGTTGATCGAACTGACCGGGCGGCAGGTCGCCGATATTGCCATTGTTGGTGGAGCACTGATCGCCTGTTACGCCGTCAATCATTTCCTGTTTGCGCCGGTCATGGGCGCCTTGTCCGACCGATACGGACGGCGTCCGCTGTTATTGGTTTCGCTGTCGGCGCTGGTGGTGGATTACATCATCATGGCTGCCGCCTGGAATATCTGGCTGCTGTTTCTGGGGCGGATTCTCGCCGGCATGGCCGGCGGATCCTACGCCGTCGCCAACGCCTATATCTCTGACGTCACGGATGAAGACAAGCGGGCCGCGAATTTCGGGCTTGTCGGCGCCGCCTTCGGTATTGGATTCGTCATTGGACCGTTGCTGGGCGGTACCGTGGCCGAGATCGATATACGCGCCCCGTTCGTGCTGGCGGCCATTTTGTGTTTTTTCGGTTTCCTGTTCGGACTGTTCGTGCTGCCCGAATCTCTGGCGCCCGAAAACCGCCGGCCATTTTCACTGAAGCAATCCAATCCGTTCGCATCCTTGGCGCGGGCGTTCCAGTTGCGCCGATTGCGGGCGTTGCTGATCGTATTCCTGCTGATGGAACTGGCCGATCATACCTTTCCCGCGGTGTGGTCCTATTGGTCCAAGGAAAGTTTCGGCTGGAGCGCCATGATCATCGGCCTGTCGCTGACCTATTACGGTGTTGGCGCCGCCGTCGTGGAAGGCGGCCTGATCCGCCTGGCCATTCCGAAACTGGGCGAGGCCAAGACGATCTGGATCGGCATGGTCTGTTTCGTCGTCAGCATGGTGATGTTCGGGTTCGCGACCGAGGGCTGGATGGTCTTCGCGATCATGCCGGTAGCGATTTTGGCCGGCCTGTCTCCGGCGGCACTACGGGCGGTCATGACCAGAAGTGTCTCGAGCCGCGAACAAGGGGAACTGCAGGGCGTCGTCGGATCGATTACGGCCGTGGCGTCGGTCGCGTCCCCTTTGGCCATGACCTGGGTTTTCTTCCTTGTCGGGGACCGGGAGGCCGCTTTCTACATGCCCGGCCTGCCATATCTGATCGGCGCAGTCCTGGTTGCCGTCAGTTTTGTGCCCTTGTATCGCGCCCTCAAGAGTACCCAAACGAGTTAGCAAAGGTTTCCCAGGTGCCGGGTATCGACTTTGGCGGACGGGACTCTAATCTATCTGCAGCCAGATAAATGAGAGAGCATCCATGCCAGGACCACTTGCCGGCGTTCGCGTCATCGATTTGACTTCCATGGTCTCCGGGCCGCTTGCGACCATGACTTTGGCGGACCAGGGCGCCGACGTTGTCAAGGTGGAGGCGCCGGGAGGCGGGGATCACGCCAGGAAGGTTGCCACAAGGCGCGGCGGTTTCTCCGCGTCTTTTCTCAATAACAACCGAAACAAACGATCCGTCGTTCTCAACCTCAAGAATCCGGAGGGTTTGTCCGCCTTGATGCGTCTGGCCGAATCGGCCGACGTCTTTATCCAGAATTTCCGGCCGGGTGTCGCCGAACGGATCGGGGTGGGCGAGGCGGCCGTGCGGGCACTCAACCCGTCGATCATCTATGTGTCCATTAGCGGTTTCGGCTTTTCGGGCCCCTATGCCGGTAAACCGGTTTTCGATCCCTTGATTCAAGCGCTGTCCGGCCTGACGACCGTGCAGGCCGGTTCCGATGATGAGCGGCCAAGGTTGGTCAGGACCATCCTGCCCGACAAACTGACAGGCGTGCAGGCTGCCCAGGCGATTTCCGCGGCGTTGTTCGCCCGGGAGCGGACGGGAGAAGGCCAGCACATCACATTGTCGATGCTGGACACCGTCATTTCATTCCTGTGGAGCTCGGATATGAACGGCCACACGTTCCAGGGTAATGAAATGAAAGTGGAACGCGCGCAGTCGTTTATCGATCTCGTCTACGAAACACGCGATGGCTTTGTGAGCATTGCGGTCATGCAGGACAAGGAGTGGCAGGGCTTCGCCAGGGCGATGGATCGTTTGGATATTTTGGACGATGAACGTTTCACGACCGCCGAGCTTCGGGACGTTAACAAGGACGAGCGCGTCGGACTGATCCAGGACGTGGTGCGGCCGTTTTCAACGGCGGATGTCATGTCGCGTCTGGAGGCCATGGACGTTCCGTGTGCACCGGTCCTGACCCGGTCGCAGATGCGACGGCATCCGCAGGTGGACGCAAATGGTATCATCATCGAATCGGACCATCCCACGGCGGGGCCGTTGCGGCAGGCCCATCCACCGGCCCGGTTTTCGCAGACGTCGTTCGAGTTGCGGCGTGGTGCGCCAGCCTATGGCGAACATACACGCGAAGTGCTTGCCGAAGCCGGCTTGTCTTCGTCGGATATCGAACGGCTCGAATCGAGCGGCGCCTCCTGGCAAGGAAATGCCGAAAGCGGCTAGGATACGTTGACGGGTGCTAGCTCGAATTCAATGAGGAGCGGCATATACGGTTTTTCGGTTTTGATCATCTTGTGCTGGAAATTCCTTCGCCGCCATTCGACCGTCCGAACCGGATCCAAACCGACTTTCCTGAATCCGGTATCGGCTATCTCGGTGGCGACCCGGAGAAAAACCGGACGAGAACGCAACAGCTGTTGCCTATCGACGAACCCCGGCCATTCCGCGACTTCTTGTTCAAGGTGTTCGAGCCTTTTTTCACGACAAAATCAACCGGCAAGGGAACAGGTCTCGGTCTCAGTATGGTCTATGGAATTGTAAAACAGTCGAACGGTCACGTCTCCGTCTATAGCGAACCGGGAGAGGGCACGACGTTCAAGCTGTACTTGCCGCAATGCCGGACAGAGGCCAAAAACGGCAACCCGACTGTAATGGATGTCCCCAAAGATCACGTCTGCTCTGAGACCATTCTTGTCGTCGAAGACGATATCGATGTCAGAACCATACTGGTCAATCTGCTAGATGGTGTCGGGTACGAGGTTCTGGAAGCGAATTCCGCCGAATGTGCGCTGGAGCAATTACGGCTGACCAACCGGGTTAACCTGCTGTTTACGGATGTCGTTCTTCCCGGTGGGCTGAACGGCCGCGAAAAGGGCGTCGCGCGGAAAACCAGGGAGGCGTTGGCGGCCTGAATTCTGCCGTTTTGCCGCATGTCGAACCCTATTCCCACCATGGATCCCGTTTAGGGCGTGTTAAGTAGATTCGCGGCAAAATCGGTCGTCATGCACGCTCAGGTAGGTTTACGTATTAACCGGCTTTCCGGGCAGGCGGAATGCCTGGCCGGAATGCGCCAGTTTGGGTAAGGGGACTGTTGTGGTTGATTTGGCAAGAGCGCTTGTCGCATGCGCCGTCGTTGGCGGGTTACTGACATCGTGTCAGACGACGCAGAAAACGGTTTCGGTCAAACAGGCCAAGGAGATCACGGCGAAGTTCGACGACCGGACCTTTACGCCGCCACCGCGCAAGACAGAAGACATTCATCGCCTGCTCGATGTCGCCTCCGAGAAAAACCAGAACGAACTGGTGGAACTGCGTGCCAAGGCTGATGCTTTGGCGCCGGTTGGCTCCTCTCCCGAAGCCCGTGCGGCTTCACTGCGAGACCGAGCGATTGCCGCTGGCGAACTTGGTCGTATTAGGCAGATGATCGCCGATCTTGAAGCGGCGGCGAAGGAGGACCTCAAACCATCGCGGCTGCTGTCCGAAATCTATTACTCACTGGGGCATGCCGAGGGACACAATGGCAATCTGCGCAAAGCCGCCGACTATCGGCGGAAGGCGCTCGAGGCGCTCACCAGTTCCCGTAAGAACGTTTTGCGGCGCAACTCCCGTTATTCCGGCCTGGCGCAAATGCAGGTGCGTGTCGGCAATGTCGATGGCGCCGTCGCGAACCTGAAGAAATCGCATCAGGTATTGCGGGAAGCGAGGGATGCGGCCGACAACGCCGCAGCACGCGGCAACAACCGTCTGCGCAATATTCTTCCCATCAATGAGGCGTTGACGGTGTACGCCGAAGGTATGGTCGCCAAGGAACTGGGTGATTACCGCAAGGCGGAGGAAATCTACCGCCGTGGCCTGGAGATGGTGGAGCGGGATATCGCCAAGGACTGGCAAAGCGATTTCAAACTGTCCATCTACAATATCGGCACCGTCCGCAAGCTGATAAAGATCTCGATTCTGGAAAACCTGGCGCCCGTCCTGGCGCGCCTGGGCAAGACGGCGGAAGCCGAGGTTATGGCACGCGACGCCATCGCCACCTCGGTGGCCCGGTTCGGCGCGACGTCGGTCTACACGGCCTCGACGTTGAATGCCTTGGTTGCGGTTCTTGTCCGCACGGGCAGGGCGGAGGAAGCGCAAAAGCTGGCTCGTCTCATTTTCGATATCTACACGGACCTTGGTGTCGAACCTGGGGGATTCGCTCTCAACAAGGCGCGGCGCAAACTGGCCGACACCGGCGTTGCCAATGGGCAATGGCGTGAAGCGCTGATCGTCTATGAGGACATGGCGCGGGCAATTGGGGACAATGACGTTTTGCTCGACCGTCTGTATCGCTACAACCTGAACCGGGCTGTCGCGCTATTGCAGACCGGGCAAGTAGAACAGGCGGCAACGGTCACCGGGCCGACGGCACAGCGATTGAATGGCAAACTTGGCGCCAAGCATTTCGAGTCCGCCGAAGCCCTCGGATTGCACGGTGTCGTACTGCAGCGCCAGAGTAAAACCGCCGAGGCACTCGCGGCCTTTCGCCGGTCATTCCCCGTTATCACAAAGCGTTCGCGCCAGTCCGATAACGGGAGTGGGGGCATCGGGGGCAATAAGCGTTTGCGTTTGATTTTCGAAGGCTATCTGGAAGCCCTGTCCGCCGAGACAGATGTCGCCGCCATTGAAGAATCCTTCATCGTCGCCAATACCGCGCGGTCGAAGGGCGTGCAGGAAGCCTTGTCGCGTTCCGCGGCACGGGCTGCGATCAAGGATCCGGAGCTCAGGGATTTGATCCGGCGGGAGCAGGACACGCAACACCAGATCAAGGCTTATTACGGCATTCTGTCCAACGCCATGAAGGCGGATGGACAGGCCGGCGGAGAAATCCTGGCGTTGCGGACTCAACTCGACACATTGCGTGGAGCGCGCGCGGCGTTGATGCAGGAAATCGAAACCCGATTTCCGGATTACGCCCGGCTGATCAGTCCCAAGCCTGCGACCGTCGCCGATGTGCAAAAAGTTCTGAAGCCGGGCGAATCGCTGTTGGCCACGTACGTCGCGGCGAACAAAACCTATGTTTGGGCCATTCCCAAGTCGGGCAAGGCCGCCTTCGCCGTGTCCAGCCTGTCTCGAGACGGCGTGGCGCGCGTGGTCAGGAAACTTCGCCGTGCCTTGGACCCCAATGCGGTGACCTTGGGCGACATCCCGGCATTTGACATCGCGCTATCGCATGATCTGTACAAACAGTTGCTGGCGCCGGTCCGCACCGGCTGGCAGTCCGCCGAATCACTGCTGGTGGTTGCCAATGGCGCCCTGTCGCAACTGCCGTTCACGACACTCGTCACCAAGAAGGCGTCGCTGGCGGATGAAGCGGGCGCCTTGTTCAGTAACTACAGATCCATTGCCTGGCTGGCCCGCAGCCATGGCGTGACAGTGCTTCCGTCCGTCAGTTCACTGGTGTCGTTGCGTGCTCTGCCGGCGGCGACACCGGGACGGCGCAATTTTGTCGGTTTCGGCGATCCCTATTTCAGCGTCGAGCAGGTGCGCGACAGCGACCGCGCCGGAGCAAACAAAACCGCTTCGTTGTCCAGCCGTGGCGTCTACAAAGTGCGCGGCATGCCCGTATCTCTGCGGGCGGCGCCTCGGACCGGCAATTTGAACAGCGCGGGCATCGCGTCCTTGCCGCGATTGCCCGATACGCTGGATGAAGTGCGCGGCATCGCGGCCGCGTTGCATGCGGACAGCGAGCGGGATCTTTTCACCGGGCGGCGGGCCAACGAATTCAGTGTGAAATCGACCGACTTGAAAGGATACAAGGTTATCGCCTTCGCCACGCACGGACTGGTTCCGGGCGACCTTGACGGGTTGGCACAACCGGCCCTGGCCTTGTCGTCACCGCAGGTCAGCGGCCATCCCGAGGAAGACGGTCTACTGACCATGGGTGAAATACTCGGTCTGAAACTGGATGCCGATTGGGTCGTGCTGTCCGCCTGCAACACGGGCGCCGGCGACGGTACGGGCGCCGAGGCCTTCAGTGGCCTTGGCCGGGCGTTTTTCTACGCCGGCACGCGGGCTCTTTTGCTCAGCAACTGGCCGGTCGAAACGAACAGTGCCCGTGCCCTGACAACGGACCTGTTCCGGCGCCAAGCCGACGACCCGTCACTCGGCCGCGCAGCGGCCATGCGGCAGGCCATGCTCGCGTTGATCGACGGGAGGGGCTATGTCGACGAAACGACGGACACCATCCTGTTTTCATATGCCCACCCGATCTTCTGGGCGCCGTTTTCGTTGGTGGGAGACAGCGGATGATCGCGATTCGCAACGTTCGCAGGACACTGTATGCGGCGGTTTTCATCGTGTCGCCCGCCTTGGCCGAGCCGGCCGCAATTGTCGAGGAGATCAATCACGATCGCCCGGACGTCCAGTTCATGGACATGCTTGACCAGGGCGTGGTGATCGAACTGGCCGGCGGACAATCCCTTGTGCTGGGTTATATGTCATCGTGCATCCGCGAGAGTATTCATGGCGGTACCGTCACCATCGGTGCACGGCAAAGTTCCGTGGCGGGCGGGTCGGTCGAGCGGATCGAAGTTCAATGCGACACCGGTAATGTTCTCTCGGATCCAGGCCGGAAGAAGGAAGCGGCGGCCGTCGTGTTCCGCCGTCCTTTGAAACGCGATGGGCAAAACGAACAACCGCGCGTGACATCCCACGGGTTGAGCCCGCTGGTCCACATCGAAACGAAGGCGACAGAAGTCAGCATCGCCCGGCTGGACGCCGACGAGGATACCATCCGTGTGCCGGTGACCGGTCACATTGCAGACCTGTCGACACATGGCGTCAGTCTTTCTGCCGGCGGTGTCTACCGTGCCGACACCGGTGAGCAATCGGTTGTTTTCCAGGTTTCCGACAATGCCCGGCCGCAGGCTCCGCTATTGAGCCGCCTGGTGCGGTTCTAGAAGTCACGTCACATGGCCGGCAAGAACTGGAACACGCGGTCCCGTGACCTGGTGATCGCCTGTGGTGTGGTTCTTCTCGTCGTCGGCATTTTATCTCAGCCGCTGTTTCAGGGCCTGAACCGTCTGGATGTCGACGTGCTCCGGGGCTTGCAGGCGCATGTTTGGCCGTCCGCTGCCATGCCGGACTCGCCGGTTGTCGTGGTCGCCATTGATGAGCAGACCCACGCGTCGGCACCCTTCAGCGGTCTGCCGAAGGTCATGTGGACGCCGCAGATCGCCGCCGTACAGGATGCGGTCCTGGGTGGTGGCGCCGCCGTCTTCGGATGGGATGTGATCCTGCCCACATCGGCTTCGGCGTATGTGGCGGACCGGCAATACGACCGGCCGTTGCTGCGCAGCCTGGCCGTATCGGCGCGGTCCGGGCGTGTGGTGCTCGGTGATGCACAGATCGGTTCCGAGAAAATTGCGCCTCATCGCGCCTTGTCGCTGGCGGTCCGTGGCGCCGCCAACATCCGACCGCTCAGCATTGTCGTCGACGACCAGGGTATCGCCCGCGAAGTGCCACTAATGGTGGCGCATGCACTTCCTGACGGCGGAACCGGGCCGGTGCCATCCATGTCCCTGGAGCTTGCATCCCGCGCCATGGGTGCCGCTCCGGCTGTGCGGCCGGACGGCACGGTGGCGGTGGGGGATCGTGTCCTTTCGGGATCTCAAGACAACCCTCTGTTGGTCAACTTTCGTGGCGGCACGAACACCATTCCCACTTACTCGTTCGCCGATCTCCATGCCTGCGCGCGGTCCGGCAATGCGGACTATTTCCGGCACAATTTTAACGGCAAGGTCGTGCTGTTCGGTCTCGTCCTGGACATCGAAGATCGCAAGCTGACCTCGAACCGGTTTGCCGGAGAACCGGACGTCACGGGTAATGTACGCCCGTGTATCGGGCAGGCGAGCGCCACGGCGGAACCGGTGGCTCGAACGACGACACCGGGCGTCTACCTTCACGCCATGGCCGTACGCAATATCATGGAAGACTCCGCCCTGGTCCGGCCGTCCGCGGCAAGCCGCTTTCTTGCCACCGTACCCTTGCCCCTGATCGGCGCTTTGTTGTTTGCGTTGCTTGGTCCCGTTACGGCCCTCTTATGCACGGCAGTCGCCGTGATGGCGTGGACCGGCCTCGCCGGTTGGGCCTTCGACCAGGCGCTCGTCATGCCGTTTCTGACGTCGCTGGTCGGTTGTGTCGCGTCGGCGGTTCTAATGGTGGCATACCGCTTCCTCGTCGCCGACAAGGATAGACGGTTCCTGGCCCGGGCGTTTTCCTCCTATGTCTCGCCGAACGTTGTGAAGGAGATCGTGGCGAATCCCGACGGGCTCAAATTGGGCGGGGAACGGCGGGAATGCACGTTCGTCTTCACGGATCTGGCGGACTACACGTCCCTTGTGGAGAAGTCCGATCCGGAGCGGCTGCTGCCGGTACTCAATGCCTACATGGACGGTATGATCTCCATTGCCTTCAAACATCAGGGCACGGTTGACAAGATGATCGGTGACGCACTGGTGATCATGTTCTCGGCGCCGGTCCGCCAGGACGACCATGCCGACCGTGCCGTCGCCTGCGCTCTGGAGATGCTGGATTTCGCACGTGATTTTGCGGCGCGGCAACGGAGCGCCGGGATGCCGTTCGGCGATACGCGCATTGGCGTCAACACCGGCCACGCCATGGTCGGAAATTTCGGCGGCAATACGTTGTTCGACTACACGGCTCAGGGTGACGCCGTGAACGTGGCCGCGCGGCTCGAGAGCGTCAACAAGGCACTGGGAACCAACATCTGTGTCAGTGGCGATACGGTCGCCAGGTGCCTGTCCTTTTTCGGCCGGCCTGTCGGGGTTCTGTATCTCAAGGGCAAGGATCAGGGCACGGAAGCGTTTGAACCCGTCCGCGTCGAGTCACACGATCGCGACTGGTACAAATCCTACTTGCGCGCCTACGACGCCATGAAGTCCGGCGACACTTCCGCGGCTGACCGGTTTTCCCGGCTCAGAGAGAGTTATCCGGACGATCCCGTGGTCGTCATGCATGCCGACCGGTTGAACCGGGGCGAAGAGAAAGCCGACGTCAGGCTGAGTGATAAATAGTCACACCCCGTTCGAGTTTGATATTCAAAATAATAATATCCAACTTATAAAAATAATCGAAATCTAATTGCTGTCTCCCGCCGCCCGTCGCTACGGTGGTACCGAAGGTGATCCTGAGATCACCCGAGGGTTACGCTGGGATTCCTGGCAAATGTCAGGTTTCCGTGGCCAATGCGGGGAGACACCAATGAGAAAAGAACTTCGAATGTTTGCTTTGACCGTGGCGTCGGCGGTGTTTCTGTCCGCAGCCGCATCGGCCCAGGACGGTCCGCTCAAGGTTGCGTTGGACGGCACGTTCGCGCCGCACGCCATGCCGAAACTGGGCGGCGGCGTCGAGGGTTTCAATGTCGACTTGGCCAACGAAATCGGCCGCCGCCTGAAACGCAAAATGGACATCACGGCGGCACAATGGTCCGGATTGCTACCGGCGCTGCAGGCCGGCACCTATGACTTCATCGTCGCGCCGACCACGGTGACCGAGGAACGCTCGAAGAACCTGTTGTTCACGGAAGGCTACCTCAACACCGACTATCAGTTCCTGGTTAAGAAGGGCACACAGGACATCGCCGATCTGACCGGCTTCAAGGGCAAGGTCATCGCCGTCAACAAGGGTTCGTCCTACGACCGCTGGGCCCGCTCGTTGACCGACAAGATCGGTTGGGAAGTGGTATCCTATGGCACCAACACCGACGCGGTACAGGCCGTGTTGTCGGGCCGCGCCTTCGCCAACGTGGCCGGCAATACCGTCGTCGCCTGGGCCGCGAAGAAGAACCCGCGGCTGCAGCTCTCCTACCTGCATTCCACGGGCCGGGTCTTCGCCATGCCGTTCCGCAAGGACGACTTCGCCATGCGCAATAAGGTCGAAGCCGTCATCGAATGCATGAAACAGGACGGCACCATCGCCGGTCTGTCCAGGAAGTGGTTCGGCGTCGAACCGGCTGCCGATTCGGCGGCGAAGACGGTTTATGCCGGCTACGGCGTGCCCGGCCTGCGCGGCCACCAGGATGACGGCCATGCCGTGAACTGCCAGTAGGCTCCGTGGCAGTTCTGCGCCGGACCGGGTTTCGGTCCGGCGCATCTCCTATCGTCAGATACACAACCGCCGGGGAGTAGCGTTATATGGACGGGTCCGTTTCATCGGTGCCGCGTTCTTTGCCTTCGGACGCCGGTCGGCCCGCCGAGGCCGTTCTCCAGATCTCCGACCTTCACATGGCGTTCGGCGACCTCGAGGTTCTCAAGGGCATCGACCTGTCCGTCGCGGAACAGGAACTGGTGTTCATCATCGGGCCATCCGGGTCCGGCAAGAGCACTTTGCTACGCTGCTGCAACCGGCTGGAGGAGCCGAACAAGGGCACCATCATTGTCGACGGCGAGGAGATCACGGCGCCCAAGGCCAATCTGAACAAACTGCGCCAGCGTATCGGCATGGTCTTTCAGTCGTTCAATCTGTATCCCCATCTGACGGCCCAGGCCAATGTGACACTGGCCCTGCGCAAAGTGGCCGGAAAATCCCGTATCGAGGCCCGCGAGATCGCCTTGGCGGCATTGGACCGGGTGGGCTTGAGCGACAAATCCGACAGTTATCCCAATGAACTCTCCGGCGGCCAGCAGCAACGGGTCGCCATCGCCCGCAGTCTGGCATTGCAGCCCCGGGTCATGCTGTTCGACGAGCCGACCAGCGCGCTGGATCCGGAACTGGTCGGCGACGTCCTCAACGTCATGCAGGACATGAAGGAAGGCGGCATGACCATGCTGGTCGTCAGCCACGAAATGCGGTTCGCCATGAATGCGGCCGACCAGGTCGTGTTTATGGATCGCGGCGTCATTGTCGAACAGGGCACACCGGACCGGATTTTCAAGCATCCGGAACATCAGCGTACCCGGGACTTCCTGGGCAAAGTCGCCCATTAGCCGACGCCGGTGATGCCGTGACGCCCTGGGAACGTTTCGTCGACGCCTTTTTTAACCGCGAGGTTATCGTCCAGTACCTGCCGGCGATCGGCAAGGGGGTGGTTGTGACCATCGAGTTGGCGGTCCTCGTTGTCATCAGCGGCATCGCACTCGGTTTCCTGCTGGTCGTTTTGCGCGCGTACCGCGTCGCACCGGTCAATGCCGTCATCGTCGTATTTGTCGACGTGTTCCGCGCGCTGCCGCCTTTGGTTCTCATCCTGTTACTTTATTTCGGACTGCCCAACATCGACGTCACCCTCAGCGGGTTCGCCGTGGTTTGGTTGACCTTGACGCTGGTGCTCGGCGCGTTCGCCGAGGAAATCTTCTGGGCGGGTGTCTTGTCGGTCGAGAAGGGGCAGTGGCAGGCCGCCCGCTCAACCGGGCTTGGGTTCGGCCAGACGCTGTTCTACGTGATCCTGCCCCAGGCGGTCCGCATGACTGTGCCGCCGCTGACCAACCGGACCATCGCCATCACCAAGAACACGGCCCTCGGAACCGTGGTCGGCGTGGGCGAGATCCTCAATCAGGCAACGACGGCGCAATCGTTTTCGGGCAATGCCTCTCCGCTGACCGTGGCCGCCATCGCGTTTCTGTTGATATTCGTGCCCGTGGTTTATGCCGGACGCTGGATCGAAACCCGGTTCGCCTGGAGGAAAGGCTGATGCAGGCGCTGATCGACCAGTTCTTCAACGTGCAGATCATGGCCGATGCATGGCCGACGGTGTGGCGGGGCCTGATGATGACCGTTCTGTTGTGTATCGCCGTTATTCCTCTGGGGCTGCTGGGTGGGTTGCTGGTTGCCATGGCCAATACCGCGCCATGGCGCTGGCTGCGTTGGACGGTGGTCGTCTACGTCGACATCTTCCGCGCCATTCCGCCGCTGGTCCTGCTCATATTCATTTACGCCGGGCTGCCCTTCGCCGGTATTCGCCTAAGTCCGTTCGCGGCCGTGTCGATCGCGTTTCTGCTGAACAACTCGGCCTACTACGGCGAAATCTACCGGGCGGGCATCGAAAGCATCGGCAAAGGGCAAATGGAAGCAGCCCGGTCGACGGGGCTTTCCGGTTTGCAGGCCATGACCTATGTGATCCTGCCGCAAGCGGTACGCAACGTCCTGCCCGACCTGCTGTCCAACACAATCGAGGTGGTCAAGTTGACGTCGCTGGCCAGTGTCGTCGCGTTGCCCGAGCTTCTATACTCGGCCGATATGGCGCGTTCCATTACATACAACGCATCGCCGATCGTCATGGCGGCGTTGATTTACCTGGCCATATTGTGGCCGGTCGTGCGCTTTCTCAGCCGGCTCGAACGCCGAATGGGCGCTTGACCACTATGAGCGTAAGTAGGATTTCGAAATGAGACAATTGGTCGTCGGAGCGGCGCAACTGGGGCCCATACAAAAGGCGGACAACCGGGCCGATGTGGTGGGCCGCATGATCCGGCTCCTGGATGACGCCGAACGCGCGGGATGTGACCTGGTCGTCTACCCCGAGCTGGCGCTGACCACGTTCTTCCCCCGTTGGTACATGGACGACCAGGTCGACGTCGACGGGTGGTTCGAGACGGACATGCCGAACGACGCTACGGCACCGTTATTCACGCGCGCCAGGGAGGCCGGCGTGGCCCTCAGTTTCGGCTACGCCGAGTTGACGCCGGACGGCCATCATTTCAACACGTCCATTCTGACGGACAAGACCGGCACAATAGTTGGCAAGTACCGCAAGGTTCATCTTCCCGGCCACGATCAGTTCGACCCGGACCGTACGTTTCAGCACCTGGAAAAGCGTTACTTCGAACCGGGCGATCTGGGATTCCCGGTCTGGAACGCTTTGGGTGGCGTCATTGGGATGTGTATCTGCAACGACCGGCGCTGGCCGGAAACCTATCGCGTGATGGGGTTGCAGGGCGTGGAGATGATCGTACTTGGATTCAATACGCCCGCCGTGAATTCCCAGAAATCGGAGGAAGGCGCCGAAAAACGCCTGTTTCATCACCGGTTGTGCCTGCAATCCGGAGCCTATCAGAACAGCACCTGGGTGGTTGCGGTTGCCAAAGCCGGGATCGAGGACGGCCACCCGTTGATCGGCGGCACGATGATCGTCAATCCCAACGGTGAAATCGTCGCGGAATCGCAATCCCTGGAAGACGAACTGGTGGTCCATTCCTGCGATCTCGATGATACCCAATTCGGCAAGCGGACCATTTTCGACTTCGCCCGTCATAGGCGGATCGAACACTACGGCTTGATCACCCGGCAGACCGGGGTGAAGGCACCGAACTAGTGCACGAAGACACGTAAGAAGGAACCAATATGTTATGACCGCTAGGCGATTAAACGAGAACGCGAACGGCGTTTACATCATTTCCGCGACGCCGTTTTCCGATGATGGCGCGCTCGATCTCGCCAGTACCGACAGGCTGGTCGATTTTTACCTGGAAAAAGGCGTTTCCGGCGTCACCATTCTGGGCATGATGGGCGAGGCACCGAAACTGTCTGCCGAAGAATCGGAACAGTTCGTTCATCGCGTGATGCGTCGGTTGGATGGACGCCTGCCGGTCATTGTCGGGGTCTCCAATGCCGGGACGGACAATCTTCGACGCCTGGCTGCTGTCAGCATGGATGCCGGGGCGGCCGGCGTCATGATCGCTCCCTTCGCCGGTCTGAATACGGAAGAAAAACTGTTCCGTTACTACGAGCAAGTCGGCGCGGCATTGGGTCCCGACGTACCCATCTGCTATCAGGACTATCCGCAGTCCACCGGGGTGCACATCTCGGTGGACACCTTGTTACGCATGATCGCCGTGATGCCGCAGATGGTCATGCTCAAACACGAGGATTGCCCGGGTCTCGGCAAGCTCACCCGTCTTGTCGACGCAATGCGAAGCGGCGCGGCGCGCAGGATATCCATCCTCGTGGGCAACGGCGGGCTTTATCTGCCGCAGGAGCTTGCCCGCGGCGCCGACGGGGCCATGACCGGCTTCGCCTATCCGGAAATGCTGGTCGAGGTGGTGGCTCGTCACGCGGCTGGAGACACCGTCGGTGCGGAAGATTTGTTCGATGTCTATCTGCCGCTCATCCGGTATGAGCAACAGCCGGGATACGGCCTGGCCGTGCGCAAGGAAGTGCTTCGCCGGCGCGGCGTTATCGCCAGCGCAAAAACGCGGGATCCTGGACCGGCTTTGAGTGCACCAGATCGGGAAGAACTGACATCTCTGATCGCACGGCTTGACCGGCGCTTGGCGGAGGCTGCCTGATGGATCTCGGACTGGTCGGCAAACGGGCGCTGGTTTTGGCGTCGAGCCGGGGACTCGGACTGGGTATCGCGCGTGCACTGGCTATGGAAGGGGCGCATGTCTTGATTTGCGGCCGGTCGCAGGACAGGCTCGCCGCGGCGGCCGAGGACATTACGACGAAAGGTCCGGGAAAGGCGGAATACGTTGCGATCGATCTGAAGCAGTCCGACAGCGCAGAGGTTTTGTTTGCGGAAGCCCGGAAGGCGTTGGGTGGCGTCGACATCTTGGTCAACAATACGGGCGGCCCGCCGCCGGGAAGTATCACCGGTCCCGATACCGCGGTTTGGCTCGAACAATTCGAAGCCATGGTGCTCCGCGTCATCCATCTCACCAATCTGTGCCTTCCGCCCATGCGGGATGCAGGCTGGGGTCGGATTGTCACCGTGGCGTCGTCTGGAGTGGTGCAACCCATTCCCAATCTGGGGCTCTCGAACGCGTTGCGGTCCACATTGGTCGGGTGGTCAAAAACCATCGCCAACGAGGTTGCCAGCGACGGCGTGACCGTGAATATGGTGGTGCCCGGACGCATCCACACGGAACGGGTCGACGAATTGGATGCAGCAGCGGCCAAGCGGACCGGAAAGACGGTCGAGGATGTTGCGACGGCATCTCGTGCCGCTATTCCGATGGGCCGGTATGGCACCGTCGCGGAATTTTCCGCGGTGGTGGCGTTTCTAGCCGGCGTACCGGCCAGCTACGTATCCGGAAGCGTTATCCGGTGCGACGGCGGCGCAATTCGGTCGGTGTAAGGGAGAGGCGGTTATGGCGGACTTTGATGTCCTGATCACCAACGGAACCGTGGCCACGGCCAGTGACACCTTCAAGTCGGATGTCGCCGTCCGCGACGGGCGCATCGTCGCCCTGGGACACGGTCTGGGAACGGCAAATCGCACGATCGACGCGGACGGCATGCTTGTGCTGCCCGGCGGGATCGACGCCCACTGCCATATCGAGCAGGAATCGTCGACCCGCATCATGACCGCCGACGATTACTATTCCGGCAGCGTCTCGGCGGCCTTCGGCGGCACGACCACCATCATGCCGTTCGCCGCCCAGCATCGGGGCCAAAGCCTGCGCGATGTCGTCAAGACGGCGCACGACCGCGCCGGACCGAAGGCGGTCATCGACTACGCCTTCCACCTGATCATTTCCGATACGAACGAACGGGTCATGGGTCAGGAACTGCCCGGTCTGATCATGGACGGCTACACCTCGTTCAAAGTCTATCTGACGTACGAGAAGCTCAAGATCAGCGACCGTCAGATGCTCGATGTCCTGGCCCTGGCCCGCGAACACGGCGCCATGACCATGGTGCATGCGGAAAACGACGACGTGATTAGCTGGCTGACGGAACGGTTGCTGACAGGCGGGCACACGGCACCGAAATTCCACGCCGTAAGCCACGCCCGCATCGCCGAGGCCGAGGCATCGCGCCGGGCCATCGATCTCGCCCGGCTGGTCGACGCATCGCTGTTGATCGTCCACGTGTCGGAACCCGAGGCCGCCAAGGCGATCCTGGACGCCCGCAACAACGGTTTGGATATTTACGGTGAGACCTGTCCGCAATATCTGTTCCTGACGGCGGCGGATCTGGACCGTGATGGCATGGAGGGCGCCAAATTCTGCTGCTCGCCGCCGCCCCGCGACACGGCGGCACAGGACGCCATCTGGCGTGGCCTGAGCAACGGCACGTTCCAGGTGTATTCCTCCGATCACGCGCCGTATCGCTATGACGAAACCGGCAAATTCAATGCCGGACCCAATCCGACATTCAAGAAGATCGCCAACGGCGTACCGGGCCTCGAAGTCCGTATGCCGCTTCTGTTTTCCGAAGGGGTTGGCAAGGGCCGCCTGAACCTGAACGAGTTCGTTGCCTTGACCGCGACCAACGCGGCCAAGATATATGGCCTGCATCCGCGCAAGGGTACGATCGCCGTCGGTTCCGATGCCGATATCGCGATCTGGGATCCGCAATGGCAGCGCACCATCACCGTCGATATGATGCACGACAATATGGATTACACACCTTACGAAGGTCGCCAGGTCACCGGATGGCCACGCATCGTGCTGAGCCGCGGACGGGTCGTCGTTGAAGACGAAACCCTGCAGGTGGAAAGAGGGTCGGGGGCGTTTATCGAACGGCACCCTGCACCCGCTAAATCGGACACCAGCCGTTTGCAGCCCGAATTGGATCCTGCCCGCAATTTCGGTGCAAAGCTGCTGTGAAGATCGTCGTCGTCAATCCCAACTCGAACCAGGCGGTCACCGACGGCATTTCAGAGGCGTTGGAACCCTATCGGTTGACCGGCGGCCCTTCGATCGAATGCCTCACCTTGCAGCAAGGACCGTTCGGCATCGAAAGCCAGGCGGATATCGAGGCCGTGACACTCCCGCTACGGGACTTGGTGACGGAACGCGCGGACGCGGATGCATTTGTTATCGCCTGTTATTCCGATCCGGGCATTCATGTCTGCCGCGAAGCCGCGCAAGTGCCGGTCTACGGTATTCAGGAATGCGGCGCACTGATGGCGTCGTCGCGGGGGGATCGTTTCGGCGTCATCGCGCTCAGTCCGGCCTCCATCCGCCGCCATTTGCGCTATCTGCGGCAATTGCAACTGATCGACCGGCTGGCAGCCGAGCGGGCGGCGGACTTGTCCGTCGCCGAAAGCGGGCAGGGGGGCGATACGCTGGACAGGCTGGTCGAAGCCGGGGTGGCCTTGCGGGACCGGGATAGCGCCGACGTTATCATCCTTGGTTGTGCCGGCATGGCGCGAAACCGGGTGCCTTTGGAGGACCGGTTGGGTATTCCGGTCATTGACCCGACCCAGGCGGCGGTTGCCATGGCGATGGGCGGACTGCTGGTAAGCTAAGCGGCATCATGAAGATCGAACGCAAGAACGACCTGAGCCTGCGCCTGTTGGAGGTGTTCGGCGCCGTCATGCGGACCCAGACCACGGTGGTGGCGGCGGAGGAACTGGGATTGTCGCAGCCGGCGGTCAGCAACGCCATCCGGTCGCTGGAAAAACGCCTTGGCATGACGTTGTTCGAACGCTCCAACCGGGGCCTGCTTCCGACCGCGGAAGCGCGCTTGCTGTTCGAGGAAGTCGAGCCCGTCTATATGATGATGCGGGGTATCGAGCGCCGCATCCGCGACATCAAGAGCACCCACGACGGTTATTTGCGTATTGTCGCCACGCCACCCCTGGGTCACACGGTTATTCCATTGGCGCTCAAACGGTTTCTCAAGGGCCGGTCCGGCGTTCGGGTCACCTATGATGTGCGCCGGCTTGATACGACACTGGCCGCCATCGAAACCAACCAGTTCGATGTCGGCTTCATGTTCGGTCTCGAACAGCATCCCGCCTGCGATGTCATGCCGCTCTATGAAGGCGCCATGGCGTGCGTGCTCAAGGCCGATCATGCCCTGGCCGCGCAAGACTCCATCTCGCCCGACGATATCCGGTGCCACAATCTGATTGGCATCGGCCTCGATATTGATTCACCGCTGGGCGCGATGATCCGGGCGGCGTTCGTATCATCCCGTGTACCCCATGAAACCAACATCGAAGTGCGCTATTGCCATACGGCAGCGGTACTGGCCGATGCCGGGCTGGGCGTCGCTGTTGTTGATCCCTTGACCGCTCACTATTCCCGCAGCGTCGAGCTGGTCAGCCGCCCGTTCGTTCCGGAAACCCGCGTTGTCGCATCGGCCATCGTGCGCCAGGGCCGGACACTGCCGAAGGTCACCGAGGCCTTTATCGAAGAGATACGCCGGGCACTGAACGAAATCCCCATTCCTTGATTCCGATTCTCATCGACTTACGCCGTTGCCGCCTGATACGGTCGCCCGTTGAATTTCCAGTAGTAGCGTCGAGGCGCCATGATCTATAGCGAACAGACCCCCGTTGCGTTCAACGATCCATTGCCCGGCCGGGTCGATGTGGTCGTCATCGGCGGCGGCGTGATTGGCATCTCGACCGCTTACTTTCTGGCAAAACAGGGTGTTTCCGTCGCCGTATGCGAGAAAGGACGGGTGGCCGGGGAGCAGTCGAGCCGCAACTGGGGCTGGGTGCGCCAGCAGGGCCGGGACCCGGATGAACTGCCGATCATGACGGAAAGCCTGGGCATCTGGGACGGGTTGGCCAGGGAGACCGGCGAGGATTTCGGCTTCACCCGCTGTGGCGTGACGTACCTGGCCGACGACGCCAAGGAGTTGGCCGGCCTGGAGACGTGGATGGAGGTGGCGAAGCAACATCAACTGGATACCCGCGTACTGGGCAAATCGGAAGTGGATGACATGATTTCCGATGCCAACGGCCAATGGCACGGGGCCTTGATCACGCCGAGCGATGGCCGGGCGGAGCCTTGGAAAGCCGTCCCGGCACTGGCGCGCGCGGCCCGGGCCGAAGGTACGGTCATCCTGGAAAACTGTGCCGTGAGGACCATCGAATCCGAAGGTGGCCGGGTCGGTGGCGTGGTTACCGAGAAGGGTACCGTTAAGACTTCGGCCGTCGTGTGTGCCGGTGGCGTGTGGTCGTCGCTGTTTCTCCGCAATCTGGGTATCGACTTGCCGCAATTGACGGTCAAGTCTTGTGTCGCGGCGACCGGGCCGGCAACGGACATCTTTCAAGGCAATGCGGCATCGAGTCATCTGGCGTTCCGGCGCCGCCAGGACGGCGGCTATACCATCGCGTTGGGTGACTACCACGAACACTATGTCTCGCGTGACAGCTTCCGGCATTTCTTCAAGTTCCTGCCCAATTTGAAGCTGACCTGGCGCAAGACCCATCTGCGGTTCGGAGACGGTTTGTGGGAGCGCCTGTTCGGTACCGAATCCTGGTCCGCCGATGAAGAAACACCGTTTGAACGCAACCGCGTCGTCAATCCGGCGCCGACGCCGGCGGTCGTCAACCGCATGCACGCACGCATGGCGAAGTATCTGCCGTCCTTAGCCGATGTGCCGCTCGCCGAAACCTGGGCCGGCATGATCGACACGATGCCCGACGTGGTTCCCGTAATGGACGAGACGCCCAGCCTGCCGGGCCTTTTCCTGGCGACCGGGTTCAGCGGGCATGGTTTCGGCATCGGTCCCGGCGCCGGCCGGGTCATGGCGGATTTGATACAAGGCCGGCCAACCGGACACGACCTGACCCGGTTCCGGTTTTCCCGGTTTTCCGACGGCAGCCCGATCACCTTGGGACCGGCGCTCTGATTTGATCGCGGCACCAAGGGACCAGTTCGTCACAACCCGTTGAACCAGTGGCCCTTTGTCGTTGAGTGACGTTTACGTCAAGGTCACCATAGGCTCCCGCCGATGCCGGCCGGTCCACCCGTTACGATGTGAGTCAGGAGTCCGCCGTGAGCGATATCACCATCTACAGCGCCAAACGCATTCTCACGATGAACAGGAGCAATCCGCTTGCCACCCATGTCGCTGTGCGCGACGGCATGATTCTCGGAGCCGGTGCGTTGGAGGACCTGACCGGGTGGGAACCGTACACGGTCGATGACCGGTTTGCCGGCAAGGTCCTCATGCCGGGTATGATCGAGGGTCACGCCCACGCCATGGAAGGCGCCGTGTGGCAGGACGAATATGTCGGCTACTACGACCGGGTCAGTCCGGACGGGGACTCGAAGCCGGGTCTCAAAAGTATCGACGAAGTCATTGATTATTTGTCGAAAGTCGATGCTGCAATGGACGAGCCGGAAGAGGCGCTCATCGCCTGGGGATTCGATCCGATCTATTTCGGCGGCCGGCGCATGGTGGCCGCCGATCTCGACAGGATCTCGTCGACCCGGCCTATCCTGGTGGTGCACGCCAGCTTTCACATCGTCAACGTCAATACGGCTGTGCTGACCAGGGCCAACGTCACCGCCGAAACCAATGTCATGGGCATCATGAAGGACGCGGATGGCAAGGTCACCGGCGAGCTGCAGGGCATGCCGGCGCGCTTCATCGTGACCAGCGCGATTGGCCGCGAGCATTTCGTGGAGATGGGTCAAGAGGGGTCTTTGTGGCGATTCGCGCGTTCGGCCCAGTTGGCCGGTGTCACGACGAGTACCGATTTGGCCAACGACTTCGCCGAGGCGACGTTGGCCAATATGAAAAAGCTCACGAGCCGAGCCGACTACCCGTTGCGCATCGTGCCGGCTTTTCTGTCCAATACGAGGCCGCCCGAGGAGGGTGTCGAGATGGTCAGGCGCATCTTGCCTGAAAGCAGCGATAAGCTGCGGTTCGGCTTGGTCAAAATGGTGAGCGACGGCTCGATCCAAGGCTTCACGGCGCGGTTGATGGAGCCCGGCTACTACAACGGCGCGCCGAACGGACTTTGGTATATCGAACCCGATGAAATCCCACGTATTCTCAACGCATATCACGGCGCCGGACTGCAGGTGCATGTCCACACCAACGGCGATCAGGCCACTGATGTGGTTCTCGATGCCATGGAGGACGCGTTGCGGGAGTTCCCCAACCCCGACGCCCGCTTCACGATCCAGCATTGCCAGATGGCGCACGAATCCCACTACCGGAAAATGGCGCGGCTGGGCGTCTGCGCCAACCTGTTCGCCAATCACCTGTTTTACTGGGGCGACGAGCATTACGAGCAGACCATGGGGCCGGAGCGGGCGTGCCGCATGAACGCCACGGGAACGGCCAAGCGCCTGGGCGTACCGTTCACCATTCACTCCGATGCGCCGATTACACCACTGGCCCCACTGTTCACCGCATGGTGTGCGGTCAACCGGACCACGGTTTCGGGCCGCGTGCTGGGTGAGGAGGAACGCATCAGCGTCGAGGATGCCCTGGAGGCCGTCACTCTCGGTGCCGCCTACACCCTCAAGCTCGATGGCGAAATCGGATCGATCGAAGCCGGAAAGCGGGCCGACTTCGCGGTGTTGGAAGACGATCCGCTCGAGGCGGGTGCCGATGGTCTGAAGGACGTCCGGGTCTGGGGGACCGTTGTCGGCGGTGAGATATTCGACAACGCCGCCATCACCGGGTCTTGATCCCGGCGCGTTGCCGCACCAAAGTGACTTCATGACACAGGGTGACGACCGCATACCGTTGACCGTCATCGGCGGCTTTCTCGGCGCCGGCAAGACGACTCTGCTCAACCGGGTATTGTCGGACAATCATGGCATCCGGTTTGCCGTTCTGGTCAATGATTTCGGGGATTTGCCGGTCGATACCAGTCTGGTGACCGACCATGACGGCGAGACGCTGACCTTCGCCAACGGCTGCCTGTGCTGCACCATGGGCGACAATCTGATGAAGACACTGTCGGACCTGGCAATGCGGACCGAGCCGCCCGAGCATATCCTCATCGAAGCCAGCGGCGTCGCCGATCCCCGGCCGATCCTCGACCTCGGCACGTTGCATCCGCGCCTGCGCCGGGACCTTTCTTTGGTTCTGGTGGATGCCGAAACCATTCACGATCGGGCCGAGGATGTGCGCCTCAAGGAAACCGTCGACCGCCAGATTGCTGCCGCCGACGTCATCCTGATCAACAAGTGCGACGTTGTCGACGAGGCGACAGTGGCAGCGGTGCGGGCGTGGTTGCGGAAACGGGTACCGGACGCGCACATCGTCGAGACCATGCAGGCGGCTATTCCGCTGGATCTGGTGTTTGCCGGGGACGGTTCGCCCGAGCCGATGTCGCGGCCCGTCGCCGCCAATGACCACGACCATGTCGATCACGGGACCCAGTTTCGGTCGGTGACCGTCGTGCCTGAGAATCCCATGACCCGATTGGCCATCGAGCAGTGGATGTCGGTCCTGCCGCCGTCGGTGTTGCGGGTGAAAGGCTATATCGCCGCCGAAAACGATCCGGGATCGGTTTTTCTGGTGCAGCGGGTCGGCAACCGGCTCGACCTTTCGGTCTGCCCGGCGCAAGGCAAGACGCCCGGTGTCGTGTTTATCGGATCGGCCGATCTCCCGGATGCCGACTGGATCGGCCGCCGGTGCGTCGCATGACCGATATTTCCGCAACCGACGTCGCGCGCTATCGGGAAGACGGGGTGGTTTGTTTGCGCAACGTGTTTTCGCCGGAGTGGATCGACAAAACCCGTCAAGGCATTGAGCGCAACATCGAAAACCCCGGCCGCTTTTTTCGTGATCATACGACCGCCGGTGCGCCCGGGCGCTATGTCTTCGATTTCTGGACCTGGCGGGACATTCCGGAGTTTCGCGATCTGGTGTTCGATTCGCCCGCGGCCGAATTGGCCGGCCGCCTGATGGAGGTGGACGCCGTCTCCCTGGCCATGGACAACTGGTTCATGCGCGAGGCCGGGGCCACCGACAGCGCACCGTGGCATCACGACGAACCCTATTTCGATTTCGACGGTCCGTTGTGCATCGTCTGGATCCCGCTCGAAGACGTCAGTGCCGTGGAGGGGCTGACATTTGTCAGGGGTTCCCATCGTTGGGGCAAGCTGTTCATGGTGCCGCAGTTCAGCGACAACGTGCCGTTCGACTGCGCCGGCGAGGGGTACGAGCCCTTGCCGGAGATCGATCCGTCTTCCGACGACTACGAGTTTCTGACCTGGGACATGCGGGCGGGGGACTGCCTGGTGTTCGATATTCGCGCTGTGCACGGCGCCACGACGCGCGACCGGCCCTTGGACCGGACAATTCACCGCATGTCGCTGCGGTTCGCCGGACCGCAAGCCCGGTTCCGGCCGCGGGGTGAGTGGACCCGGGAAATCAGCGATTACCTGATCGCCGAGGGCCAAAGGGTGGGCGCGCCACTCGATTGTCGACTGCTGCCGGAGGTTTGGCGCCGGCCGGATTAGGTTTCCAGGGCGGTGACCAGGGCCTCCAGCTTGCCGTGCAACTGATCCAGGTTTTTGTCTCCGAACAGGTCGGAAATCATCTGATATTGCTGCTCCGAATGGGGCGCCACCTGGTCGATCAATCGCCGGCCCTTGGCGGTGATGGACACCTGGACCCGGCGCAGATCGCGGGTGTCGGGCTTGCGCGTTAAATAGCCCTCGCTGTCGAGGTGTTTGACGATGCGGGTCAGGCTGGACGTCAGCAGGCAGCAGCGCTCCGCCAGTTCACCGGCTTCGAGCACCGCCTCGCCGTACAAGGCACGCAGGACCCGCCATTGCTGTTCGGTGACGCCATGTTCCCGCAACACGGGCCGGAACCGGTTCATGACGGATTCCCGCGCGCGCAGCAACGCCATGGGCAGGGAACGGGAGAAATCCCGCATGGGTTCGCTCGGTGTCAGTTTCTTGTTAGTCCGGCTCACGGCGACACGTCCTCGTCCTCGACCCGGTTGCGCAGGACGCCGATGCCGCTGGCTTCCACTTCGACCACGTCGCCGGGCTTGAGGTATTTCGGCGGATCGAACCGCGCACCGGCGCCCAGCGGCGTGCCGGTGGCGATGATGTCGCCGGGTTTGAGGATCATGAAGGTGGACAGGTAGCTGATCAGGTAGCGGAACGGGAACATCAGATTGGCCGTGGTGTCGTGCTGGCGGACTTCGCCGTTGACGCGGGTGGTGACCGTCAGGTCGTCAAAACCGTCAAACTCGTCCGCCGTGACCATCCACGGCCCGACGGCGCCGGACGCGGCGAAGTTCTTGCCCTGGGTCACGTTGAACTTGCCGTGACGCAGCCAGTCGCGCACGGAGCCTTCGTTCAGGCAGGTCAGGCCGGCGATGTGATCCTCCGCCTCCGGCTCGGGGATGCGCCGGCCCCGTCGGCCGACGATGATGGCGATCTCGCCCTCGTAATCGAACTGTTTCGACTCCGGTGGCCGCAGGATGGGGTTGTCGTGACCCACCAGGGAATCCGGCGTGCGCAGAAAGACGCTTGGGTATTTCGGGGCTTCGGACCCGTCCTTGTACTCCTCGTTGCGTTTGCCGTAGTTGACGCCGATACAGATGATCTTTTCCGGAACGGGTACCGGCGGCAGGAACGTGATGTCGGCGACCGGATAGTCCGGTTCGGAAACGGTGGCCAGATCCCGGGCCGCCGGAATCGCCTGATGGATGATCAGGTCGATCAGATGGGGGTAGCTGTCTTCGAGACGGGCTCCCAGGTCGACAACCCCGTCGTCAATCACGGCGCCATACGTTTGCCGGCCGTCGATCAGGAATGTGGCAAGTTTCATGGCTTCTTTCCTCAGTCCAGCAGCCCGGCGCGCTGGAGAACGCCGTCCAGCCGTTTTTCCAGCTCCGGCGTCGCCGGCGCCATGGGCAAGCGGTGCTCGTTGGTGTCCAGAATGCCCAGCCGTTTCATCATGTATTTCATGGGGATCGGGTTGGTGTCGTAGAAGACGGCCTGGTTGATCTCGAACAGCTTGTGATGCAGCGCCTGGCCCTTGGCCAGATCGTTGTCCCATACGGCCTGGCACATGTCGGACAGGATTTGCGGCCGCAGATTGCCGACCGCGTTCATCAGCCCGACGGCGCCGACCGCGAGCATGGGAAAACTGAGTTCCTCCAATCCGACGAACACCTTGTAGTCCGGTCCGATGGCGTCGAGGCATTCGGACACGAAGCCCAGGTCGTTGACCGCATGTTTCATGCCGATGAAGCTGTCCGAGGTGTCATGCAGCGCCTTGACCGTATCCAGGGTGACGGATACCGCCGCCCGGCCGGGGATGTGGTAGATCATCCACGGTGTATCGTGTCCGTCGGTCAGGGCCTTGTAGTAGTTGACGATGCCCCGCTGCGGCGGCCGGATGTAATAGGGCGTGACGATCAACAGGGCGTCGGCACCGGCGTCGACCGCGTGGCGGGTCAGGACTTCGGATTCGGCCAGAGACTGCGACCCGGTCGCCGCGACCACCGGAACGCGGCCGTTCGCGGTTTCGATGGCCAGGGTCACCAGTTGATTGCGTTCGTCCAATGTCAACGTCGACGGTTCCGCCGTGGTGCCGTTGACCAGAATGCCGTGGGTGCCGTTGTCGATCTGGAACTCCACCAGTTTGGCATAGGCGTCGTAATCGACGGCGCCGTTCCTGAACGGCGTGACCAGGGGCGGGATGGATCCCCTGATGCGGTCGGCGGCATTGGGCATGAAATTGGCTCCTTCGTGCGAACTTGACAAAACCTCAATCGCCTCGCTATATATCATGTTAATAGTTAACATGACAAATAAAATTCCGAACGTCGCAAACGGTGGGAAACGTCATGCCTCACATCGTCGTTGAATACTCCGACAACCTCAGGGAACGGGTGGATGTCGCCGCACTGATCGGATGCGTGCACGACGCCGCCTTGACGACCGGCGTCTTCCCCCTGGGCGGCACGCGCACCCGGGGCAGCGTGCGGTTCGACTACAAGATCGCCGACGGCGACCCGCGCTACGGCTTCATCCACATCGTCATGCGGATCGGCCAGGGGCGGGACCAGGCGACGAAATCCGCAGCGGCGGAAACGGTGTTTCAGACCGCAAGCGCGTTCCTCGATCACGCGTTCGAAACGGCGCCTTTGGCCCTGTCGCTGGAGATGCAGGAGATCGATTCGAGCCTCAGTTTCAAACGCAACACCATTCACGACGATATCCAATCCAAGCAAGCGAAGTAGACCGCCCATGACTGACGTACTGCAAGACAATCTGGCCAAGGCCGACGCCTATCTGCACCGGTTTCGCGGTGAACCGCTCGGCCATTTCATCAACGGACAAGCGACCGCGGGCGATGGCGGGACGCCGTTCGACAACGCGACACCGGTCGATGGCGGCGCCCTCAACACGGTTCTGGCCGGGACCGAGACGGACATCGACGCGGCCGCACGGGCGGCGTCGGACGCCTTCGCGGACTGGCGGGCCATGCCGGGCAAGCAGCGCCGGGCACTGCTGCACAAGGTCGCCGATCTGATCGAATCGCGGGCCGAGGAAATCGCCTTCGTCGAATGCATGGACACCGGCCAGGCGCTCAGGTTCATGAGCAAAGCCGCGATCCGGGGCGCCGAGAACTACCGGTTCTTTGCCGACAAGGCGCCCGAGGCCGGTAACGGCCTCTCGCTGCCGGCGCAGCAGCACATGAACTACACCATCCGCCAGCCCATCGGACCGGTCGGCGTGATCACGCCGTGGAACACGCCGTTCATGCTGTCGACCTGGAAGATCGCGCCGGCTTTGGCTGCCGGTTGTACGGTGGTGCACAAGCCGGCCGAGTGGAGCCCGCTGACGGCCATGCTGCTGATGGAGATCATGACCGAAGCCGGTGTCCCGCCCGGCGTGGTCAATCTGGTCAACGGCATGGGCGAGCAGGCCGGCAGGGCACTGACCGAACATCCCGCCATCAAGGCCATCGCGTTTATCGGCGAGTCGGCCACGGGCAGCCGCATCATGGCCCAGGGCGCGCCTACCTTGAAGCGGGTGCATTTCGAACTGGGCGGCAAGAACCCGGTGATCGTGTTCGACGACGCGGACCTGGACCGGGCCGTCGACGCCGCGGTGTTCATGATCTACAGCCTGAACGGCGAACGGTGCACGTCGTCGAGCCGCCTTCTGGTTCAGCAAGGCCTTTACGACAGCTTCGTCGAGCGGGTGGCCGAACGGGTGGAGAATTTGAAGGTCGGTCATCCGCTCGATCCGGCCACCGAAATCGGCCCGTTGATCCACCGGCGCCATTTCGACAAGGTGTCCAGCTATTTCGGTACAGCGGTGGAAGACGGCGCGACGGTCCGTGTCGGCGGCGGCAGTCCCGAGGGGGCCGGGTATTATGTATCGCCGACCTTGTTCACCCAGGCGACCAACACCATGCGCATCGCCCAGGAGGAAATCTTCGGTCCGGTGCTGACGGCCATTCCGTTTGCCGACGAGAACGAAGCGCTGGCCATCGCCAACGATATCCCCTACGGCCTGGCGGGCTATGTCTGGACCAACGACCTGGGACGGTCGATCCGCATGGCCCATGGCCTGGAGGCCGGCATGATCTGGGTGAACTCGGAGAACAACCGGCATCTGCCGGCGCCGTTCGGCGGCATGAAGTCAAGCGGCATCGGCCGCGACGGCGGTGACTACAGCTTCGACTTCTATATGGAAACCAAGAACGTCTGTCTGGCCATGGGCGGGCATGGCATCCCGCAATTGGGCACATCTTGACGTGACGGGACGCACGGGAAAGGAAAACGCAATGGGTGAGTTGGTATTGGCGGCGAAAATCACGCATGTGCCGTCCATCTGGATGGATCTGACCATCGAGAAGTTCCGCGGCATCCGGGAAAACGCCATCACCGGATTAAGGGAACTGGGAAAACGGGCCCACGACAGGGGCGCCGAAACGTTTTTGATCTTCGATACCCATTGGATCGTCAATCAGGGTTTTCACGTCAACGCGCAGCGGAAACACGCCGGCGTCTTCACCAGCCCGGAATTGCCGCACATGCTGTCCGACATGGAATACGCCTACAACGGCGACCCCGAATTGGCTGTATCGATCGCCGATGCCATCAACGATACGGGCCTGCGCGCCATCGCCCACGATACGCCCAACCTCGGATACGAATACGGTACGCTCGTACCCATGCATCTGATGAACCCGGAGGCCGACATCCGCGTCGTCTCGATGGCGGCCAACCAGTTCGCCAGTATCGAGGAAGGTCGGCAGGCCGGCGCGGCCATTGCCCGGACTATCGCGGCCAGCGGCCGAAAGGTGGCGGTATTGGCGTCCGGTTCCCTGTCGCACCAGTTCTGGCCCAACGCCGTGTCCGCCGAAGGCCTCAACTCGGTCAACACCGAGTTCAACCGCCAGGTCGATTTGCGCGTGCTGGACCTTTGGTCGCAGGGCCGGTTCGAGGAATTTCTACTAATGTTGCCGGACTATGCCCAGCGCTGTTACGGCGAGTGCGCCATGATCGATACCGCGATGCTGTTCGGCGTGCTGGGCTGGGATCGGTATGGCGGCCGCGGCGAAATGATCGGAGACTATTTCGGCAGCTCCGGCACCGGGCAATGCAACGTTGAGTTTGTCCTGTAACGCCAGGCCGAGTAAGGGGGGAAAGGTGGTATTCGAGTATCCCATTAGGGTCGAATGGGGCGATTGTGACCCGGCGCAGATCGTGTTCTATCCGCATTATTACCGCTGGATGGACGAAGCGACCCTGCATCTGTTCGAGCATGTCGGCCTCGGTTGGACGGCATTGCGGGAGACCTATGGTGTTCCCGGTCTGCCGTTGATCAGTACCCACGCCGACTACAAGCGCCCGTCGGTGTTCGGTGACCGGTTGACCGTAAACGTGCGTGTATCCGATTGGGGTCGAACCTCGTTGACCGTTTCGCATACATTTCTCAACGGAGACCACGTTTCGGTTGAAGGCTGGGAAAAGCGGATTTGGAGCCATCCGGACCCCGACCGTCCCGGGCGCCTGATTCCGGCCGTCATCCCCGAAGACGTCAAAGCCAAGTTCGCCTGACCATCCGTTAACCAATTAACCCGTATTCGGCGATTTGCGTCTTATCGCCGAACAAGTCCGGGCGTATGTAGCCTCAGGTTTGAAAACACCAGGTTTCGGCCAAATTGTTGCGTTCACATTTCGGTGTGATCGTCCGGCGCCCCGGTCATGGTGCCGACATGGGCTTTCAATCAATTACTCAAAATACTAGAATTTGACCTTCGGCAGAGCAGCCATTGCAGGGCGGGGTTACGTATCCAGCCGCAGCGGCTTGCCGGAACGCCACGGAAGGGCTGCATATGGCATTGTGGGACCGTCCATTTGCGGCGACGCACATCGCATTATGTGTTTCGATTGCCGCGTTGACCATTGTTTCGTTGTCGCCGGATACCCGTGCCGACGACGGTAATGTGACCCTGGACAATAGAAGCTTTCAGGAACGTCAGCACGAGCGGGCGGACAATTTGCGACGCCGGTCCAAGGCCGCCGCGCGCATGCATCTCGGCTATCCGTATTACGGTGGCGACTCCGATCGGCCGGGACCGGACTATTCGGCGTTGAGCCATCAGATTTCACGCCTCGCCGCGATGCTGCGCCGCATGGCCGAGGAAGACGCGGCGCGGTCCGTGGCGCCGCAAGGCGGTTACATCCCGGCCGGACCTCCGGTTGGCCGGGACGGTTTGCCGGGCGTTCCGGGGCAAGTCGCGGTCAAGGGCTTGGACATCTACGGGCCGGCCGGTCCGAGCGAGCGCTCGGTGCGGCTGTTGCTCGATTACAAACTGCTGCTCGTCGGCAACCCACGGCTTCAGGTGGGTGACATCAAGGACGAGGGTGAAACCATACTGGCGAGCGTCGTAACCACAGACGGTTCGCTGGTGGAGCAATATCGTGTGAACAAGTCGACGGGTGTGTGGGTCCCAATAAGGTAGAGTCCGTTAGAGTCAATAAAATAACCCCACGCCCCCTGTCGGATCGTATGGCCAAGGAATAAGGGAGGCTGCCATGTGCGGTCGGTGGACAAAGGGCGGAATCGCAATCGGTGCATTGGCGGTCCTGGCGGTGACAGGCTCGGGCATGGCATTTGCGCAAGGCAAGGACAATTGGCTCGACAGCGGATCCAACTCGACATGGGGTCAGCCCGCCAACAACAATGCACCCGCCAAGAAAGCGGCGGAGCCGGCGGCCAGCGCGGCCCAGCCGACCTTGTCCAACACCCGGTGCCCGCCCGGACCCAAACGCATCGTCGCCGTGGGCAAAGTGACGTCGGTCGCGTCTTTCGGACCGTATTCCACGGCCGATATCGGCGGCGGCATGTCGGCCATGCTGGTCAAGGCGCTGCACGATTCGGGCTGCTACATCGTCGTCGAGCGCGCCAATATCGGCCAGGTGCTGTCGGAGCATGAACTGAAGGCATCCGGCGCGGCCAACAAGGAAACAGGGCCGGCCCTCGGAAAACTGTCCAGCGTTCATATGTTGATCTACGGCGCCGTCACCGAATTCGGCGCCGACGACAAGGGCGGCGGCATGAGTCTCGGCCTGTCCGGCGGATCATTGGGCAGCTTGCTCAGTACCGCGATTTCGCGGCAGACCGCATCGGGGGCCGTCGCCATGGATACGCGCCTGGTCGACGCCTCGACCGGGGAAATCGTCAAGACCTATACCGTGCGCGAAGACATCGAAAGTTCGGGATGGGATGCGTCGATCGGCTACAACGAAATCAGTGTCGGCGGCAACCAGTTCGAGAAGACGCCGTTGGGCACCGCGGCCCGCAAGATGGTCGTGAAATCGGTTTCCCTGATGACGCAGGCCACCGGCAGCAAGGCGTGGTCCGGCCTTGTGGTCGCGGTGGATGGACAGGATCTGTACATCAACGCCGGCTTGAATTCGGGTCTGAAGAACGGCGACAAGTTCATGATCGAACGCATCGTCAAGAAACTGACCGATCCCCAAACCGGTGAAATCCTCGGCATCCGCAAACAGGAATTGGGTGTCCTTCAATTGACGGGAGTCGAGGACAAGATGTCCTACGGCACCTTCGTTCCGTTGGGCAACGAACAGCCCAAACGGGGTGATCGGGTCATCATGGTGAAATAGGCGAGCCGTTCCAGAGGCGGCCGACGTGGCGCAACGCGGTATACCCAGAATGCACCGGTACCGGCTGGCCGGGGTTGGTGCGGCTGCGGCCGTGCTGCTGGTGGTTGCGTCGGACGGGTTCGACGGCCGGGCGCAGGACGCCACCATCTACACCCGGCCGTCCACGCCTTACGGCAACGCGACGCCGGGTACGCTGCAAAACCTGCAGCGTGGCGGCGCCGGAACGAAGCGGATTGCGCCATCCAACCAGATCCAAAGCACATCGCCCAACCAATACAAGATCATCCCCGGTTCGCCGAAAGTCCTCACCCAGGGGACGACCCAGTACCAACTGGAACGCCAGCAGGTTCAGAAACCGGCCACGGCGCAATCGCAGACGCAAACCCTGCAACGGTTGCAGCAACTGCAACAACAACAGGAGACGCAGTCCAATCCGACCCAGGGCAGCGGCGGCGGGCAGATGATCCAGCTTACGCCGCCCAGGCTCGTCATCAATCCGGATGGTTCGTCCTATACCATTCCAGGCAAGCCGGTGACCGGAACCACGCAGCAACCGAAAACGCTCAATATTCCGTCGGGCGCGGCGTCGACGCCTTCAACACAGTCGCAGACCCTGCAACGATTGCAGCAACTGCAACAGGAACAGAAGACCGAAAGTCAAACAGGGACGGCGCAAACCGATACGGGCGGTGGAGTGAAGGCGGTGACGCCGCCCAAAACAATCGTCATTCCCAGCGGCGGCACTGGAACCACCACAAAAACAGTGCCGGGAACCGATGTGTCCCCAACCGTCAAGTCGGTCACGCCGCAACCGAGCAACCCGGCGGTGACGACCGGCAGGAGTTCAACGCCGGGTCTGTCCGCCCAACAACAACTGGAGCTGGAAACGAAATCCACCCCCAAGGCGGTGGTCAAGCAGCCGGCGGTGGTCGCGCCATCCAAGACCGGGACGGTGAAGACCGAAAGTCGGCAGTCGCCATCAGTATTGACCGAGGCGAAGTCTCAGACCGAAATTGTTTTGCCGGGTCAATCAAAGGCGGCGTCCGGTTCGAATCGCATCAGCGTACCCGTCAAGCCGAAAAGCGCGGCGCAATCGGGTGGCGAAATCGCCGCCGAGACGGCCAACGAAACCTCGTCATCGGACGACACAGTGAAGGACGCGGATAAGAAGGAAACCGTCGACACCATTGCCGAGGTCACGAACGAGTCCGGGTCCGAAACCGCCTATGCCGATTCCGGCCAGTACTACGATCAGCATCAGGGCGAGGTCTACAGCGACGAGCAGATCGACAACAAGCAGGCCAAATACGAGGAAATGAAGGCGCTGCACGATCACTCGAAAACGATCATGAGCCAGGCGAAGGAGCGGGCCCAGGCGCTGATCGGCCGTGGTAACCAGTCCATGTATCAGGACGACAGCAATGTCGCGCACGTCAACGAGCAACCGGCGGCCGTCGATTATGGACAACTGGTGTCGCAGACGCGCCGCCTCGGCGGTTTGCTCAACCAGCTTGGCTTGGTCGACAACAAGGTCGCGACGGTCGAGGACGACGGCGACGATCCGCGTGACGTGGGATCGGAACCGGAGGAGGAAGAGGAAGAAGAGGAAATCGTCGACAATCCGGTCGTGGCCAATCCGGATTCCAACGTTGCCCAGTACCGCCAGCGGGTGCGCGGCAATGTATTGGCCAACGACGAGATTCCCGACGGTGGTGGCCGCGCCCGGCTGATCGAGCGGACCAAACGCGGTAACATGAAACTGTTCCGCGACGGCCGTTACCGTTACAAACCCTATCCGCTGACGGTGGGTGCCGACTCGTTTACCTATGAAGCCCGCGATGCGGATGGGGACACCGACGTCGGCGTCGTCACCTTCGAAGTCAAACCGAAAAAGAAAAAGAAGAAAAAGGGCCGGCGCGGTGGGCGCGGAGGCCGCGGCGGACGCGGAGGTGGCGGCGGTGGTGGTGATCCGCCCCCCAAACCTCCGCCACCCACGCCGTCGCAAGCCTGCGTCGGCGCCGCGGCCGAATTGGCCAAGGGCGACCAGCAGGCCCGGGAAGCGCGACAGATGGCCGACCGTGCCGTCGACCGGGCCTATGGCGACGCCATGGCCGATCTGGCGCCCGGCGACTGGTCCCGCGACCAGATCGCCGACCGCACCCGCGATCTGGAACTGTCCATCGTTCAAGGCGACGCGGTGGAGCAGGAAGAAGCGGTTTCCCTGTTGAAGGAGGCCGTCGGGTCGCAACGGTCCTTTGCCCGGGCCATGGTCGACAAACCGGAAGAGACCTTCGTTCATCTGGTCAACGCCTCGATGGTCAATCCAGGTGCTGCGCCCGTGCATCCCATGCTCGACCGGGTCGACGCGCCGGTCTCGGCCAAGCTCTACCAATCAGTGAGGCAACCGGCGGTACGGCGTGATCTGGATGCCGTCGCTTACAAGATTGCCGATGTCAGTGATCTCTCCCGGGTTGACGCGTCCACACTGAAATCGGTCGATAAGCTTTATCAACGGTTGATTGCGCCCAACGGCCAACAGAACGGACAAGCCGTTTCGACCGGCAGGATCGCCGTCAACGACCAAGGCATCCTGACCGACAAACGTCTGACCCAACGTGTTGCGCATTATCTGGGACCGGATGCCGCCCAGTCGTTCAAGGTGGCGCCGGCGCAGGATAAGAACGACCCTCCGACGCACATACTGCGTTACGACGACATCAAGGCCGGGCGGCAATTCGTGCAACGGGTGGCCAAATCCCTGCCGTTGCTGAAACGCCTCGAACCCGCCCGCAAGGAAGCCGGCAAGGTCACCAGTGCCGAGGCGGTCGACAACGCCGCAGCGCAGGTTTTTTACGCCGATGTGGTCGGTAAGGAAAACCTGATCGCCGCGCGGCAAATCGGCGGCATCAAGGTGAATGCTCCGGTTGGCCTGTCACTGGAGAAGGGCAAGACGGTCAAGGATATTGCCCTGGAGCCGGGGCTGCGGCTTGTCGAGAGTTACGACATCGAGAAGCTGAGCGGCAAGCGCCTCGATTTCCACAAGCAGCGTATTTCGGTGGCGACCCAGGCCAAGGTGGATTCCGAAATCGCCGTGTTGCGCTCCCAGTTCGCCCCCAAGTACGAGAAACTGCAATCGGCCGTCACCATGGCAGCCAGCCGTCTCGAAACGGCGGTGATGAACACCGAGGTCAGCCCCGACTTGCGGGCAGCGGCCGTGCAACTGCCCATCCTGCGGCAATCCCTTGACGAAGGCCGGCGTTATGCCTTGGCGCAGCTCAAGGAAAAAGGCGCACAGTTCGATTTCGCCAAGTACCAGCAGGATCTCGGCAAGCTGACGACCGAGTACCAAAGCCGCGTCGACATCATCGAGAAGAAGGCGCCGGCAAAGTCGTCGATCCGCACCGCCTACAAGGACTTCGATTCGGCGTCCATCGCCCTCAACAAGGAACAGACGCACATCGCGTCGGACAAGACCTACCGTGCGTCCATCGATTCCCGCGCCCAGGTCCTGAAACCGATGTACGTCAAGAAGTTGCAGGAACGGGCGTTGGAGATGGGGGCTCTGGATGCGCCTTCGCTGCCGTTGACCAAGGCGGGTACGCCGGCCCGGAACGCGGCCGGGTACTGGCTCAAGGACGGCTCGAACGGCGCCGATTATGTCAGGGCCAAACTGGGAACGTCCGTCGATATTTCCGTGTTGCGCGAACCGGAGGGCGACCTGGACGCACCGCCCGGTACCCAGCCGGTCAACGAGCCCGTTTCCAAGCGCGTTGCCTCGCCGACCACCGGCCAGGTGCTGAAAGGCGCCGGTACCCAACTGCTGCAGCGTGGCGGCCAGTTGGGGCAGGAATTGCAAACCCGTGCGCAGGGTCTGCAACTGCAGAAGGGCAGCGGCGGCCAGGTCATGCGCGAACATGTCGAAATCCCCAAGGGGGCGGGCGACCTGTTCCAGACCCGGTCCGGGACGGCATTGTCGGGCGTGGCCGACAAATCCGATGGCGCCGAAACCGGGCAGGGCAAGCCGGCGCCGCGTGGGCCGGCCATGCTGGTCGGTGGCGTGGTCAAGCAGGAAGACCTGAACAATCCCGACTATGTCGCCAACATGACCAAGGGCCGTTTGGGCACCCACGGGGCCTTGCACAGCAAGAAGGATCTGGAAGATCCCGATTATCTCGAACAGTTGGTGAAACAGCGGGCGGCCGGTTACGGCGTCGTGCACAAATTCGAATCGCCGGAGCACATGCGCGATGCCGCCCAACAGCGCATCAACGGTTACGGCATCGCCCACCTCAAATCGGACCTCAACGATCCGAAATATGTCGCCGAACAGTTCAAGGCCCGGACCGGTGGTTTCGGCTGGACCCACGAGTTCGAAAGCCCCGAGGACATGCGCGACTTCGTGCAGAGCCGCATCGGCGGCATGGGCATGGCGCATCTGCGCTCGGACCTGAACGATCCGAAATATGTCGCCCGGCTGATGAAGGAGCGGCTGGGCGGGTACGCCAATGTCTACGAGTTCGAGTCGCCGGACGAGATGCGCGATTTCGTCAACTCGCGCCTCGGCGGCTGGGGACGGGCCTATACCTGCGCCGACTTGCTGAAGAACGGCTGGAGCATGGAACAGGCCCAGGCGATCTTCGACAACGCCAAGAAATACGGCAAGACGGACTTCGAATCCCAATCCGACTACGAAGCCCGCATGCTGAACACCTATCCCGAGGAGTTCACGTCCGGAGCCGACGGCGGTTTCCGGCGCAAGACGTCGCGCGAGATGCGCGACGAGCGCGAAGCCCAGATGCTGGAGAGCGGCGACTTCATCCGCGATCCCAAGACCGGCAATCTGGTCCGTAAGGACTCGAAAGCGGGCCGCCAGGTGCAGCGCCGCATGGCGGCCGGCACCAAGAAAGTCCGGGTCCGTCTCGAAGACGGCACCATGGCCACCCTGGAAATCAACGGCCTGAACAGTTTTCAGGATTCCCTCGAAGACGCCTTGAAGGCCCGTGGTTACCGGCGCAACGCCGACGGCGACTGGGTCGACCAGGACGGCAATGTGGCCGTGCGCGGCAATTACATCAGCGAGCGCGACCAGGATTACACCGAGGCCATGGAGGAGCGCATGCCCGGCTTCTCCAACGTCGTTCAACGCCGCCCACCGCCGCCACCGCCGCCGCCACCGCCGGAAGACCAACTGGCGGACCTGGAAGACGCGCTTGTCGAGGGTTTCGGTTACGAGATCAAGAACCTCAGTCTCGGTGACCGCAAGCTCAAGAGCCTGCAGGTCAGGCCGGGCGAAACCGCCAGCGAGGCCCTGGCCCGCGTTCTGGCCGGGTCCGAGTACGGTTTCGATAACATGGGCAACCTGGTCGATGGCGACGGCAACATCGTCTATTCGCCGCAGCAACTCGACATGCTGGACGACAAATACCGCGGCAAGGTGGCGGACGCCGTCTTCGGCAAGGATTTCGCCGGCATCGCCGAAGAGGTCAATTTCCTGGCCACCAGCGGCAATGCCAAGGACCGGGCCCGGGCACAGCAGATCATCGGCAGCCTGAACGCGCAGTTGGGTGGCCTGTCACAGGTTGTCGAGGCGCAGCAGGAACTGGTCGACAAGATCGACGACGTGCGCAACGACCCCAAGCTCAGCGCCCGCCAGAAGCGCGACAAGATCCGGGCGCTCGAACAGCAACTCAACGCCGTGACCGATCAGCGGATCAAGATGGAAACGGCGATCATCGACCAGACCCGGAAGGCGAACGAATCCGCCAAGACGGCCTTCTGGAACCGGCTCAGCTTGAGCGAACAGCGGGTGATCGAGCATGCCCAGGACGTGGAAACCCTGGCGTCCCGGCACAAGGAAATCGACGAGGCCCTGCGCAACGGCGATTTGAAGCCGAGCGAGAGACGGCGGCTCGAGCGGGAACGGGCGGAAATTCAGCGCGACATATTCGATGCCAACAACGAGCTTGAAAAAGCCAAGCTCAAGGCGGGCGATACCCGGCGCATCGACAATTTCGTGGCGGAGGTCGACCTCAACCAGTTCGGCATCGACACGGCGACGGTGGAAGACGCCCGCGAAGCCCGCAAGCGCGCCATCAACACCCGCACCGTGACGATCGAGGTCCGCACCATCAACGGCGAGAAAGTGGCCGTCTACGTCGACGCCAACAACCAGGTGGTGACCGACCAATCGGGCCGGCCGTTGGTGGCGTCCGACGATCCGGCCAAGTTCAACCGGCTGACCGGCCAGCGCCAGGCGGTCTATGTCGACGACAAGGGGCGGGTGCTGCGGGACCCGAACGGCACCCCCATCACCATCACCGAGTCCGCCGGCGACCGCTATCGCGAACAGGTGGTCAACGGTCTGGCCAAGAAGTTCCGCAGCTTCTCCAAGGCGGCAGGAGAATATCAGGGTCTGGTCGACGATATCGACGATTACGAAGCCGAGTTGGACAAGCTTGACGCGCTGGAGAAGAAGAACGGCAAGCTGACGTCGAGCCAGCGTCGCGAGCGGGCGCGCCTCGAAAGCCGGCTGAAGCGGGCGCGGGACGACGCCATGGCGTTGTATCCGGCGTTGAACGAATACCAGACCATCCAGGCCAGCCTGTCCGAGGAGGACCAGGCCAAGGTCATGGACCGGGCCAAGGAAATCGCCGTCGAGCGCGCCATCCAGGAGCACGAATACCTCTCGGGCGCCCGCTCGATCACCTATGTGGACGAAAACGGCGAATGGCAGACCTACACCAGCCCGAAACAGGAAGCCTATCAGAAGGAACTCGAGCGCATCCGCCAGGAACGCATCAAGAAGCTGCGCGAGGAATTCGCGAAGAAGCAGGAAGAGGAACGCAAGAAACGGGAGGCCGAGGCGCGGCGTGAGCGCGAGAAGCGTGAAGCCGAAGCCAAGGCCAAGGCTACCGCCGAGCGCGAGGCGCGCGAGCGCAACCAGCGCATCCTGAACGGCGAAGCGCGCACACGCGACCGCCGGCTCGCCGATGCCCGGCGCGATCAGACCGAAGCCCGGCAACGGCTTGAGGCGGCGCAGGCGGAAATCGAGCGGCTCGACAAGCTGCGGCGCGAAGGCAAGGCCGTGTCCGGCGCCGACGCCGCGCGGCGGGAACTGGCGGCGGCGCAACGGGCGGTCGCCGACGCCAACCGCGAGGTTGGCCGCTACGGCGACGCCAGCAACATCGCCAACGGCGCGGCGGCGACCGGCAACAAGGACTTCCGGGCGGCGGTGGAGCGGCAGGACCGGGTGATCGAAGGCACGCGGACGCAGAAGGAGGCCTTGGAGGAAGGCGTCGAATCCCTGGCGGCGACGGTCGCCACGCTCGAACAGCAGGCCAAGGCCGGCGTCATTCCGCAGGCCGTCGCCGACGCCATGAAGGCGTCGCTCACGGCCCTGCGCCAGCAATACGCCAAGGCCGGCAGCGAAGTGGTGGCGCAGGAGCGGGTGCGCACGGCGATGATCGACAACGCGCTCTATACCAACGCCACGCCGGAATTCAACGAATCCAAGCTCAAAGCCTTGCAGGACATCGTCGACGCCCATGGCGGTCAGGCTTACCAGGCGCTGACCGACGCGCAACTGCAGGAATACAACCGCCGGACCAATTTGCGGTCCCATCACACCCGGCTGTCGGAGGCCAAGGCCAAGGCCGACCGGCTGCGCGGCATCTCCCAGCGTTACCGCCAGGATCCCAAGAGCATCACGTCCGCCGAATACGCCGACCTGACCATCGGCCTGGAAGACAGCGAGATGCGTCTGCTGCTCGGCGATCTGCAGCGCCAGGCCATGGAGCGCGGCTTCGAGAAGAGCGACGACGTCGCCAAGACGGCCCTGCAGCGCCAGATGATCGGCCAATGGATGACGTCCCTGGACGGTGGGCTGACCGGCGAACGGGCGCTGCACAACCAGGACATGAAGGATGTGCGGGCCGCCTTCAATTACCTGTCCACGGAAGAAGTCGCCCAGGCGGAGTTGAAGGCCGACCGGGCACTGGAAGCCTCGCGGCGCAAGGAACTGGAAGACGCCCAGGCGGCCTACGACGAGGATCCCACGCTCTACAACTCGCGGCAGCTCAGTTACGCCCGGCAACTGCACAGCAACGCCGAGGGCTTCGTGCGGCGCTCCGAATCCAAGGTGCGCACGGCGCAGCGGGAATTCGGCCAGCAGGTCGGTGTCGTGCAGGACGGCGAGGAACTGATGCCGTCGCTGATCAAGACCGAAGGCTTCTGGGAATACCAGGTCGCCCAGGCCCAGCAGCGGCAACAGGACACCCTGCTGGCCAACGCCGGCAAGCTGACGGACCAGGACTTCCGCAACCGGGTGACGGCGCAGCGGGGCCGCGTGACCACGGCGGAAACCAACTTCCGGGCGGCGCAGACGGCGCTGCAGTCGGCGCGGGACGCGCTGCAGCGCAAGGAGTTCGAGGTCGGCATCGGCAGCGCCAAGGCGGAGGATCTGACCGCCTTGCGCACGGCCCTGACGACGGCGCAGACCAACTACACCAACACCCAGCAGGCCGTCACCGATCAGAAGAAGGCGCTGACCCAGGTGGCCCGGGATGTACTGGTCGAGAACAACCAGCGCCGGTGGGATGCTGTCAAGGCGCGCACCAACGGCATTGTCGCGCGGCAGGAGGAAATCCAGCAATCGCAGCGCGACACCCAGGCCCGGCTCAAGGGCCACACCGACAGGCTGGCGTTGCTTGAGCGCGAACTGGCCCACTACGAGACCGGCAAGAAGGAAGAGCGTTTCGACGAGGATTTCGCCGACCGCAACATCAAGCGGGTGAAGGCGGAGATCGCCACCCAGCGCAGCACCATCGCCACGGCGTCCCGGCTGGCGGAGCGCAGCTTCCGCAATTTCGATCAGGAACTGACCAACCTGGTGCTCGAGCGCGACAAGATGGTCTGGGCCATCGACGGCCAGGCGCGCCGCGAGGAACAGACCCGCCGCTTCCAGGAAACCCTGGGCGTCAAGCAGGAGCTCGAGCAGAACCGCCAGTCGCGCATCGCCGGCCTCGGCCAGATTCAGACCCGCATCGATTCGGCGCGCAACAAGCTGGCCCAGGCCCAGGCCGACAAGGACAAGGACCTGATCGAGCAGTACCAGCAGGAACTGACCGACGCCCAGACCGCCTATTGGGAACGGCAATCGATTTATGACACCCGCGAACGCGGGTTGAGTTCGGCGTTGAACGATCTGGCCGCCAAGAACCGCAAGGACGGCATCGGGCCGGGCAGCCAGTACGAGATCGACGCCATCGCCCGCAGTCAGGGGCTCAATCCGGCGGCGCTCTATCTGGCCTCGGACGGCCTGCTGTCGCGCCACGTGTCGGGCAGCAACCGCATCGTCGACGGCGCCATCAAGGCCAACATCTCGGCGCCGCAGACCTCGTTCGCCGGGCATTTCGTCGATGAACTGGTCGGCGAGGATCCCCTGAAGACGGCCGTGTTGCTGGCGACGCTGCCGGTCAGCATGCCGATCAATACGGTGGCCAACCTGGCCGGCTTCGACCCGCTCGAGGGCACTGGCCAGTTGGGTAAGCTGACCGACGCGGTGTGGGTCGGCAAGACGGTGCTGCATTCCTGGTACGGCGCCGGCAAGCACGTGGGCAAGGCGGTGGTCGACCTGGTCGACATCGCCGGAGAGGGCGTGGCGACGCGGCTGGGCTACGAGGACGGCGGCATCTTCGGCACCGACAAGATCGAGGCCTTCGCCAAGCTGCCCGAAGTGCTGTCGAACCTGGATTCGGCCATGGTCAACCGGCTGATCGACCACGGCCTGCGCAAACTGCAGAAGGGCGACCTGGAAGCCAATACGGCCCAGCTGGGCGGTGCCATCGGCATCGAACTGGGGCTGGCGTTCCTCACCGGCGGCGAGAGCGCGC
>JANQFL010000088.1 GCA_028277845.1 Sneathiellales bacterium
GTGATGCCCAGTTCGCGGCACAACAGCACGAAATCGCGGATGGTGCAGAAGTGGATGTTGGGCGTGTCGTACCAGGCATCCGGTAACGTCTCGGTCATCGGCATGCGGCCTTTCAGCAACAGATGCAGGCGCACGCGCCAATAGCCGAAGTTGGGGAACGACACGATGGCGCGGCGGCCGATGCGCAGCAGTTCGGACATTACCTGTTTGGGATTGTGCGTCGCCTGCAACGTTTGACTGAGGACGACGTAGTCGAACGCGTCGTCGGGATAGGTCGACAGATCCTTGTCGGCGTCGCCTTGAACGACCGACAGCCCCTGGGCAACGCAAACGTTCACACCGACCTGACTGAGCTCGATACCGCGGCCGTCGACATCCTTCTCCGCCGTGAGGTAGCGCAACAGGGTACCGTCCTCGCAGCCGACATCGAGCACGCGCGCACCGGGCTCGACCATGTCGGCGATCGTTTGCAGATCGACGCGCAGGCGGTTCGACAATCCGGGGCGGGTGGGCGCGTTCATGTATCCTTCAATCCCCTGTGCTCGGCGGCGCCGTTGAGAAAACCGCTGAGAATATTGAACAGTTCCGGTTCGTCGAGCAGGAACGCGTCGTGACCCTTGTCGGTCTCGATTTCCACGAAGCTGACATTGGCGGCGGCGGCGTTCAAGGCATGCACGATAGCCCTGTTCTCCGCCGTCGGGAACAACCAGTCGCTGGTGAACGAAACGACGCAAAACCGGGTCTTGCTGTCCATGAACGCGTTGGCCAACACGCCGCCATACTCGGCCGCCAGATCGAAATAGTCCATTGCCCGGGTGATGTAGAGATACGAATTGGCGTCGAAACGGTCGACAAAGCTTGATCCCTGATAGCGCAGGTAACTTTCCACCTGGAAATCGGCTTCGAAGCCATAGGACACTTTTTCCCGGTCCTGCAGACTACGGCCGAACTTGCGGTGCAGGGCCGCTTCGGAGAGATAGGTGATGTGCGCGGCCATACGGGCGACGGCCAGCCCGGCGCGCGGATTGGTGCCGTGTTCGAAATACGTCCCGTCCTTCCAGTCGGGATCGGACACGATGGCCTGCCGGCCCACTTCGTGGAACGCAATGTTCTGCGCCGAATGCTTGGCGGCACAGGCAATGGGGACGGCCGAAAACACCCGGTCGGGATAACTGGCCGCCCATTCCAGCACCTGCATGCCGCCCATGGACCCGCCGATGACGCAGAACAGATCGCCGATACCGAGATGGTCGAGCAGCATGGCCTGCGCCCGCACCATGTCGCCGATGGTGATGACGGGGAAACCCAGACCCCAGGGCTGCCCGGTCTCCGGGTTGATTTCCTTGGGGCCGGTGGTGCCCATGCACCCACCCAGCACGTTGGAACAGATGACGTAGTACCGGTCCGTGTCGATCACCTTGCCGGGGCCCACCATGCTGGTCCACCAGCCTTCGCGGCCGGTTACGGGATTCCCGCCAATGACATACTGATCGCCGGTCAAGGCGTGGCAAATCAGGATGGCGTTGCTGCGGTCGGCGTTGAGTTTGCCCCAGGTCCGGTAGGCCACGGTAATCGGCCCGAGCACCGTGCCGCTGTCCAACTGCAGCGGACGGTCCCGGCCGAATTCCACCGTCAAACCCAACTGAATCTCGGTCATCAATCAACACTCCGCCAGACGGGAACAAATGCGGATCATATCGGAAAATGCCCCGTCCGCCGCCGCGAACAGAGGCTTCACCGGCCCATCTGTCAATTTAGGGGATGCTTAGCTAGGGTTTGTGCCCGATCAATGTCAACGTTTTCTTTGATTTTAGCGCCCGCCGCGACTACTACTATGCGGCCCTCGACCACCCGGGATGCGCCCAAACCACGTAATGATTGACCTGCGATGAGCGACCGTGAAACCGATTTAGACGACCTGCGCCAGGAGATTGACGGTCTGGACGACGCGATCCACGACTTGTTGATCCGTCGTGTCGAGATCGTCGAAAAGATCTCCACGGTTAAAAAGCAGGACACTGCCGGCAACGGCACGATCCGTCCGGGACGGGAAGCACAGATCGTTCGCCGGCTGCTCGACCGTCACAAGGGCGCGCTGTCACGGACCGTCGTCAGCCGGGTTTGGCGAGAACTGATTGCAGCGCTGTGCCGCCTTCAGGGACCATTGCAAGTTGCCGTTTGTGCGCCCGAGAAATCTGTCGGCTATTGGGACCTGGCACGAAGCCACTACGGTTCGGCTACGCCGATGAGCCTGCACCATTCGGCCCAGATCGTGCTGCGCATGGTCAGCGAAGGCGATGGCGTTGTCGGCATGCTGCCGGCGCCCAGTTCCGATGATGCGTCCCCTTGGTGGCCGTACATGGTGACCCGCGTGGACGACGCGCCGAAAGTCATCGCCCGCCTGCCGTTCGTCGAGGATCGGGGCGGCCGGTTCGAGGATCTGTCCGCCTGGGCCATCGCCAAAGCCGCCCCCGAACCGTCGGGTAACGACGTTTCGTTGCTCGCCGTACAGGCGGACGAGGAAATCAGCCGGGCGACACTGCGCGAGTCCTTGAGCACCTCGGGTTTCGACTGCGAGGACACGACCATCTTCACCCATGGCAGCCAGGAAGCAGGCTGGACCCATATGGTTGAAGTCAACGAGTTCGTCCATCCGGACGACGCCCGGCTGGAAACGGTTGCGGAAAACAGCCAGAACCGGATCAAGGGCATCATCACATTAGGCGCTTATGCCGTGCCGGTACCGGCCCCCGAAAGCACCTAAGTCCCAACTCACGACCTAACCCAACGAGACCAGAAATGACTACGCCGACCCCGCAGCCGGGTATTCTCGATATCGCACCGTACAAAGGCGGTGAATCCGGTGTCGAAGGCCTGTCCGATATCATCAAACTGTCCTCCAACGAATCCGCCTTGGGCCCGAGCCCGCGGGCGGTGGAAGCCTACAAGGCGATTGCGGACGATTTGCATCGATACCCGGACGGCGGGGCCTATCTGCTGCGCCAGGCCATCGCCGCGCGTTACGGTATCGCGGCGGATCAGATCGTGTGCTCGAACGGATCGGACGAGTTCATTTCGCTCATCACCGCCGCCTATTGCGGTGAAGGCGATGAAGTATTGTTCAGCCAGCACGGCTTCCTGATGTATCCGCTGGCGGCCATGGCCGCCGGCGCGACTCCGGTGACCGCACCGGAAACCGCGTACACGGCCAGTGTCGACGCCTTGTTGGCCAAGGTGACCGACCGGACCAAGCTGGTGTTCCTGGCCAATCCCAATAACCCGACGGGAACCTACTTGCCGTCGGCTGAGGTGAAGCGCCTTCGCGACGGGCTCCCGGAGGATGTCATCCTGGTGGTGGACGCGGCCTATGCCGAGTTCGTGTCCAACAACGATTACACCTCGGGCATGGAGCTTGTGTCTGACAACGCCAATACGGTCATGACCCGGACATTTTCCAAAATCTACGGGTTGGCCGGTTTGCGGATCGGCTGGACATATTGCCCGCCGCACATCATCGACGTCATTCACCGGGTCCGCGGTCCGTTCAACGTCAACGCGGCGGCCCAGGCGGCCGCCTGCGCGGCATTGGAAGACATCGCCCACACGGACGCGGCCAAAGGCCATAACGATACGTGGGTGCCTTGGCTCATCAAGGAACTGGGCGCCATCGGGCTTGAATGCATTCCCAGCGTCGGCAACTTCCTGATCATCCGCTTCCCCGCCGAGGAAGGCCGGACGTCGCGGGACGCCGATGCCTTCCTCAGCCGGCGGGGAATTCTGCTGCGCCGCATCGATGGTTATGGCCTGCCCGAATTTCTGCGTATGACGGTCGGCACCGAGGCGGAAAACAAGGCGGTGGTCGACAATCTGCGGGAGTTCATGGAACTCGACCGATGAGCTCGGAACCACTCTTTAAACATTTGGCGCTGATCGGGGTCGGCCTGATCGGATCGTCCATCGCGCACGCCGCCCGCGAACGCAATCTGGTCGGCCACATTTCCTGCACCGCGCGCAGCGAAGCGACGCGGCAGACGGCGCTCGATCTGGGTATCGTCGATAGCGCGCATGCCAGTGCGGGCGACGCGGTGACCGGGGCCGATCTGGTCATCCTGTGTGCACCGGTCGGTGCCTATGGCGCCATCGCCGCCGACATCAGCGCCCATCTCAGCCCCGGCGCGATCCTGAGCGACGTGGGATCGGTCAAGCAGGCGGTGGTGCGCGACGTCGGCCCGTTGGTGCCGGAGGGCGTGCACTTCATCCCCGGCCATCCGGTTGCGGGTACCGAGCAATCGGGGCCTGAGGCCGGCTTCGCCGAACTGTTCGATGGCCGTTGGTGCATCCTGACGCCGCCACCCGGCGCCAACCAGGATGCCGTCGACCGGTTGAGCGGCTTCTGGGCGAAACTGGGCAGCATGGTGGAGATCATGGACCCGCGGCACCATGACCAGGTCTTGGCGATCACCAGCCATATCCCGCATTTGATCGCCTACAACATCGTCAGCACGGTGGACGATCTGGAAAAGGTCACCGAAGCGGAAGTGATCAAGTACAGTGCCGGTGGTTTCCGTGACTTCACCCGGATCGCCGCGTCCGATCCGGTCATGTGGCGCGATGTGTTCCTCAACAATCGGGAAGCCGTGTTGGAGATGCTGGGCCGTTTCTCCGAGGATTTGGCGGCGCTGCAGCGGGCCATCCGTTGGGGCGAAGGAGATAAGCTCGAAGAGACCTTCACCCGGACCCGCCGCATCCGGCGCGAGATCATCGACGCCGGTCAGGACCTCAGCGACCCTGATTTCGGGCGATGGTCGTCACATCCGGAAGAGGAAGAAGGGGAATAGGCCCCATCGTCAGCATGCCGTCCTGAGCCGTCACCGGCACTTTCAGGACCTTGCGCCCCTCGTCGTCGCGCCGCGCCAGCAAGCCGAGCACGGCCTTGATCATGCCGGAGTCCTTGCGCCGGACCACGCCGCCCTCGACCAGGGCGTCGACGAGAGTATTGAAGCCAGACACCCGCGATGTCAGGGCACCGAGCGGCCTGAGTTGCTGATCCAGACTGACGGTCCCTTCGGCACGGGCATCGACCCCGCCCCAATTCAGGTTGAGGGCATGCACGTCGACCGTCCCGCCGGCGTCGCGCCAGGTCGTCAACTGCTTCGCATCGAACCGCGACGGCACCGGTCCCTGCACGGTGCCGACCAGTGTGGCTTTGTCGACCGATGGCCCGAGCGGCCCTGACGCGCGCGGCGGCAGCGTCACATCGTCGGCCGACGCGGAGACATGGATCAAGTCCTGATCGCCGTCGTCGGACTGTTGCGGGCGCAGACTGAGCGTGATCGTTTTGGCAGCGTAGGTGTCACCGTCGATCTGTTCCGCCGCCACACCGTCCTGGACCAACGCCTCCACCTGGGTCACACCGTCGGTGCTCAGAGACGGCCGTACGACAAGACGCTCGGTGGTCACGAGCCAATCGCCCGTCATGACGCCGCGCGAAACCAGCAACCGATGCGGCCCGATCGCGTCGATGACCGGCTCGTCCAGTCCAAACAGTCCCGCCGCGGCCTCTATGCGCGTGCTGCTCCAGGCCCAATCGGCCTCTTCGACACCCTGCGAGACGATGGGTTTGTTGACGGCGACGGTCAGCGACAGGGGAAAACCCTTGGTTTCCAAGCCGGAATGTTCGATCTGCACCCCGGCGCGGCGCTGGTCTTCCATCCATTGCACCAGACCGGATTCGACGCCGGCGGCGGTTCCGAACCAATAGGCCGTATAGCCGCCGAATGCGGCGGCGGCCAATCCGCTTGCCCAGTAAATCGCTTTCACGACGATACCATTCCCCGTACAAGCATGCCTGCCCCCAACACATGCCGGTCTTATAGCACTGCAACAGACGAATGGGACCATTGCATGGCGGCTTGTTGCCAGCATTGTGATCGGCACTGTATGAAGGACGCACGCGTAACCGAGGTGTGTGTTTCCTGTGACCGACGCCCCATCGTCGACCAAGCCGTCATCGTCCGCCTGGATCGCCCTCATGCCGGGCGTGTTCGTGGTGTTGTGGGCCACGGGCTTCATCGGCGCCAAACTGGGGCTGCCTTACGCCGAACCCATGACGTTTCTGGCCTGGCGCTTTTCCATTGTCGCCGTCGTATTGTTCGGTGTCGCCCTGGTTTTGCGCGCGCCGTGGCCCAAGTCCCGGATGCTCACCGTGCATATTGCCGTCGCCGGGCTGTTGCTGCACGGCGCCTATCTGGGCGGTGTCTTCGCGTCGATCGGCGAAGGCGTGCCGGCGGGTGTCTCGGCCCTGATCGTCGGCATTCAGCCGCTTTTGGTCGCCGCAGTCGCCGGGCCGTTTCTCGGCGAACGGGTCACCAAGCTGCAGTGGCTCGGTTTGGTGCTTGGGCTCGCCGGCGTGGCGCTGGTGGTCTGGAACAAGCTCAACCTGGAAGCCGGTACGCCGTTCGGCATGGCGCTTTCGGTCTTTGCCCTGCTCGGCATGACGCTGGGCACGGTCTACCAGAAAAAGTACTGCACCGGCATGGACATGCGGACCGGCAACGTCATCCAGTTCTCCGCCGCCGCCATCGCCATGTGGCTGCTGGCGGTCGCCCTGGAGACCATGGTGGTGCAGTGGACCGGCGAGTTCATCTTCGCCATGGCATGGCTTGTGATCGTACTGTCGTTCGGCGCCATCACACTGTTGCTGATCCTGATCCGCCGCGGCGCCGCATCCAAGGTGTCCAGCCTGTTCTACATGGTGCCGCCGTGTACCGCTTTGTTCGCCTGGTTCCTGTTCGGCGAAACCCTGGATGCCATGGCGTTTTCCGGCATGGGCCTGGTGATGGTCGGCGTCGCCATGGTCAACATCCGGCAGTGACGGCATGAGCAACCCGGTGACGTTCCGCAAGGCAACACGGTCGGACCTGCCGGCGATCGTCGCCATGTTGGCCGACGACCATCTTGGCCAAAGCCGGGAAGATCCCTCTTCGCCGCCCAATCAGCTTTATCTGGCCGCCTTCGACGCGATCGAGGCCGACGACAACCAGTTGCTTGCCGTCGCAGACTCCGGTGGCGAGATTGTCGGCTGCCTGCAATTGTCCTTCGTACCGGGCCTGTCGCGCCTCGGCATGTGGCGCGGCCAGATCGAAAGCGTGCGCATCGCCGGCAGTCAGCGTGGCCAGGGCACCGGTCGCGCGATGATCGAATGGGCCATCGACCGATGCCGTGCACGGGGCTGCAAACTCGTGCAACTGACGTCCGACAAAGCCCGGCCGGACGCCATCCGGTTCTACGAACAACTTGGTTTTAAGGCAAGCCACGAGGGCCTGAAGCTCTCCCTCGACTAAGCGCCGTTCACCGCCCGGCGCAACGCCGCCCGGGCCAGCAGCCGGGTCGAATCGAGGGTCGGCAGCGGTGAATTGCCGTCGTCGATGATCAACGGAATTTCGGTGCAGCCGAGGATGACGGCGTCGCAGCCATCGTCGTGCAGCCGGCCCATGGTCTGTTGAAAATACGTCACCGATTCCGGCTTGAATTCCCCGTAGACCAGTTCGTCCATGATGATGCGGTTGGTTTCGGCGATATCCGATTCGGACGGCCGTACGCATTGCAATCCGACGGCCGCCAGTTTGTCGGGGTAGACGTCGCTTTTGACCAGCCACCGGGTGCCGGTCAGACCGAGGCGTCTGAAGCCCCGTTCGGCGGCCTCACCCGCCACCACGTCGGCGATGTGCAGCCACGGCAACGGCGATCGCGGCGCGACATGATCGAGGGCCTGATGGATGGTGTTGTCCGGGCAGATCAGGAAATCCGCGCCCACCTTGGCCAGTTTCTCCGCCGACGCCAGCATCAGGGCCCCGACGCCCTGCATGTCACCGGCATCGAGGCATGTCACATAATCGGCCAGCGACGGTGTGTGCATGGTGACTTCGGGATGGGCATGCGGTCCGAGCAACGACGCGCCCTCGGCGCATATGGTGCGGTAACACAGCGACGCCCCTTCGGCCGAACAGGCGACAATGCCGATGTGCTGGGTCATGGATGCGCGTCCCTCAGTTACGAATGACAATCTATCGTATTTAGGCGGCGGCGACGAATGCGCAACGCATACGACCGGCATGCGCGGCATGACAATCGAGCGAAAACGTGAGACTGTCGATGCTGTCCGGATGCGTGTCGGGGAAAGTGTGCATGGCCGTTGAAGACCTGCGAGCCGAACTGTTGGAATTCGACGGCATCGCCGTTTCCATCCTGTCTGAGGCACGTGCACGCCACCGGGACGATGAAGGATTTCTCGACGGACTCGTCGCGCTGTTCGCCGACGAAAACAGTACCGTCGCCGACGGTGCGACCTGGATCCTCAAGGCGGAATTGGAAGACGGGACGGTGCTGCCCCGGGTGGCGACGGAGGCGCTGATCACGTCGCTGGACACCCTGTCCTCATGGCCATCCGTTTTGCACGTCTTTCAGATCGTCGACCGGCTCGATTTGAACATGGACCAGGCCGGTCGCGTCATCCTGCGGGCAAAAACCTTTACCGGCCATAAACGGCCGTTCCTGCGCGCCTGGAGCATGCATGCGGTCGTGGTCTTGGGGCGCCGGTTCCCGGAGTTCAGCCAGGACGCCGAAGCGGCGTTGACCTGCGGCGAGGCCGATGCCGCCGCCTCGGTCCGCGCCCGCGCCCGCCGGCTACGGCAATAGTCAATTCACCGTTTAAGAGAGATCAAGAGGCGCGGAGGGCCGTAGGCCCGACAGGAAGAGTCAGAATCAATGCACGGACTGCTGGCCGAAACCTTCGTCGCCGTAGGTCCAGAGGATTTCCTCTTCCTGCAGGCGGGTTTCCAGCACCACCTTGCGGCCCCACAGATGATGGATATAGCGCAGGGCCTTTTCGGCGTATTCCATCTGCAGTTCGCGGCCGTCGAAGGCGTGGCGCAGCAACATGGTACGGGCGCCGTCGCAATCGGCGTCGATGATGCTGATCACCGGCATGGAACCGGTGCCGGTGAAACGCAGCAGGGTTTCCTTAACGTCCTGCCAGTTCTCCTCGTCGGAGACCTTGGTGATGACCCGCTCGTTGCCCTTCTTCTGGTGTTCGAACAGGTCGGCCTTGCGCATGCATTCCTCGGTCAGGAAGCGGCGCAGGAAGGAGACATCGCGGTCGGTCTCGCGGATCTCGAACAGCTTGTCACGCGCCGGCTTGCCCATGTCGGGGATGAGATCCGCTTCGGCCGGCGACGGGTCGGTGTAGCGCCGTTCGATATCGTCCCACAGGTTCAGACCGAGATTGTAGGGGTTGATGCTGCCGGGCGTCGGCCGGACGACCTGGTTGTGGCGCACCAGGAATTCCATGTGAATGTCGGCCGGCAGTTCGAGCGCGTTCATGATGGCCCGGTGCCAGTAGCAGGCCCAGCCTTCGTTGATGGTCTTGGTTTCGATCTGCGGCAGGAAGTACATCGCCTCGTCGTGCACGATGGTCAGAATGTCGCGCTGCCAGTCCTCGAGCCGCGGATTGTGGTCGCGGATGAACAGCAGAATGTCCTCTTCCGGTTCCAGCGGAAATTTGTGCAGGTCCGGCTCTTCGGTCTCGACCGGTTTGTGGATGGCTGAAAACGGATCGTGCGGCGGCTGCGACTGTTTGTGCAGCCAGTCTTCCTGTTCCTCGCGGCCAAGCTTGCGGATGCCGGGATTGCGCCGGCACTGGAACGACAGGGCGTGGGCGGAATCGAGCCAGCGTTCCACCTTTTCCTCACCGATGGAGGGCGATTCCACATACTGCCGCACCCGGTCGGCATGGGACTTGAACTGCCCCACCACATGCTCGGCGCGGATGTGATCGAAGGTGAAGTTGTTCTTGAAGAAGTCGTTGTGGCCGTAGACGTGGGCGATGGTCAGGATCTGCAGGCACAACGAATTGTCGCTCATCAGGTAGGCGATGGAGGGGTCCGAGTTGATCACCATCTCGTAGGGCAGGCCGCTGACGCCGTGGTCGTACATGGTTTTCTGCCGTTCGTACGACTTGCCGTACGACCAGTGCGGATAGTGGCTCGGCATGCCGGAATAGGCCATGGCCGTCAGCATCTGGTGATGGTCGCAGACCTCGAACTCCTGCGGGAAACAATCGAGGCCGAATTCCTCCACCTTCTCGCGGATCACCGCATCCCAGCGCTGCAGGTCCTTGATGTCGTAATTCACCGCCACTAGCTCTGCTCCGCCTTGCGTTCCTTCGACAGGAATGCCTTGAACGAGGACCAGACGTCTTCCTTGCCCTTGATGGAAACGGCCTGATAGTTGTCGGACTTGATTTCCTCGAACTTCTTCAGCATGGACGACTGACCGAACAGGCCCGTGTCCGGCTTGATTTCGCCATAACCGAACAGGTTGCAGCTGTCGCACAGTTCCTTGGCCAGCTTGATCGCCTTGGGATTGTCGTACTCGAAATTGTCACCGTCCGAGCAATGGAAGGCGTAGACGTTCCACAGTGACGGATGGTAGCGCTCGGCGATGATCTCCAGCGCCTTGGCGTATCCCGACGATATCAGGGTGCCGCCCGATTCCCCCTTGTGGAAGAAGTCGTCCTCGGACACCTCGCTGGCCTTGGCGTCGTGGGCGACGAAGACCAGGTCGATGGTGTCGTAGCGGGTACGGACGAACTGGTAGAGCAGGAAGAAGAAACTGCGGGCCAGGTATTTCTTGGTGGTGTCCATGGACCCCGAGGTATCCATGATGCAGATCACCACAGCATTGGACTCGTAGGCGATGTCGGGCTTGCGGCGCCGGTAGCGCATGTCGCCCTTGTGAAAACGGAAGCGGCCGCCGCCGCCCGCATCGGGCGTCGTGATCGCCATGTGGTTGTCGCCGCCATTGCCATTGGGCAGCGTCGCCACCTTGCGGCGGATGCGCGACTTCATGGTGCGCTTTTTGTCCAGGTGGGCACGGATACCCGCCCGGCGGTATCCCTTGCGGCGTGTGGTGCGCTGGGCAATGGTCTGCTTCAGCGCCTTGCGCTCCATGTCGGGCAGTTCGAGGTCCTCGAACATCAGGTCGACCAGTTCATCGATGCTGATGTCGGTCTCGTAATAATCGACACCGGGCTCGTCGCCGCCCTGTTGCGGTTGCCCCTGGCCGTCCTGGTCCTTGCCGACCACCTGGCCTGGCTGGCTGTCGCCGTCGCCCTGCCCGACCTGGCCGGAATTGTCGCCATAGACGAAACGGTATTCCTTGATACCCCGGATCGGCACCTTGACGATGGTGTCACCGGAGCGGCCGATGATGGCTTCCTCGGCGACGATGTCGGCGATGTTGTCGCGGATCGCTTCGCGGATCTTGGCCCGGTGCCGCAGACGGTCACTGGCGCTGCGGTCGGACTGGCGCGATTGGGAGGGGGAATACGGGCGGAAAACGGCTCCGCCCGCGTTTCCGGTGGTGGATTTGCCTGTGGCCATAACGGTCAATCGCCTTCCCTTGATTCAGGTGCGCCCGTCAGTCCCTCCACAGATTGTTGGCGGCGTATTTCAGCACCACCTCGGCCGTGCTTTCGTTGTAGCCATTGGCCAGCAGGTTCTCCACCAGGGCCTCGTACTTGCCGCGCTGATCTTCGTCGCGGGTCCGCGCCTTGGTGATGACCCGGCTGATCTCGCGCACCGACTCCATCAGCTTCTTCTCGATGGCTTCCTTCAAGGGCTCGTAGCTCTTGTAGGTGATGGTTTCGCCGCGCCGGCTGGCCGACCACAGATAGGCGATGACCTCCTGGCGGAAGCCTTCGGCCGCAGTGCCGATGATGGCGATCTGTTCCTCGATGGATTTGAGGAATTCCTCGTCGGGCTGCAGTTCCTCGCGGGTGTTGCGGTCCTTGAGGCTGGTCTTATTGACGTAGGCCTCGGCGTGATCGAGGTAGTTCTGGAACAGGGTTTCGGCCTGCTCCTCGTAGGCAAAGACGAACGCCTTGGTGATCTCACGCTCGAGGATCTCCAGGTAGGCCTTGTGGATGGTGTCCTGAAGGTATTCCAGATAGCGCTTGCGCCGGTCGTCGGGCAGTTCCGCTTCCTTGACCATGTCGATCAACACTTCGCGGATATGGATCGGCGTGACCCCTTCCGGACTCTTGGTCAACGCCGTGTCGATGGCCTTCATGATGAAGCGGGGTGAAATACCGCTCATGCCTTCGTTGGTGGCGTCTTCCTTCAGTTCGCGCAGATCGATCTTCTTGGTGCGGCCCTTCTCGACCACTTCTTCGCCGTTGTAGATCTTCAGCTTGGTAATCATGTCGCATTTCTGCGACGGCTCGAGCCGCGAGAGGATCGAGAACATGGCGGCGATTTCGATCGTGTGCGGCGCGATGTGCGCATCGAACCCGGATCTGCGCAGCATCTTGTGGTAGATACGGGCCTCGTCGGTGAGGCGCAGATTGTACGGCACCTTGACCGTGACGATCCGGTCGAGCACGGCCTCGTTGGTGTGATCGGCCTTGAAGCGCTGCCACTCGGCTTCGTTCGAATGGGCGATGATCACGGTGTCGACATAGATGGTGCCGTGGCGGCCGGGAGCCGGCACGATCTTTTCCTGCGTCGCCGTAATGACCGAGTGCAGGTATTCGGTTTCGTTCTTAAAGATCTCAATGAATTCGACCAGGCCGCGGTTGCCGCGGTTGAACGCACCGTTCAAATCGAGGACCCGCGGGTCGCCTTCGGAATATTTGTCGAGTTTGGAAATGTCTTCCGAACCGATCAGCACCGACGTGTCCTGGTTGTTCGGGTCCACCGGCGGCACGACGGCGACGCCGCGGCGTTCGAGTTTGGAAAACTCCATGGTCGTGACCGGGAAATCGTCATACCGGCCCTGAAACTCCGTTTCCAGCCTGTGGCGGCAGACCGGGCACAGCTCGCCCTCGATCTTGACGTCGAGCATCTTCTCGAATTCGCGGCGCAAATGGCGCGGAACGAGGTGCAGCGGCTCCTCGTGAATCGGGCACCCTTCGATCACATGGATCGCGCCGGCTTCCTCCAAACCATCCTTCAGCCGTTCGGCCAGGGACGACTTGCCGGCACCGACGGGGCCCATCAGATAGAGTACCTGACGGCTTTCCTCGCCCTTCAGGGATGCGGCGTGGAAATAGCGCACGACTTTTTCGATCACGTCTTCGACGCCGAAGAAATCGTCCTTGAAGAAATTGAATATTTTCGGGGGTTCGTCGCCCCAGATTCGGGCCAATCTGGAGTCTTCTTCAACGGCGGCATCGGTCGTGCCGGCCTTCATAATCACGTCGTAGAGGTGCGCATGCGCAAGGCAAGGAATTGCGGAATCCCCTCGAACCTTCTCGAGGTACTCCAGGAAGCTTCCTGTCCACTGCTGCCGTTTCTTGTCGGCGTGATCCTTCTCTATGATCTCCGCAAAATCTGCCTTCTTAGCAACCATGATCGGGTCTCCGTTACCACAGAATTCACTGTCGTCCCTTCGCGCCTCCAACCCCTGGTTGAAACAATCCCTCCGTCTCCGGCAAGTTGACCTCGCCGGAATTGCTCCTATTATTACCAGTTTATTACTTTATATATTGTGCGTTAATTTACAGTTAATGCAACTATATTTTTTTTCTACTCAAATTTATTTGATGAGAGTTTTGTATGTATGCGAATTTTATTTAGTAGTACTGAATAACCAAATATCTGCCCTTGCCCGGAAACGACAATTTCTCGAATCCGGGGGCCGTATTTCACAGCTTGGTCTTCAATTCCGGCAGCAATAGGGCTGTGGCCCGGAAATTTGTAACACCCGTTACTCGATTACATCCTCATGGCCCCCTTCTTGATCCTCCTGTGCATGGCCCGACACATCCTGTGGATTTGATTCATTTTACTTTGTGTTAGCCTTGCCGGCCGCCATGGTTGGTGGACGGCACGACCGGCACTCAAGCCGGCAAACGGGAAGCGCTTAGGATGGATTTTTCGCAGGTTGGCCTCGACGACAAGTACACGGTCGAAAACGGACGCATTTTTTTAAGCGGCATTCAGGCGCTGGTGCGACTGCCGCTGATGCAGCAGGCCCATGACCGGGCCTCGGGCCTGCATACCGCGGGGTTGATTTCCGGTTACCGGGGCTCGCCCCTGGGTGCGTATGATCTGTCGCTGTGGCAGTCCCGGCAGCTATTGAAAGCCAGCGGCATCCACTTCGAGCCGGGTCTCAACGAAGATTTGGCGGCGACAGCGGTCTGGGGCTCGCAACAGGGCGATATTCTGGGCAAATCCAAGTACGACGGCGTATTCGGTATCTGGTACGGCAAGGGTCCGGGTGTCGACCGGTGTGGCGACGCCTTCAAGCACGCCAATTTCTCCGGATCTGCGGCGCACGGTGGCGTATTGGCCGTGGCCGGCGACGATCCGGGCGCCGAGTCGTCCACCCTGCCTCATCAGAGCGAGCAAGCCTTCATGGCCGCGCAAATCCCGACCCTCGCGCCGGCCGACGTACGCGAAATTCTGCTGTTCGGCCTGCTTGGGTTCGCGGCGTCCCGGTTCAGCGGTTTGTGGATGGGTTTCAAGACCGTGGCCGATGTCCTCAACACATCCACCTCGATCGACATCGCCGCCGATATGGCTCGGATTACAATACCCGAATTCGATATGCCGCCCGGCGGCCTTAACATCCGCTGGCCGGACGATCGCTGGGCCCAGGAAAAGCGGGTCCAGGACTTCAAGCTACCCGCCATCCGTGCTTTCGCGCGCGCCAACGGTTTTGATCGCCGCACCCTGGGCCGGCCGGCACCGCGCTTGGGGATCGTCACCACGGGTAAGACCTACTTGCAGGTCGTCCAGGCCTTGTCCGACCTGGGCCTCGATGAGGCTGAAGCCGATGCGCTTGGCCTATCGGTCTTCAAAGTCGGTATGAACTGGCCGCTCGAGCCGGGCGGTATCCGCGATTTTGCCCAGGGCGCCGAAGAAATACTCGTGATCGAGGAGAAGCTCTCGCTGATCGAAAGCCAGTTGAAGGATCAGGCCTATGGCTGGCCGGCCGACAAGCGTCCGCGCATCTGTGGCAAACACGACGAAACCGGCGCGCCCCTGGTGCCGACAAGCGGCGAGCTGTCGGCCGGACAAATCGCCGGCTTCATTCTCGACCGGCTCGCCCGGTTCGGCGACCACCCCGCCGTTGCCCGCGCCCGTCAACGCCACGAAACGCGACTCGGACCGCCGTCATCGGGAGAGGCAGAATCCGCGCTGCCGGCGGGCATTCCGGCCAATCCGGCGGCCATGCGCATTCCGCACTTTTGTTCGGGGTGCCCGCACAACCGTTCAACCGTCATTCCCGAAGGTTCCATTGCCCTGACCGGTATCGGCTGCCATTCCCTCGCCATGTGGAAGCCAGACCGGACCACCATCACCCTGCCCCACATGGGCGCCGAGGGCGTGACCTGGGTCGGTCAGGCGCCGTTTTCCGAGATGCCGCATGTGTTCCAGAACATGGGGGACGGCACCTACTACCATTCGGGCTTGTTGGCCATCCGCGCGGCTGTCGCGGCCAAGACCAACATTACCTACAAAATCCTCTATAACGACGCCGTCGCCATGACCGGTGGCCAACCGGTGGAAGGCCAGCCGACCGTGCCGCAAATCACTTTGCAGCTTTACGCCGAAGGCGTGCGCCGCACTTACGTGGTCACCGACGACGTGCATAAGTACCCGGTTGGCGCCGAATTCGCGCCGGGCGTGGAAATCCGCCATCGCGACGATCTGTTGGAAATCGAGGAAGAACTGCGGGACACGCCGGGCGTGACCGCACTGGTCTACGATCAGACCTGCGCCACCGAATTGCGCCGCCGGCGCAAGCGCGGCAAATTGCCGACACCGGCACGGCGCGCATTCATCAACCAGGCCGTCTGCGAGGGGTGCGGCGATTGCGGCGCCGTATCCAGCTGCCTGTCCATCGTGCCGGTCGATACGGAATTCGGCCGCAAGCGCATGATCGACCAATCGAGCTGCAACCGGGACATGTCCTGCGTCGACGGCTTTTGCCCCAGCTTCGTCACTGTGACCGGCGGCACCGTACAGAAAGCGGATGCCCACCCCATTGTTGTAGAACAGGTACCGCTGCCGGAACCGGATCGGCCCGAGATCGGCGAGTCCTACGGCATTTTCCTGGCCGGAGTCGGCGGTACCGGTGTGGTGACGATCAGCGCACTGCTGGGCATGGCGGCCCATCTGGAGGAAAAAGCCGTTTCGTCTCTCGATACCACGGGCCTCGCCCAGAAGGGTGGCGCCGTCACGTCGCACATCCGGATCGCGCCCAACCGGGATGCCGTCCTGCCCCCGCGTATCGAAAAAGCCGGCGCCGATGCGCTGATCGTCTGCGATATGGTCGTCGGCGTGACCCCGCCGGTGATGACCACGATTCGGCCCGGGCACACCAGGGCGGTTGTCAACACCCATCAAATTCCGACGGCTGGGCTCAGTTTCGATCCGGATGCCCGGCTCGATCAATCCGGCATGGAAGACAAATTCCGCACTGCTCTGGGCGACAACCACACCACGACGGTCAATGCCAATGTCGCCACGGGACGGCTGATGGGCGATACCGTGTTCACCAATGTGTTCCTGCTGGGACACGCCTACCAGCAGGGGTTGATCCCTCTGTCCTCCGCCGCCATCGAACGGGCCATGGAGCTGAACGGCGTCGCCATTGACGCCAACAAGGCCGCTTTCCGGCTCGGCCGGCGGGCCGCCGCCGACCCGAACGCGCTGGTCGATGCGTTGGCGCCCAAATCGGACGACGGCCGTTCTATGCGGACCTTGGACGACCTGATTGACCACCGCGTCGGCCATCTGACCCGGTACCAGAACGCCGCCTACGCCGACGCCTACCGCAATTTCGTGGCCAAGGTCAGGGCGGCCGAACAAAGTATTTCCGGCTCGGAAACGTTGACCATGTCGGTGGCACGCAACCTGGCCAAGCTGATGGCGTATAAGGACGAATACGAGGTCGCCAGGCTGTTCAGTGACGGTACGTTCGATGAGTCCGTGCGCCGCGCCTTGGGGTCCGGCGTCACGCTGCGATACCACTTGGCGCCGCCGTTGGTTTCCGGATCCGGCGGCGTGGCAGGCAGGCCGGCCAAGCGCAGCTACGGTCCGTGGGTGCGGCCGGTCTTTTCGATTTTGGCCGGCCTCAAAGGCCTACGCGGTTCAGCGTTCGACCCGTTCGGCCGCACCGAGGAACGTCGCATGGAACGGCAACTCATCGCCGAATACAGGGCGACCGTCGAAGGACTGCTCCATCGCCTGAACGGAGACAATGCGAACTTGGCAGTGGAAATCGCTGATTTACCGGAAAAAATCCGTGGATTCGGACCGGTCAAACAGCGCAGCGTCGCCGCCGTCAAGGCCCGGGAGACGGAACTGCTTTCCCGGTTCAACCGGCCGGTAGAGGCTGCCGCCGCGGAGTAACGGACTCTCCCGTCCGGCTTTGGACCGTTGCGTCAAGAAGCCACTTAACCTCTTGATGCGGTTGCATTAAGCTGTGATCAACCGCCCGGTGACGTGCGCCGGGCAAGGCGCGTCACGTCCGCGCCATAACGATAATTTTGGGGGAATACAGGAGGATTCATGTCCCGGAAAACCTATGTCTCACGCCGTTCGGCCTGGCTTGGCCGGACCGCCATTGCGGCCGTCATTGCGGCAGGTACGTTTGCCGCGCCGGCCCTCGCCCAAGACGTCAAGATCGGCGCCTTGTTCGGCGTTACCGGCCCGCTGGCCAATTACATCCCGCCGATCCAATCGGGCGCCGAATTGGCGGTCAAGGAAGTCAACGCCCAAGGGGGCATCCTGAAAGGTGGTAAACTCAGCTTGATCATCGGTGACACTCAGGCCACCGCCCAGGTTTCGGTCGATGCCGCCAACAAGCTGGTCAATGTCAACAACGTGACCGCGATCGTCGGCGCTCTGGCCAGCGGCGCCACCATTGCCGCCGCCAACTCGGCCACGGTTCCGGCAGGCGTATTGATGGTTTCACCTGCGTCGACCTCGCCGGCCATCACCGACCTCAAGGACAATGACTATCTTTTCCGGGTCGTGCCGTCGGATGCCTATCAGGGCAAGATGCTGGCCAAGCTGTTGCTGCGGGAAGGCGTCAAAAAGGTGGCGCTGACCTACATCAACAATGACTACGGTGTCGGCCTGGCCGGTGCCTTCCGCGCCAACTTCACGGCCGGTGGCGGCACCATCGCCGGCGACCAGTCGCACGAACCCAAGAAAAGCTCGTACCGTTCCGAACTGGCGACCCTGTCGTCGGGCGGCGCGGAAGCCCTTGTGCTGATCGCCTATTCCAACGATTCGGGCCCAACCATGATCCGCCAATCGTTGGAAAACGGTTTCTTCGGCAAGTTCATCGGCACCGACGGCCTGCGCGATCCGAAAATGGTCGAACAACTCGGCGGCCAAAACCTGGAAGGCATGATCTTCTCGACGCCGGGTGAAGTCCCGGGGACTTCGGCCGCGGCCAAGCTGAACAAGAACTTCACCGCCCATGATGCCGATAGTGTCGGCAAGCCGTTTGCGGCCCAAACCTACGACGCGGCCTTCCTGGTCGCCCTGGCCGTCGAGAAGGCCGGCAGCACCGACCGCGAAGCCGTGCGCGACGCCCTGCGCGCCGTCGCCAACCCGCCCGGTGCCGTCATCGAGCCCGGCGAATGGGCCAAGGCCAAGAAGCTGATCGCCGAAGGCAAGGACATCAACTACGAAGGCGCCTCGGGCCCGCAGGACTTTGACGGCCAGGGCGAAGTGGCCGCCGTCATCGACCAATGGACCATCCGCGGCGGCAAGATGGTCAAGGTCGGCCAAATCCAATAGGCGTCCTCGAACGCAATTCTTCAAGCCCCTTCCCAGGCCGCCGGGAGGGGGCTTTCTCTTTGCGCATATATTAGGACGCTCTGTCGAGAAGAGCCGTTAGCGGTGTAAAGGTTTTGCTCGGAACCACGTCCCGTTGCTGCTCGGCCTGTTCCGAAACCGGCGAATAGATGGTGGCCCCGAGGATGTATGCGCTGACCCCTTGCTCGTTCTGCAACGGTACGAACAGGCGCTCGCCAATTCCCGGCCGTTGAATGGTGTGCATGTAGACGGGTCCGATGGAATGGCAGACACCGGGCGCGTTGAGCACCTTCATGTACTGTTCCGATACCAACTCCCAAGCTTCGTCGCCGATGACCTCGCGGAACAAACACCCGACGATATTTGTCGCATACAGCGCCTTGACATCTTCTCCGGCCAGGCGGCATCGGAACTCGGTGGTTCCCGGAAGGTGCTCCTGTATCCAAATATTCGGCAAAAGACGGGGGATGTCCAATGGGTCGATGTCGCGCCGCCCGGGGGGCTTCAATCCATCCACCTTCGTGAGCCAGTAGTCCAACAGCGCCTGCAGCTTGCCGTTTTTGATTGCGGGTGATGCATCAAGCTCCTCGATGGCCCGCGGCAAGCTGGTTGCTCCGTATGTCGTAGGATCGCTGATACCGGCACCATTCCTCGTCTTGATCCACACAAGCGGCACGTTCATGCGGCTTTCCGCAGACAAGAATAATCGAATCATACGGCGCCCGAAAGCAACTTACCCGCCGCCGCAACCGAGTTCCAGCACATCCATGTCGGGCCGGAGATACGTGGGCGAGATCTACAGCATTTTCTGATAAACACTTTCGTCCGGGATCGGCTTCGCGGTGTAGCGTTTGGCAATCCGGTCCCAGAAACGACTTGAGCCGCTCATGGACAATACTGCTCCCCAACCAATGATGAATTGCGACAATTGGCTTAATTTATGTCTTACCGATATTTTGGCTAGGGTACCGGGTAGTAACGAAGTGGTTAGTAATTCCGGCTTGAATAGCGGTCTTCCGAAACGGCGCAAATCATGAGTGAGGGAATGGACGGCGCAATTCGATTTCTGCTCAATGGCGTGCCCCGCGCCTTGACCACCGTCGCGCCGAATACGTCCGTTCTCTCGTATCTCAGAGAAACGGAATTGCTGTGCGGCACCAAGGACGGTTGCAGTACCGGCGGTTGCGGTGCCTGCACGGTGGCGTTGGCGGAACTGTCTGAAGACGGACTGCACTACCGGTCCGTCAACGCATGTAACCTGCCCGTCACCGAATTGCACGGCAAGCTCCTGGTCACCATCGAAGGGCTGGCCGGCAAAGACGGACGCCTGCATCCCGTACAAGCGGCAATCTTGCGGCAGCATGGAACGCAATGCGGCTACTGCACGCCCGGTGTCGCGATGTCGCTTTTTTGCCTGAATCATCGGAAACGCGGAAATGAAGCGGACGACGCGGAAGTGATCCGTTCCCTGTCGGGTAATATTTGCCGTTGCACGGGGTATCGGCCGCTCTTGGCTGCGGCGCGGGACATCGCGGATGGGAGCGAAGACTGGTATCTGGAAAACGAACATCGGCTTGCCGAACAATTACGCGACCACGTCGGTGCGACACGCATCGTCCTAGAGACCGAGGATTGGCGCTTCGTCGCCTCCCGATCCTTGACTGATGTGCTCGATGAATTGAAATCCAACCCGGAAGCGACGTTGATTTGCGGCGGGACTGCCTCTTCCCAATCCCGTGCGAGGACAAATGGCCGCGCGACCGTCGTGTCGATCGCCGATGTCGCGGAGTTGCGCAAGGTCGAAACGGCGGTTGATACGATCGAGATCGGCGCGGCTGTTCCTTATGAAGACATGCTGCCGGTTTTTGACCGTACGCATCCGGATCTTGCCGCACTGATTCGGCGCCTCGGCTGTCAGCAAACGAGGAACCGGGGGACACTGGGTGGTGCTATCGGACAAAAACGCCTTACGGGCGACGTGATCGCCGGACTGTTGGTTCTGGGCGCCGACGTCGTTTTGCGATCGCCGGACGATGAACGATCGGTTTCGTTGGACACCTATAATGACGAACCCGACTTGCGCTGCCGGACGGGCGAAGTCATCACCCGCATCAAGATCCCCTTGTGCGGTCCTGATGAAGTTTTCCGCACGTACAAGGTTTCGATACGCCGGGACCTGGCCCTGCCCGTTCTGACATCGGCGTATTACGCACGTGTGCGGGACGGTCGCATTCAGGACGCGCGGATCGCCTACAGTGGACTGAACGGACAAACCGTCCGTCTGAAAGCCTTCGAACAGGCTGTTTCCGGGCTGTCACCGTCGGTTGGGCTCGCGACCGACACATTGGACGACTTGGCGAAGTCGATACACGAGTATGCCGTGGACGATGAATCGAGCGCATATGCCCGATCCCTTGCCGTCAATCTGCTGAAGCGGTTCCTCGCCGAGATCGCCCATGCAGATCAACCCGTGCAAGTGGCGGCATTATGAAACAGGGGCTGAACGGCGGCGTTCACACACCGATCGCCCATGACAGCGCGGTCAAACACGCCAACGGCCAGGCACAGTTTGTCGCGGACCGGCCGCTGCCCCACGGTTGTCTGCACGCCTGTCTGGTGACCAGCCCGCACGCCCACGCCAGTATCGTTCATATTGACCGGGACGCTGCACTCGCCATGCCCGGCGTGCATGCGGTGGTAACGGCAACCGACATTCCCGGCTTCAACGACGATGGTTTGAGCATTCCAGGAGAAGGCGTTCTGGCGGAGGCACATGTCGGTTGTGTCGGCCAGCCGGTCGCCGCAGTCGCTGCTGAGACCCTGGAGCAGGCCCGCGTCGCTGCGTCCCGAATCGATGTCCAATACGAACCGCTTCCCGCCGTTTTGACGATCGAGGATGCGCTTGAGCAAAAGCAATTCGTGACCCATCCCGTTGTCTTGCAAAGAGGGAGCCCCGCGCAGGAGCTTGGACATGCGGCACACCGGATTCGCGGCCAATTGTCGATCGGCAGCCAAGAGCACCTTTATCTGGAAACGCAGATCGCCGTTGCCATACCCGATGAAGACAGCACAGTAGAGATCCGGTGCTCCACACAGAACCCGTTCATGGTGCAACGCTCGGCGGCCAAGATCCTTGGTATTCCGCTGAATGCTGTAACGGTCGATGTCCGGCGTGTCGGCGGCGGCTTCGGTGGCAAGGGCATGGGCGCAGTTCAGGTCGCCTCCACCGCAGCTTTGCTCGCCTGGTCGTCCGGTCGGCCGGTCCGATTGAAACTTGACCGCAAAACCGATCTGCAGGTGACGGATAAACGGCATGAATGCCTAGTCACATACGAAGCCGGATTCGACGACGATGCACGCGTCAATGCCATCGCAATAACCGTGGCCGCCCGTTGCGGCCATCAGCTCGGCATGTCGCGCACGGTGCTCGAACGCACGATCATGCACGCCGACAACTGCTATCACTTCGACAATCTGCTGTTTCGCGGCTTCGGTTGCCGGACCAACACGGTTTCCGCCGGTGCCATGCGGGCCTTTGGCACCCTGCAGGGCATGGTCGGGGTCGAAGCGGTCATGGACCATATCGCCCGCCATCTGGATATGGATCCGCTGACAGTCCGCGCGCGCAACTATTATCGTGACGAAGCACGAAACACGACGCCGTACGGCCAAGTGGTGGAAGACAATCTGATCGGCGAGACCGTTGCCCAGGTGCAGACAGCTTCCGAATGGGACCGGCGGCGGCGCGAAATAGACGGCTTCAACGCCGACAACCCGGTATTGCGCAAGGGTCTCGCTATGGTGCCGATCAAGTACGGTATCGGCATGCACCTCGAGCACCTGCATCAGGCCAGCGCTCTCATCAACGTATTCGCCGACGGCAGCGTGCATCTCAATCACGGCGGCGCGGAAATGGGTCAAGGCCTGTTCATTAAGATGGCGCAAATCGTGTCACAGGTGCTGCAGATCGATATCGGGCACATCCGCCCGATGGCGACCAACACCGAGAAAATCCCCAACGCGACGCCGACGGGTGGCTCAATCAGCACCGATTTGATCGGCAAGGCGACGGAAAACGCCGCCGGTATCATCCGTGAACGGTTGACCCGTCTGCTGGCCGCCCGGTTCAAGGTTCCAGCGCATGCCATTGCTTTTGCCGACAACCAGATAAGCGTCGGCAACCGATGGATATCCTGGAAAGAACTGATCAACTTCGCCTACCACGCGCGCATACCGCTGATGGCGACTGGGTATTTCCAGACACCGAAAGTGCATTTCGACCGGCAGAAGTTGCAGGGCCGGCCATATGAGTATTTCGTCTACGGGGCGGCGGCGACCGAAGTAGCGGTCGATACCCTGACCGGTGAGACTCGCGTACTGCGCGCCGATATCATCGAGGATGCCGGGCATTCTCTCAATCCGGCCATCGACATCGGCCAGGTCGAAGGCGGTTTCGTGCAGGGCATGGGCTGGATGACCATGGAGGAAATCACCTGGGACGAAAACGGCCGATTGCGAAATGACGGCCTCGGTACCTATCTGGTGCCGATGGCGTCGGACGTTCCCACGGATTTCCGGGTTCAGTTGTTGGCCAACCGGCCGAATGCGGAAGAAACGATTTACCGATCCAAGGGAATCGGCGAACCACCGCTGACAATGGCCTTGTGCGTGTGGCTGGCCATACGCGACGCGGTGCAATCCCTGGGCGCGCCGGGACGGGTTGCCGAACTCGATATCCCGGCGACCCCTGCCCGCGTTCTCGCGGCGATCGAAGACATCCAGCGCCCTCGGGCACCGTGATTCACATCAGTAGCGTAGATCGGCTTTGGCACGCGCGATCCATTCCCGATTCAAAGCGCCGCCCTGCTTCTTGGTTCGGCTCGTGTCGAGAGAAAACACGTGACCCGTTTCAATGCCGACGAAGTCGCGGACCTGACGACACACGGTATTTGAATTGTCCAGCAGGTTTTCATAAAACACGTTCAGTGGATCAATATCGCCGAGAGCGAACAAGCGTTCCAAGCCTGCCCACTGCGCCTGAATGTGGAACATGGCTTCGTTGACTAGTTTGTAGTCGTAGACCGCTTATCTACAGAGGTCCGCCATGATTTGTTTTGACAGGCGATGCATAATGACACGGCCCATGCGGTTCGATTCCGCCAGTAAATCGCAAACAGTTTGCTACCCGACCGCAGCACCGTGCAAACCAGATACTGCGTGACCTCGCCTTCGTAGCGCCTGCAGTTTGCCGCTCTTGACCGCGGGTGATGCATCAAGCTCTTCGATGGCCCGCGGCAAGCTGGTTGCTCCGTATGTCGTAGGATCGCTTATACCGGCACCATTCCTCGTCTTGATCCACACAAGCGGCACGTTCATGCGGCTTTCCGCAGACAAGAATAATCGAATCAAACGGCGCCCGAAAGCAACTTACCCGGCGTCATCGCCGCGATAAACACGGATTTCCCTTTTCCCGGCCGCCACTGACGGCCTGTCGCGAAACCGCCGCGGGAAGCGGCTGATCAGATTCGGCCGGGCCGGGTTTCCGCGCACGGGAACCCGGCCATTTGCATTCCCGTTACGGAACAGCCATTTATGAACGGCCATCTATGAACTGACATATAGCCAGGCTAATGGTAGTGGCCCCGACCGCAAGGTCCATTTGGAGGTGTTGACAGGATATGCTGCAAAGTCTGATCGTCGTCGCGCTGGTACTCGGTGGATTGGGTATCGGCACTCAGTCGGTGCGGGCGCAGGACAACGCCGTAGAGCAGCAGATCAAAAAGGCTTTCGCGGCAGGCCGGTTGAAGGGCCTGCACAGCGTGCTGGTGACGCTGCAGGGCAGGACGTATGCCGAGGTCTATTTTTCCGGCGCCGACGAGCGTTGGGGCACGCCGACCGGTGACCGTATACACGGCCCGGACAGCCTGCATGATCTGCGCTCGGTTTCGAAATCGATCGTCGGCCTGTTGTACGGCATCGCGCTGTCGGAAGGCCGGGTGCCCGGTCTCGACGAAAGCGTGATCGCCCGGTTTCCCGAATATGCGGACCTGGCAGCCGATCCCGAACGCCGGGCGATCAAGGTGCGCGACCTTCTGACCATGCGTATGGGCACGGACTGGAACGAGGACCTGCCTTACACGGACAGACGCAACAGCGAAATCGCCATGGAACTGGCTGCGGACCGCTACCGGTTCGCGCTCGATCGGCCCATGGTGGACGAACCCGGCACGGTCTGGCGTTACAATGGCGGCGCCACGGCCATTCTTGGCCGCCTGATCGCCAAGGGCACGGGCCGGCCGATCGATGCGTACGCCGCCGAAAAGCTATTCACCCCGCTGGGCATCACACGGTTCGAATGGGTCGCCGGCGCCGACGGAGAGCCCTCCGCCGCATCGGGACTGAGGCTGAGCATCCGTGACCTGGCGAAGATTGGCCATATGATCGCCGGCGGCGGCAAGGTCGGCGGCAAACAGATCGTCCCGCCGGAATGGCTGAAGGCCGCGTTCGCGCCGCAAACGACCCTGAGCAGCGGCCTACGCTACGGCTATCACTGGTATCTTTCGCCGCAAGGCGAGCCACCGGTCTGGGTGTCGGGATTCGGCAACGGTGGGCAACGCCTGACGGTGCTGCCGCAACGCGGCCTGGTGTTCGCTTTCTTCGCGGGCAACTACAACGACCCCGGCGCCTGGCGCGTCCCGGTCTCGTTGATGGAGACCATCCTCATCCCCGCCCTCAAGGCGGAGACTGCCGAAAAATAGCAGTCCCGCCCTTCATGGCGCGCTCTAATCACTCTCATTTCCTCGCCGCCAGCAGAGCGACCTGCATCTCAAGATGCTTGAAGGCCCGCAGGATACGGTTGGCCTGCATCGACGGAAGCATGCCGACCTTGGCGATGACGGCGCTCAAGACAAAGAACGACGCCAGCAAGCCCCAGCGCACCACGTCGACCACGTCCGTCGCCGCGTAACACTTCCAGGCGAAGTAGATACCGAAACCGAACCAGATGGTGGCGGAAACGATCAGGAGCCAATTCATCCAGCCCGTCTTGCCGCGGAACAGGTCGATGAGCTGCGCCGGGTAGCTCTGATCACGGCCGATCCTATCGAGGATGGCCCGGTCTTCATCGTCCAGTGTTTGGCTGATCATTTCATCCAATTTGTCCATGGTCTTCTCCTTCCAGCGCCAGACGCAATTTCTGGCGCGCATGCATGAGGCGGGACTTCACCGTCCCCACCGGAACGTCGAGCGCGACGGCCGTTTCGGCGACGCTCAATTCCTCGAGATAAAACAGCGCGACGGCGGCCCGGTGCTCGTTCGGCAGTTCGGCCATCGCGGCATAAAGCGCCCGGCGCTCGGCCGGACATGCCGCGGGGTCGTCGATTACGGGGTTCGGAACGGTTTCCCGCGCTACGGCCTCGCGCACCTTGCGGCTCTTTTGCAATCCGGCGATGAACTTGGCGCAGCGGCGGGTGATGATGCGGAACGCCCACACGGTGAACGCTCCGTCATCGTTGAGCCCCTTTAGGCCACGCAGGATCTCCAGCCAGCCGTCCTGCACCGCCTCGCGCGCCTGGTCGGCATCGCCGAGCAAACGGTAGGCGTGGCGCAAAAAGCGGTCCTGAAACCGGTGTACCAGTTCCTCCTGCGCCGCCTTGTCGCCGAGTCGCGACGACGTGACGAGAAACCGCTCGACGATCTGCTTGGCGCTCCGCCCGGTATCCACCGTTTTCCCCCTAATTCCGGGTCCACTATGGACCTTCATGTATAAGGTGGCAAAACGCTGGAGATCGGTTCACTCGAATAGCAAATAGTTTCTCCCGTCCTTCGGCAGCGCCTTGGCCGCTGACGGCAGTGCCGCGATCCGGCCGGCCCATTGCGCCAATGCCGGGCACTGCTCGCGCCAGACGAAGTCGATGCCGCGCTCCTCCAGCTTAAGGGCGCAGATCAATGTGATCTGGGCTATGTTCAGGGGGCCGTTCATCAGCGCATGACCGATCTCCCTGTCCCACCACGTGGTCAGCCGGCGCGCCCGTTCCTTCTCGTGGGCGATGATGGTGGCGGAGCGGTCTTCCTCCGGCCGCGCCAACTCGCGCACCCACACGCTCAGTCCGTCGATCAGGCTGCGCGCCCGCGCCTCCAACCGCCTGAGCGCCCAGCCGTCGTCGCCATCGGGATAGTCGAACACGGGGTGCCCGTCATAATGGTCGAGATAGCGGATGATCAGGTGCGATTCCTCGATGCCCGTGCCGTCATCCAGCACCAGATACGGCACCCGGCCGGAGGGATTGACCGTGTAATACCAACTCTCTTGCGTCCGCGTCTTCGCCCGGACGAATTCGATCTTGTCCTCGAGCCCCTTCTCGAACACGACGATACGCACCATCCATCCGAAGGCGGAGGTTGGGTTGGGGTGAGATAGATTTTCATCAAAGATTACCTCGCAGACAGATTCGACGGCGTGCCGGCTATCCTCCCGTTGACGCTTTGACCGCGTCGGCCGGGAGACTATGATCCAATCACGTTTCGACGCGTTACCGGAGTATTATCAGCGTAGCAACCGATCCGAGATCACCGTCATTTTTCGTTCACGCAGCGCACCCGCATTTCTTTTGATCGCCTACCTGCTGGTCGCCATTGCGCCGTTGGCATTGGCATATCTGCAAGGCAAGCCGAGCCGCCCGTTCGGCGATGAGCTGTCATCCGCCCTGGCCATGGTGGCGTTCGCCATGCTGCTGATGGAGTTCGTACTGTCCGGCCGCTTCAAGAGCGTCTCGGATTCCACCGGCATCGACCTCACGATGCGGTTTCATCAACTGATCGCGCGTACGATGACGGTGATTGTCCTGGTTCACCCGTTCCTTTACGTGACGCCGCACAAACCACCGCTGCCCTGGGATACCACCGGCCAATTGACCCTGGGCCTCACGCCCGCCTCGCTCGTCACCGGATTCGCCGGTTGGGTACTGCTTCTGCTGTTGGTATTCAGTGCCGTCTTCCGCGATCAGATGCCGTTCCGTTACGAGACCTGGCGGCTCTCCCATGGCCTGGGCGCCGCTCTGATCGCCGCCACGGGTACCCATCACGCCATCGACGCCGGTCGCTACAGTGCCGACCTGGCCCTGCTGGTATTGTGGCTCGTCCTGCTCGGTCTAGCCGTCTTCACCCTGGTCTACGTCTATGTCATCACCCCACTGCTGCAACTGCGCCATCCCTACCGGGTCGCATCGGTGGAACGGGTTGCGCTCAAGACCTGGAAACTGACCGTGGAACCCGTCGGCGGAGAGGCCCTGCCCTTCGAAGCCGGCCAGTTCTGCTGGCTTACACTGGACCGCTCGCCGTTCGCCATCACCGAACACCCGTTCTCGATCAGCTCGGCGCCGGCCGAGCGGCCGGCCATCGGCTTCACCATCAAGGAGGTCGGCGATTTCACCCGCACCATCGGCGCTATCCAGGTTGGCGCCCGCGCCTATCTGGACGGCCCCCACGGCAACCTGACCCTGGCCGGCCGCGACGGCAGTGACGGTGGCGGGGGCATCGCCTTCATCGCCGGCGGCGTCGGCCTGGCGCCGATCATGAGCATGTTGCGCCAATTGCGCGCCGACGACGACCGACGCCCGATGAAGCTCTTATACGGCAACCGCATCGCCGAGCAGATCACCTACGGGGACGAACTCGATGAACTCACGAACACCCTGGATATCGAGGTCCACCACATCCTGTCCGAACCGCCCGACGGCTGGGACGGTACCGTCGGCCAGTTGGACCAAACCGTCCTGCACGACCATTTCAGCTTCGACGGCCACACCCGCTGGCTCTATTTCGTCTGCGGCCCGGCCCCGATGATCGATGCCGTCGAAGACAGCCTCGAAGCCATCGGCATTCCGATGGGGCAGATCGTGTCGGAGAAGTTCAGCTATGACTGATCGGAGAAACACATGCGGCATCGACTGACGATGGCTGTCTACTGGGGCACGACGGTTCTTGTCATCGTGGCGGCGATTGCGTTCGCCGTGCGGTAAGCCCATCGTACGTCAGAGATGGGGACGGTATTCTCGAAGTGCAGCCAGAACGCCGTCCAGTTGTAACATATCCAACGCGCGAATATTGTGTTCTCCGGGATTTGAAAACCGCATCGAGACATATCGCTTTCCACGCTTTTCCTTGAGCATGAGTTTCAATTTGCCCCAACCGTGACGTAGCACACGCGTATCGAGACTTTCACCGATGATCGAATGGAATAGTGATCGGGAACCCGTTTTCTCGATCGTGCCGCGTTTGTGGAAATCACCCAATACGGCGATCACATCGTCGATGTGTGGTTTTTCCAGAACGACATCACTCGATCCGTCGGCGCCGGGGAATCGCATAGTAACGAACCGCGTGCCGTCCCGTTCGGCGAGAATGACATACAGTTCACCGCCGTCGCGACTCGCCACGGTTTTTTCGTCCAACGTCGTCTCGACGAAGTGGTGATAGAAATCCGTCAGCGACGGCTGCTTCTCATCCGGATCGGAAAACAGATTGCGCCATACGCTCATGGCATTCGGCCTTTTCCCAACCAATGATCAAAAATACTAGATTTTCATCTAAGCACTTCTTGGTATGGTTGGGAATGAATGATCAATGAAACCGTCGGCGGTACTTATGATATCCGTTCGAAACACACGTATGTTCGTGGTGATGGCATTCCTGATGGCGGGATGCGATTTCACGGAATCCATTTCCGAAATGTCCACGCAAACGGAAAAGGTTGGCGCGTCGGTCGCACGGGAACTCGGCGTCAAACCGCAATTCGGCTGGAACATGAAAAACGGCAGGCTGGTCGAAATGACCGCCTATTTCGACGGGGCTGCCGACACGAGCAAGCCGGTGAGAGCATATGTCGACGCGGTCAAGTCCTCCATTCAGGCCCACATGGAACAGCAGCCCGACAATCTGGTCGTCATGTTCGTTGTTGAATGAATCGAAGCGCTCCACGACGAACAAATCCACCTCCACAAACCAGGGCTTGAAATCCGATGACCGAAGAGGAATTCGAAACCTATCTGGCCGAAGCATTGGACGAGCTGGAGGCGAAGCAGGACTGGTTGATGGCGGAATACGGCATAGGAATGTATGACCGCTTCCACATCGACTATACCACAGGTCGATTGGTTTTTTTCGAGGACGATGATCTCGTCGTCGAGACCACGATTATCCCGGTCGCAACGCATGTGCCCAAAAAAGACAGTTTGCAGTGGGCGTGGGCGAATATACAGCTGCCATCTTCCGTCAGGCAAGAAGCCGCGGCGGTGAAAGAACTATCGCGTTTCACCGGTTTCGAATTGTTCGAAGACAGGATTGTCAAATGCGACGCCGAGATGGCGTGGAAACTGACGGCCTCGGCATGCCAATTCCTGGGTACGATCGGCGCCTATCGCGTTCCGCATGGAAAAGTGAACAGCTATGTACTGATCAAATCAATCATGCTGCTCATGTAGCGTTCTACATATTTTCGCTCACCGTTTTCAATCTCCCCCCGCTTTCTCGCCCCCGTTCTTCCCCGGAATCACCGGTGGCTTCTCCGGGATCAGGCCCTTGGCGTAGAACTGCAGCACCAGTTGCAGGATGAGGCCGATCAGGAAGACGCGGATGTATGACGCACGGATGGCCCAGTCCGAGGGCAGGAAGCCGGTGAACAGCTCCGTCATCGACCAAATGGTCCAGACGATGAAGGCGCCCAGGATCGCGCCTTTGTTGTTGCCGCTGCCGCCGATAATCAGCATGACCCAGACGAGGAACGTCACCAGCAGCGGTTCGAAGGCTTCCGGCGAGATGAACTTGAAGGCGTGGGCCGACAGGGCGCCGCCCAGGCCCATGAACATGGCGCCGAAAACGAACGCCTCGAGCCGGTAGCGCTCGACGTTCTTGCCCGCCGCCTCGGCCGCGGTTTCGTTCTCGCGGATCGCCCGCATGACCCGGCCCCACGGCGCCTTCAGGCCGCGCTCGATGAGCCAGTAGATGGCCAGCACGATGACCACGACGACGGCCAGGAAGCCGAGCTCGGACCACGGCTGGCCCCGGCCGTCGAACGGCCGCGGGATGTGGGAAATGCCCAGCGACCCGCCGGTCAGCCACTGTTCGTTCTTGAGGATCAGGCGCAGGATTTCGGCGATGCCCAAGGTGGCGATGGCCAGATAGTCGCTGCGCAGGCGCAGGCAGATCTTGGCCACGGCGTAAGCGATGATGCCGGCGGTGATCATGGACGCCGCCATGCCGACCGGCACCGGCAGGCCGAAGCCGCCGAAATGGCCGGCATGTTCCGGCGTCGTCAGGATGGCCGAGGTATAGGCGCCGACGGCGAAGAAGCCGGCGATGCCGGCGTTGAACAGGCCGGTGAAACCCCACTGCACGTTGAGACCGAGACAACTGACGGCATAGATCCCGGTCATGGTGAGCAGCGAGATGCCGTACATGAACAGGCCGAAGATCTCCAGGTCCATCAGAACACCCTCCCGCGGAACAGGCCGCTCGGCCGCACGATCAGCATCAGCACCATGACGGCGAAGGCCACCGCCGTCTTGTAGCTCGGCTCCAGCAGCGGCTCGGTGCCGATCCATGGATAGGACGACAGTTCCTCCATGAAGCCGATGACCATGCCGCCGGCGATGGCGCCGTACGGCCGGCCCAGGCCGCCGAGGATGGCGGCGGCGAAGATGGGCAGCAGCAGGTCCCAGCCCATGTTGGGGTTGAGCTGGGTGTCCATGCCCAGGAACACGCCCGCGGCGGCGGCCATGCCGGCGCCCATGATCCAGGTCCAGACGATGATCTTCTTGGTGTTGATGCCGGTCACCCGGGCCAGGTTGGCGTCGTCGCTCATGGCCCGCATGGCCTTGCCCATGCGGGTGTAGGCCAGGAAGTAGTGCATCACCCCGACCAGGAAAATGGTGCCGCCGACGATGACGAAATGCCGCTCGGCGACGCGCAGCGCGTCGAACAGGATGATCGGCCGCTGAATGCCGGTCTGATAGGGCGTCACTTCGACCCCCCAGAACAACTGCACCGCCGCCCGCACCATCAGCGCGATGCCGAAGGAGGCGATGACCAGCACGATGGTCGGCGACGAACGGAACGGCCGGTAGAACGCCCAGTCGATGCCGACGGCCACGGCAGCGGTCCCGGCAATGGCGATGGGCAGGGCCATCATCGGCGACCAGCCGAGCGCCAGCACGACGGTCAGGGCCAGATAGGCGCCCAGGGTCATCAGGTCGCCGTGGGCAAAATGGGCGAAGCGCAGAATACCGAACAGCATGGAGACGCCGATGGCGCCGAGGGCGTAGATGCTGCCGAGCACCAGGCCGGGAATGAGGTAGAAGTTGATAAATTCCAGCATCGCGCCCTACCCCTCCCCGGTCCCGCCGAGGAAAGACTCCGCCACCTCCCGGTTGGCCAGCAGGTTCGCCCCGGTGTCGGTGAACCGGTTGCGGCCGACCGCCAGCACATAACCCTTGTGGGCGATCTCCAGCGCCTGCCGGGCGTTCTGCTCGACCATCAGAATGCCGACGCCGGTGTCGTTGACGGCGATGATGCGTTCGAAGATTTCCTGCATGAACAGGGGCGACAGGCCGGCGGTGGGTTCGTCCAGCAACAGCAGCTTGGGTTCGACCATCAACGCCCGCCCGATGGCCACCATCTGCCGCTGTCCGCCCGACAGTTCGCCGGCCGGCTGCTTGCGCTTGTCCTTCAGGGGCGGAAACAGGTCGTACATCTGCTCGAGCACGCCGGAAAAGTCGTCGCGCCGGACAAAGGCGCCCATTTCCAGGTTCTCGTGCACCGTCAGATTGGGAAAGACGTTGCTTTCCTGCGGCACGTAGGCCATGCCGCGCGGCACGAGCTGTTCCGGCGGCTTGTTGGTGATGTCCTCGCCACCCAGGCTCACGCGGCCTTCCCGCACGTGCAGCAGGCCGAACACCGCCTTCATGGCCGTCGACTTGCCGGCGCCGTTGGGGCCGACGATGACCACGATCTCGCCGGCGTCCACCGCCAGGTCGACGCCGTTGAGAATGTCCAGGCCGCCATAACCGCCGAACATGCCCGTGGCCTGCAGCAGGGACGCACTCACGCCGGATGGGCTCCGGTGGCGTCCGTTGCGGACGGTTGTTTCTTCTTCAAGACTCCGCCTCCCAGATACGCCTCAATCACGTCGTCGTTCTTCTTGATTTCATCCATGGTGCCCTGCATCAGCACCGACCCCTCGGCCATGACGATGACCGGGTCACACAGGCGCCCGATCAAGTCCATGTCGTGTTCGATGACACAAAACGTGTAGCCGTGATCGCGGTTGAGCCGCTCGATGTCGGATGCCAGTTCGCCCAGCAAGGTGCGGTTGACGCCGGCGCCGAGTTCGTCGAGCAGGACGACCTTGGCGTCGGTCATCATGGTGCGGCCGAGTTCGAGCAGTTTCTTCTGGCCGCCGGACAGGTTGCCGGCCAGTTCGAAGGTCAGATGGCCGAGCCGCAAGGAATCGAGCACTTCCTCGGCCCGTTCGCGCACCCGGCGTTCCTCGCCCTGCACCCGGCCCCAGCGCAGCCATGACGAGACTAGATGCTCACCCGACTGTTCCGGCGGCACGACCATGAGGTTTTCCAGCACGGTCATGTTGGAAAACTCATGCGCGATCTGGAAGGTGCGCAGCAGACCCAGCGCGAACAGCTCGTGCGGTTTCTTACCGGTGACGTCCACGCCGTCGAGCAGAACCTTGCCGCTGTCGGGCTTGTAGACGCCGGCAATGATATTGAACAACGTGGTCTTGCCGGCGCCGTTGGGGCCGATGACACCGGTGATGGAGCCCGTCTCGACCGTAATCGAACAGTCGTTGACGGCCTTGATACCACCGAAATGTTTCGAGACGTGATCGACGACGATCATTCAGCCCCCCGGCCGCCGTCCGCACAATGCAAGATTACTCAAACCGCACACTCCCGATACAGGGTTGCCCCCTGTTTGTTGCTGCTACGATATACGACCCGAATGGGTTCGTCATGTAAGAGCTGGATGCTCATTTTCACCCGCTCAATCTGCTGTCAAATCTGGATTGCATAAGTAATGACTTTCTAAAGCGTTTTGGACGGCAAATCTTGCCATTCCAAAGCAAATAGTCTGTCCAGTACTTAGAGTCTTTTGTTGCTATGCAGATTCGCTCAATTTGAACGATTGAGATAATCTCCAGGAAACAACCAAATGGGGAAACGCGATGGCTAGCGTTGGAGAATTCGAATCTCCTATAACGATCGAAATTAACGGTGTCGGTATTACCACTTTCGAAAACACTGAAGAACTTAGCGACTGGGCCAAGGACGAAGTTGCTGGCTGGGGAAGAGTAAAAATTGCTCTCGAGAAAGACCGACTTGCCGACATTCCTAACATTTTGGATGAAATGTTAGCCACACCAAGACACATCGAAAACACGATTGCCGACTATTTAGTCCAGCCGAACAATAAACGAAACCAGCATTTGGCAAACCTCGAAGCCGATTTAAAAATGTACGAGAACCCACGTTTACGCATTTCCATTCGATCGCCAGAGGGTCAACGCATTCTTAGTGCCGCAAAAGACGACCCGGATGTTGCGCATATTCTGTTTGCACGCGCCTGCCATCAAAACACTCGTAGCGATAAGGTCCTCGATCTTGATAGGTATGTATCAGCTTTCTACCGCACCCTCGAAAATGGTCGAAGTATCGAGAAAGAAGCTGAAGCGCATACTTCGGCAATGGAAGCGCTTAGAGACACTTGGCATAAACGATTCTTGGATCAAAAACGAAGTTTAACAAGTTGGGCAGAAGAGCGTGAAGACGTATTGAAAACACTAATCGACGGCGTAAGCGAGACCACGAAAGGTGTCGAATCCGACCGATCCGAATTTTCCCGTCAAATGTCAGCAATCAAAAAATCCTATCTCGAAGAAATAAAAATGCGCGCATCCAAAACATACTGGGCCAAGAAGGGAATACGAAATCGACTTGCAGCGTATGGATGGCTTTTTCTGTTCGCTACAATATTGGTTGGGGCAATTATTTACATGCCTAGCTTATATGACAACGTACTAACGGTTCTCAAAGGACCGGCAACTCAAACAGCGGAATTGGCAAAACCTAGCGCCAATGGCAAAGCACCAGTCGACAATAGTACTCCGAGTACAGACCCTTCTGCCGTAGACACCAATAGCGCCGATCTGCCCACCGGTGACACTGGTAGAACACAACCAACTGCAGTCGGTACAGATATAGTCGGACCTACCACGCACTACACAGCCAGAACCTTGGCACCTACCGATTTTATCTTTTTTGTAATCCCGGCCGTGTTGCTGATTTGGGTTCTACGTATTCCCGCCTCACAATTCAGAATTAATCGTGAAATAGCAGATGACGCAGATGAACGCGTTTCGATGATTGAAACGTTCTTGGCATTGGAGCAGGAAGAAAAAGCCATGCCTGAAGAGAGGTGGATAGTATTGCAAGCATTGTTCCGCCCCCATGCCCGTGGCTCTGAGGAAGACATGCCCAAAACATTTTATGAGGCTTTGATCGACAAAGTCGTTCCCTCGAGAACCGGTACTACCTAAACAGGCGATCCGCGTCGTGTTGCCGTTACTAAAACATAGGGTCTGAACAGTGTGGCTACCCCGATCAAGTTCGGGTATGGCTGATGTAATTGGTTACTTGGCCTGAACGATCTGGCTCCCCCCTTACACCATAAACCCCTTCAGCCCCTCGACCACCGCCTCGTTCTCTTCGCGCAGACCGATGGTGATGCGCAGATAATCCTCCAAGCCGTAATCCTCGACCCCACGCACGATGACGCCGCGCTCGGCCAAATGGTTCAGCGCGGCGGCGGCGCGGTGGTTGGTGTCGGACGGGAACTTGGCCATAACGAAGTTGGCCTGGCTCGGCACGGCGGAGAGGCCCAATGACGATAACTGCCCGCTCATCCAGCTTCGTTCCTCCGCGGTGCGGTCGCGCACCCGGGCGACGAAGTCGAGATCGCCAAGCGCCGCCACGGCGCCGTCCTGGGCGATGGCGTTGACGTTGCCGATGCCGCGCATGCGGTTCATGACGCCGATCATCGACGGCGAGGCATAGGCCCAGCCGACCCGCAGGGCCGCCAGCCCGAATGCCTTGGAGAACGTCCGGGTCATGATGACGTTGTCGCGGCCGTCGATCAGTTCGGCGCCGTCGGTGTAGTCGTCTTCCACCACATATTCGGCGTAGGCCGAATCGATGACGAACACCACGGAAGACGGCAGGTTGTCGCGCAGCCGTTGCACTTCGCGCGCGGGAATGTAGGTGCCCGAGGGGTTGTTGGGATTGGCCAGGAAAACGACGCGGGTCTTGTCGGTGACCCGCTCCAGCAGCATATCCACCAGGGTCGTCAGGTCCTTTTCCGGTGCGGTCACGGCGGTGGCGCCGACCCGCATGGCGACGATGGGAAACTGCATGAAGCTGAATTCGGAAAACAGGATCTCATCGCCCGGCCGGGCATAGAGACGGGCGATGATGTCGAGCAGTTCCTCGGATCCGTTGCCGCAGATGATCTGGTCGGGATCCAGGCCGTAGGTCGAACCGATGGCCCGGCGCAGTTCGGTGCTGGCCGGATCGGGATAGCGGAAAAGCCGTTCACAACGGTTTTGCGCAGCCGCCTGTGCCTTCGGGCTCATACCGAAACTGGATTCGTTCAATGACAGGTCGATCAGCTTGCGGGGCGTGGACACGCCGGCCTTCTTGACCACCGAAATACCGATGTCGGGGATGTAGGGCTGCGGTCGGGACGATTGCGGAACGGCACTCATGGTTGTCCTCGGGGCTTGTGCGTTCAGGCGCCAAAGGCGTCGACGGCGCTTTGGGCGGTGCCGCCGATCATGGCGATGTCGTTGGTCAGGGTGACCAGGTGGAAGCCCCGGTCGCGGTAGGCCAGCGTCTCCTCCATGGAGCGGGTGAACATGCCGATGCCGATGCCGGCGTCGGTGCAGGCCGCATGGATCTTTTCGACGGCCTCGGCATGGGGCGGGCCATATTCGGGAAACTGTCCGATGGAAAGGCCGAGGTCGGCGGGGCCAATGAAAATCATGTCGACGCCGGGCGTCGACGCGATTTCGGCCACGTTTTCCAGCCCCTTGGCGGTTTCCACCATGACGGCGACCAGGATGGCGTCGTTGGCTTCGGCCACATAAGCGGGGAAGTCTTTCAATGGCCGCATACCGCCGGCGGAGCGGCGACCGTCGGGCGGATACTTGGCATAGGCCACGGCCCGCGCCGCCTCGGCGGCGTCCTCGATCATCGGCACGATGACGCCCATGGCGTCCATGTCGAGCACCGAGCCGATGGCATAAGGCGCGTTGTCGGTCACGCGTACCAACGGCGTGGCATGGGGCAACGTGACGCCGATGGCGGCATGCAGGTCCTGCAGGTCCCACACGCCATGCTGCATGTCGAACACCACGGCGCCGGGGCCTGTGCGCGCTGCGGTTTCGGCGACCAGAGCCGAGCCGAGGCACAGCCAGTGGCACCCCACGCGCCCGCCGGTGCGGACCGCATCTTTGACTGAATTCCTCATGTCTCCCGTCAGGCTTTTCGTGCTGAGCCTAAAATTCGGCGGGGTCCATCGCCCCGCCGTTGTTATGCCCGCAGCATAGCCGGAATCGCTTTAAGCTTAAAATGATTTTCTTGGAAAACCGGCTAAAGCGCTTGATTTGCCTTGTGTTCCGCCAAATCGTTCCAAACCTTCTGGTCGGCGATCTTTCCGCCAGATACCGTGAAGACATCGACGAAACGGATGTCCTCGAACGCGGAACCGTCGGGCCACTCGCCGTACAAGGTGCCGTAACAGGTCACAACCGCCCCGTCGCCGAACGGCGCTTCGTGAAAGGCGTCGTAACTTTTTTTGACCCAGTTGTAGCGGTCTTTGGCCCAGGCGGTGAGTTCCTCGGGCCGCGAGAACACGACCGGTCCGGGAAACGCCATGTGGAACCCATCGCCCAGAAATTCCTTCGCCGCATCTAGGTCCCGTGCCTCCATGGCGTCCAGATACCCGCGCACGACGTCCGAAGCCGACGGCGGTGGCGTGCCTGGCGTCCGGCGCACCCGGCCGCGCATGTAATTGGCGGCCGGGACTTCGTAGATCTGAACCGTCGTGCCGTCGAGCGGCGCGCCGATGGTGCCGCGCACCGCATCGGTGAGCGCGTGCCCCAGTTTTTCGCGGGTTTCTTCGGAATATCCTTCCATCAACGTGATCGAAACGACGGGCATGACGGCTCCTCTTGTCCCCCGGGAGCGATTCCGGGCTTCCCAAACAATGAATGATATATCATTATATCATTTAAATCCGGAGGACGATGGTCAATCAAGCTCGTCCAATCAGGGCCGGATCGTGACAACGGGGAGTTCAGGGTGCAGAACCACGCCGTCAGCAGCATGCACGATGGCCCGGGGGTCGACGACCGCCTGCCGACACCGTTGTACCATCAGATTTTCCTGATTCTGCGCGACAAGATCCTCGACGGCAGTTACGCCCACGACTCGGTGGTGCCCAGCGAGCAGGAACTGAGCACCATGTACGGCGTCTCCCGCATCACGGCGAAGCGGGCCCTGAACGAGCTCGCCGCCTCCGACCTGGTGGTCCGCCAGCGCGGCCGCGGCACCCGGGTACGGTATCTGGCGCCTTCGCCGCCCGTGCGGTCTTCGGTCGAGGGTTTGCTGGAAAACCTGCTGGCCATGGGTTTGGAGACGGAAGTCCGGCTGCTGGAATTCGGTTATGTCCGGGCGTCGCCGGACGTCGCCCGGGCCCTGGCCTGCCCGGCCGGGACCACGGTGCAGCGGGCCGAGCGGGTGCGTCTGCTGGAGGGCGGGCCGTTTTCCTACCTCACCACGTATGTGCCGGAGGTCATCGGCCGGTCCTACGACGAGGCCGATCTGGCGGAACAGCCTTTGCTGGTCCTGCTGGAACGCAGCGGCATTACGGTCGAGAAGGCCGAGCAGACCATCAGCGCGACCCTGGCGGACAACACCGTGGCCCCCTTGCTGGAAGCCGAAGTGGGATCGCCGTTGTTGCGCATCAACCGTATCGTTTACGACCAGACCGAACGGCCGGTGGAGTACATCACCGCGCTCTATCGGCCCGATCGCTATCAATACCGCATGGACCTGACCCGCGTGCGCCCGGAGGAATCGGCGAGCGCGAGCTGGAGCCCGGCGGGATAAGACGAGGAGTTTACTGGCTGTAAGAGCGTGCAGCTTTCACAATCCGGCATGCTTCGAAGAAGGACCGAAGACTGAAAGGAAGACATCATCGCCCAAGACCGCCCATAGGGCGGCGCAGTATCGAAGAACACGTCATTCATCCGTGAAGCAGGCGCCGAAAACGCGGCGCCGACGAATCAACGAGGGAGGTTCATCACATGCGTACCGTTTGGTTCAATACCGCCGCCGCGGCCGTTCTGGCCGCCACGGCCCTGACGACCGCTCCGGCCCAGGCCGAGACCACCTTGTCGCTGGTCTATCCGTTCCCGGATTTCCTGGTCTACACCAAGAGCTGCAAGGCCCTGGTCGAGAAGATCAACGCCGCCGGTGCCGGCGAAGTGAAGATCGACGTCAAGCCGTTCAACTCGATCAAGATGTTCCAGCAGCCGGGCGCCGTCAGCAAGGGCTCGGTCGACATGACCTGTACCCCGGCTGCGTTCTACGCCCAGAAGATTCCGGAAAACGAGGCCATCTCCACCTCCAATTCGTCGCCCGCCATCGTGCGCAAGAACGGCGGTATGGCGATCATCGACGAGTTGCATCAGAAGAACTTCAACATGAAGTATCTCGGCTGGATCGATAGCGGCATCGGATTCTACATCTACACGCAGGACCCGCCGAAGTTTAACGCCGACGGCCTGCCCGATTTTTCCGGCGTCAAGATGCGCGACAACCCGATTTACGGCGCGTTCTTCCGTGCGCTCGGCGCCTCGACCCACAACATGCCGTCCAACGAAGTCTATTCGGCGTTGGAGAAAGGCGTCGTCAACGCCAGTGCCTGGGCGGCCCTGGGTCTGATCCAGTTCAAGTGGGACAAATTCCTGCGCCATCGGGTCGATCCGACGTTCTACCAGACCGACATCGGCCTGATCATGAACCTGGACGCCTGGAAAAGCCTTTCGCCAAAGGCCCAGAAGATCGTTCAGGACACGGTCATCGCGCACGAGAACTCGAGCCGTGCCGCCCGGATTTCCGAAGCCCAGGCCGAAGCCAAGCAGTTGAAGGCGGAAGGCATGAAGTTCTGGCCGGCGCCGGCTGCCGACAAGTATCTCGGCGTGGCCATCGATTCGGCCTACGGCCGTGTCGCCGAGCGTCTGAAGAAACAGGGCAAGGGACTGGACGCCATGAACAAGCTGCGCACGGCGTATCAGGAAAAAGCCTCCGACATGTAGTCGGAAACCTGAGTGTCGGAACCGGTCGAACATAAACCGCGAAACGCGCAACTGGATTTATTTGCAGCCATTGCGCATCATGATTGAACGGGTTGAGTTCGGTCCGGATCCGATGGTCGGACAAGTCGTACCGAAGCCCGCTCCCCGGCAGGGAGCGGGCTTTGATTTACGATGAGATTGGGGCACGCGTAACGATGACCATACCGGCAAGGGCATGCTGCAACTGTTGAACAGGGCACACGAATGGTTGCTGCGCGGCCTGATGGGCGTCGCCGCCATCTATCTCGGCCTGATGATGGTCGCGATCATTTATGCCACCGTGTTCCGCGCCCTTAACATGGCGTATTCCGGCTACTCCTTCGTCTTCATCGAGTATGGCTTCATCTACTGCCTGATGCTGGGGGCGCCTTGGATCGTGCGCCAGCGCGGCCACGTTTACATCGAGATCCTGACGGCGACCGTATCGCCCGGCGTCCGCAACGTGCTGTCCCGCTTCATCGCGCTGGTCTCGACACTGGTCTGCCTGTTGTTCGCCTATTACAGCGGCATCCTGGCGGCGGACGACATCCGCTACGCCGAGATCGACGTGCGCGGATCGTTCGACATTCCGCGTTGGATCGTCACCATCATGCTGCCCATCGGCTTCGGCCTGATGGCCATCGAATTCGCCCGCTTCATATTCGGCAAGGAGACCATGCACACCGGCCAGGCAGGTGTGCATGAGTAACCCGGCCGTCACGGAAACAGGTTGCTGAGCCATGGAGTGGTATTGGACCCTCGCCATGCTGCTCGGCGCCATTCTGGCGCTCATGGCCATCGGCATGCCCGTGGCCATCGCCTTCATTGCCGTCAACGTGACCGCGGCCGCCTATTACCTCGGCGGCCGCGGCGATTTCCTGACCGTCCTCGAACGGGGCGTCGGCGTACTGGCAGGCAACGCCTTCGAATCCATGACCACGTTCGCGCTGGTGCCCATTCCCATGTTCCTGCTGATGGGCGAACTGTTCTTTCACACCGGCCTGGCCAACCGCATGTTCAACGCGGTCGAGAAACTGATGGGCCGGGTTCCGGCACGGCTGTCCTACGTCACCGTCGCCGGCGGCACGGCCTTCGCCACCCTGTCCGGCTCCAGCATGGGCTCGACCGCCCTGCTCGGTACCTTGATGGTGCCGGAGATGAGCAAGCGCGGTTACAAGAAGCACATGTCCATCGGCCCGATCCTGGGCACCGGCGGCCTGGCCATGCTGATCCCGCCGTCCGCCCTGGCCGTGCTGCTGGGCACCCTGGCCGAACTGGATATCGGCAAGCTGCTGGTCGCCGGTATCATGCCCGGCCTGATCCTGGCGGTGATGTATGCCGTGCTGATCTACGTGCGGGCGAAGATCGATCCCGACGCCGCGCCGAACTACGAAATCGAATATGTCTCGTGGGCGACCCGGGCGCGCCTGTTCACCTTCGACGTTCTCCCGATGGTGTCCATCGTCATCGGCGTCATCATGTTGATCATGTTCGGCATCGCCACGCCGTCGGAAGCGGCAGCGTTTGGCGGGTTGGGCGTCATCATTTTGGCCGTGCTTTATCGCAGCCTGACTTTGCAGGCCTTGTGGAAATCGCTCGAGGGCGCCGGCCGGGTCACCATCGTCGCGTTGCTGATTATTTTCGGTTCCAGCACGTTCAGCCAGATCCTCTCCTTCTCCGGCGGCAGCAACGGCCTGATCGAATGGGTCACCGGCTTCGACGTCGCGCCGATCGTCATGCTGCTGATCATGTTCGGCATATTGATGATCCTCGGCATGTTCATGGACCAGTTGTCCATGATGCTGCTGACCGTGCCGATCTTCTTCCCGCTGGCCATCAGTTACGGCTTCGACCTGATCTGGTTCGGCGTCATCATCCTGCTGGCGCTCGAGATCAGCTTCACCACGCCGCCGTTCGGCCTGTTGCTGTTCGTCATGCAGGGTGTGGCGCCGCCCGGCACCAAGTTCAGCGAAATCTGCATCGCCGCCATTCCCTTCATGCTGTGCGCCATGGCACTGGTCGCCCTGCTGATCGTCTGGCCCGACCTGGCACTCTGGCTTCCCAATCTGGCGGATTGACCGCCGGTTCAACTGCGGGCTTGTCATTTGTCCGCAGGCGGGGGATAGATAGCGCCGTTCCGGTTTTCAGAGTGTCGCGACCCGCCCATGCCATCGGCTCCCGCCAATATGAACGCTGACACCGCGCCCCACGTTTTTCTCGTCGCCGGCGAGCCGTCGGGCGACAATCTGGGTGCGCGGCTGATGGCGGCTCTGAAAACCATGACCGGCGGCCGCGTCACCTTCTCCGGCATCGGCGGCGGCGCCATGACCGCCGAGGGCCTGACCAGCCTGTTCCCCATTCGCGAGCTGGCGTTGATGGGGTTCGCGGAAATCCTGCCGCACCTGCCGCGGCTTATCCGGCGCCTCAATGAAACCGCAGAGACGGTGAAGCGAACCCGGCCCGATGTGGTCGTGACCATCGACTCGCCCGGCTTTACCCTGCGCCTCGCCAAACGCCTGCGCGGCACCGGCATCCCCATCGTGCACTATGTTGCGCCGCAGGTGTGGGCCTGGAAACCGGAACGGGCGGCGGAACTGCACGGGCTGGTCGACCACCTGATGACCTTGCTGCCGTTCGAGCCGCCCTATTTCGAGAAACACGGCATCCCCAGTACGTTTGTCGGCCACCCGGTCCTGGAATCCGGCGCCGGTCACGGCAATGGTGATGCCTTTCGCCAGCGCCACGGATTATTGCCGGATGCACCCCTGCTGTGCGTCCTGCCTGGCAGTCGCAGCAGCGAAGTGGGTCGGTTGCTGCCCGTATTCGGCGCGGCGGTGGACAAGTTGGGCGGACGGTATCCCGGCCTTTCCGTCATCGTACCCGTGGCCGAAACCGTGGCGGCGCTGGTTTCCGATGAATCGTCGGGTTGGACCGTGCCGACCATCCCGGTCACCGATCCAATTGAAAAATTCGATGCCTTCGCCGCCTGCTCCGCGGCATTGACCAAGTCCGGCACCAGCACGCTGGAACTGGCCATTTCCGGCGTGCCCATGGTGGTGTCGTACCGTATGAACCCCGTCACCGGATATCTGGCCAAGCGCGCCCTGCAGATCCCCAACGTCGCCTTGATCAACCTTCTCGCCGGACACACGCTGGTGCCGGAACTGCTGCAGGGCGACTGCAATCCCGACAAACTGGCCGACGCGCTCAGCCGGCTGCTGGACGACGCGAACCTGCGCGACCGGCAACGGTCCGGTTTCCGCGACGCCCTGGCAAAACTGGGCGGTCTTACGCCGCCGCCGAGCGCACGGGCGGCCAAGGTGGTGCTGGAGGTCGTCGGCCAATCGGCAGTGGCTGATTGACTGTCCGACCAAACTGACGTCGGTTGCGGCGGACGACTCTATCGGACAGCGAACAAGGAGATCGCTACGGAAGACGCATACCTGGCGCCCGTACCGACAAACAGCGTCGTGTTGACCCAGGCGTATCTCGGATCGCCGGTTTCCAGCTTGGCGTGGGTCCGCATGTAGTATTCGGACGGGTCCACGTCTTCGCCGTCAGCAAGCCGCTCAAGCACGTCCTCGGGTCCATGCCGGTATCCGGTGTTGATGATTTCCACCAGTGCACCGTCATCGGATTCGAAGGCATAGCGGGTGTCGAGATACGCGCATCCGTTTCTATACACCGTCTGCCAGTCAGCGCCGAGATTGAGGATGGTGCCCGAGAGCCGTTCACCCTGCACCTTCCCGCCGACAATGGGAATAATCCGCCGGTTCCCGGCGCGCCCCTCACCCAATTCGCGCACGGGACCCAGTTCGACCGTCAGATCGCAGGCATGTTCAAGGCTTGGCGGTGTCAGCATCGTAACCACCCCCGTTCGTTCAATTGCGCGGCAATGTTATTGTCCCACAACTTTACCAACGGCGTCACAAATCCGGTCGACATCGCGCTCTTCGAGGTAGCCGTGAATAGGCAGCGACATGACGGTGCGGCTCATCCGCTCGGCGGCCGGCAGCGACCCCTCGCCCGCACCGTATTGGGCGTAGGCCGGCTGCAGGTGCAGCGGCAAGGGATAGTAGATGCGGGCGCCGACGCCATTATCGTTGAGGGTCTTGATGACGTCGTCGCGGTTTTCGGTCATCACCGAATAGAGCGCCCATGCTGATGTCGAACCGTCGGGAACGTCCGGCGTCGTCACCACATTGTGCAGCCGCTCGCGGTAGCGCTCGGCGACGGCCCGGCGCACCGTCATTTCCTCGTCGAAGACATCCAGCTTGCACAGCAGGATGGCCGCCTGGATGGTGTCCAGCCGGCTGTTCATGCCGATGGCGACGGCCGTATGGCCGTTCTGGCCGTGATTGGCCAGGCAGCGGTACTTCTCCGCCAACTCGGCGCTGTCGGTGAAGATGGCGCCGCCGTCGCCGTAACAGGCCAGCGGCTTGGAGGGGTAGAAGCTGGTGGTGCTGGCCGGCGCCATGGCGCCCACCGTCCGGCCGTTGGCCGACCCGCCGAAGCTTTGCGCCGCGTCGGCCAGGACGAACAGGCCGTGTTTCTCGGCAAGGGCGTGAATGGCGGCATAGTCGGCCGGCAGGCCGAACAGGTCGACGGGAATGACCGCCTTGGGCCGTAGCGTGCCGGCCTTTTCCACATCCTCGATACGTTCCGCCAAATGGTCCGGCGACATGTTGTAGGTCGCCAGGTCGATGTCGACGAAGACCGGCGTCGCTCCCAGGGTCACAACCATCTCGGCGGTCGCCAAAAAAGTCATGGCGGGTACGAAGACGGCATCGCCGGGACCGATGCCTTCCGCCATCATCACGATCTGCAGGGCGTCGGAGCCGTTGGCGCAGGCCACCACGTGATGGGCACCGGTATAAGCGGCCAGCCGGCTTTCCAGCTCCCGCACTTCCGGGCCGAACAGGTATTGCCCGCTTTCCAGAACGGCGGAAACGCGGGCCTGGATGCGTTGTTCCAGCCGCTGATACTGGGATTTCAGATCGACGATGGGATAAGACGTGGCCGACACGGATACCGCCTGAGTGTTCAAAGGAAACCTAGAGCAGTTCCTCTTTAGATGGAAGCATTCTGACGGAGCGTATTGGCGCCAAGGCCAAGGCTGGCGGTGAAGGCCATACCTGGCGGTATGGCCGAGACGGCAGC
>JANQFL010000094.1 GCA_028277845.1 Sneathiellales bacterium
GACGGCCATACCCGGGGTATGGCCAAGACGGCAGCCGCCGGATTTGGCGCCAAGACGCCCGTCCCTCCGGGTTTCCGAGCGGCCGCCCCCCACGGCGTCAGACGGTTTGCGCGATGCCCGGCATCGCGCGGCCCCGTCTTCCTGGTGGATGAGCAGGCCGCTCGAGAAACAGAATGGATTCCATCTAAAGAGGAATTGCTCTAGTCATTGGCGTGACAAGGCAAGCTTCAAGCCCAGGCCTATAAGAATGCATCCACCCATCCGCCGAACGGCACGAGCGGTAGCGGTTGAGGCGCGCAGGCGCTGGGTTACCGCGTCGGACAACTCGATACACAAGGCGTCAGTCACGGTAAACATGACATTCACGATTGCACCCAACGTCATAATCTGCGCCCAGATCGGCAGCGTAGCGGATATGTCGGTAAATTGAGGCAAGAATGCCAAATAGAACAGGGCAGATTTCGGGTTGAGCACCTCGACGACAACACTGTCTCTCAGCGCGCGGCAAGCTGTCTTTCCCTCAACACCGGCCGAAGGTTGATCGAAACACCCCGGTGTCCACAGGTACTTGACGCCCAACCAGATCAAGTATCCCGCACCCGCGAATTTTACGATTGTGTAAAGCACGGGAATGGTTTTCAGCATGACGGCAAGACCGAACGCCGCCGCCGAAATGTGGAAGAACCCACCGATATGAAATCCCAAAGCGGAATACCATCCGGCGCGGCGGCCCCCTGACATTGTCTGTGCGGCCGCATAAAACATGCCCGGGCCGGGCACGCATGCGAACACCGCAGACGCTATGAGGAACGGAACCACAATCTCGAAGCTGGGCATGTCATTTGTCTCATTTGCACGGACATATTGTAAACCGCCGCCGTACCGACGTAACCAGCACCCAGGGCGACCATTTGCCGCCCCGGAACATCCCGGCGGATACTTCACTTGGCTCGAGGATTCACCCAGACCCGGGGCGCAAATAACGCGAGGGCCTCCTTGAGCCCACGGAGGTCATGGCTGCCGAGGGGCTCGAGCGGAACATCCAGCAGCCCCGCGACCGGTTCGGTAATCAGAATCTGGCGCCCCATGGCCTTGCACAAGCCTTCAACTCGGCTCGCCGTGTTGACTGCCCGACCGATCACCGTGAAATCAAGGCGCTTGGGCGCACCCAAATTGCCGAAAAAGACGTCGCCCTTGTGAAGCGAAATGCCGGAGTGTAGAGGCCGCCACCCGTCGATGCCGGGCAATGCGTCGTCGTCGCCATTCAACTGGTTCAACCGTGCAATGGCGTCTTGCGCCGCATGCAATGCGGCATTGGCGGCGGCCTGTTCACTTTCGAAATCGGAAAACGGAAAGACGGCCAACAATCCGTCGCCGATAAACTTGAGGACTTCTCCCCTTGCCTCCATAACGGCGCCGACGAGACGATCGAAATACGCGTTGAGAACGGAAAGCATGTCCCGGTCGTCCAGCCTGTCGGCCAAATCGGTAAACCCGCGCATGTCAGACACCCAAATGATCGCTTCGATCGGCGCGCCGGAGCCGCGTTTGATCGACCCCTGCAGGACCTGCCGCCCCGCCGCCACGCCCAGGTACGTGTTGAGTACGTTCTCGCTGATGCGCGTGGCGATGTGCCGTTCCACATGCAATGCCAGAAGGCTCAGCAAGCGCCTGATGTCTGCGAACTGCCCGTTGGTGAATCCTTCAGGACGTTTGGTCGCGACCGTTGCGGCATTGTGGTAGGCCCCGCCCGAGCGAAGCGGCACGGCGGCATAATCCGTGATGCCCTTCTGCGCCAACTCCGCCATGAGCGGGCTTTGCTCGTTTGCTCCGGATTGTCCGGGTTGGCCCCGGAATGCTTCACCGTATTCGATGACACGGAACAGCGGGTTGCGGCGGTACGCGTCGGTTGCCAGGACCGCTTCGTTCACCTTGACTTCGTCGCAAAAACCGTCGTCCCGGTTCCAGTTCCAGGCGTATCCGAACAGCTCGGGGTGCAGTGTGCCGACATGCAGACTGGCTCGGTCCAGCGGATATCCAGCCGCGACCAGGCGCCACAGAAAGGACTGGAAGAACGACAACAGATCGTTTTCCCCGGCAGCTTCTTCCAGCAGCCAGGGCTCCAGTTCGGACGGGTCGATCTTTTCCGGGAGGTTCGGGTCCCGCTCGCCGCGGCGCAGGCGCGACACCATCGGCGGATAGGATCTAGGCGCGGAATCCGGCGCTTTATCGGACATCTTGGCGCCTCGCTCCTATCGGTTTCGTCTCAGTCGCCTAGGCCTTGCGTTCGATCAGTTCGATCTTGTAGCCGTCCGGGTCCTCGACGAAGGCGATCACGCTGCCGCCGTGCTTCATCGGTCCGGGCGGACGCGGGATGGACACGCCTTCCTTCTCCAAGGCGTCGCACGTGGCATAGATATCCGGCACGCCGATGGCCAGGTGTCCGAACCCGTTGCCCAGGTCGTACGGTTCCTCCTGCCCCCAGTTATGGGTCAGTTCGATCACGGCCTGGGACGATTCGTCACCATATCCGACGAAGGCCAGGGTGAATTCACCGGTCGGAAAATCGTTCTTGCGCATCTCGGTCATGCCGAGGAGCCGCGTGTAGAAGTCCAACGACTTGTCCAGGTCCTTCACCCGGATCATGGTGTGCAGAAGCCGGTAGTTTTCGGTCGACGGTGCGGATGTATCGCTCATCTTGTCATCAAATTCCTGATTTGCGTGATTGTGCCGGATGCCCCACTTGGACTTGAAGATACCATGAATTGCGAACCGGCAAAGCACAGTCACGCGAACGTAATGTCCTCCCGACACGGCGTCTTCTTGACCCGGCCGATTTCGCTTTTATATAATCACTGTTATGCCAAAAAAAGTGAACATCGCCGAACAACGCCGCGTCATCGCGGATGCCGCCATTTCCGTCATCAACCATGCCGGCATGGAAGGTGCGCGCCTGCGTGATGTCGCGCAGGCGGCAAACGTGACCACGGGTGCCGTGACCCACTATTTCGACGGCAAGGATGCGGTGCTGGAAGGCACGCTGGAGGAAATCGTCCGGCGCACGCTGGAGCGGATCGGCAAGCCCGTGGCGCCGGAAGCCGCGGGAAGCGTCGACGCCTTCATCGGCCGGGCAGGCAAATACCTGCCGATCGACGAAACGAGCCGTGCGGAATGGCGGGTCTGGCTGGCCTTCTGGGGCCGCGCCATTGCCGACGACCGGCTACGGTCCATTCACCGGCAACATTACAACGACATCAGCGACCGGATGGTCGGGCCGCTGTCGGCATTGCACGGGCCAACCCCGCCGCCTTACCAACAGGCCCGCCGTTGCGCCGACGCGGTCATCGCCGCGATCGACGGCATCGGGACCCGCGCCACCCTGGAAACCGAACAGTGGCCGGCGAAAAGACAGAAGGAGACCCTGCGGTCCCTTCTGCGTCCAATTCTGACGGAATTCGCACACGGCAAGGACCGGGAGACCGCATAAGCGGCAGGCAACGAGAGAGGCACACGATGAACACGCGCAGTTTGACCGAGGATGATCCGCTCGACGATTTCCGGCCGCGAGACATCACGCTCGACGGCAAGACCAAAACCGTGCATGTGACGGGCACCGGGCCGGCGGTCATCGTCATGACCGAAATGCCCGGCATCAGCCCCCACGTGGCGCGGTTCGCCCGCTGGGTCCGTGATGCCGGGTTCACGGTTTACATGCCGTCGCTGTTTGGCCGCGACGGGGCCGTGTCCGACGCGGTGGAGGGCGCCAAGGTGTTTCAGAAAGCCTGTGTCAGTGCCGAATTCCGGGCGTTTGCGGCCAACCAATCAAGCCCCGCAACGCAATGGCTGCGCGCCCTGGCCCGTCACGCACACGACGAGTGCGGTGGCCCCGGTGTCGGCGCCATCGGCATGTGTTTCACCGGGAACTTCGCCCTGACCATGATGCTGGAGCCGGCCGTGCTGGCACCGGTTCTGTCGCAGCCGTCCCTGCCCCTGGACGATCCGTCGGGAATCGAGATGGCGCCAGAGGAACTGGCCGCCGTCCAAGAGAGACTCGAACGGGACGATCTGACCGTCCTTGCATACCGGTTCGAGGGGGACAAATTCTGTCAGGCCCAACGCTTTGCCGCCTATGCCGAGGCGCTCGGTGACCGGTTCGACGGGCGCGTGCTGCCGGACAGTGCCGCCAACACCGACCTGGCGCCGTTCTTCGCCCAACATGTCACGACGCCGCACAGCGTCGTCACCGTCCACCTGATTGACGAGGCTGGCCAGCCGACGGTCCAAGCCCGCGATGAAATCCTGGCGTTTTTTCAAGCACGCCTGTCGGCCTGACGCCTTCAGGCACTAAGCTTCAGCAGATGGACGCCCGGTCGCCGTGGAATGGGTCAGGCAAATGCCGCGTTTGCTTTCGCGGATGAAGTCGATCATTTCCTGCACTTCGGCGCAGGGATCCGTGGCCTCCAACGCCGCCAACGCATCCGCCATGGTGTCGGTGGAACGGAAAATGCTTTTGTACGCGCCCCTGATCTGCTTGACCGCTTCCGCCGCTATGTCACTGCGCTTGAGGCCGACCAGATTGAGGCCGCGTACCGTGTTGGTCTGATCGATCAGAGTGAACGGCACCACGTCCTTGCCGACCGCGGTCAGTCCCCGGATCATGGCCATGCGGCCGATGCGGACGAACTGATGGATCGGGCAGTTGCCCGAGATAAACGCCCTGTCCCCCACCGCCACATGCCCGGCCAACAGGGCGCCGTTACAGACAACCACGTTGTCGCCGACCACACAGTCATGGGCGACATGGGCCGTTCCCATGATGAAACAATTGTCGCCGATGCGGGTCTCGCTGCCCGCTTCCATGGCGCGGTGGATTGTGGCGAATTCCCGTACCGTATTGCCGTTGCCGAGAACCACGCGGCTTTCGACCGGGGTCCAGCCGACAACCTGCGGGTCACCGCCGAGCTGGACGGAAAACCCGATATCGTTGTTGTCGCCTACCCGCGAGTACCGGCCGATATAGCTTCGGGGGCCGATCGTGGTGCCTTGGCCGATTGTGACATCGTCTTCGACAATGGTTCCGGCGCCGATGGTGACATCTTCGCCGATTTCGACACGGTCGCCGATGATGGCCGTGGGATGGATCTCAGGCATGGGCACGCCGGCAAAGAGTGTCGAAGCGCCTCATTGGTCCGCCTCCACGCCGAACACGAACAAGCCGGCTGCGTCCGCGGCGTGCACCACTTCGCTCTTGTCCACGATCAATGCCCCGCCCGCCTCCACGGCAATGCCCTTCAATCCGGCCGAGATCGCCGACTGAACGGTTTGCAGCCCGATGGTGGGTAAATCGACGCGGCGCTCCTGGCCGGGTTTCGTACGTTTGACCAGTACGCCGGCAGGCTGCGCAAGTTGAAAAGCGCGGCATCGCTCGAGCATGGCATCCGTCCCTTCCGCGGCTTCCACGGCCAACACCCGGCCCTCGCGGACGACGCAACCCTGACCGACGTCGAACGGTCCAAGGGCATCGATCACCGCCATGCCCTTGTGAATATCGCCGCGATCGACCTGGTTGGGCGCGACCTGCCCCAACGACCCGGCCGGCGCCAGCAAGGATCCCAGGACGTCTTCGGCGCCGACCACCCGAAAGCCCTGTTCCTCGAGAAAGGACACGACGGCCTCGAGAATGGCGCCATCCCCGCGGGTCGCCACCTTGATCAAACGAGATACCAGCGCCATCCCTTTCAGGTCGGGCTTAAGGGCCGAAAGTTCGGGGCGCCCCACACCGCCGGCCAGGCAGACCTCGGTGCAGGCGTTATTCCTGAGGTGGTCGACGATTTTGCCGACCTTGGCGATGTTGCACCAGACATGCGGAAAATCGGAAACCGTTTCCTCTTCGGTCAGACCTTCCAGGGCAACGACAAAGACGTCGCGGCCGTTTTGCCGGCAGGCAGTCAGCAACCGGGCGGGTAAATCGCTTTGCCCCGCGATAATTCCGATTTTCTCCGCATCATTCATTCCGGAACTCCGGGCGGTCACGTGACGTGACGATGTGGTCACGGGTGCCGTTCGGGCGTTTCATCTCCTAGTCGTCACCATGGACATGGGGCTGACAAATGGCGCGGGACGAATCGGACCTGATAAAATTCACGATTTCCATGACGACATCGTACTCGCCAAACATCTCCTCCACGTCATCGACCCGTTCCTGCAGCGTGCCCTCCTCGGCAAAAAGCATGCGGTAGGCGGACCGCAGGGTGTGTATCTGATCCCGGTTGAAGCCCCGCCGCTTCAGACCGACGATGTTCAGGCCGCTCAGCCGTGCCCTGTTGCCCAACACCGATCCATAGGGAATGACGTCGAACTCGACCCCGGACATGCCGCCCACGAAGGCGTGGCGGCCGATGCGGGCAAACTGATGCACCGCCGCCAATCCGCCGACGATGGCGTGATCACCGAGCGTGACATGACCGCCCAGGGTGGAATTGGTCGCCATGACCACGTGATCGCCAATTGTCGAGTCGTGTCCCACGTGGGCCGTGGTCATGAGCAGGCAATTGTCGCCGACACGGGTCACCATGCCGCCCCCTTCCGTTCCGGGATGGATGGTCACGTACTCGCGGATCGCATTGTTTTTGCCGACCACCACTTCCGACGGTTCACCCTTGTATTTCAGGTCCTGCGGTTGGTGGCCGATCGAGGCAAAGGGAAAGATACGGGTTTTGTCGCCGATCGTGGTGTGTCCGGCTATGACAACGTGAGATTCAAGAACGATTTCGTTGCCCAGTTTGGCGTCCGGTCCAATGACGCAATAGGGGCCGATTTTGCAATCGTCACCGATCTGCGCGCCGTCCTCGATGACGGCTGTCGGGTGAATAGCGGCCCCTGCCACGGTCTTAGTCCCGATCCCGGATCATCGCCGCGAAGTCCGCCTCGGCGACCAGCACATCGTCGACCTTGACTTCGCCGCGGAATTTCCACACCGGACCGCGCTGCTGCAGTTTCTTCACGTGCACATGCGCCGTGTCGCCGGGCACGACCGGCTTTCGGAATTTGGCTCCGTCGACCGACATGAAATACACGAGTTTACCTTCCGACTCGGGGCCCAGACTGTGCACCACCAGCACGGCGGCGGTTTGTGCCATGGATTCGATGATCAAGACCCCCGGCATAACCGGCTGCTGCGGAAAATGGCCTTGGAAGAAATTCTCGTTGATGCTGACATTCTTGATACCGCAGGCACTTTCGCCGGTCACGATATCGACCACGCGATCAACCATCAGGAACGGATAGCGATGGGGGATCATTTGCATGATCCGGTTGATGTCCGCGGTCCCCATCACGTCTTGCGACGCCGTGTCATTCATTCCGCTCACCTTTGCGTTTCGTCATTCGGGCCAGTGTCGCCAATTGGCGGTAGTGAACCTGGATGGGCCGGGCGGGTGTGCCGGTTACCTTAGCACCGGCCGGTATGTCGGCCAGTACGCCGCCCTGGGCGCCGATCTGTGCGCCGGTCCCAATGGTCAAATGGCCGGAAATGCCGGCTTGTCCACCCATCACCGCATAATCGCCGATTTTCGTGCTACCCGATATGCCGACTTGGGCCGCCAGAATGCAACCACGCCCCAACCGGACATTGTGGCCAATCTGAATCAGGTTATCGATCCAGCAATCGTCGCCGATCACCGTATCCTGGCTTGATCCCCGGTCGATGGTGGTATTGGCGCCGATTTCGCAATCGTTGCCGATAAGCACGCGGCCCAGCTGGGGAATTTTGACATGGCCGGCGGGGTCCGGCGCGAACCCGAATCCATCCTGCCCGATACTGGCGCCCTGGTGCACCGTGACCCGGTCACCGATCAGGCAATGGGACAGGGATACGTTGGCGCCGATACGGCAGTCGGCGCCCAGTTCGACGTTCTCGCCGACCACGGCGTTCGGACCGATCTGCGTGTTCCGTCCGACGACGGCATTGTCCAAAACAACCGCTCCGGGGGCGATTGCACACCCCCCGCCCAATTGCACGCCGTCACCTATGTGCGCCGCAGGCGAAACCCCGGCAGCGGCTTCCGACGGCGGGTAGTACATTTGTGCAATACGGGCATAGGCCTTGTAGGGCTCATGGCTCAGCAGCAGCGCGACGCCGGCCGGCGCGCGGTCGGCAAAGTCCGGATGCACAACGCAAGCGCCTGCCCTGGTTGCCTCAAATGCCCCAAGATACTTCTTGTTGTCGAAGAAGCTGATGTCTTGCGGTCCTGCCTGTTCGAGCGGGGCAACATCTTCGACGCTCAAGTCGGACTGGGACGAGTCCGCCAACGTGCCGTTGGACCGGGTGGCCAGTTCTTGCAGACGGAACGGCCCCCGCTTTTCGAAAAAGCGCGGGTCCGGCATCAGGGAACATTCGGTCTGGGGACGCTGATCGTTGCCATCGTCCTGTCGAGGACAGCCAACACGTCCGACGTGATTTCCACGCTGGGCGCCACGAACACAACCTGGGACCGGTCGATGACGATGTGAAACTTCTTTTGGTTCGCCAGATCGGTGACGATCTTCGACACGGTTTGACCAAGTTTCCGGCGCACCTCGGCCAGGGCCTGCTCAAGAGCCTTGCGGCGGTCCTGCACGCGGCGCTGCACGTCCGTGACCTTGCGCTGAAACTCCTGGCGCTTGGTGTTGAACGCCTCCTGAGACAGGATCGTACGTTGCCGCCGCAACTGCTCGTCCTCCTGGCGCAACGCGTCTTCCTCCTTGGCGATTTGCGCCTTGTAGGAATCACGGTACTGGGCAATCTGCCGGCCCGCGTCACGGGCCGCCGATGCTTCCCGCAGGATCCGCTGCATGTCAATGACGGCAACCGTCGGCGTCTGCATGACCTGAGCCTGCGAGGCAGAGGCCGCCAGGGCGACGGCAAACGCCACCGCCACGAGCAATAGGGATTTGAATTTGATCATCTAGAACCTGGTGCCAAAGCTGAAGCGGAAGGATTCGGTCTTATCTTCTTCTTCCTTGAGAACCGGCAAGGCCAGATCGATGCGAATGGGCCCGAAGGGTGAGCGCCAGGACAAGCCGACGCCCGCCGAAGCCCGAATGGCCGCCGAATCCGTGACCGTCGGTCCGTCATCGTCATTGACCGTCAAACTGCCGACTTCCGAGAAGACGCGGCCGAGAATACCATATTCTTCCGGCAATCCGAGGGGAAACGTCAGTTCGGGACCGCCGACATAGTAGAAATTACCACCCAAGGCATCGCTGGTGGACGAGTCGCGCGGACCGATGCCGCGGAAAGCAAATCCACGGAAAGACCCGCCGCCGATGTAGAAGCGGTCGTTCAGCCGGACGTCCTCACCCAGGCCGACGATATACCCGGTTTTGAACAACAGGCTGAGCACCACATCGTCGGTCAGCGGGAAGTATTGTCCATAGGTGAACCGGGATTGCAGGTAGTGTACGTCACCGGCCAAGCCGGCAAGATCCTGGCCGAACTGGTACAGACTACCCTCCGAAGGCTCCAAGGCGTCGTCACGTTGATCGTATGTCAGGGTATAGCCGATAGAGGACGTCAGTTCTTCGCCCTGGGCGGATTTGACGAAAATGGAGGCGTCGGACGGCACGTTTTCGATCGAATCGTTGCTCAACGTGTAATTCACGTCCGTCCGCAAAAACTCCGTCAGCGGGAAACCGGCCCGCAGCCGAAAGCCCGTCACCGCCTGGTCGAACCGGCTTTCATCCTGGAAATCGGTTTTGGTGCGGAAAATATCGAAGCCCGCGCTGACCTCGCGGTCGAGGAAATAAGGTTCGGTGAAGCCCAGGTCGAACTGCTGTCGCCGGCCGGAAATGCTGACGGCGATTTTCAGGTCCTGGCCCTTGCCGAGCAGATTGCGCTCACGCAACGAAATATTGCCGAGCAGGGATTCCGTCGTCGAATAACCGGCGCCGAATGTCAGTTCACCGGTGGAACGCTCCTGCACATTGACATTGATCACGGTACGATCAGGTGCCGAGCCTTTTTCCTGACTGACGTCGACCGTATCGAAGAAGCCGAGTTTGCGCACACGTTGGCGCGAGCGGCGCAACTTGGCGGCATTGAAAGCATCCCCCTCCGCCAGACGGAACTCGCGGCGGATGACCTTGTCCAGGGTGCGTACATTGCCGGTGATGTTGATACGCTCGACATAGACCCGGGGACCTTCGTTGATCTCGTAGGTAATGGCGATCTTGCGGTTCTTACGGTCGCGTTTGACCCGCGGCCGGATATCGACGAAAGCGTAGCCCAGCCGGCCGACCTCGAAGGTCAGTTGCTCGATGGTCTTCTCGACCAGTTCGGCGTTGTAGGTCTCGCCTTCCTCCGTGAGGATCTGGTCCTCAAGCAAGGCGGTATCGAGTTTCTTGATCTTGGCGACGATATCGACTTTGTCGAAATCGTACTGCTCGCCTTCCTCGACCGTGAATGTGATGAAGAAGTCCTTGCGGTCGCGGGTCAGCTCGGCCACCGCGGAAACCACCCGCATATCGGCATAGCCGTTCTTCAGGTAATAGCGCCGCAACATTTCACGGTCGAATGTCAAACGGTCCGGATCGTAGGTATCGGTATCGACGAAAAAGGTATACCAGCGCCATTCCGTCGTCGCGATCGCGCCGGCCAGCTTGCTGTCCGAATACCGCTTGTTGCCGACGAAGTTGATTTTCCGGATGTGGGTCAGCGGGCCTTCGCGGATCTCAAAAACCAGATCGACGCGGTTTTGCTCCAATTGAATGACCTTGGGTTCGACCGTCGCCGCGAAACGGCCACTGCGGCGGTAGATCTGCACGATCCGCTGGACATCGTTCTGGACTCTGGTGCGCGTGTACACGACCCGCGGGCGAAGCTGAACCTCGGCCTGCAGCAATTCATCCTTGATGCGTTTGTTGCCCTCGAACGCAAGCCGATTGATGATCGGATTCTCGACCACCTGCACGACCAATGCATTGCCCTGCAGCCGGAACGATACGTCGGCAAACAAGCCTGTCGCGAACAGAGCCTTGAGGGAACGGTTGATGCGCCCACGGTTATAGCGATCGCCCGGCCCGATGGCCAGGTACGAGGTGATCGTCGCCGCTTCGATCCGCTGGTTGCCTTCAACGATGACTTCGCTGATCACTCCCGACGCGGATTGCGCACGCGCCGTCTGGGTGGCGAAAACCAACATCACGGCCGCCACCAGACCTAATATCCGGCGCCAATCCAATCCTCTGCTTCCCCCCACCTGCCAAGCCTCAAATACGTTAACTAGGAATTTGACGTAAATAACCGAACCACATCATTAAACGTCACGAAGCCGATAAGCAGGATCATGAGGGCAAGTCCAACCCGAAATCCGAATTCCTGCTGCCTCTCCCCCAACGGCTTTCCGCGAATCGCCTCCACCAAATAATACAATAAATGCCCGCCGTCCAGGATTGGAATGGGAAAAAGATTGATGAGTCCGAGACTTACCGACAAAAGGGCCATGAAGCGGATGACCGTATCGAGACCGACGCGTGCCGCCTGACCCGACATTTGGGCGATACCGATCGGTCCGCTCAAACCGTCGGCGGAGCGCACGCCGGAGATCATTTGGCCGACGTGCTGCAGGGTGGCAACCGTCAAATACCCGGTCTCCTCGACCGCGTACCACACGGCGGAAATCACATCATGCTGGATATATTCCAGATTTCTGACCCGGATGCCCAATTGGCCGATTTTGTGTACGGCGCCCGAATTATCCGTGAATTCGACGATTTTGGGCTGCACATTCAGCGTCACGGGTGCCCCGCCCCGGTCGATCACGACACTGAGCGGCGTATCCAGGTTCGTCGCGACAATCTGACGGATGGTTTCGAATCGCTCGATGGTCCTGCCATCGATTTCAACGATCCGGTCACCGACCTGGAAACCGGCGGCCTCCGCGGCGCTACCGGGCTGAATTTCATCCGCAACCGGCGGCGTGAAGGGCTGGCCAACAAAAGCGAACAGTCCGGCGAGGAGAACCATCGCCAAAACAAAATTGGCGATCGGCCCCGCTGCCACCACGGCGGCCCGATGACGCAACGGTTTATGGTGAAAACTCACGGCCTTTTCTTCGTCCGACATGGTGTCGAGACCTTCGGCCCCGGCCGACGCCGCGTTCGCATCACCGAAAAACTTCACATAGCCGCCCAACGGCACCCAGCTGATCTTCCACCGTGTTCCGTGGCTGTCATCCCAACCGAAGATCTCCTTGCCGAAGCCAATGGAAAACACCTCGACCCGCACGCCGCACCAGCGCGCGATGCCGTAGTGACCCAATTCGTGGAAAAAGACCAGAACGGTCAGAACCACGAGGAACCAGAACACATTGAATCCCAGTGAACCGACGGAATCCCAAAAGCTCGAAACAATTTCCATGATACGTACCCGCGGCCTTTGCCGGTTCTCTATTGCAAAATAGCGTCTATCTGCGCACCCGCTGTCGCGCGGGCTTCCCGATCGGCCTCGTGAACGTCTTCCAACCGCGCCAACGGCCGGTTCGGAACCTGTTCGAGCGTTTCTTCGACGACTCTGGTGATATCCAGAAAGCCAATTTTCGTATTCAGAAAAGCCGTCACCGCCATCTCGTTGGCGGCATTAAGAATAGTAGGTCCGGCCCCACCGCTTTGCAAGGCGGCCCGGGCCAGCCCAAGTGCCGGAAATCGCCCAGGATCCGGCGATTCGAAGGTCAGGTTGCCCATCGCCGCGAGATCGAGCCTCTCCGCCGGTGTCGCAATACGCTCGGGCCAGGCCAGGGCGAATGAAATCGGTGTGCGCATGTCCGGCGTCCCCATTTGCGCCAGCACGGATCCGTCTACATAGGAGACGAGACTGTGCACGACCGATTGCGGATGGATCACGATGTCGATGCGGTCTTCCGGTACCGGGAACAAATGAAACGCTTCAATCAGTTCGAGGCCCTTGTTCATCATGGTCGCCGAATCGACCGAGATCTTGGCCCCCATCGACCAATTGGGATGGTTGACCGCCTGCGCGGGCGTTGCCTGCGCCATGACATCCCGACTTGCCGACAGGAACGGTCCCCCGGACGCTGTCAGGATGATTTTCTCGACCGAATCGCTTCGCTCGAAATCGAACACCTGAAATATTGCGTTGTGCTCGGAATCCACCGGCAACAGGACGGCGCCACGCGCACGCACTTCCTTGATCATCAAGTCGCCGGCACAAACCAGGCATTCCTTGTTGGCAAGCGCTATAGCCGATCCACGCCGGACCGCCGCCAAAGTGGGCGCCAGGCCGGCTGCGCCGACAATTGCGGCCATGACCAGATCGCTGGGTCGCTCGGCGGCTTCGATCAGGGCACCCGCTCCCGCGCCGGCCACCGTTTCGGTACCGGCCAGTGCGCTCTGCAATGCCTCGAATTTTCCCGGATCGGCCACGACAGCAAACCGGGCGTTCAGTTTGATGGCCTGTTGCGCCAGTAAATCCACATTGTCAAACGCCGTCAAAGCCTCGACCACGAATGCATCGGGGTTGCGCTCGATAAGATCGATCGTGCTGCATCCCACCGACCCGGTCGAACCGAGAATGGTGATGCGTTTGGGAGCCGCCTGCGCGTGTGGCTGAACTAGTGCCATACGATTGTGGTCTCGTTCATCAGAATTACCAGGATGACCAGTGCCGGCGCCGTCAGAATAATGCCGTCCACCCGGTCGAGGACGCCGCCGTGGCCGGGAATGATAGAGCCCGAATCCTTAACATGAAAATGACGTTTTACGGCGGATTCGACCAGATCGCTGATTTGCGCCAATACTGCGAACAAAACCCCGCCCAACGCCACCAGAAGCAATGCGTACCCGCCATCCAGGGCCCAGACCACGGCGGTACCGATCACGGCTGCCGTGAGCGCGCCGCCGATCAAACCCGCCCAGGTTTTGTTCGGACTGGTTTTCGGCGCCAATTTCGGGCCCCCGATGGACCTGCCGAACGCGTATGCACCGATATCGGTCGACCAAACAACCACAAACAACCACGTCACCAAAACCAGCCCGTCGTCCGGCGCGCCGCGCAACCACAGAAGAGACACCGCCGGTAGCGTGACATAGACGTATCCGGCCAAAGGCCAAACAATCACACGGCGGCCGACCATCCCCGCAACCGTCACCAAAACAAAGCCAACCGCAAAAACAATGCCGGCATTGAGCGCGGATGAGACGTGCAGGACCAAAAGAATGGCAAGCACCGCGACGACGGACACCCAGACGCCCGGCCCCTTTCCGCCGGTAAGGCGATCCCATTCCAGGGTCATCACGGCCGCAAAAAGGGCGACGAGCGTGAAAAAAAACATACCGCCGAAAACGACACAGGCAACGGCAACGGGGATAAGTACCGATGCCGACAGGACTCGAATCAAAAGCGACCGGCCGGCTGACTTATCCACTTGTGGCGCCGTACCGTCGATCACGGCGTTGATATTCCTCAATGGCTTCCAGCAGGCTCTTTTTGGAAAAATCCGGCCACAGGATATCCATGAAAACGAGTTCGGAATACGCCGACTGCCACAGCAGAAAATTGCTGAGCCGCTGCTCGCCACTCGTCCTGATCAGCAGATCGGGATCAGGCAACCCCGCTGTTTCCATGTTTGCCGCGACCGTTTCCTCGGAAATCTCGTCCAGTCCGAGATCTCCTTCCTTGACCATGATTGCGATGCGCCGGCACGCATTGACGATCTCCGCCTGTCCGCCGTAGTTGACGGCAATAATCAGGCACAAGCCGGTATTCGCCCGGGTTTTGCCTTCGGCGTGTTCGATCAGCTCGGTGATGTCTTTCGCCAAGCGTGCGCGATCACCGATAAACTGAACACGAACGTTGTTGGCGTGCAGTTCGTTGAGCTCCTTCCGCAGGTAGACCCGCAGCAACTGCATCAGGTCACCGACTTCCTCCGCCGGGCGTTTCCAGTTCTCCGACGAGAATGCGTATAGGGTGAGGTAGCCTATGCCCAACTCGCGGCAAGCCTTGACGGTCTTGCGAACGGATTCGGCCCCACGCTGATGTCCGGCGACCCTGGGCAGGCCGCGCGCCTTGGCCCAACGCCCGTTGCCGTCCATGATGATCGCCACGTGAGTCGGGACCTGTGCGACCGCATTATCTGGAGACAGTTTCTGCATGTCGTCAGACCTGCATGATCTCCTTTTCCTTTGCCTCCAACAACTCATCGAGCTGCTTGATCAACTTATCGGTCATTTCCTGGATCTCGTCGGCGTAGATGTGATGGTCGTCCTGGGACATATGACCGTCTTTTTCCATCTTTTTGAGCTTGTCCATGCCGTCGCGGCGGACATTGCGGACGGCGACGCGGGCCTGTTCGGTGTACTCCGCAGCCACCTTTTTCAACTCGGCGCGCCGTTCCTCGCTGAGTTCCGGTATGGGAATGCGAATCAACTGCCCATCCACCGCCGGGTTGAGGCCCAATGACGACTGCCGGATGGCTTTTTCGACGGCGGCGACATTGCCCTTGTCCCAAACCTGCACCGAAAGCATGCGCGCGTCGGCAACACTGACCGTTCCGACCTGATTGAGCGGCATGTCCGAGCCGTAGGCATTGATCACCAGAGGTTCCAGCAGGCTGGGACTGGGCCGGCCGGTTCGCAGACCGGCGAATTCCTGTTTCAGGACTTCATATGCCCCGTTCATACGTCGTTCTAGATCATCCAGGTCCGGTTCTTCCGACATTTTTGTTCCTCCCCGGTTGCCGTTTTACCGACTATTCGTCGCTGATCAACGTAAAGCCGCCTTCCTGACGCAAGACCTTGGCGAAGGCGCCAGGATTATGGATCGAAAAGACGAGGATCGGAATCCCATTTTCCCGCGCCAGGGAAATTGCCGCGGCGTCCATGACTTTCAAGTCCTTCGCCAAAACATCGATATAACGCAGACGATCGTACAGTTCCGCGTTGGGATCGGTCTTGGGATCGGCCGAATACACCCCTTCGACCTGCGTTCCCTTCAGAAGCGCGTCGCAGCCCATTTCGGCCGCCCGCAGGGCCGCCGCGGTATCGGTCGTGAAGAACGGGTTGCCTGTTCCGGCGGCGAATATGACGACGCGGCCCTTTTCCAGATGCCTGGTCGCCCGGCGCCGGATGTAGGGTTCGCAGACCGCGTCCATGGCGACCGCGGACATGACCCGCGTTTCGAGGCCGTGCCGCTCCAGCGCATGCTGAACCGCCAGGCCGTTCATGACGGTGGCCAGCATGCCCATGTAATCGGCGCTGGCCCGCTGCATGCCGGCGGTCGCGCCGGCGATGCCCCGGAAGATGTTGCCGCCGCCGATGACGAGGCAGACCTCGACGCCCAATTCGCGGACTTCCTTGACGTCCCGGGCGACGCGTTCGACGGTGTCGAAATCGATGCCGTAATCCTGATTGCCCATCAATGCTTCTCCGGAAACCTTGAGAAGCACGCGTTTGTATTTTGCGGAGTCCGTCATGTGGGAGCTCACTTTGACTGATTTGCGAAACGCATAGTGGGCAGAGCCGCGGGACGGTACGTTATACCATCCCGCTTTTTCTGTGAATTCACTGCTTTAGCTGTCCAACTGGGCGGCGACTTCGGCGGCAAAGTCCTCCTCTTTCTTCTCGATGCCTTCGCCCAGCTTGTACATGGCGAAACCGGCGACCTTGATCGGCGCGCCCGCCTCCTTGCCGGCGGCGTCGAGCGCCTTGGCAACGGTCGATTCGCCGTCGATGACGAAAATCTGCTCGAGCAGGACCACTTCCTTATAGAACTTGCTCAAACGGCCCATGACCATCTTCTCGATGATCTCCTCGGGCTTGCCGGATTCGCGGGCCTGTTCGCTCAACACGGCCTTTTCCCGCTCGATCAGTTCGGGGTCGAGCTCCTCGGTGGTCACCGATTGCGGCGCGGCCGCGGCCACGTGCATGGCGATCTGCTTGCCGATGCCTTCCAGCGCGGCGGGATCGGCGTCCGACTCGAGGCCGACCAGCACGCCGATCTTGCCCATGCCGCCGGCCGTGGCATTGTGCACGTAGCTGGTGACGATGCCCTTGCCCACCTCGATGGCGGCGGTGCGGCGCAGGTTCATGTTCTCGCCGATGGTGGCGATGGCGTTGGTCATTTCGCCTTCCACCGTGCGGCCGGTGCCAGGGTAGTCGGTGGCGTTCAGCTTGGCGATATCGCCGCCGGCCGACAGCGCCAGACCGGAGATGGTCTTGACCAGGTCCTGGAACTTGTCGTTCCGCGACACGAAGTCGGTTTCGGCGTTCAGCTCGATCAAAGCGCCCTTGTTGCCATCGACGGCGACACCGATCAGGCCTTCCGCGGCGACGCGGTCGGCCTTCTTGGCCGCCGCGGACAGGCCCTTGGTCCGCAGCCAGTCGACGGCTTGTTCCAGATCTCCATCGTTTTCGGTCAGCGCCTTTTTGCAGTCCATCATTCCGGCGCCGGTTTTCTCGCGCAACTCCTTCACGAGAGCAGCGGTAATTTCAGCCATTGCTCGTCCTCAATGTCTCGTATGGTGTCCAAATATCAGTTCATGTCGGCCCAATGTTGCCCGGTCATGACACCGGGCAACGGCGGGCCGGTCTCGTCAGGCGCTCGGGGCGGTTTCGCTGCCGGCGTCCGCGTCCACGGCCGGCACTTCGGCAGCCGCTTCAGCCGCCGGGGCTTCCGGTGCGGCCTCGGCTTCGGCTTCGGCTGGGGCTTCGGCGGGGGCGTCGGCAGGCGCTTCGGCCGGGGCTTCTTCCGCCGCCGGCAGGTCTTCCACGACCGGTTCGACAGCTTCGCCCAGATCGTCGCCCGAGGCCGTCATTTCTTCCTGAATGCCGTCCAGCACCGCCTGCGAGAACAGCTCGCAGTAGAGGTTGATGGCGCGCAGGGCGTCGTCGTTGCCCGGCACCGGGTAGGTCACGCCCTTGGGATCGGAGTTGCTGTCCAGGATGGCCACGACCGGGATACCCAGCTTGTTGGCTTCCTGCACCGCGATCTCTTCCTTGTTGGTGTCGATCACGACCATGATGTCGGGCACGCCGCCCATGTCCTTGATGCCGCCGAGCGAGCGTTCCAGCTTGTCCCGTTCGCGGGTCAGATTGAGCAGTTCCTTCTTGGTGAAGCCGACGACTTCGCCGCCGATCTGCTCTTCCAGCTCTTTCAGGCGCTTGATCGACTGGGAGATGGTCTTCCAGTTGGTCATCATGCCGCCGAGCCAGCGGTGGTTGACGAAGTACTGGCCGCAACGGCGCGCCGCCTCGGCCACCGGCTCGGACGCCTGGCGCTTGGTGCCGACGAACAGCACGCGGCCGCCGGATGCCGTGATGTCACGGACTTCCTGCAGGGCGCGGTGCAGCAGCGGCACGGTCTGCTGCAGATCGATGATGTGAATCTTGTTGCGGGCGCCGAAGAGGTAACTGTCCATCTTCGGGTTCCAGCGGTGGGTACGGTGTCCGAAATGAACGCCGGCTTCCAGCAATTGGCGCATGGTAAACGTCGGCAGAGCCATGGTCTGCGATCTCCTTCTCCGGTTAATCCGCCGCAGGGAGTAGGCCCGGGTTCATCCGATTTTCCCGGGCACCGGAACGATGTGACCATATGACGGCCAGACCGAAATCCTGCGTGAGGTTTGAATGGGGCGGTTGATATCCCCGTGCGGCCGAAAACGCAAGGAAAAAGCGGATTTCCCGGTCAACCGGGTGGCCGGCAAGCATAAATCCGGCCCAAAACGGCCTAGTATTCGGCCTCCACCACGTTTTCGACCCCGTCCACGGCCTTCAGGGCGGCGGCGACGCGGTGGGTGACGGCGCGCTCACCGGGCAGGATGACGTCGACTTCGCTGCCCAGATCGTCCAACTTCAAGACCAGGTTGATTTGACCGTTGCCTTTTTCGCAGTTGTTCAAAACGGCCTTCACGCTGGTCAGGGCCGAGGTTTCGCCGAGGTAGACCTTCAGGCACATGCCGTCGTTCTGCGCCGCGGTATCCAGGTGCCGGATCGCCGTCGCCGTGATGCGCGGCGCATCGCCGTCCAGGCGCCCCTCCGCCTGCACCAGGAGCGGCGTCCCGGTTTCCAGCAATTCCCGGCAGGCAAACAGCAGCTCGGAAAAGACGGTGATTTCGAACAGACCGTCGGCATCGGACAACTGGACAAACGCCATGGGACCGCGACGCCCCTTGAGCGAGCGGCTGGCGACCACGGTTCCGGCCAGGGTCAACGCGGTATCGCTGGCACCCAGGCGCTTCGGCAGTTCGGCGGACGAAACGGCCTTCTTTCTGGCCAGGAACGGCTTGTACATGTCCATGGGATGGCCGGACAAATACGAGCCCAGCGCTTCCAGCTCGTTACGCAACATCTCGTCTTCCGGCCAGGGCGAGATGGCGGGCAGTGCCGGCGTGCCCAGTTGCAGGCCGCCGGCGTCTCCGAACATGCTTTCCTGCTGGCTCGTGCGGTCTTCGGCAGCGGCGCTGGCATGGCCGGTGATCAGGTCGATGGACGCCAGGACCTGGGCTCGGTTGGCCACCAGGCTGTCGAAGGCGCCGCATTTCGCCATGTTCTCAAGCTGACGTTTGTTGATGACGCTGGGGTCAACCCGGCCGGCGAAATCGAACAGGTCCTTGTAGGGCCCGTTGGCCTCGCGTTCGGCGACCAGAGTGGCCATGGCTTCATGGCCGACATTCTTGATGGCGGCCAGGGCATAACGCACGGCGCCCTTGCCGTCCGCGCCGATTTCGACCGTGAAGTCGACGCCCGACCTGTTGATGTCGGGCGGCAGCAGATCGATGTCCAGCCGGGTCAGTTCCTGGCGGAACACGTTCAGCTTGTCGGTGTTGCCCTGGTCGAGGGTCATGGAGGCGGCCAGGAACTCGACCGGGTGGTTGGTCTTCAAATACGCCGTGTGATAGGCCAGCAAGGCGTAGGCGGCGGCATGGGACTTGTTGAACCCGTAACCGGCGAACTTGGCCACCAGTTCGAAAATGAACGACGCCTGTTTCTTGTCGACGCCCTTCTTGACGGCGCCGTCGACGAAGCGCGACTGCTGGGCGTCCATCTCGGCCTTGATCTTCTTGCCCATGGCGCGGCGCAAAAGGTCGGCGTCGCCCAGGCTGTAGCCGGCCAGGATCTGGGCGATCTCCATCACCTGTTCCTGGTAGACGATGACGCCATAGGTCTCCTGCAACACCGATTCGAGCCAGGGATGCAGGTAGTCTGGGTCTTCCCGGCCCTGCTTGGTGTTAATGAACTTGGGGATGTTGTCCATCGGTCCAGGGCGGTACAGCGCGACCAGGGCGATGATGTCCTCGAACACGTCGGGCTTCATCTGGCGCAGCACATCGCGCATGCCCGAACTTTCCAACTGGAAGACGCCGACCGTGGTGCCCTTGCCCAGCATCTCATAGGTTGCCTTGTCTTCCAGCGTCAGGGTCGAATAATCGATCTCGATACCCCGGTCGGCGATCAGCTTGCGGGCCTGATCGAGCACGGTCAGGGTCTTGAGACCAAGAAAGTCGAATTTCACCAGCCCCGCCGACTCGGCGTACTTCATCGAGAACTGGGTCACCGGCATGTCCGAGCGCGGATCGCGGTAGAGCGGGATCAACTCGTCCAGCGGCCGGTCGCCGATGACCACGCCGGCGGCGTGGGTCGAGGCATGGCGGTACAGCCCCTCCAACCGCAGGGCGATATCGATCATCTGCGCGACCTGGTCGTCCTCCTTGCGCGCCTCCTGCAAAGGCGGTTCGCTTTCCAGGGCTTCGCTCAGACTGACAGGGTTCGCCGGATTGCTCGGCACCATCTTGCAGATTCGGTCGACCCGGCTGTAGGGCAACTCCAGCACCCGGCCCACGTCGCGCAAAGCCGCCCGCGCCTGCAGGGTTCCGAAGGTGATGATCTGGGCCACCTGGTCCTCGCCGTATTTCTGCTGCACGTAGCGGATCACTTCGTCCCGCCGGTCCTGGCAGAAATCCACATCGAAGTCCGGCATGGACACGCGTTCGGGATTGAGGAAACGCTCGAACAGCAGACCGAAGCGCAACGGATCCAGATCGGTGATGGTCAGCGCCCAGGCCACCACCGAACCGGCGCCCGAGCCACGGCCCGGCCCCACGGGAATGTCGTGCTGCTTGGCCCATTTGATGAAATCGGCCACGATCAAAAAGTAGCCCGGGAAATCCATCTTGATGATGATGTCGAGCTCATAGGCCAGCCGCTCGCGGTAGGTCTTGGCCTGTTCGTCCCGCGCTTCGCCGTCTGGTGCCGCGAGCATCGGTGAATCCTTGAGCCGGTCCTCAAGCCCCGCCTCGGCCTGGGCCTTCAGTTCCGCCGCCTCGTCGCGTCCGCCCGCGGTATCGAAGCGCGGCAGGATGGGCGCCCGCTTGGGCGACTGGAAGGCGCAACGCCTGGCGATCACCAGGGTATTGTCGATCGCTTCCGGCAAGTCGGCAAACAACGCCCGCATTTCCGCCGCCGACTTGAAACGGTGGTCGGCGGTCAGGCGCCGGCGGTCCGGATGATTGAGATTGTGGCCGCCAGATATGCACAGCAGAACGTTGTGCGCCTCGAACATGCCTTCGTCGGCAAAAAACACCTCGTTGGTCGCCACCAACGGAATGTCGTGTTTGTACGCCAGGTCAACGAAAGCCGCCTCGGTCGTGTTTTCGGCATCCATGCCGTGGCGCTGGATTTCCACATAGAACCGGCCGTCGAATATGCCGGCCAGATCGCGCGTCAGCTGGTCGGCTTCGGCGGCCTTGCCGGCCAGAAGCAGCCGCCCGACGGGCCCGCCTGTGGCGCCGGAAAGAGCGATCAGCCCCTTGTGATGCTCACGAAGGTCGTCAATCGACACATGTACGGGTTCGGTGGGTTCGGTGCCGAGATGGGCTTGGCTGACCAGATTGAGCAAATTGCCGTAACCGGTTTCGTTTTGCACCAGCAGGACAATCGGGGCCGGTTCGGCCAACGGATCAGCCTTGCCGGGCCGGTTCATAGCAGCCGGTTCATCGGCCGCCGCAAACCGGATGGCCAGCTGACAGCCGACAATGGGCTGCACACCACTGCCGCTCATGGCGCTGCTGAATTCCAACGCGCCGAACAGGTTATTGGTGTCCGTGACGGCCAACGCCGGCATGGCGTGTCGGGTGCACTGCTTCACCAGGTCCTTGATCTGCAACGCCCCTTCCAACAGGGAATAGGCCGAATGGACGCGGAGGTGAACGAAATCTGCGTGCGACATGAAATTAGGATACCCGGTGTTGGCGACGAGGCACCATCGCACACCGGCCATCGAAAGTCAGGATGAACGCAGAGTGAACCGCCCGGGCGGCCTTAAAAATGTCGTGGATAACCCCGTGGTGTCAGATTTCAGCCCACTGCGGTTTGCGTGACATGCGGCCGTACCAGAACGCGGCTGTTGCCCATTTGTCGTCGAATTGCACGCCCACTCCCGACGGAAACGTGCGCATGACGGTGGCGGGCACGGCGCCGCCGACCGGGCATTGCAAGTAGACCAGTGTGCCGACGGGCGGCCGAGCGTCCACTTCGACCTGCGCACCGGATGCGGAAACATCGACCAAGTGGCATGAGTAGGCGTTTTTGCCGTGGATCAACGACAGGCTGTCCCAATGCTCCAGCTTGTAGCGATCAAATTCGCGGCGGTCATTTTTGGCGCTGTAGTCGGTCACAACCCTAATCCTTGCATGGCCGGAATGGCCTGTTTGTCACTAATGCACGGTTATGGTTAACGAATGGTAAGTATTTTGCTGATCGCTTTTGGTTAAAAAGTTGGTCAAATTCTCGCCTTTTTTTGCCCCTAGCGTCGCGCGTCCGAAAGGATGGCAACGGCATGCGACGAATTTTTGGACACGATTGGATGAACAGGCACTTGCGCAGCCTCGTGCTGAGCGGCCTGACGGCCGCGACGTTAGGTAGCTTTTTTGCGGTCTTCAGTTCCATGACGGTGCCGCCGCAGGCAGTCGTGCCCGTCGCCGCCAACGCGGAGGTCACCTGTCTTGCCCAGGCCGTCTATTTCGAGGCTCGTGGCGAACCGTTCGAGGGCCAACTGGCCGTCGCCCAAGTAGTCATGAACCGGGTCGCCGACAGGCGCTATCCCGACACTGTTTGCGGTGTCGTCTTCCAGAACGAACACCGGCGCCACCGCTGCCAGTTCTCCTTCGCCTGCGACGGCAAATCCGACCGCGCCCGTGACGCGCGGGCCTGGCGGGATGCGCGGAAGCTCGCCGCGATGGTGTTCGCCTTCGACCTGAAGGACGTGACCGGCAACGCCACCCATTACCACGCCGACTATGTCGATCCGAAGTGGTCGCGTGTCCTGCCGTTGACCACCGTCATCGGCCGTCATCTTTTCTATTACAGCGCCCCGGGCGCCGTGAAAGAACGGCGCAGCTAACCCGGAACGATCACCCCGTCGCGCAGTTCGACGATCCGGTCCATGCGGGCCGCGAGATCCGGGTTGTGAGTGGCAATCAACGCCGCCAGCTTGGTTTTGCGCGCCAACGTCAGCATTTCATCGAACACCATATCGGCCGTTTTTGGGTCGAGATTTCCGGTCGGCTCGTCGGCCAACAGGATGGCCGGCTCGTTGGCCAAGGCACGGGCCATGGCGACACGCTGCTGTTCACCGCCCGACAGGCGGCCGGGCCGGTGTGTCAGACGTTCCGACAGGCCGAGGTCGGTCAGCAGGCTGGTCGCCCGCTTGCGCGCCTGGCTTTTCGAACGGCCGGCAATGAGCATGGGCATGGAGACGTTTTCCAGCGCGGAAAACTCGGGCAGCAGATGGTGCGACTGGTAAACGAAGCCCAGGGCCGCCCGGCGGATCCGGGTCCGCGCCTGGTCCGACATCTGACCGCAGACCTGTCCGGCGATGCGCACTTCGCCTTCGTCGGCCTTTTCCAGCAATCCGGCGATATGCAGCAAGGTCGACTTGCCGGCACCGGACGGCCCGACCATGGCGACGATCTCACCCGGCGCGACGCTGAGGGATATGCCCTTCAATACCCGCAACACGCCGCTCCCTTGATGAAAGGACCGGCGAATACCGATCAAGGCGATGGCGGTGGCGTCACTCATAGCGCAGGGCTTCTACGGGATCGAGGCGTGCGGCACGCCAGGACGGGTAGATCGTGGCCAAGAATGACAGAACCAAACTCATCGAGATAATCATCATTACTTCGAAGGGATCGACGATGGCCGGCAACTGCGACAGGAAGTAAATCTCAGCCGGAAAAATCTGCGCGCCGCTCAAAGTCTGTATCCACTGCCGAATAGTTTCGATATTGGCCGCAAAACTCAGCCCCAAAGCGACCCCACCAGCTGTGCCGACAAGTCCGACGCTTGCCCCTGAAATGAAGAAAACGCGCATGATGGATGCCCGGCTCGCACCCATTGTCCGCAAGATAGCAATATCCTGGCTTTTATCCTTCACCAGCATGATCAGGCTGGAAATGATGTTAAACGCCGCCACAAGAATGATCAGTGACATAATCAGGAACATGACGTTGCGTTCGACTTGAAGCGCGCTGCTCAGGCTTTCGTGCTGGCGCTGCCAATCGACGACCCGTCTGGCTCCTCCAACCGCATTGGACAATTCTGACGCCATTCCCCGAATATCGTCCGGATTTCGCACCATGACTTCGATTTCGCCCACGGTATCGCCGTACCTGTAATACAGTTGCGCCGCCTTCAATGGGATGAAAATGAACACCGAATCATATTCATAGTGGCCAACATCGAAGATTGCGGCGATGCGGAAACTCCGAGTTCGCGGTACCGTACCGAACACAGTCGCCCGGCCTTGCGGCGATACCAGTGTGATCTTGTTGCCTACACTCAGGCCCAACTTCTGAGCCATACGAAAACCGACAATAGCCGTATCGGTTCCTCCGTAGTCGTCAATGGAACCCTGCCTGATTCCTTCCGACATTAGTTCGTGCGAAAGCAGGTCGGTTTGCCGCACACCTTGAACGATCGCGCCAGTAGCACGCCCGTGGGCGATCGCCATGGATTCCCCTTTAATAATGGGGGCCGCACGGACGACGATATCCAATGCTCGGATGCGCTTGACGACAGGATCGTAGTTCGCCAATGCATGTTCTTGGGCGTAAACGGTAAAGTGTCCTTTCAAGCCGAGGATTCGCGATAACAGGTCCTGACGAAACCCGTTCATCACTGACAAGACGATAATAAGCACACCAACACCAATGGTGATGCCAACAATCGAAAACCAGGCAATAACCGAGATGAACCCTTCCTGGCGTCGCGCGCGCAGATACCGTGCGGCCAAGATCCATTCGAACGGTTTGAACATATCCGCCTAGGCCGTCAGCTTGGACAGGGCGGATTCGAACGACAGTTCCTCACGCTCGCCCGAGGCCCGGTTTTTCAGTTCAACGACACCGTTCTTCAAACCGCGTGGTCCGGCGATCAACTGCCACGGCAGGCCGATCAGGTCCATGTTGGCGAACTTGGCACCCGCCCGTTCATCGGTGTCGTCGTAGAGGACGTCGAGGCCGGCAGCCTTCATTTGACTGAAGAAACCGTCACAGGCAGACGCGCATGCGTCATCACCCGCTTTCAGATTGATCAAACCCACATCGTAGGGCGACACGCTGGCCGGCCAGACGATACCGTTCTCGTCGTGGCTCGCTTCGATGATGCCGCCGACCAGGCGCGACACGCCGATGCCGTACGACCCCATCTCGACGAACACCTCGCTGCCGTCGGCCATGGTCACCTTGGCATCCATCGGCTTGGAGTATTTGTCGCCGAAATAAAAAATGTGACCGACCTCGATGCCGCGGCGGGTAATCAACTGATCGGCCGGCACAGGACAGTTGCCGGGATCGTGCTTCTCGTCGGCGGCGGCATAGAGGCTGGTCCACTTGTCGACGATCGGCTGCAGGTCGCCTTCGAAATCCACGTCGGCATTGAACGAATCGAATGTCAGCAGATCGGGGTGGCAATACACCTCGCTCTCGCCGGTATCCGCCAGAATGATGAACTCGTGGCTCATATCGCCGCCGATCGGACCGGTGTCCGCCTGCATGGGAATGGCCTGCAGGCCCATGCGGGCGAATGTCCGCAGATAGGCGACGAACATCTTGTTGTAGGACCGCCGCGCGCCGTCCTTGTCGACGTCGAAGGAGTACGAATCCTTCATCAGGAATTCCCGGCCGCGCATGACACCGAAACGGGGCCGCACTTCGTCGCGGAACTTCCACTGGATGTGATACAGCAGTTTCGGCAGTTCCCGGTAACTGCGGACCGAATCACGGAAGATCTGGGTGATCTGCTCCTCGTTGGTCGGACCGTACAGCATGTCGCGCTCGCGCCGGTCGGTGATGCGCAGCATCTCCTGGCCGTAGTCGTCGTAGCGCCCGCTTTCGCGCCACAGATCGGCCGGCTGTATGGTCGGCATCAGCATTTCCTGACAGCCGGCGGCATCCTGTTCCTCGCGCACGATCTGCTCGATCTTGCGCATGACCTTGTATCCCAGCGGCAGCCAGGAATAGATGCCGGCGCTGGACTGACGCACCATTCCGGCGCGCAGCATCAGACGGTGCGACACGATTTCCGCTTCGCTGGGATTGTCCTTCAGCGTGGGCATGAAGTAGCGGGACAAACGCATGGAGTGACCTCAACCGAAACAATAGCAACAGGCAGGCGGCGCCTGCCTCGGTGCCGCTGTTTTAGGACCTGGGGCCGCGAATGGCAATGGCGCCGCCGGGTCCACGTTACATTTCAAATGGTTATTGCCGGCTTTGCCGCAAGCGTTTTGCGCATTCCTCGGCCAGGGCATGCTCGGCCGCGTCGCCGATCAGTTTTCCGTTGAAATACACCCGGCTGCCCCGGACGGAGACCTTGCCGATGACGGCTTCGCCCAGATACTGCCCGACCTGAGCGGAATTCTTGTAGGCGCTGTCGCGGGCCGTATTGGCCGCAGACGAAGCCAGCGCGGCGTCCGTCGCCGAACCGGCGCTTGTCTGCGCGGTCTCGCCGGCGGTTTTCAGGGCGGCTTTGGTGGCATCCGTTCCCGCCGACAGGATGGCCGCCGAGGCCGCGTTGTCGGCCGCAACGGCGGCTTGCGCCGACAAGGACGCCTTGTCCTTGGTGGTTCCGGCGTCATCGGCCGATTCGGCCAGGCTTTTTGCCTGCTGCGCCAGGGCGCTGATATTGGCTTCATCGGCGGCGGCCGAATCGGATGCGGCCTTGGCGGTCTCGAAGTCGGCGACAGCGGTTTCAGCCGCGGCTTTCAAGGCGTCATCGGACGGGTCGGCCGCCGCGGCAGCGAGCGCGGCATCCATGGCTGTTTGCTTTGTTGCCGTATCGGCTTCGAGTGTCGTGGTGATGGTGGCGGCTGCCGTTGCCGCGCTTTCCGCCGACGTTGCGGCAGCCTTCGCCGCCGTCACCGCCGCCGTCGCTTTGTCGGCGGCCAAGACCGCCGATGACGCCGCCGAGGCGTCGGCATCGGGCCCACCCAGGTAATCGCGGGGATCAACCTTGACGTCGAACGTCACTTCTTCGGGCACTTTGATGTCGTATCCGCCGTTCAGATCGGCGGGCACCACTTTCTTGCCGCGGACGTCCACCCCAGGCGTGTATTCGACGCCCGGCATCGGCCTGTGTACGACCAGATTCCGGCATTCTTCGGCGGTAATGGTCACGGATTGCGCCTGGGCCGATCCGGACGAAACAAGAACCGCCAAGGCCAGCGTTGTATGTCCGAAAGAGTGCCGCATACCGCTATTCTCCCGCCGGGCCGTTAACGAACGGTGAGATCAACAACCGAAATACCGGAACGAACCGAAAACATTAAAGCAATTCGGGATTTTTTCCTGTGAAATCAAGCTTTTCTGGTGACGGGCACCGATATATCGAGTATGAATATCGGCCAACAAAAAAGGGTTGTGGCCAACCGAAAGCAGCCCGAGTCTAGGGAGGGGCCGGTTAGGAGGTTGAGGCGCCAGGGAGCAGCCTCCCTCCAAGCCATTCCAGGACAGCCGGTAAGCGCAACAAAAAACCAGAAATGCGCCGCTGCCGGCCCTACAGGGCAAGATCCCGCGGGATCTTGCTTTTCTTTTTGCCGAAAGCCGAAAAACTTCTAGCGGCGCTGAATGAAGGCGCGGAAATCGAACGGATCGTGTTCGATGACCTGCCAAATGATCACCCACAACAGTGAGGCAATCAGCGTGGTGATCAGGAACTTCAACCAGATGCGCGGTTTTTCAGGCGCGCTTTCCGGGGTGCCCGGCTCGGGATCGACCTGATTTCTGTGCCCCCAAGGCAGAACCGTGAACAGCACCAGCCACCAGACGATCACATAGACCAGGATGCCGGTAAACCAGTTCACCGTCAGGCCTGCTCCAACTCGACCAGCGTGCCGCAGAAATCCTTGGGGTGCAGGAACAGGACCGGCTTCTTGTGTGCGCCGATCTTGGGTTCGCCATCGCCCAGAACACGGGCGCCCTCGGCCTTCAGCTTATCGCGGGCGGCGATGATGTCATCGACTTCGTAACAGACGTGATGGATGCCGCCGTTGGCGTTCTTGTCGAGAAATCCCTGGATCGGTGAGTTGTCGCCCAGGGGATAGAGCAGTTCGATCTTGGTGTTGGGCAATTCGACGAACACCACCGTCACGCCATGATCGGGTTCGTCCTGCGGCTCGGACACCGTGGCGCCCAGCGTGTTGCGGTAGGTTGCGGCGGCCGCGTCCAAATCGGGTACGGCAATGGCGACATGGTTGAGACGGCCAATCATACGGATAACTGCTCCTCGCTGCTGTTCGCGGTCTCCTGGGCGTCTTTCAGGCGCACCACCTGGACTTCGGTGACCGGACGCTTTTGATAAGCCGAACGCACGGTGCGGCGCAAGGCCAGACGTGCCGCTTCCGCCACCGCCTGGTCGTCCTTGGCGGCAAAGGCACTGAGTTCGGCGACGTCCCTGACGATGCGCGCGGCGATTTCCTTCCGCATGGGCCGCCCGCCCTCCTCGACCGGCAAACCGAGCAAGGCAATTTGCGGCGGCTCCACGCAGGCGCCGGCCTCGTCGAGCACCAGGGTGACGAAGGCGGCGCCGTTGTGCAGCAGTTTGCGCCGGTCGTGAATCACCGCCCCGTCCATGGGCACCAACGCGGTGCCGTCCAGCGCCAGCCCGCCGGTCGCGATATTGCCGATGACCTCGCAGGCTTCGGGATCGAGGCGCAGAATGTCGCCGTTGCGGATCTCGCGCACGGTCGCAACGCCCTCTTCCACCGCCAGGTCGGCATGACTCCCCAGGTGACGCGCCTCACCGTGGACCGGAACGGCAATTCGCGGCCGCAGCCATCGGTACAGGTCACGCAGTTCATCCCGAGACGGATGGCCGGAGACATGGACGAAGGCATCCTTCTCGGTAATCACGGCGATATCCCGTTCGACCAGTTGATTGTGCAGTTCGAACAGGGACCGCTCGTTTCCCGGAATGATCTTGGACGAGAAAATGACGCAATCGCCCGGCTTCAGGGTAACATGGGGATGCTGGCCGGTGACGATGCGCGACATGGCCCCGCGCCGCTCGCCCTGGCAGCCGGTGCACAGCAATAGGATCTTGTCGTCGGGCAGGTAACCGGCGTCACGCTCGGTCAGGAAGGCCGGAATGTCATCCAGTAAGCCGTTTTCTTCCGCCGCGCCGACGGTGCGCCACAGCGACCGACCGACCAGACAGACCCGGCGGCCATTGTCCTCGGCGGCCCGGGCAATGGTCTTGAGGCGGGCAACGTTGGAGGCGAAGGTTGTGACTGCCACCCGGCCCGACTGCTCGCCGATCAACGCCGACAGGGAATCGCGCAACGCCCCTTCTGAACCGGAGCGTCCCTCGGTCACCGCATTGGTGGAGTCACAGATCAGGGCGAGCACACCGTCGTCGCCCAAGGCCTCCAGTGTTTCGCGGTCGGCGGCCTCTCCGATCACAGGGTCGGGATCAAGCTTCCAGTCGCCGCTGTGAACGACCTTGCCCTCGGGACATTCGATCACCAGCGATGCGGGCTCGGGAATCGAATGGGTCATGCGTACATAACGCACAGTGAACGGGTCCAGGGTCACGGACCCGCCGAGGTCCACCTCGTGCAACGGAACCTCGTCCTGCCAATCCGTTTCGTCCAGTTTTGCCCGCAGGATCGACGCGGCATACGGCGTGGCGTAGACCGGGCATTGGAGCCTGGGCCATAGATACGGTACGGCGCCGAGGTGATCCTCGTGGGCGTGGGTCAATACGAGACCGACCAGCTTGTCCCTGCGCTCGGCGATATATGAGAGGTCGGGCAATACGATGTCGACGCCCGGCACGGATTCGCCGGCGAAGGTGATGCCCAGATCGACCATCAGCCAGCGCCCGCCATAGCCGTACAACGCCACGTTCATGCCGATCTCGCCGACCCCGCCCAATGGCAGGAAGACCAGGTCGTCGTAGGCCTCGGGCAGCATGACGGGAGGCTGTTCGTTCACGATCCGGCTTTCCTGTTGCGCTCGTAAAGCACCTGCATCCCCTTCAGGGTCAAATCGCCGTCCACGTGATCGAACATGTCGGTACTGTCGACGAACAGCGGCGTCAGCCCGCCGGTGGCGATGACCGTCATGTCGGCGCCATATTCTTCCTTGATCCGGGCGAGCACCCCTTCGAACAGGCCGACATAACCCCAGAACACGCCGGAACGCATGGCCTCGACGGTGCTCTTGCCGATCACGTGAGGCGGCTTTTCGATGGAGATCTGCGGCAGTTTCGCCGCCGCCATGTAGAGCGCCTCGACACTGAGGTTGATGCCCGGCGCGATGACGCCGCCGGTGTAGTTGCCGTCCCGGTCGACCACATCGAACGTGGTGGCCGTGCCGAAATCCAGCACGATGGCCGGGCTGCCGTAGAAATGGTGGGCGGCAAAGGCATTGACCACCCGGTCCGCGCCCGCCTCTTCCGGCCGATCGATCAGCACCTTGATGCCGAGGTCGACGTTTTCGCCGATGACGTACGGGTCGCAGCGGAAGTAGGTCCGGCACAGGCCGCGCAGATTGAACATCGCCTGGGGCACCACGGTGGCGATGATGACGTCGGCGATGTCGTCCGGCCGGATGCCCTTCAGCGCCATCAACTGGTTGAGCCAGACGAAGTATTCGTCCTTGGTCCGGTGCGGATCGGTGGCGATCTTCCATTCGTCGCGCAGTACGTCCCCGTCGAACACGGCGAACTTGAAATTGGTGTTGTTGGCGTTGATGACGAGCAGCATGGCCGTACCTATGAAAAGAACACGTCGCCGGCGGTGATGACCCGGCGCCCACCCTGACCGGTGTCCACGACAAGGCCACCGGTTTCGTCCAGCCCTTCAAACGTACCGTGTATGGTTTCGTTGGCAAGGCGGACACGGATCGGCCGGCCCATGCCGACGGCGAAATCGAGCCATCGGCTGCGCACCGGATCGAAGCCCTTCTCCGTCCAGACGCCCAGCCATTGCGCGAAATTGGCGACATAGCGTTCCAGGACCCTTTCCGCGGGTACATTGGTTTCCATGGCATGCAGGGATGTCGCCCCGGTTTCCACGGCGTCATCCGGCGGGTGGGCGGTCACGTTGACGCCCGTACCGACGACGACCGAGTTCAGTACCTCTCCGGACGCCTGGGATTCGAGCAGGATACCGGCAATCTTGGCGCCATCGACCAGGATGTCGTTGGGCCATTTGCAGCCCACGGCACGATCCTGCCCGACGAGATCCTGCACGACCTCGGCCAGGGCAACGGCCGTGAGGAAGGATAATTGCGCCGCCTTGGCGATATCGCATGCCGGCCGCAACAGAACGGAACAATAGAGATTGCCGGGCGGCGATTCCCAGGCCCGTCCGTAGCGGCCACGGCCGGCGGTCTGCCGGCGGGCCCAGACGACGACATGATCGTCACGGGTATCCGCCGCCAGATTGCGGGCGTACTCGTTGGTGGAATTGACGGCGTCGAGCGCGATCAGCCGGTAGGGTGCAACCAGCTCGGGCAGATCGCTCAAAGGCCGGGCCTCACTGCAGCAACGCCGCCGCCGCCACCCGCGCACCTTCGGTCAAAGGCGACGGGAAGACGAAGAACAGCAGCGTAAACAGGCCGGTTCCGGTCATGATCACGCCCATGGCCGGTCCGAAGGGTTTGGCGAACGGTTCGGCCGGTTCGTCGAAGAACATGATCTTGACGATGCGCAGGTAGTAGAACGCGCCGACCACGCTGGCGACCACGCCGATCACGGCCAACAGATAGAGCCCGGCATTGATGGCGGCCATGAACACATACAGCTTGCCGAAGAATCCGGCCAACGGCGGCACGCCCGCGAGCGAGAACATGAACAATGCCATCACCACGCCCAACGCCGGGTGGCTGCGCGACAGGCCGGCCAGTTCGCCGATGTCCTCGACCATGCCTTCCTTGCGCCGCATGCACAGAATGACGGCGAAGGTGCCGGCGGTCATGGCCAGATAAATGGCCATGTAAATCAACACGCCGCGCACGCCTTCCTCGGTGCCCGCGGCCAGGCCGACCAGGGCGTAACCCACATGGCCGATGGACGAATACGCCATCAGGCGCTTGATGTTGGTCTGGCCGATGGCGGCGAAGGCGCCCAGCACCATGGAAGCGATGGAGACGAAGACGATGATCTGCTGCCATTCCTGCGCCAGTTCCGGGAACGGGCCCAGCAGTGCCCGCATGAACAGGGCCATGGCGGCGATTTTCGGTGCGACGGCGAAGAACGCGGTAACCGGCGTCGGAGACCCTTCATAGACATCCGGCGTCCACATATGGAACGGCACGGCGGAGACCTTGAAGGCCAGGCCGGCGGTGAGGAACACGATGCCGATGATCAGGCCGATGCCGACCTCGATGCGGCCCGACGACAAGGCCTCGGCCAGGGCATCGAAATTGGTCGTGCCGGCGAAGCCGTAGATCATCGAACAGCCATAGAGCAGCATGCCCGAGGACAGGGCACCGAGGACGAAATACTTCAATCCCGCTTCGCTGGACCGCAGGCTGTCCCGCTTGAAGGCGGCGATGACATAGAGCGGCAGGCTCTGCATTTCCAGGCCGACATAGAGCGACAGCAGGTCGTTGGCCGACACCATCATCAGCATGCCCATGGTCGCCAGCACGATCAGGATGGGATACTCGAACCGCTCCATGCCGTGATCGCGGATGTAGTTCAGCGACATGACGATGGCCAGGCCCGAACCCATGAGGATCAGCCCCTTCATGAAGTGGGCGAACATGTCCGTGCGGAACATGCCGGCCAGCACCACCGAGCCGTTGTCGGGGGCCGACAGCAGGAAGACGTAGGCGATCGCCAGCGCGGCGACGGACAGCCAGGAGATCAGCCGGGTCGACTGGTTGCCGCGGAAGACGCCGAGCATCAACAGCGCCATGGCGGCGCAGGCGAGGAAGATCTCGGCGCCGGCGGGGGCGATTTCGCTCATCCAGTTGGAACTCATCATTCGTGCTCCTGCCTACTTCGCCGCCAGTTCAAGGACTTGAACCGCCGCCATCGCCTTTTCGTGCTGGGCGATCAGGTTTTCCACCGAGACATGCATGACATCCAGGAACGAGGACGGATAAACGCCCATCCACATGACCACCAGGGCGAGCGGCGTGAACACCAGCACTTCCCGTGGCCTGAGATCGAGAATGTCCTTGAGATCGTCCTTGGTCAGTTCACCGAAGATCACCCGGCGGTAGAGCCACAGCATGTAGGCCGCGCCGAGGACAACGCCCGTCGCCGCCAGGAAGGCGACCCAGGTATTGGCCTCGTAGGCGCCGACCAGCACCAGGAACTCGCCGACGAAGCCCGACGTGCCCGGCAGACCGACCGAGGCCAGCATGAAGACCATGAAGAAGAAGGCGTATTTGGGCATGCGGTGCACCAGGCCGCCGTAACGGGCGATCTCGCGCGAATGCATGCGGTCGTAGACCACGCCGACCACCAGGAACAGGGCGGCGGAAACAACGCCGTGGCTGAGCATCTGGATGATGCTGCCCTCGATGCCCTGATCGTTGAGGGCAAAGATGCCGATGGTGACGAAGCCCATGTGGGCGACCGACGAATAGGCGATCAGCTTCTTCATGTCCTCCTGCATCAGCGCCACCAGGGAGGTGTAGATGACGGCGATGACGCTGAGGGCGAAGACCATGGGCGCGAAGTACTCGCTGGCTTCCGGGAACATGGGCAGCGAGAAACGCAGGAAGCCGTATCCGCCCATTTTCAGCAGCACGCCGGCCAGGATGACCGAACCGGCGGTCGGCGCCTCGACATGGGCGTCGGGCAGCCAGGTATGCACCGGCCACATGGGCATCTTGACGGCGAACGAGGCGAAGAACGCCAGCCACAGCCATTTCTGCACGTCACCGTCGAAAGTGGTCGCCATGATGGTCGGGATGTCCGCCGTGCCGGCCTGGAAGTACATGGCCAGCATGGCCAGCAGCATCAGCACCGAACCGAGCAGCGTGTAGAGGAAGAACTTGAAGGCCGAATAGACCCGGCGCACGCCGCCCCAGACACCGATGATCAGGAACATCGGGATCAGGCCGCCCTCGAAGAACAGGTAGAACAGGAACAGATCGAGGGCGCAAAAGACGCCGATCATCAGCGTTTCCAGCACCAGGAAGGCGATCATGTATTCCTTCACCCGGACCGTGATGGCTTCCCAGCTCGCCAGGATGCACAGCGGCATGAGGAAGGTGGTCAGGATGATGAACAGGACCGAAATGCCGTCGACACCCATGTGATAGGTGATGGTGTCGGAGATCCAGGGCACCCGCTCCTCGAACTGGAAGTCGGCCTTGGACGGGTCGAAGTTGATCCAGATGAACAGGCTGACGACGAACGTGACGACCGTAACGTTCAACGCGACCCAGCGGGCGTTGCGGGCGACAACGGCGGCGTCCTTGTCGCGGATCATCAAAATGATGAGGGCGCCGACCAGCGGGATAAAGGTGACGAGGGAGAGCAAGGGGACATCGACCATCGGATCAGCCTCCCAACGCGAACATGTAGAAGGTGACCAGGAACGCCACTCCGATCAACATGGCGAAAGCGTAGTGGTAGACGTAACCCGATTGCAGGAAGGTCGCCCGCCGCGCCAGGTTGAGCACCAGGGCGGAGATACCGTCGGGCCCGAAGCCGTCGATGATGCGGCCATCGCCCCCCTTCCACAGCACGCGCCCGAGCCACATGGCCGGCCGCACGAAGATCAGGTCGTAGAGTTCGTCGAAATACCACTTGTTCAGCAGGAACTGGTAGGCGCCGTGGTGCATCTTGGCGATGGCGCCGGGCAGGTCGCTGCGCATGGCGTACATATAGAAGGCCACCAGCATGCCGATGATGCCGGCGGCGATCGGCAGTGCCTTGACCCACCAGGGATACTGATGGTCCACCACCATCTGCACGGCCGGGTTCTCCGGCAGGATCAGGATCGAGTCGCCCCAGAACCCACCGGCGTTCCCGACAAAGAAGCCGCTAAACGCAAAACCCGCGCCGATCGCACCAGCCGCCAGAACCAGCAACGGCAGGATCATGACCTTGGGCGACTCGTGCACGTGGCTCATGACTTCCTCGCTCGCCCGCGGCGTACCGTGGAACGTCATGATGATGAGGCGGATCGAGTAGAACGCCGTCAGCACCGCGCCTGCGACACCGAGCCAGAAGGCGTAATCGCCAACCGGGGTACCGGCGACATAAGCCGATTCGATGATGGCGTCTTTCGAATAAAAACCGGCCAGCAGCGGAAACCCGGTCAACGCCAAACTGCCGATCCACATCAATGCGTAGGTCACTTTCATATGGCGCCACAGGCCGCCCATCTTGCGCATGTCCTGTTCGTCCGACACGCCGTGAATGACCGAGCCGGAGCCCAGGAACAAGAGCGCCTTGAAGAAGGCATGAGTGAACAGGTGGAAGATGGCGATGGGATAGGCCGAAACGCCGGCGGCGAAGAACATGTAGCCGAGCTGCGAACAGGTCGAGTAGGCCACGACGCGCTTGATGTCGTTCTGCACCAGGCCGATGGTCGCCGCCATGAAGGCGGTGGAGGCACCGATAATGGTGACCACCATCAGGGTGATCGGGGCGTATTCAAACAGCGGCGAGCAGCGCGCCACCATGAACACGCCGGCGGTGACCATGGTCGCGGCATGGATCAGGGCCGAAACCGGCGTCGGGCCCTCCATGGCGTCGGGCAGCCAGGTGTGCAGGCCGATCTGCGCCGACTTGCCCATGGCGCCGATGAACAGCAGCAGGGTCATCACGGTCAGTAGGTCGACGTCCCAGGACAGGAAGTGGAAGGTCTCGCCCGCCTTGGTCGGCGCCGCGCGGAACACGGTGTCGAAGTCGATGGAACCGAACACCAGGAAGACGGTCAGGATGCCGAGGATGAAGCCGAAATCGCCGATGCGGTTAACGACGAAGGCCTTGATGGCGGCGGCGTTGGCCGAGGGCTTCTTGTACCAGAAGCCGATCAGCAGGTAGGAACACAGGCCCACGCCTTCCCAGCCGAAGAACATCTGCAGGAAGTTGTCCGCCGTCACCAGCATCAACATGGCGAAGGTGAACAGGGACAGGTATGCGAAGAACCGCGCCCGGTGCGGATCGTGCGACATGTAGCCGATGGAGTAGATGTGCACCACGGCCGACACCAGATTGACCACCACCAGCATGACGGCCGTCAGGGTGTCGACACGGATCGACCAGGAAACGTCCAAGGCACCCGACTGGATCCAGGTAAAGAGGTCGATGGTGGTTGTCTGTTGCTGCAGGCCGACCTGGTAGAAGGCGACCAGGGACAGCAGCGCGGAGACCGAAACCAGCAGACAGGTCACGATCTCGGACGGGCGGTCACCGATAAACTTGCCGAGGAAACCGGCGATGGCGGCCCCGAGCAACGGAAGAAAGACGATGGCGACGTACATGGTGACGGCTAGCCCTTCATCAGATTGATGTCTTCGACTTCGATCGAGCCGCGGTTACGGAAATAGACCACCAGGATGGCGAGGCCGATGGCCGCCTCGGCCGCGGCGACCGTCAGCACGAACATGGCGAACACCTGCCCGACCAGGTCCTGCAGGAAGCTGGAAAACGCCACCAGGTTGATGTTGACCGCCAGCAACATAAGCTCGACGGACATCAGGATGATGATGACGTTCTTGCGGTTGAGAAAGATGCCGAACACGCCCAGGGTGAACAGGATGGCGGCGAGTGTCAGATAATGTCCGAGACCGATGTCCATGATAACGCTCCCCTACAGGCCCTGGCCGGACTTGACCTTGACCAGCGCGACGGCCTCGTCGCGGCGGCGGTGGACCTGGTCGGCGATTTTCTGTTTGCGCACGCCTTCCCGGACCCGATGGGTCAGCACGATGGCGCCGATCATGGCCACCAGCAGGATCATGCCGGCGGCCTGGAACAGGTAGATGTAGCGGGTATAAAGGACCCCGCCCAGCAACCGGGTGTTCTCCTGGTCCGCGGCGATCGGCGCGGCGGAGATCGTGTCGCCGGCCGGCGACAGGCTCCAGGCGCCCAGCACGGCCAACAGTTCGATGAGCAGGATGATACCGATGGTCGCGCCAAGCGGCATGTACTGCAGGAAACCTTCCCGCAGTTCGACAAAATTGATGTCCAGCATCATGACGACGAACAGGAACAGCACGGCAACGGCGCCGACATAGACGATGACCAGGATCATCGCCAGGAACTCGGCCCCCAGCAGCACAAACAGCCCGGCACTGTTGAAGAACGCCAGGATCAGGAACAGCACCGAGTGCACCGGATTGCGAGCCGAAATCACCATCACGCCGGACGCAATGGTGATGAAAGCGAAAAGGTAAAAGCAGAAGGCCTGGACGATCATAAGATGCCGCTCATCTGTAAGGGGCGTCGGCGCGCAAGTTGGCCGCGATTTCCCGCTCCCAACGGTCCCCGTTGGCGAGCAGTTTCTGTTTGTCGTACATCAGTTCCTCGCGGGTCTCGGTGGCGAACTCGTAATTCGGTCCCTCGACGATGGCGTCAACCGGGCAGGCCTCCTGACAGAAACCGCAGTAGATGCACTTGGTCATATCGATGTCGTAGCGGGTGGTGCGCCGGCTGCCGTCGGGACGCGGTTCCGCCTCGATGGTAATGGCCTGGGCCGGGCAGACCGCCTCACAAAGCTTGCAGGCGATGCAGCGTTCCTCGCCGGTGGCGTAACGGCGCAAAGCGTGTTCGCCGCGGAAACGTGGACTCAACGGGCCCTTCTCGTAGGGGTAGTTGATGGTCACCCGCTTCTTGAACATGTAGCGGAACGTCAGCCACATGCCCGACACCAGTTCGGTCAGGAATATGGTTCGGGCCGCTCGATCGAAAAATGCCATAGCTCTCGCCTATCCGCTCGCCTTATCCGTCAGCCGGCCTGAGGCACCAGGTCGAAGGCCACCAACACACCGGCCGTCAGTGCCACCCCGAACAACGACAAAGGCAGAAACACCTTCCAACCCAAACGCATCAACTGGTCGTAACGGTAACGGGGGAAGGTCGCCCGCACCCAAACGAAAAAGTAAAGCAGGATGAGGATCTTGCCGAAAAACCATATCCAGCCCGGTATCCAATTGAACGGTGCGATATCGATCGGCGGCAGCCAGCCACCCAGGAACAGCACCGCCGTCATGGCGCTCATCAAAATGATGTTGGCGTTTTCACCCAGGAACAAAAGGGCGAAGGTCATGGACGAATATTCGACCTGATATCCAGCCACCAGCTCCGCTTCCGCTTCCGGCAAGTCGAAGGGATGGCGGTTGGTTTCCGCCAGGGCCGAGATGAAGAAAATAACGGCCATCGGGAACAGCGGGATGACGAACCACACGTTCCTCTGAGCCTCGACGATGTCGCTCAGGTTCAGTGATCCGACAATCAACAGCACCGTAACGAGGATGAAACCGATCGAGACTTCGTAGGATACCATCTGGGCGGCGGATCGCATCGCGCCGAGAAAGGCATAGCGTGAGTTGGACGCCCAGCCCGACATGACAATGCCGTAAACACCAAGCGACGAAACGGCAAACAGGTACAAAACGCCGACATTGATATTGGATAGCACCACGCCTTCATCGAACGGGATCACCGCCCACGCCACCAGGGCAAGCGTGAAGGTAATCATCGGCGCGATGATGAATACCACCTTGTTGGCACCGGACGGGACGATCGTTTCCTTGACGAACAATTTGAGACCATCGGCAAAGGCCTGCAAAAGACCGAATGGCCCGACCACGTTCGGTCCCATGCGCAGGTGCATGGCGGCCATGACCTTGCGCTCGAACCACGTGAACATGGCAACCGCCACCAAGAGTGGCACGACGATGGCCAGGACCAGCAGCAGCAGAATGATCAGCGGCCAGAGGTAGTCGAACCAGAGAAGAGTCCAGGAAAACTCAGCCATCGGTGCCCGTCGCCTTTTCGCTGTGATCGCCGATTTCGGCCGAACATTGCGCCATGGTGGCGCTCGCCCGGCAGATCGGGTTGGTCATGTAGTAGTCCGAGACGGGGCTGACGAACGGCTCGGCGGCCATGTCGCCGCTCAGTCCGAACGTTCCCCAATTCCCCGTGGCAATGACATCGGCATCCGCCAGATGAGCCGCATCCTGGGCCATGGCCGCCCGCAGTTGGGGCAGCGAGTCATAAGGCAGCGTGTGTCCGACCGCCGCCGACAAGGCCCGCACGATGGTCCAGTCCTCGCGGGCGTCGCCCGGTGGGAAGGCCGCCCGGTATCCCATCTGCACCCGGCCTTCCGTATTCACCCAGGTGGCGTTTTTCTCGGTGTAGGCGGCACCCGGCAATATGACGTCGGCCCGGTGTGCACCCGCGTCGCCGTGGCTGCCCAGGTAGATGACGAAGGCGTCGCCGAGACGGCCGGTATCGATCTCGTCGGCACCGAGCAGCCAGACCACGTCGATCCCGCCGCCGGCGGCGCCTTCGAGGATGGCGTTCGTGCCCTTGCCGCCCTCGCCCGGAACGAAGCCGATGTCCAGACCGCCGACCCGGGCCGCCGCCGTGTGCAGCACGTTGAAGCCGTTCCAGCCGTCGGCGATCATGCCGGTGTCCTCGGCGATCTTGCGCGCCGCAGCCAGCACGGCAGCGCCGTCGGTACGGGCCAACGCGCCCTGACCGACGATCAGCATCGGCCGTTCGGCGTTCTTCAGGGTCTCGATGAACGGATGATGTCCCGAGGCCAATTGCGACAGAGTTTCGGTGCCGTCGCCCAGATGATCGACTTTATAGGTCAAGTCGGCATCGGGGCCGACCGAGGCGATCGGGAAGCCGCCGGCCAGCCAGCGCTTGCGCAAGCGGGCGTTGATCAGCGCCGCTTCGTGCCGGGGATTGGTCCCGATCAACAGGCAGGCATCCGCCTCCTCGATCCCCGCGATGGTGGTGTTGAACAGATAGCTCGCCCGGCACGACGGATCCAGCGCCGCGCCATCCTGCCGGCAATCCATATTGGTCGAACCCAGGGCCGTCATCAGATCCTTCGCCGCCTTCATGGATTCGGTGCACGCCAAGTCGCCGGCAATGGCGCCGATCTTGCTGCCGTCAAGGCCCGCGAGTTTCCCGGCAATGGCGGCGAACGCTTCGTCCCAAGTGGCCGGCGCCAGCTTGCCGTTGGTCCGGACATACGGCCGATCGAGGCGCTGGCGCTTCAGACCGTCATAGGAAAAGCGGCCTTTGTCGGAAAGCCATTCCTCGTTCACGTCCTCGTTCAGACGCGGCAGAACCCGCATGACCTCGCGGCCACGGGTATCGACCCGGATATTGGAGCCGACCGCGTCGTGCACATCGACGGTTTCAGTCTTGCGCAGTTCCCATGACCGGGCCGTGAAGGCGTAGGGCTTGGACGTCAAGGCGCCGACCGGGCACAGGTCGATGACGTTGCCCGACAATTCCGACGCGATGGCCTTTTCCAGATAGGTCGTGATCTCGGTATCCTCGCCGCGTCCGACGGCGCCCATGTCGTCGACACCGGCGATTTCCGATGAAAACCGCACGCAGCGCATGCAGTGAATGCAGCGGGTCATCACCGTCTTGACGAGCGGCCCCATGTACTTCTCTTCGACCGCACGCTTGTTTTCGTCGAAGCGGCTCGAACCGCGGCCGTAGGCCATGGCCTGGTCCTGCAGGTCGCACTCGCCGCCCTGGTCGCAGATCGGGCAATCGAGGGGGTGGTTGATGAGCAGGAACTCCATCACCCCTTCGCGGGCCTTTTTCACGGTCTCGGTGTTGGTGTGGATCACCATGCCGTCGCCGGCGGGCATGGCGCAGGACGCGACCGGCTTGGGCGCCTTTTCCATTTCCACCAGGCACATGCGGCAATTGCCGGCGATGGACAGGCGCTCGTGGTAACAGAACCGGGGAATTTCAGCTCCGGCTTCTTCGCACGCCTGTAGAACGGTGGCGCCCGGTTCGACCGTGACCTCTTTTCCGTCGACCGTAAGTGTCGGCATTCGTTACTCCCTCAGTGCCCGGCCCGAGTACCCAGCGGGTACTAAGCCGCGCGCGATCCCGTGTTCGCTTCGATACGGCGCTCGATCTCGGGCCGGAAATGCCGGATCAAACCCTGTACCGGCCAAGCCGCCGCGTCGCCCAGCGCACAGATCGTGTGACCTTCGATCTGCTTGGAGACCTCGAGCAGCATGTCGATCTCCTGCTTTTCCGCCTCGCCGACGACGAGGCGTTCCATCACCCGCCACATCCAGCCGGTGCCCTCGCGGCACGGCGTGCACTGGCCGCAGCTTTCGTGCTTGTAGAACTTTGACAGCCGGGCGATGGCCTTGACGATGTCGGTCGATTTGTCCATCACGATGACCGCCGCCGTGCCCAAGCCCGACTGCACTTCCTTGAGCGAATCGAAATCCATCAGCACCGTGTCGCAGATCGACTTGGGCAGCACGGGCACGGACGATCCGCCGGGAATGACGGCGAGCAGATTGTCCCAGCCGCCGCGGACACCGCCGGCGTGTTTCTCCAGCAACTCCTTGAGCGGGATGCCCATCTCCTCTTCCACGTTGCACGGATTGTTGACGTGGCCCGAGATGCAGAAGAGCTTGGTGCCCGTGTTGTTGGGCCGGCCGATGCCGGCGAACCAACCAGAACCACGGCGCAGGATGGTCGGCGCCACCGCAATGCTTTCCACATTGTTGACCGTGGTCGGGCAGCCCCAGACACCCACATTGGCCGGGAACGGCGGCTTCAGGCGCGGCTGGCCCTTCTTGCCTTCCAGGCTTTCGATCAGCGCCGTTTCCTCGCCGCAGATATAGGCGCCCATGCCGCGGTGGACATAGACGTCGAAATCATAGCCGGAACCGCAGGCGTTCCTGCCGATCAGACCGGCATCATAGGCCTCGTCGATGGCCGTCTGCAGGGCTTCGGCTTCGCGGTAGAATTCGCCGCGGATGTAAATGTAGGCGGCCACCGCGTTCATGGCGAAGCCGGCGATCAGGCAGCCTTCGATCAGCTTGTGCGGATCGTGGCGCATGATTTCCCGGTCCTTGCAGGTACCCGGTTCGCCTTCGTCGGCGTTGACCACCAGATAGGACGGACGGCCGTCGGTTTCTTTCGGCATGAAGGACCATTTCAAACCGGTCGGAAATCCGGCGCCGCCACGGCCGCGCAGGCCGGATTCCTTCATCTCGGAAACGATCCAGTCGACACCCTTTTCGAGCATCTCCTTGGTGCCGTCCCAGTCGCCGCGCTTCCTGGCCGCTTCCAGGCCAAAGGACTGGTAGCCGTACAGGTTGGTGAAAATCCTGTCTTCGTCACGCAACATCAGGACGCCCCTTTCTGGTCCAGCAACGTGGTCGGACCACCGGCCGGTTCGGTCAGACGGCGGCTTCCCTGCGGACCGGGCTTGGGCGTCTCGCCCCGTTTCAGCGCATTCAGAACACGTTCGGTCGAATCGGCGTCCAGGTCCTCGTAATAGTCGTCGCCGATTTGCATCATCGGCGCGTTGACACAGGCGCCGAGGCACTCGGCCTCGACCAGCGTGAACTTACCGTCCGGTGTCGTGCCGCCGAGCGAGATACCAAGGGTTTTCTCGCAGGCCTTGACGATGTCGTCGGACCCACGCAGCCAGCATGGCGTCGTTGTGCACACCTCGACCAGGTTCTCACCGACCGGTTCCAGATTGTACATGGTGTAGAACGTGGCGACCTCGAGCGCACGGATCGACGGCATATCCAACATGTCGGCGACATATTCGATGGCCTTCCGGGGCAGCCAGCCGCCGTTCTGGCGCTGCGCCAGATCGAGCAGCGGCATCACCGCGCTGGCTTGGCGGCCATCCGGATATTTGGCGACGTGGGCCTTGGCCTTGTCCATGTATTCGGGCGTGAAGGCAAAGCTCGCCGGTTGATGGTCGGTCGTACTACTCATCGGTCTATCTCACCGAAAACGATGTCCTGGGTGCCGATCACCGCAACGGTGTCGGCCAGCATGTGGCCCCGGGTCATGAAATCGAGGCCCTGCAGATGGGGGAAGCCCGGCGCCCGGATCTTGCAGCGATAGGGTTTATTGGAACCATCCGACACCAGATAGACACCGAACTCACCTTTCGGCGCCTCGATGCCCGTGTAGGTCTCACCGGCCGGCACGTGCATGCCTTCGGTATACAGTTTGAAGTGATTGATCAGCGCTTCCATGGAGCGCTTCATTTCGCCCCGGCTGGGCGGGCCGATCTTGCCGTCCTCGATCATCACCGGACCGTCGGGCAGCTTATCGAGGCACTGGCGCATGATGGAAAGGCTCTGACGCATCTCCTCGATGCGGCACAGATAACGGTCGTAGCAGTCGCCGTTCTTGCCGACGGGGACGTCGAATTCCAACTCGTCATAGACTTCGTAGGGCTGGGCCTTGCGCAAATCCCAGGCGGCGCCGGATCCGCGCAGCATGACGCCGGAAAAACCGCGTGAGATGGCGTCGTCGATGGACACCACACCGATGTCCACGTTGCGCTGCTTGAAAATGCGGTTTTCCGTCAACAGGCCTTCGATGTCGTCGATGACCGCCGGGAACGTGTCGCAGAATTCATAGATGTCTTCCGCCAGGCCGCGCGGCATGTCCTGATGCACGCCGCCGATGCGGAAATAGGCCGCGTGCATACGGGCGCCGGAGACACGTTCATAGAACTCCATCAACCGTTCGCGTTCCTCGAACCCCCACAGCACGGGCGTCATGGCGCCCACATCCATGCCCTGGGTGGTGACGTTGAGGATGTGATTGAGGATGCGGGTAATCTCGCTGAACAGCACCCGGATGAACCTGGCGCGGGGCGGAATCTCGGCGCCCAGGAGCTTCTCCGCCGCCAGAATAAAGGCATGCTCCTGGCACATCATTGAAACGTAATCGAGCCGGTCGAAATACGGAATCGACTGCAGATAGGTCTTGTGTTCGATCAGCTTCTCGGTGCCGCGGTGCAGCAGTCCGATATGCGGGTCGGCCCGTTCCACCACCTCGCCGTCCAGCTCGAGCACCAGGCGCAGAACGCCGTGGGCCGCCGGGTGCTGCGGTCCGAAGTTGAGGCTGTAGTTGCGGATTTCGACTTCTGCCATGGTCTCAGCCTTCCCCGCTTTCTGCCTGCTCGGCCTTCTCGTCGCCGGGCAGAACATATTGCGCGCCTTCCCACGGGCTCATGAAATCGAATGAGCGGAATTCCTGGGTCAGTTTGACCGGTTCGTAGACCACGCGTTTCTGTTCGTCGTCGTAACGGACTTCGACATAGCCCGTCAGCGGGAAATCCTTCCGCATGGGGTGGCCGTCGAAACCATAGTCCGTCAGCAGCCGCCGCAAATCGGGGTGGTCCGAGAACATGATGCCGTACATGTCCCAGGCCTCGCGCTCGTACCAATCGGCGTTGACGAACACCGGGACAACCGACGGGACCGGTGTTTCCTCGTCGGTCCGGACCTTGACCCGCACCCGCTGGTTCACTGTGTGAGAGAGCAAGTTGTAAACCACCTCGAACCGTTGCGGCCGGTCCGGATAGTCGACCCCGCAAATGTCGACCAGGCTGCGAAACTGGCAATTGGAATCATCGCGCAGATAGGTCAGGACCCGGACAATGAACTCGGGCCGGGTAAGTATCATAAGTTCGCCGAAGGCTACATTGACCTCGATCACCTCTTGCGGCAGCGCCGCACCGATGTAATCGCCAAGTTCGCTAAGCGCCTCGTCCATACCGGTTCACTTGCTCTGGTAAACGTTATCGGGTGATGGTGCCGGTGCGGCGGATTTTCTTCTGCAACTGCAGAATTCCGTACACCAGCGCCTCGGCGGTCGGCGGACAGCCCGGAACATAGACATCCACCGGAACGATCCGGTCGCAACCCCGCACGACCGAATAGGAATAGTGATAGTAGCCGCCGCCATTGGCGCAACTGCCCATGGAGATGACATAGCGCGGCTCGGCCATCTGGTCGTAGACCTTGCGCAGCGCCGGCGCCATCTTGTTGGTCAGCGTACCGGCCACGATCATCAGATCGGACTGGCGCGGGCTGGCCCGGGGTACGACCCCGAAACGGTCCAGGTCATAGCGCGGCATGGACGCATGCATCATCTCCACGGCGCAGCAGGCCAGTCCGAAGGTCATCCACCACAACGAACCCGTCCTGGCCCAGTTGACCGCCTTGTCCAGTTCTGTAACGAGAAAGCCCTTGTCGGCCAGTTCAGCCGAGAAGCCCTGCATCATCGGATCGGCGGAAGAGTCCTGCACAAAACCCGCGGCGCCGCCAGGTGCATCGGTTACTCCCATTCCAACGCTCCCTTCTTCCACTCGTAAATGAAGCCGATGGTGAGGATCCCGAGGAAGATCATCATCGACCAGAAGCCGAACACGCCGATCTCCCCAAGCGATACGGCCCAGGGGAACAGAAAGGCGACTTCCAAATCAAATATGATGAAAAGAATCGCGACCAGATAGAACCGCACGTCGAACTGGCTGCGGGAATCGCCGAACGATTCGAACCCGCACTCGTAAGACGTCAGTTTTTCCTGATCGGGATGTTGCCGCGCGACGATATAGGACGCGACGACAATTACCAAAGAAAGACCGATTGCGACGGCCAGGAAAACCAAGAGCGGCAAGTACTCGCTCAACATCGCTTGCATCGTATCACCCCTGACCTGCCAGGACAGCCACCCAAAACCACCGGAAATCGTATATAGCGCGTGTTATTGGCTCCGATGGCCATAGATATTGGGCGCTTGAGCAGAATCGCGCGCAGTATAGGACTGGTTAGCCACAATTCAAGGACTGATTGCGCATTCCTCCCGCAGTCATTTCGCGCCACTCCGACTGCCCACCCAGGCACCCAAATATCGATCAAATTCCTCACCCCTTTGTGATGGCCGTCACTGCGGCAACGGCGCCGAAAGGGTGCAATAGGCTCACCAAGAAACGAACAATGTCGGTCCGGGAGCCATGCAGAATATTTCGAACATCCGCTTTGAAGTCGTTGTCTTTAATCAAGAAGTGCAGCAGATGCTGAAAGATGGACAGCATCATCCGCATCTGGATGACCGATGGGCGTTGAAACAGACCCATCACCTGTTTGCACACGATGAGACGGACGCCCGCAGCAAAGCCATTAGGCGCTACCCGCGCGCCAAGGGTTTCGTCATCGAGCGTTTGTCGCGGTGCTGACTTCGCGTACAAACACCGAAAACCGGCACAACATCTTCAAAGAAATGGGAAAAAGGTGGCGGGAGTGACGGGACTCGAACCCGCGGCCTCTGGCGTGACAGGCCAGCGCTCTAACCAACTGAGCTACACCCCCTGGTAAGGAGACGCACGGTTTAGTCCTTCGGCCAACGGGTGTCAAGCGCGATCCCCAACTTCAATCGATTTCAATAATTTTCCATCAAATCACGTTCGTTTTCACAATTTCCTAGTGTGAAACACATCCCTCGCGTAGAGTATGTGCATTGACGGCTCGGGGATCGATTGTATCGCGTACCGAAGTCACCTTCCCCGGGCTCAATTAGCGGATGCGCAACCCCGCGCAATCCACCGGTGAAACAACACCTCATCGGATTAATCTATTCCGCGAAGGGGGAGGAAACGAATGAGACTACCTATATTTGCCGTCGTTCTCGCTGGGGCCGTCGGCATGAGTTTGATCTCCGGTCAAGCCACGGCCGACAGCATGAACTCCACGATGCTGGCGAATCCATGCGCCGGGTGTCATGGCACCGACGGAAAAAGCAAGGGCGGCATGCCCTCGATCGCCGGGAAATCCGTGCGGTTCATTTCCAAGGCGCTCAAGGATTTCCGTGCCGGTAGCCGCAAGGGCACGGTGATGCAACGCATCGCCAAAGGTTATACCGACGCCCAGATCGACGAACTTGCCAAATACTACAGCGGCAAATAGGACGGGAGAGCAATCATGAAAAAAACCATTTCCCGCAGAACTTTCGGAAAAATCACCGGCGCCGCTGCGGCCACGTCGGCCATCGGATTGAACGCCTGCGCCGGCGGCAAAATGGCCAAAGCCAGGGTCGTCGTGATCGGCGGCGGTTTCGGCGGCGCGACGGCGGCCAAATATGTCCGCAAGCTCGACCCGTCGATCGATGTCACGTTGATCGAGCCGAAGAAGAAATTTGCCACCTGCCCGTTCAGCAATACGGTCATTGCCGGCATGAACGACATGGAGTTCATTTCCCACGGCTATGACGCCCTGCGGAAGAACTCGGGTGTCAACGTGGTGCACGATATGGTGACGGCCGTCGATCCGGCGAAGAAGTCGCTGAAACTGGCCGGCGGTGGATCGATTCGATACGAGAAACTGATTATGTCGCCCGGGATCGACTTCAAGTACGGCGCTGTCGAGGGCTACAGCATGGAAGCGTCGCTCAAGGCGCCGCATGCCTGGAACGGCGGGCCGCAGACTTTGTTGCTGCGTGATCAGTTGCACGCCATGCCCGACGGCGGAACCTTTATCATGGCCCCACCGCCGAATCCGTTCCGCTGCCCGCCCGGGCCGTACGAACGGGTCAGCCTGGTTGCCCATTACCTGAAGACCAACAAGCCCAAGTCGAAGATCCTGATCCTGGACGCCAAGGCCAAGTTCTCGAAACAGCCTCTGTTCATGGAAGGCTGGAATGCGCTCTATGGCGACATGATCGAATGGGTGTCACTCGACAACGGCGGCAAGGTCATCAGAGTTGATACCAAGTCGATGTCTGTCGAAACCGACTTCGATACCCACAAGGGCGACGTCATCAACTTCATTCCGGCGCAAAAGGCGGCGGCGATCGCCCATGCGGCCGGCGTCACCGATGACAGCGGCTGGTGCCCGATCAACGGTGCGACCTTCGAGTCCAAGCTGCAAAAGGACATTCACGTCATTGGCGACGCGTCCATCGCGTCGCCTTTGCCGAAGTCCGGTTTTGCCGCCAACAGCGAAGGCAAGGCCTGCGCCGCGGCCGTGGTTCGTGCGCTCGGCGGGAAGGACTACGGCGAGCCGTCGATGATCAATACGTGCTACAGCCTGGTGGCGCCCGACTACGGCATCTCGGTCGCCATGGTCTATGGTTTCGCCGACGGCAAGATCACCAAGGTCAAGGGCTCCGGCGGTGTCAGCCCGAAAGGCGCGGCCAAGTCGTTCCGCCGCGACGAAGCGCGCTATGCGCGCGGCTGGTACGCCAGCATCGCGTCCGATATTTGGGGGTGATACGCACCGACAATCGGTTGGACGATTGACGAAGGAAACGGGGGCCATGCTCCCGTTTCTTTTTGCCGCGATGTGCGAGACGCTGACGAATACCGAAGGGAAAATGGTGGGCGGTGACAGGGTCGAACTGCCGACTTCCTCGGTGTAAACGAGGCGCTCTACCAGCTGAGCTAACCGCCCAAAACGGGTCCGCAACGCGAGCCCCGATTCCGGTGTCTTATATCAACAACCGGAACAAAATAAAATGCCGGCCGCCTTGCAGGCGGCCGGCATCTTTTGATCTCGCAAAGAAACTTAGTTCACGGAAGCCTTGAGGTTCTTGCCAGCTTTGAACTTGGGTTGCTTCGACGCCGGGATCTGAATCTTCTCACCGGTACGAGGATTGCGACCCTCGGATGCTGCGCGCTGAGTCACGCTGAATGTGCCGAAGCCGACCAAGCGGACTTCGTTGCCTTTGGCCAGTTCGCCGCTGATCGTATCGAAAACACAATCGACCGCCTTGGCGGCATCGGCTTTGGACAAATCGGCATTGTCGGCGACTTGCGCGATGAGATCATTTTTGTTCACGTGGCGCCCCCTCTTAATTGGGATAAATGAAGACGAAAAAACTTTGGTGTTAGATCGCAGGCAGTCTAATGGGGCGCTCAGAACGCGTCAAAGGGAAATGCTTAATTATCCCCAGGTTTTTGCCGTTTCTGAGCGCCTTTTTGACGACTGTGATTAATGTGTCACGACCCCGTCCAGATCGGATTCCGACTTTGCGCCGGCAACCTTGTCGACGTCCTCGCCTTCGGCATCGTCCTCGACCCACTCGATCGGAACGAGCGGACGAGTCAATGCCTGGTCGAGAACCTCATCAACGGTGGACACGGCAACGATTTCCAAACCCCGCTTCACGTTGTCGGGAATCTCCGCCAGATCTTTTTCATTGTCTTTTGGAATCAAGACTTTCTTGATGCCGCCGCGATGGGCCGCGAGGAGTTTTTCCTTCAGTCCGCCGATGGGCAATACGCGCCCACGCAATGTGACCTCGCCGGTCATGGCAACATCCTTACGCACGGCAATTCCGGTCAATACCGACACGATCGACGTCACCATGCCGACACCTGCGGACGGTCCGTCCTTCGGCGTCGCCCCTTCGGGCACGTGGATGTGAATGTCGCGTTTGTCGAATACGGGCGGTTTGATTCCGAAGTCGATGGAGCGGGAACGTACGTAGGACGCCGCGGCCTGAATCGATTCCTGCATGACGTCACCCAGTTTGCCGGTAATCGTCATCTTGCCCTTGCCCGGCAGCATGACGGCTTCGATGGACAGCAATTCGCCGCCCACTTCCGTCCATGCCAGACCGGTGGTTACGCCGACCAGGTCTTCGAGTTCCGCTTCCCCGAACCGGAACCGGCGCACGCCGGCATACTTTTCGAGATTGCGGCTGGTGACTTTGACCGCCTTGGTCTTGCCGGTGAGGATTTCCTTCACCGCCTTACGGGTCAGGTTGGCCAGTTCGCGCTCCAGATTACGTACGCCGGATTCACGGGTGTAGTACCGGATCAGATCCCGTAGCGCACCGTCCGAGATCGACCATTCGCCCGTCTTCAGACCATGCCCCTTGACCTGCTTTTCCATCAGGTGGCGTTTGGCGATTTCGACCTTTTCGTCCTCGGTGTAACCGCTGAGACGAATGATCTCCATGCGGTCCAACAACGGCCGGGCCATGTTCATGGTGTTGGCCGTGGTCACGAACATGACGTCGGAGAGGTCGTAGTCGACTTCGAGATAATGGTCCTGGAACGTGCCGTTCTGTTCCGGATCGAGAACCTCGAGCAAGGCCGACGAAGGATCGCCGCGGAAGTCGGCGCCCAGTTTGTCGATCTCGTCGAGCAGGAACAACGGATTGCTCGTCTTGGCCTTTTTCATGCCCTGAATGACCTTGCCGGGCATGGATCCGATATAGGTCCTGCGGTGTCCGCGCACTTCGGCCTCGTCCCGCACGCCACCCAGGGACATGCGGACGAAATTCCGGCCGGTGGCCCGGGCAATGGACTTGCCAAGGCTGGTCTTACCGACACCGGGCGGTCCGACCAGGCAGAGAATCGGGCCTTTCAGCTTGTTGGTCCGGGTTTGCACGGCGAGATATTCGAGGATCCGCTCCTTGACCTTCTCCAGACCGTAATGGTCCTGATCGAGGATCTTGGCCGCGTTCTTGATGTCCTTCTTGATGCGGCTGCGCTTGCTCCACGGAATACCCAGCATCCAGTCGAGGTAATTGCGCACGACGGTGGCTTCGGCCGACATCGGGCTCATGTTGCGGAGCTTCTTCAGCTCGGCCATGGCCTTTTCGTTGGCTTCCTTGCTGAGTTTGGTTTCCTTGATGCGGTCTTCCAGCTCGCCGAGTTCGTCCTTGCCTTCCTCGGTCTCGCCCAGCTCCTTCTGAATGGCCTTGAGCTGTTCGTTCAGATAGTACTCGCGCTGGGTCTTCTCCATCTGCCGCTTGACCCGGCTACGGATCTTCTTCTCGACCTGCAGGACACCGATTTCGCCTTCCATCAGCGAATAGACCTTCTCCAGGCGTTCGGTCACGCTGGGCACTTCCAGCAGTTCCTGCTTCTCGGAAATCTTCAACGCCAGATGCGAGGCAACGGTATCGGCCAGCTTGGACGGGTCGTCGATCTGGTTGAGCGAGACCAGCACTTCCGGCGGGACCTTGCGGTTCAGCTTCACGTACTGTTCGAAATGGGCCACGACGGAGCGGCCGAGGGCTTCCAGTTCCTCGTTCTGAACATCGGCTTCCTCGATCAGCGTCGCGTTGGCCTGGAAGAAGTCCTCGTTCTCGACATAGTCGACGATACGGGCCCGGCTGACGCCTTCGATCAGCACCTTGACCGTGCCATCCGGCAGTTTGAGCAACTGCAATACGGCCGCCACGGTACCGACGCCGTAAATGTCGTCCTGCCCGGGATCGTCGTCACTGGCGTTCTTCTGTGCGACCAGGAGAATCTGCTTGTCCTCCTTCATCACGTCCTCGAGCGCCCGGACGGACTTCTCGCGTCCGACGAAAAGCGGAACGATCATGTGCGGGAAAACCACGATATCCCGCAAAGGCAAAATCGGAAATACAGCCGTGTTTGTGGACTCTTGCATTTTTTTACTTCGCTATGGGCGCGATGGCGCGCCAGGAAAATCAATTGCTGAAGACCCGAATAGTCGACCGCAAGGTCTGAAGACATCACCAGTTACAATCTGGCGCGCGGTTACGAGCCCTTCAAGGGGGTGATCGTCGATCAATCGGATCAAGCGCTGGTGCCGAGATCTTCGCGCTGCCGGTCGGCGTATATGTAGAGCGGCTGCGCACGTCCTTCGACGACTTCCTTGTTGATGACGATTTCCTCGACGCCATCCAGGCTGGGCAAATCGTACATGGAATCCAGCAGGATGTTTTCCATGATCGACCGCAGTCCTCGGGCACCGGTCTTGCGGGCGATGGCCCGGCCGGCCACGGCGCGCAAGGCGTCGTCCGAGAACGTCAGCTTGATGTCTTCCATGTCGTAGAGGCGCTGATACTGCTTCACCAGGGCATTCTTCGGTTCGGACAGAATCTCGACAAGGGCTTCTTCGTTCAGATCCGACAGCGTGGCAATGACCGGCAGACGGCCGACGAATTCCGGGATCAGGCCGAACTTGAGCAGGTCTTCCGGCTCGACGCTCTTGAGGATTTCACCGGTCTGGCGTTCGTCGGGCGCCCGGACATCGGCGCCGAAGCCGATGGACGATCCCTTGCCGCGGCGAGAGATGATTTTCTCCAGGCCGGCGAACGCGCCGCCGACGATGAACAGGATATTCGTCGTATCGACCTGCAGGAACTCCTGCTGCGGATGCTTGCGGCCGCCCTGGGGCGGGACGCTGGCAACGGTGCCTTCCATGATCTTCAGCAAGGCCTGCTGCACGCCCTCCCCCGATACGTCACGGGTGATGGACGGGTTGTCGGACTTGCGGCTGATCTTGTCGACTTCGTCGATGTAGACGATGCCGCGCTGGGCCCGCTCAACATTGTAGTCGGCGGCCTGCAGTAGCTTGAGGATGATGTTCTCGACGTCTTCGCCGACGTAACCGGCTTCCGTCAGAGTCGTGGCGTCCGCCATGGTGAACGGCACATCGAGGATGCGGGCGAGAGTCTGGGCCAGCAGGGTCTTGCCGCAGCCGGTCGGGCCGATCAGCAGAATGTTCGACTTGGCCAACTCGACGTCGTTGTTCTTGTCGCCGTGGCTCAGCCGCTTGTAGTGGTTGTGCACGGCAACGGACAGAACGCGTTTGGCCAGTTCCTGGCCGACCACATAGTCGTTGAGGACACGGTTGATGTCGGCCGGGGTCGGAACGCCGTCGCGGGTCTTGACCAGGGCGCTCTTGTGCTCTTCACGGATGATATCCATGCAGAGCTCGACGCACTCGTCGCAGATAAACACGGTCGGCCCGGCAATGAGCTTGCGCACTTCGTGCTGACTCTTGCCGCAGAACGAGCAATACAACGTGTTTTTCGAGTCTCCGCCGCTAAGCTTGGTCATGGGAACTCCGTTCTTCGACCGTTCCGCTATCGTATCCTTGGGCCCTACCGTGTAACAACCGAAAACTACATATGGCGGTTGTTCGGAAAAAATCACCCAGAAGTTGACAGGTTATCCGATCAATACCCTCGTTTATGCCAGAATACTAGCCTTTGCCCGCATAACATTTCGTAAACAATCAGGCTACTGCGAATCGTTATCCGACCCTTCCTGGCCGCCTTCATCATCATCTTCCGTCGGCGGGCGGTTTTCCACGACGTCGTCGATCAAACCGAACTCCTTGGCCGCCTCCGCCGTCATGAATGTATCGCGCTCCATGACTTTTTCGACGTCCGCAAGAGTACGGCCCGTATGGTTAACATAGATTTCGTTCAGCCGCTCGCGGGTTTCCAGGATATTGCGGGCGTGGATTTCGATATCCGTCGCCTGCCCCTGATAGCCGCCGGAAGGCTGATGGGTCATGACCCGGGCGTTCGGCAGGGCAAAGCGCATACCCGCGGCGCCTGCCGTCAGCAGCAACGAGCCCATCGACGCGGCCTGGCCGATGCACAGGGTCGAAATTTTCGGCCGAACATACTGCATGGTGTCATAGATCGCCATGCCGGACGTCACGATTCCGCCCGGCGAATTGATATAAATGGCGATGTCCTTCTTCGGATTTTCCGCTTCCAGGAACAGCAGCTGGGCTGTCACCAGGCTGGCGACGTTGTCGTCGATGCCGCCCGTCACAAAAATGATTCGCTCCTTCAGCAGGCGCGAATAGATGTCGTAAGCCCGCTCGCCCCGGTTGGTCTGTTCGACCACCATGGGCACCAGGGTGTTCATGTACGTCTCGATGATATCGGCCATGTTTCGATCAATTCCGCTTTCAAATCAGGCTGGAAACGGTTTGTACCCGGCAAAGGTGAACCGTTTCCCAATAAACGTCGTGAAGCTTTATATAGGGATTGCCGCCCCGGTCAAAACACCCGGCCGGCCTACTCGTCTGCTGTGTCGTCCTTCTTGGCCTTGGTTTTGGTGGTCTTGGCGGCTGCTTTCTTGGCGCCGGACTTGGCTGATTTGGATTTGGACTTCGGCTTGGCTTTGGCATCTTCCGACGCCTCCTCGTCCGGATCCTTCATCAGCTCCTCGCGGTTGACCGTCTTGTCGGTCACCTTCGCCATCTCGACGATGAAATCGACGACCTTGTCCTCGAAGATCGGCGCCCGCAGCTGATCGACCGCCTGTGGGTTTTTCTCGTAGAACTCCATGACCTGGCGTTCCTGGCCGGGATAGTTGCGGGCCTGTTCGAAGACCGCGCGCTGGAGTTCGTCCTGTTGGATCTCGATATTGTTGGCGCGCCCGACTTCGGCCAGCACCAGCCCGAGGCGGACACGGCGCTCGGCGATGGCCTGATATTCGGCCTTCAGTTCATCGTCCGACTTCTCGGCGTCGTCGTCTTCGCCGACGCCGCTCGCTTTGCGCTGTTCCTCGATCTGGCTCCATATGGCGTCGAACTCGCTCTTCACCATGCCGTCCGGCACCGGGAAGTCGTGGCCGTCTTCCAGCTTGTCCAGCAGTTCCCGCTTCAGGCGGGCGCGGGAGAGATTGTTGTTCTCCTGCTCCATCTGCGGCTTGATGGCTTCGCGCAAGGCGGCCAGGTTTTCCAGGCCCATTTTGGTCGCCAGGTCGTCATCGATCGCGGCCTCGCTGGCCTCCTGGACTTCCTTGACGTCGACCTCGAACACGGCGTCCTTGCCGGCCAGTTCAGCCGCGCCGTAATCGTCGGGGAACGCGACCTTGACTTCGACCTGATCTCCGCCCTTGGCGCCGATCAACTGGTCTTCGAAGCCCGGAATGAACGTGTTGCTGCCCAGTTCGAGCTGGAAATCGGTGCCGGCGCCGCCTTCGAAGGCCTCGCCGTCCACCTTGCCGACAAAGTCGATGAGCAGGGCGTCACCAGCCTTGGATTTGCGGTTGCGGGCGACCTTGGTGAAGGATTTCTGGTGCTCTGCCAGCTGTTTCAGTGCCGCATCCACCTCGTCGTCCGTCACTTCGACCTTGAGCCGTTCGATTTCGAGCTTGGAAAAGTCCATGGGTTCGAAATCGGGCATGATCTCGACGCTCATGGTGTATTCCAGGTCGGTGCCTTCCTCGAACTTGGTGATTTCGATGGACGGCTGGGTGGCCGGACGCAGGTCGCGCTCCATGAGCGTCTGCTGCGAGGACGACGTCACCGCCTCCTCGATCACTTCGCCGGTTACCGACGCGCCGAACCGCTTTTTCAGCAGGCCGACCGGGACCTTGCCCGGGCGAAAACCGGGGAGTTGCACCTGCTCGCTGAGGGTCTGGAGCTTCGAACTGATTTTCTCGTCGATTTCCTTCGCGGCCAATACGATCGTGTATTCGCGCTTGAGGCCTTCCGAGGCGGTTTCGGTAACTTGCATGAATGCCTTCGTTCTTTGTCGTCTGTGTTCCCTGGGCCGGAACCTTGAGCCGTCAGGCCGGTACCCGATCCGTTGCAATCCGCGATGGTGCGGGCGGAGGGACTCGAACCCCCACGACAGTGAAGTCACCAGGACCTAAACCTGGCGCGTCTACCAGTTCCGCCACGCCCGCGCGGCACGGGCCGTGAAATATGGGATTCCGCGGCCAATGTCACGAAGCCGCCTCTATAACACAACTATTTCTGCCAACACTAGAGCGCTTTTTGCCTGATTTTCAGGGGCATGCGGATAGGTCGACCACTGTCGGCGGACAGTCCCGGGAGCGATCGGTCGCGGTTGGAGAGCAGTTGAAGAACAGGAGGCGGGAAACTAGTGGGCCATCGCGGCCATGTCGGCCACGGGCGGGCGCTTGCCGGCGACTTCGGTGTACAGGCTGGAAAAGGATTCCAGCGCCAGCATCTTGGTGCCTTCGAATTCCTCCCGGTTGGGAGTCGAATAGGACACCCGGTAGCGCACATGGGGGATGCCGAATCCGTCATCGCCGATCCACAGCACTTCGACGCGCTCGATCATGTTACCGTTGTGGAGGCGCTCGTACCGCGCTCCCTCGGTAATCTCATTGGCTTTGGCTCGCTTAAAAAACATTAAGATACGATCTCGGTCCCGGAGACATTCGTTCTTGCTACCGGTTCGCATCTTGCAGTTGAGTTGTAAAAGAAAGCTTAACTAAAACAATGGATTTAGAGCTATTTTCTGACACTTTTCCTTGAGCACGGAACCACTGCTCACAGACGCAGCAGCCGCTTGACGGCGGTCGAGGCCGCCACCTGCCCCTTGCCGCGGTAGGCTTCGTGGTTCGCCTCGATATCTTCCAGCTTGTACCGGTAGTTCACCATCATGCCCGCCGACTGCGTCATTCCGGCCTTGGATACATTGGCCCGCCAGTTGATCCGCTCCACCCGCGCCCCATTCGACAGATGGAAATGACCGACCCGGTCACGGGCGTATTCATGGCGTTTTTCATTGAGCAGGTAATGCGCGCACAGACGGAGTAACGGTGCCTCCAGCAACGAGACCAGCGCTTCATCCTGTATCCAATCGGGCCGGGCCAGCACGTCTGTCAATTTTGTGTCATCTACGAGCTGGGCCAGTTTTTCGGCCTCGACCGGTTTGAGCAACTCGGCACCCCCCGCCTCTTCCGCCTCCGAAAGCCATTTCATGAAGCCGGGAATGGGCGACAAGGTGGCGAAATTCTTCAGGTTGTGGAAATGGCCGGTTAAATCATCGACGACGCGTTTGATGAGGAAGTCCCCGAAACTGACCCCGGCCAAACCCCGCTGGCAGTTGGATATGGAGTAGAATATCGCCGTATCGGCCTTGTGCGGGTCTTCCGCCGGCATGGATTCGTCCAGCAGGGTGTGGATGTTGTCCGAAATGCCGGTCACCAGGGCAACCTCGACGAAAATCAACGGCTCGTCGGGCATGCGGGGATGAAAGAAGGCAAAGCAACGCCGATCGGAATCCAATCGGTTCTTGAGGTCGTCCCACGACCGGATCTGGTGCACCGCCTCGTAGGCGATGAGCTTTTCCAGCAACGCGGCCGGCGACTGCCAGTGAATGCGTTGCAGGTTGAGAAAGCCGACGTCGAACCAGGTGGCCAGGAGCTGTTTCAAATCCCGGTCCATGGCGGCCATGGCGGCATCGCCGCGCGCGAGGGGCAACAGATCGGCCCGCATTTCCACCAAAAACTTAATACCTTCCGGCAATCCGTTGAATTGCGTGAATAATTTGATTCTTGGTGATTCGAGCGCCTGGCGCAACTCCGATTGTGCCCGGTCCCGCTCATCATCGTTGCCGGCCGACCGGTACGCCTCGATGGCGATATCCACGGTGCGCCGCTCCGTGCCGAGTTCGTTGGCGACGATGCGGAGAAATCGCTCACGCCCCAGGGCATTGAGCGCCAGATAGCCCCGCCCCAGATCGGCGGCCCGGGCCCGGGCGGAAACCTCGCCCCCCGTGCCGCTGACGCACAGTTCGATGCGCCGGCGCACCAGGTCCTGATCCGCCTCCGGTAGGTCGGGATGCAAAATACCGGACAAGTCGCCGTCCTTGGCGGCACCGGCCACATCGCGCCAGGCGCGGCGCAGGCTCCATAGGGTGCGGTCAATCAGGTTGCTGTTGGACATTTCATTCATAACGGGAACTCTGCAAGAGCCGCCACACGTTCGCAAGAGGCAATCCGTCGCGACGGTTTGGGTTACGCGGGATCAGATTGCAGCAAATCCTTTAACATCATGAGTATCCCCGGCAGTTGATCCGGCAGGTCTTCGGCAATCAAGCCGGGGCCGAATGCCGAAGCGGCGGCGCCGTGCAGCCAGACGGCGGCGCAGGCGGCTTCGAACGGTGCCATGCCCTGAACCATCAGTCCCAGCACGAAGCCGGCCAGCACATCACCGGACCCTGCCGTCGCGAGGGTGGCAGGCGCGTTGTCATTGATTGCAACACGACCGTCGGGCGACGCGATCACGGTATCCGGTCCCTTGCGCACAATAACGGCGCCACTGCGCCGGGCCGCCGCGCGCGTACCGGCCAAGCGGTCCTCTTCGGTCAAGTCGGCGAACAAACGGGCGTATTCGCCGTCATGCGGGGTCATGACCGTGCTGGCGGAGACACGGTCGAACAACTCCTCCGGTTCGTCCCCGAACACGGTCAACGCGTCGGCATCCAGCACCGCGGCCTTGCCGGTGTCCAGAAGCGCCACCGCACATTGCCTAGTCAGCGCGGTGACCCCGTGGCCGGGGCCGATCAGGAAGCCATGCCGCTTGCGGTCGGCGACAAAGGCCGTCAATTCGTCCACATGATTGTAAGGCTTGGTCATCACCGCGGTCAGGCCGGCCGCATACACCGGCAACGCGCCCGACGGGCAGGCCACCGTGACCAGCCCCGCCCCGGTCCGCAACGCCCCGCGCGCGGCCAACCTGGCGGCGCCGGTCATGGGCAATGCCCCGCCGCAAACGACACCATGTCCACGGGCATATTTATGGCCCTCGTCTCCCGGCCACGGAAACGCATCCAGCCAAAGGCCCGGGCCGTTTTTCCATTGCCGGGGCCGGATTTCGGACAGCACAGTCTCCGGAATGCCGATATCGACGACCAAGACCTCGCCACACCGGCCCCGCCCGGGGTACAGCAGATGGCCCGGCTTGGCCCGGAAAAACGTCACCGTCAGCGCGGCCTTGAACGCCGCGCCCATGACCTGGCCGGTCCCCCCATGAACGCCGCTCGGCACATCCACGGCGACGACCGGGATGGCATCGGCGGCGGCCCGTTCGATCAGGCCGGCAAGAAAGACCGGCACGTCACGGCCCAATCCGGCACCGAATACGGCGTCGACAATCAGTTCGGCGCCGCCGACGTCAACCGTTTCCAGTTCCTCGACCGGTCCTGCCCACCGTCCCGCCATGTGGGCGGCATCGCCCTTGAGGTTGGCGACCGGCCCCCACAGCGCAACCCGCACGGACCATCCGGCGTCCTGCAGCAGCCGGGCGATGACGAAACCGTCACCACCGTTGTTGCCGGGACCGCACAGGACAAAAACGTTTCTTGGCCGCCAGCGATCACAAATAGCCTCGGCGATACCGGCGCCGGCATTTTCCATGAGCACCTGCCCCGGCACGCCACCGTCGATGGTCAGGGAATCCGCCCGATACATCTCCTCGATGGTCAGCAGTGCCGCCGCATCGCGATCCGGCAGGTGGGAGGCACCGCTCATGACAAGTTCGGTGTCTTATCCGCCCACGGCCGCACCTGTTCGAATGCCCGGGCCGCAAGCAGGACCAAGCCATCGGCGTGCATGGGACCGACAATCTGCAGTCCGGCCGGCAACCCATCGGAGGTGAAGCCGCATGGCACCGTCGCCGCCGGTTGCTGGGTCAGGTTGAAGGGATAACTGAACGGCGTCCAGTTGGTCCAATCTTCGCCATCCGACCCTTCCGGTTCCAGCCGGCCGACACCGAACGCGGGCACGGCCAGCGAGGGCGTCAGCAACAGATCGAACCGCGTGTGGAATTCGCACATGGTTACGCCGAGTTCGCCGCGCGCGTTGACCGCCGCAGTATATTCGAGCGAGGTGTATTCCCGTCCCTTGCGCACGATGTTGACCAACGGCGCGTCGACCAGGTCCAGTTCACTATCCGACAGTGCCCGCAATCCATTGGCCGCGCCCGCATACCATAGCGTGTGAAATATCGGCTGCGGGTTTTCGAAGCCGGGGTCAACCTGCTCCACATGCGCGCCCAGGTCCTCGAACGCCTTGACGGCTTTGTCCACAAGGCCCGCGATTTCCGGATGCACGTCGGCATAGCCCAAGTCGGGACTGTAGGCGATCCGCAGCCCTTTGATCCCGTCATCGAGGCCGTCCCTGTAGTCGGCGTTGTCATAGGGCAAGGAAAACCAATCGCGATGATCGGGCCTGGCCAGGACACTCAGCATCAGCGCGCCATCCGTCACCGTGCGCGACATGGGTCCGACATGCGACAGCGTGCCGAAGGGACTGAGCGGATACGCCGGCACGCGACCAAAGCTCGGCTTGTGGCCGAAAATGCCGGTGAATCCCGCGGGAATACGGATCGAACCGCCGCCGTCGGTGCCGATCGCCAGCGGACCCATGCCCGCGGCGACCTGCGCGGAAGCACCACCGCTGGATCCGCCGGGCGTTTTCTCCAGGTTCCAGGGGTTCCGGGTGATACCGGTGCGCGGGCTGTCGGTGACGCCTTTCCAGCCGAACTCCGGCGTCGTCGTCTTGCCCAGCAGGACCGCGCCGGCCTCCTTCAATCGGGCCGTCACCGGTGCATCAACGTCCCAGTCCTGGTTCTTGTCGATGGTCAGCGATCCGCGCAGCGTCGGCCAGCCCGTGGTCAGCACCAGGTCCTTGATGGACACCGGCACCCCGTCCAAGGGACCAACCGGTGTACCGGCGTGCCAGCGCTCCTGTGACAACCGCGCCGAATTCATCGCAGCCTCGTGGTCGACGAGGCAGTAGGCGTTTATTTGCCCGTTTACGGCGTCAATCCGGCCGAGGACGGCGGAGGTCACGTCGACCGGCGACAAGTCGCCCGACCGGTAATTCTCGACCATCTCGGAAGCGGGCATATAGATCAATTCGTTCATCGGCTGTCGTCCCTACCATTGCCGCCATACCATGCGACGGTTATAACGCGATTTCGGGATGAGATCGAACAATCGCAGCGCGAGACGATCACAATCCCTTGGACTCGACCGGCTTCCCGCAACGTCTATCGAACGGTTCATTTTCGTGCACAAATTTGACTATCTCATCATCGGTGGCGGTATGGCTGGCGCATCCGCCGGTTATTTTCTGGCCGACCACGGTTCGGTCGCGCTTTTGGAGATGGAAAGCCAGCCGGGCTACCACACCACCGGACGTTCGGCGGCGTTTTACGCCCAATCCTACGGCAACGCGGCCATCCGCGCGCTGACCGTCGGGTGCAAGAGTTTTTTCGACGCACCGCCGCCGGGCTTCACGGACCAGCCGCTGCTCAGCGACTGCGGCGCCCTGTTTGTCGCCCGGGACGACCAAATGGATTCGCTGCACGCCCATTTCGAGGAAACCCGCGCGCTCATTCCGGATGTGCAATTGCTCACCAAGCAGGAGACCCGAGACTGGGTGCCGGCCTTGCGGGAGGACTATGTCGCAGGCGGCCTGAAGGAGCCCCGGTCCATGAGCATCGATGTGCACGCTTTGCACCATGGCTTCCTGCGCGGTTTCAGGGAAAAGGGCGGAGTCATTGCCACGGACAATCAGGTTATCGGTCTCGGTCGGACAAACGGCGATTGGCTGGCCGAGAGCCGGTCGGGTACCTACGCCGCGCCTGTTGTGATCAACGCAGCCGGGGCGTGGTGCGACCAGATTGGCCAACTGGCCGGCGCGCAGCCTATTGGCCTCGTCCCGAAACGGCGTACCGTGATCGTATTCGACAACTCCAGTCCCCATGACTCGGATTCCTGGCCACTCACGGTCGACGTGGACGAGCAGTTCTACCTAAAACCCGACTCAGGCCGTATTTTGGGCTCTCCCGCCAATGAAGATCCCATGGCGCCGTGCGACGTACAGCCCGAGGACATCGATATCGCCACGGCCATGGACCGGCTGCAGAAGGCGACGACCTTGGAAATCACATCGATCGTCAACAAATGGGCCGGGTTGCGCTCCTTCGTGGCCGACAAGTCGCCCGTGGTCGGTTTCGACCCCGATGCGCCGGGGTTTTTCTGGCTCGCGGGCCAGGGTGGCTACGGCATTCAGACCGCGCCGTCCATGGGACTGGTTTCGGCCTTGTTGGCGTCAGGCCGGGACTTTCCGTCCCACCTCGTTGACTTGGGATTGACGGCGGCCGACCTGTCTCCCCAACGTCTGCGCGAAGTTGACTAAACTGTTACGCGAATTCGGTTTGATCCGACCCTGCCTTCACGGGTTACAATGCCGCGAAAATCATGAGTGAGGACAACATGGATCTGGATACATTTCGCGGCCGATTCGAAACGGAAATTCATTCCGTCAACGGCCGCAGGTGGGGTGTCATAGACTGCGGTGTCGATTCCGCCGGAAACAAGCCGGTGTTCATATTTCTTCCCGGCACCTTGGGAACCGCGGAAATCTTCTGGAACCAGATCGTTGCCTTGTCCGACAGCCATCGGGTGTTGTCCCTGACGTATCCGGCATTGGCCGACGCGGAGGCGTTGGTCGACGACCTTGCCGATCTGATGAGCAAGTTCGAGCTTAAATCGGCGTCAATCCTGGGCAGTTCCCTGGGCGGGTTTCTCGCCCAGCTTTTTGCGATTCGCCACGCCGACCGCGTCGAACACATATTCATCGCCAATTCATTGAGCGACCCAACCCCGTTCAAAACCCAGCAACCGCCGCCCTGGCAGATTTCGGCCATGCCGGCATCGATGCTGCGCAAGGTGATGGGTGATCGCGTTCAGTCCTGGTCGGCCAACGACGAGTCCATGAAGCCGTTGGTGGAACTGCTCATGCATCAGCTCAACAAGGCCATACCGGGACGTAATCTCAAGGCCCGGGTTCTGGCGCTGCTGAAATCCGACAACCTGCCCCATCTGCCGATACCCGATTCGCGCATTACCATTATCGACTCGGAGGATGATCCGTTGATACCCGAAACGGCCCGGGCCGAAGTGCGCCGGCGCTATCCCCAGGCCAGGCATTGCGGTTTCAAGTATGGCGGCCATTTTCCCTATGTCGTTCGCCCGGACGACTATACGGCCCATATCCGCACCAGCCTGGAACGAGCGGTATGAGCGGGCGCTGGACACACCGGCCGGACGGGTCCAACTGGGGCGACTTCGGCGCCGACGACCAGTTGGGCCGGCTCAACCTGCTCACGCCCGAAAAGGTCCGCCAGGGTGCGGCCGAAGTGCGTGAGGGCCTGTCCTTCTGCCTGAGCCTGCCGCTCGACTATCCCGGCGGCAACGCCCTCAATCCCTCCCGCTTTCCGCCCGAGCTGGGACCGACCTTTCACGACGGCAATCCGCGCATCAACTTTCCCTTGTCGATCATCGACGCAGCCAACACGGATGTAGTCAGCGACGACCGGGTCTCGATCACCCTGCAGTACTCGACCCAATGGGACAGCCTTGCCCACGTGGGATCGCACTTCGATGCCGACGGCGACGGCGTGGCCGAGAAGGTCTATTACAACGGTTACCGGGCCGGCGAAGCGGTGATCGGTCCCAAGGACTATGACGACCCGTCATCCACCGGCGAACGCGCGCATGTCGGCGCCGTCGATCTGGGTATCGAAAACATGGCGGAGAAGGCCATCCAGGGCCGTGGCGTGCTGGTCGATTTGTCACGCAGCTACGGGCGCGGCCGCACCCTGGTCGGCTATGACGAACTGATGCGCTGCATGGAGGAGACGGGCGCCGAAGTGGAGTCCGGCGACATGCTGGTCCTGCGCACGGGTTTTGCCGAAGTGGTGATGGAAATGCAGCGTCGACCGGACCCCGACACCCTGCACGACAGTTGCGCGGTCCTGAACGGCCGCGACGACCGTTTGCTGCAATGGATCACCGACAGCGGCATCGCCGCAATCTGCGCCGACAACTACGCGGTGGAAGCCTATCCCGCCCCGCCCAAGGACGGCCCGCGCCCGGCACTGCCGATTCACGAACACTGTCTGTTCAAACTGGGCCTGCCCTTGGCCGAACTCTGGTATCTCAAGGACCTGGGGGAATGGCTGGCGGCCAACGACCGGACCCGCTTCATGCTGACGGCCCCGCCCCTGCGGCTGCCCGGCGCCGTCGGATCGCCGGTCACGCCGGTGGCCACTGTTTAGGTCAGGCTTTCAGCCGCAACGCCAACGCGATCACCAGGCCGAACGACGCCGCCACATCGATCCACATCACCTTGCGGATCGCCGGGTTGTCGATCCCCATCGACAGGACCAGGGCGATGAAGGCGGCCATGGCAATCAGACCGACGACGATGCCGGTCACGTGCAGTTCGGGCCGGAACGCCGTCCAACACATGTAGCCGCCCAGCAGCCCGAACAGGACGGCCCTATGGCGCAACAGCAGGACGATATCGCTGTCCCCGGCATCGATCCTGTAGAGATTCGCCAGCGTCTCGCCCGACCAGACCCCGATGACCGGCAAGGCGTTGATGATCCCGGCGATCAGGATAAACCCGGTGATCCACTTGTTGGCCATGACCATCCCCTCGTCGTTGTTCCGAGGGTTAGTCCTAGCCCGGCCAGGAACGCGAAGAAATTACCCGCCAGGTAATGGCGGCCGTTACCGCGATCCGCCTAAAGCGCGGTGATCATGCCGCCATCGGCGACCAGCAGATGGCCGTTGACGTAAGACGACGCCTCCGACGCCAGGAAAACCGCAACGGGTCCCAGTTCCTCTTCGCGGCCCCAGCGCCCCAATGGCGTGCGGCCGGTGACGAGAGCGTTGAACTCCGGGTTGTTGACCAGGGCGGCGTTCAGTTCGGTGGCGAAATAGCCGGGACAGATGGCGTTGGACGTGACGCCCTTCGGACCGAGCTCCACGGCCAGGGCCTTGGTCAGGCCGGCCAGGGCGTGCTTGGTGGCCACGTAGGGCGGGATGGTCGGCCGGGCGACGATGGACATGATCGAGGCCGTGTTGATGATGCGGCCCCAGCCCTGCCCGACCATGGACTTGGCCGCCTCCCGCGCCAGGACGAAGCAGGACGTCAGATTACAGTCCAGCACGCGCTGCCAGTCGGCGGTTTCCAATTCGGTGACTGCCTGACGGTGGACCATGCCGGCGTTGTTGACGAGGATATCGAGCTTGCCGTGAAAGGCGGCGATTTCCTTGACGGCATCGACGGCGGCCGCTTCATCGGTCACATCGAATGCGGCAACCGACGCCTCCAGGCCATCCTGCTTCAACTCGGACTCCCGGCCCGCCAGAGCCTTTTCGTCACGGGCATTCAGCACTACGTGGGCGCCCGCCTGGGCCAGCGCCTGGGCCATGGCCCAGCCCAATCCGCGCGATGCGCCCGTGATCAGCGCCGTGCGGCCTTCGAGTGAAAACGTGTCCAGTACGGAACCGTTCGTCATACCTGTACTCCCAACGTCAAGATTGCGCTTCATGATAGCCGCGAGCGCTTGTCCGGCAAGCCATGGAAACCTACATGTAGAAAGAAGAATCCCGCCGCGAGAGGGCGTGTCACCGCGACGCATTGACCGGACTTGTCACTCCGTTAACCTCTTTGCTCCACCCTGCGCAGGCGCACGCCGTGTCATCGGGGGATGGAGATCGGAAGGCCATGACCCTGGTGCTGAATTCGCAGGACCGAACCGACAGCGATCCGTACCGCCCGATAACCGGGCTGGCACGGTATGCCCTGATTGCGTTCGGATTTCTCAATGTCGCGGTCGGGACCGCGGGCATATTCCTGCCGCTGTTGCCGACCACCGTATTTCTGCTGATCGCCTTGTGGGCGTTCGCCAGAAGCTCGCCGCGCTTTCACAATTGGCTTTATCACCATCCCAGACTGGGGCCACCCGTCCGCGCCTGGCACCAGCACCGGGCGATCGCCACATCGGCAAAGATTTTGGCCGTGACCGTGATGACGCTCAGTCTGGTCTACACGACTTTGTTCGTGGCCGACGATTGGGTGCTGCCGGTGATCATCGGAGTCATACTCGCCCCCATCGCCGCGTGGATCGTTACGCGACCCAATACGGCCGCTCTGGCATCGGTTCGGACCGAAGACGTCGAATAGCGAATCTTGAGGGAAAATGGGGCGAGAGAGGGGAGTCGAACCCCCGACCTCCTGGACCACAACCAGGCGCTCTAACCAACTGAGCTACTCCCGCCACCGGGAGACGCCCTATCTAATCCCCGGCGCCCTTGGGGTCAAGCGCCGTTTCCGCCGTTTCCGGCCCAATCAGCCGGCAAAATGCCGGGCCAGGCGTTCGATCGCCTGTTCCAGCACCTGGTCCTCCTTGCAGAAGCAGAACCGGGCGACGCCGCTGTCTCCGCCCTGGTTGTAGAAAGCGCTGACAGGAATGGCGGTGACGCCGGCTTCGACGGTGATATGACGGCAGAAATCCACGTCGGAGCCGTTGAAGCCCAGGGGCTTGAAGTCGGCATTGAGGAAATAGGTGCCATGGCAGGCCGCCGTGGCCATGCCGATGCCTTCCAGCCCCGAGCGCAGCACATCACGCTTATGCTGCATATCGGCCGCCAACGCGTCGAAATAGGCGTCATCCTTGCGCAAACCGAAGGCGACGGCCCGCTGCAGATTGGGCGGCGTCGTGAACGTCACGAACTGATGCGCCTTGGCGACGATGGAGAGAAGCCCGGCGCAAGCGGTGATGTAGCCCACCTTCCAGCCTGTCAGGGAAAAGGTTTTGCCGGCCGAACCGATACGCAGGCAGCGTTCGCGCATGCCGGGCTGGGTCATCAGCGGAATATGGTTCCAGCCGTCGAACTTGATGTGTTCATAAACCTCGTCGCACACCGCATAGGCATCGTACCGTTCGACCAGGCCGGCGATAAAGGCGATTTCATCGGCGTCGAAGACCTTGCCGGTGGGATTCATCGGCGTGTTGAACAGGATCAACTTTGTCTTGTCGGAAAAGGCCGCTTCCAGGGCTTCGCGCGGGACGTCCCAGTTCGGCGGCTCCAAGCGCACAATTTTCGGCATCGCACCGGCCCGGCGGATGATCGGGATGTAGGAGTCATAAAGTGGCTCGAACACCACGACCTCGTCGCCCGGATTGATCAAGGCGAACAGGCAGTCCGCCAGGGCTTCGGTGGCGCCCGATGTCACCATGACTTCCGTCTGCCAATCCACATCCAAACCGTAGAAGCGCTTGTCGTGGTCGGCCACGGCCTGGCGCAATTCCGGCACGCCCAGCATGGGCGGATATTGATTGGGCTGGTCGCCCAGGCACTCGGCCGCCTTGGCGCGCACGTCCTCGGGGCCGTTGCCGCTGGGAAACCCCTGCCCCAGGTTGATGGAATTATGCTCGATCGCCAGTCGCGACATGACCTCGAACACGGTCGTGCCATAGCCGGCGAATATCTCGTTGGCCGATTTCATGCGCCGTTCCCCGAAAAAGAGCCGCAGAATGGCAAAAGCCCTTGCCGGGTGCAAGATCGCGCCGGGATTTTCGCTAGAGCAATTCCTCCTCAGATGGAACCATTCTGTTTCTCGAGCGGCCTGCCCATCCACCAGCAAGACGGGGCAGCGCGATGTGGTGCATCGCGCAAGCCGTCTGACGCCGTGGGGGGCGGCCGCTCGGAAACCCGGAGGGACGGGCGTCTTGGCGCCAAATCCGGCGGGTGCCGTCTCGGCCATACCGCCAGGTATGGCCGCCGCCGCCAGCCTTGGCCTTGGCGCCAATACGCCCCGTCAGAATGCTTCCATCTAAAGAGGAACTGCTCTAGTTCATGAGACTCCCGACCGCCGTCTCGTCCCATGCGATGCCGAGGCCGGGGCCGCGCGGCGTGATGGTGCCGTCCACCACCCGCGCCGGTTCCTGCAAAATGGCCGAGGCGATGTCGAGATGTTCGAGCCAGTGCGCCGTCGGCGTCACCGCCTGAACGTGGGCCGAGGCTTCGTCGAACAGATGGGACGAGACGGGCAGCGACGCGGCTTCCGCCTGGCCCATGGCCCGCAGCCAGCCGGTGACGCCACCGATCTTCATGATGTCGAGCATGGCGAAGTCGCTGGCCCCGGCCTGGACCGACAGGGCCATGCCTTCGGGGAACCACCAGTTCTCGCCGGTCTGGATGGGTACCGGAGAGCGTTCGCGGATGCGGGCGTGGCCCGCCAGGTCTTCCGCCGGCACCGGTTCCTCGATCCAGCCGATGTCGTACTCGGCGATGGCCTTGATGCAATCGAGGGCATCGGGAACGGTCTGCGACTGGTTGAAGTCGACCATCAGCGCCACGTCGTCGCCGATGATGCGGCGCACCGCCGCGACGTTGGCCGCGATGTCGGCGCGGCCGCCCAGCCCCACCTTGATCTTGACCGCCTTGAAGCCCTTCTCGAGCGAGGCTTCGAGCAGGCCGGCGTCCGCCGCCGGGTCGATCATGCCGTGACTGTCGTAGGCCGGCAGCGGCCGGACCGTGCCACCCAGCAGTTCGACGACGGGCAAGCCGTGCAGTTTGCCGAGGGCGTCCCACAGGGCCATGTCGATGCCGGCCAGCGCCATGCCCACCAGGCCCTGCCGGCCCATCAGCCGGAACATGTCTTCGGTTTCGGCCATGATCGCCGCCGGCGCCACCGGACGGCCGGTCAGTTGCGGCGCCAGATTGTCGGTGAAGGCGACGACCGGCGCCATGGTCAGGGCACTGTAGGTGAAGACATAGGCGTGGCCGGTGACGCCTTCGCTGGTGGCGACGTCGAACAGCACCAGCGGTGCCGCCGGAATGGTGCCCGAGGCGGATTTGAGCGGCACCGCCAGTGGGGCGATAACGGGGCGGGCGGTGATGGCGCGGATGGTGGCGTCGGTCATGGCGGCAACTCCTTGTGCTGTCCGCCGATCAGAGTACTCTTGCCCCGTCCCATGTATACTCACTCGTCGGTATACATGGGACGGGAGAGGCCATGCCGAAGCAGGCACACGACAGCAGGACCCGGATTCTCGATGCGGCCTACGACCTGTTCTATCAGGAAGGCTTCGCCCGGGTCGGTGTCGACGAAATCGCCGACAGGGCCGGCTTCACCAAGCGCACGCTGTACTACCATTTCGACAGCAAGGACGCCCTGCTGGCGGCGGTGCTGGACAACCGGGCCGGCCTGTCGCTCGCCCGAATCGAGCAATGGGCCAAAACCGGCGCCGCGACGACGGAGGAAGTGATCGACAATCTGTTCACGGCCCTGAAGCGGTGGGTCGAAACGCCGCGCTGGAAGGGTTCGGGTTTCACCCGCCTGGCTATGGAACTGGCCGACCTGAAGGGCCATCCGGCCCGCACGGTCGCCCGCACCCACAAGGCCGCCATCGAAACCATGCTGACGGATATTCTGCGCGATACGGGCGCGGCGGAACCGGAAAATCTGGCGATCCAGATCGCCCTGATGTTCGAGGGCGCGCAGGTCCTGACCCTGATCCATGGCGACGTGTCCTACGTCGACCGGGCCCACGCCGCGGCCCGGCGTCTGGCGTCATGACGGAGACCGCCACCCTGCCCCGGCCGGTTCGGCAGTCGGACGCCCTGTTGGCCGAGCGGGAACGCAAAGGCGTGCGCACTCTGACCTTCGTCCGGGCCGTCGCCCTCGCCATCATCGCCGTCAGCCATTGGGTGGTCGGCGCCAGCGTATTCGAAAAGGTGGCCGCCACGGCCCTGGCCGCCATCGCCGCCGTCGCCATCGTCGTGTCCGTGGTTCTGCTGGCCCGCAAACGCCATGTCGGCGCCGTCGGTGTCGCCGGCAGCCTCATCGATATCGCCATCCTCGCCGCGTTGCCGGTCATCTGGTACGTGTCCGTGGGCGGCCAGGCGGTCCCGCCGGCCTATATGCTGAAAACCCAGCTCTCCATCATGTCGCTGACCCTGGTGGCGTTGAACGCGCTGGCGCTGCGCCCGCTCTATCCCATCCTGGTCGCGGCCGGGGCCGTCGCCGTGCATGGTGCACTGATGGCCTACATCCTGGCCGACGAGCGTACCGTCGTCGGCGGCTATCTCGACGCCATCATGGGACCGGCCTTGAGCGCCGAATTCACCCTGACCGCCATGATGACGATCGGCCTGGTCGGGCTGATCACCGGATACATGGCCTACACCGCCCGCCGCACGGTGGTGCAGGGCGTGCAGCTCGAGGTCTCCAACGCCCGGCTCGGCCGCTACTTCTCACCGGGCGTGGTCGCCCGCATCGCCGACGAGGGCGGCGGCGTCACGGGTCTGGGCGGCCGCACCCAGGACGTGGCGGTGATGTTCCTCGACATCCGCGGTTTCACGGCGATGACCGAGAAACTGGCGCCGTCGGACGCCGTCGCCCTGCTGTCGCAGTACCACGAGCGCATGGTGCAGGAGATCTTCCGCTTCGGCGGCACCATCGACAAGTTCATCGGCGACGCCATCATGGTCACCTTCGGCACGCCCGACCCGGCAAACGACGATGCCGAACGGGCGGTGCGGGCCGGCCTGGCCATGAACCGGGCGCTCGCCGACCTCAATGCGGACCGGTCGGCAGCCGGCCAACCGGCGATCCGCCACGGTATCGGCATCCACTACGGGCCGGTCATCGCCGGCAATATCGGCACGGAATCCCGGCTGGAATATACCGTCATCGGCGATACCGTGAACGTGGCCAGCCGGGTCGAGGACGCCTGCAAGGCGACCGGCGAGACATTCCTGATCTCGGACGCGGTCCAGGCCCGGATTCCCGCCGACATCGCCGTGCGCGCCCTGGCCGAACATCAGGTCAAGGGCCGGCAGGCCCCAGTCCGTCTGTTTGCCGTCGACGGCTAAGGATTTCGGCCTGACGCCGGCGCCGGCCGCCGCCCGACCAAATCCGGCTGCTTGCCGACGATGTTTAGAACCGAGGCTTTGAAACCCACGCGAAAGAAGAGCTGCCGTTATATTAGTTTGTGTTCTTCCCGAAAGCGGTCGAACCATTGACGACTGGTGCCGTCCGCCATTTTTGCGACATCAGGTTTCACGCCATAGGCGGCTTCGCGATCCAGCCCAAGGAAATCCAGTACCGTGCCCAATGTCTTCTCAGGAGCGTCAGATAGCGCTTCGTAGGTAATGCGAAGTGGCTCGATCTGTTCGCGATCGAACCATGTATTCCAATCTCGATCGTAGGCCAGGAACCGCTCAAGTTGGTCATTTATCCTGTCCGCGTCATATGTCGGTGCCCGGGGGGAAGCCAGCCGTTCCAACTCCGTCCCGTCCGATGACACATGCCACAGCCCGGATTGGTCCGCTTTCACATACGAAATCGCTTGTTCCAGCTTGTCACGCCGCGTCAAATGAATGAACGATACTCTTCCGAACACTGCGGCGAGACGCTGGGAATCTCTTGAAAGCGACGGCTGCAGGACAGCCAGTTTCTCGAGGAAAAAGTCGAAGCTGTGCCTTTGCAGTCTAAGGCCAAAGATACCGGTGTTTCCGCTCCCCTCGGCGATTGCCGCCCGGAAGACTCCATCCAGAAGCTCCCGTTCCGATCCCGTGGACGTGATCGGCAGGTCATAATAGCCGAGCCACGACTTCAACGACGGTTCATGAAAATACGAACCTGGATGTCCCGCCACACCCGTCTGAGAAAGCAGCCGGCACAGCAGCGTGCTGCCGCTGCGCGGTGACGTGCAAATGATATAAGAGTCGACGGCCATAAGGGGTAGGGTACAGCAATCGAAACAGCACCGCGATGCGTTCCGAAACCGACGACTTCAACTCATTGAGCATGTCCTGATTTGCGGGACATACGAACTAATCCACGTTTGCATTGTCCGGGTGCGTGTCGACGAAGTGTCTCAGGGTCATCTTCAGGCACAATACGCGCTCGATGTCCTTGCGCCGTTTCGCGTCGGCAATGTCGTCCAGGATCATGCGCTTGATCATGCGCACGCCGTCGTCGGTGTGCACCAGATATTCGCCCAGTTCCAGCGCCGCCATCTCGGGGATGTGTTCGTGTTGCGCGATGGCGTCGATTTCGTCTTGGGTCAGTTCACACAGGCCGAGGCAGTCTTCGAACGTCAACATCGTGTCACCGCCTTTCCGCTCGTTTTCCTCCTGTCATCAGGCTGCCACGGAACGGTAACGTTTGCATTGACGGGGCTCAACGGCGGCGCCGACTACAACCAGTCCTCGCGCCACGTGTCGTAGTCGGCCTGACAGGTGATGGCCTGCATCAACTCGGCCGATGCCTTGCCCGCGATGTCTTCCGGCTCGACGCCGTCGCGCAGCGCTTTCATGGTGGCGTAGACCGCCTGCACCGCCGCCGGGAAGGTCTGGTGGCCGCGCAGCAGGAAGCGGACGCCGTGGCCGGCGAGCCAGGCCGGGTCGCGCAGGTCCTTCGACCCGCCGCCCAGCAGCAGCGGCACGTTGACGTCCGCCGCGATGGTTTCAAGATCATCGCGGGATCGCACGCCGACCAGGAACAGGGCGTCGACGCCGGCGGCTTCGTAGGCCTTGCAGCGGGCGACGGCGTCTTCGACCGACGTCAGATGCGCGGCGGAGGTGCGGCCGGCGATGACCATGTCCGCGTCGCGCCGCGCGGCCAGGGCCGCCTTCATCTTGCCCACCCCTTCCTCGATGCCGAGCAGCCGCGCCTGGCCGCCCGAGCCGTAGGGCTGCGGCAGGTCGGTGTCCTCGATGGTCAGGCCGGCGATACCGGCGGCTTCCAGTTCCTCCACCGTGCGCATGACGTTCAGCGCGTTGCCGTAGCCGTGATCGGCATCGGCGAACAGCGGCAGCTCGGACGCCCGGCCCATGCGCATGGCCTGGTCGGCGAATTCGGACAGGGTCAGCACGATCAAGTCCGGCGCCGCCAATACGGCCAGCGAGGCCAGAGAACCGGCATACATGCCCATCTCGTAGCCCAAATGCTCGGCGATGCGCACCGAGGCCGGATCGTAGACCGAGGCCGGGTAGACACAGTGCTCGGTGCTGAGGATTTCACGGAAACGGCGGCGGCGGTCGGTCCAGCGCGGCATGGCGGGCTCCCTGCGAATCTGTTTTGCAGAGACTAGCGTTTCCGGCGCGCCGATGCCACGGATGGCGCGGGCCGGTCAGCCGCCGGACACCATCTCCGTGTAGCGCCGCTGCATTTCCTCCGTCGTCACGTCTTCGATGGAATGGCCGATCAGCCAGTCATAGCCGAACGGGTCGCGGATGGTGCCCGACCTTTCGCCGTAGAAATGATCCTGTGGCGGGCGGACGAGCTTGGCACCCGCCGCCACCGCTTTGTCGAGCAGGGCGTCGGCATCGTCCACGTGCAGATGGATGACGAAGGTGCCGGGGCCGTCCGGCGCCGGTGCGTGGATATCGTATTCGGGAAATTCGTTGCTGACCATCAGCGTGGTACCGGCGAGGGACAATTCGGCATGGCCGATGCGGCCGCCCGGTTCGACCAGACGGAAGGATTCCTCGGCGCCGAACACGTCCTTGTAATAGGCGATGGCGGCCTCGGCGTCCTTGAAGCGCAGATAGACGAACAGTTCGTGGATCGACATCACACATCCTCGTTTAGTTTCGATGGACCGCCAGCCTGCCCGCGATGGCCCACGCGGGTCTTGATGAAATTTGACCTAAATCGCGCGGCGGCGGTCAACACTTATCGGAATATGGCGCGGCGCGGACGGAGACACGCGCCGGTACTGACCCGGCGTTACCCCGGCGAAGGCGCGGAATTCCCGGCTCAGATGGGCCTGGTCGGCATAACCTTCCGCCGCCGCGATATCCGCCCACGGGTTTTCCGGCGTTGCCTGGAACCGCTCCAGCACCCGGCCGAAACGGCGCAACCGGCAATAGGTCTTGGGTGTCAGGCCGGCGGCCTGTTCAAACGTACGCACCACATGGCGATGGCTGTAGCCGCTGTCCGCCACCACGGCACCGACAGCGTCCCCCGCATCGAACCGGGCCAATGCCCGGGCGATCAGAGGGCTGACGCTAAGCTCCTCCCGCACCCGCGCTGCCAGGAAATCCTCTGTGATGGCCATCCGTTCGCGGCATGACGGTGCCGACAAAAGCCGCCCGCGCAGTTCGGCCAAGTCGGTCGGGAGCCAGACATCCTCGAGAGGGGTGTGAGCACCCGCCAGGACAGCGGCGGGTGTGCCGGTCAACGGCTCGGCCGCCCCGGAGCGCAACATGACGCCGACCATCGGTTCGGGCGCGGAGAGAGCCTTCACATACGGCGCGGCACGGACACCGCCGATGATGGACATGCCCACCGTGGAGCCCACGGCGTCGCCGGCACCGGCAAACAGGCGCAACGGCGTGCCGCCGAGGCGGAACACCAAATGCATGGCGCCGGTGGGCAGGACCAGTTCACGCGCCGCCTGCTGGGCGTGACCGGTCCCGCCGCCTGCCCAGATCAGCGACACGAACGGCCGTAGTATAGGTTTGGATGGGCGCCGCAGCATCATGCCCGGAACCTTCCGGCGTTGAACACCCGAGAAGCGTACAGGCAAAACCTCGACGTTTGAATGCGGATCCGACCGGGGGTTCGGGGCGATGTCCGCCGCTCAGCGCCCCGACCAGGTGGTCCAAAGATTCACCGCCGTGGAGCCCGCATCGTTGGCCGGCGCTATGTCGAAGCCGACGCGCTGGCGTTCGGCCAGTTGGCCGAGGCCCGCGGCGGCGACCGCCGCCGGGGTGACGGGGATCGGCGCGGCGCCGCTGTCGGGCGCAATCAAACCACGTCCGGTATCGGGGCTGTACGATACGACCGTACCGAAATTCATGACCGGCATTCCTTTTCCTGCAATCCTTGCTGACCGCTTCCCGCCGGGCCCTTGAGGCCGGCCGGACCGGATGACCATGACCGAAAAATGTGACCGGCCGGTGACGGAGGCGAAAAATCCTCAATCCGGTTGACGCAGGTCCGGAATCGGCGTTAGTTCGGGCCGAAACTCCCACCTGAACCGAGGCCAAGTCCGTGACCGTCCAAGCCTATGCCGATATGGATGCCGCCGCCCTCAGTGCCGCGGCGGAGACCCTCAGCGAACGCCACCGCGAGCTGGCCAAACGCAACACCCAGATCGACATGACCCGGGGCAAGCCGGCGCCCGAACAGCTCGACCTGAGCAACGCTATCCTCACCATCGTCGGGCCCGACGACGTGTTCGGCGACGACGGCACCGATTACCGCAATTACGGTCTGGGTACGGGCACCCCCGAGGCCAAAAAGTTCTTCGCCGAATACATGGAGGTGACGCCGAAGGAGATCATCGTCGGCGGTAATTCCAGCCTCAACCTGATGTACGACACCCTGGCCGGCGCCGTGCTCTACGGCATGCCCGGCGGCAGCGAGCCGTGGGGCAAGGTGCCGGGCGGCGCCAAGGTGCTGTGCCCGGTACCGGGCTACGACCGCCATTTTGCCGTGTGCGAAACCCTGGGCATCGAAATGATCACCGTCGATCTGGACGACGACGGCCCCGACATGGACCGGGTCGAGGATTTGGCGGCCAACGACGCCGCCATCAAGGGGATCTGGTGCGTGCCGAAATATTCCAACCCCACCGGCATCACCTACTCGGACGCGGTTGTCGACCGGCTCGCCGGCATGAAAACCGCGGCGGCCGATTTCCGCATCCTGTGGGACAACGCCTACGCGGTGCATCACCTGGGCGGCGGCGTTGCCACGGTGAAGAATATCCTGGCGGCGTGCCGCGCCGCCGGCAACGAGGACCGGGCGCTGATGTTCGGCTCCACGTCCAAAATCACCCACGCCGGGTCGGGCATCGCCGTCCTGGCGGCGTCGGAGAGCAACATCGCCGATGCGTCGAAAAAGATGGGCGTGGCCACCATCGGGCCGGACAAGATCAACCAGGCGCGGCATGTGAAATTTTTCGGCGACCTGGACGGCCTGCGCGCCCACATGGACCGGCACGCCGCGATCATCGCGCCCAAGTTCGCCGCCGTGCTGGATGCCCTGGAAAACCACCTGGGCGGCAAGGGCCTGGCGACGTGGAGCAAACCGCAGGGCGGTTACTTCGTCAGCGTCGACGTGCCGGACGGCTGCGCCAAGCGCGTGGTCGCATTGGCCGCCGAAGCGGGCGTCAAGATGACCGGCGCCGGCGCCACGTTCCCGTACGGCAAGGACCCGCGCGACCGCAATCTGCGCATCGCCCCGACCATGCCGTCACCGGACGACATCGCCAAGGCCATGGACGTGATCTGCGCGAGTATCGAGCTGGCGGCGGTGGAGAAGCTGCGGGCGGGTTAAGCCTCGAGGCGTCCCCGCCATGCCAGCAAAAAGGCGCCGCCGAACGCCACTTCGATGACGACGGCGAACCAGATGCCGGGCCCCGCGTGGCCACGGACAAACTCGAATACGCCCATGCAGGCCAATCCCGCCATCGCCACGGCCATGCCGGCGCTCACGGCCCGGCGGGCCTCCGACGGTGGCGCGGTGCGAATCAACAGATTGACGGTACCGAGGCCGAGAAACAGCATCGCCGCCCGTTTCGCCAACAGGTCCGAGGTGTCCGTTTGCACCATCGCAAACAGCCGGTAGACGATTTCCGGAAGAAACAGCAGACAGGCGGACAGCAGAAAGCACAGCACGGCAGCGGCCGTGCTCAAGCTACGGAACGACATGATCGGACCTTTTTTTCGTCGAACGCCATACGCTATCGCACCGCCGGCAGTCCCGCCATGTGGCGAAGTGGCGCGAGCCGCAAGGAGCGGGCTCCTCAAGCGATCAGCAGCCCGCCGTTCACCGGCAGCACGGCGCCGGTCATGTAGGACGAGAGGTCGGAGGCCAGGAACAGGCAGACATTAGCGACGTCGTCCGAGGTGCCCAGGCGCCCCATGGGCACCGTCGCGGCGATGGCGTCCTTGTCTGCGCGGGTCATGGCGCCCCTGGTGAAGTCGTTGTCGATGACGCCGGGCGCGACGGCGTTGGCGCGGATGCCGTCCGGCGCCAGTTCGCGGGCCAGGGCCCTGGCCAGGCCAAAGAGGCCCGACTTGGCGGCGGCGTAGTGGGAGCGGCCGAACAACCCGCCGCCGGCCTGGCCGGCGATGGACGACATGAGGACGATCGACCCGTTGCCCGCCGTCTTCATGTGCGGGATAACCGCCTGGGCCATGTTGAAGTTGCCCCGCAGGTTGACGTCGAGCACCTCGTCGTACTCGTCCCGGCCGATGTCCAGCACCGGCGTGCCGTGGACCACGCCGGCATTGCCGACGAGGATATCGGGAGCCCCAAACGCCGCGGCGGCGTGGTCGACGGCGGCAAGGCACGCCGCCTTGTCCCGCACGTCGCAGGCGATCCCCAGGCTATCGCCATCCAAATCGGCGGCCGCCGAAGCGGAATCGGTCTCCGGCAAATCGAGCACGGCGACACGGGCGCCATGACGGACGAACAGCCGCGCCGTCGCGAACCCGATACCGGAACGGGTGCCGCCGCCCGTGATCACCGCGCTGCGGCCCTCGAGTAGTGCCATGGATGCATTCTCCCGCTGTCCATCCCCAGGCAGGCGCAATGCCACCGCCCCCATCGACTTTCCCCGGCATTCAGGGCCTTTGTTGCGCGATCTGTCACGAAAAATCTTCGTATTAACCCTAATTGTTGGTTACCACGCCATTTGGTAATGCTAATCTGTTGATATTCAACGTTAGGTGGGCAAGCGCTCACTGACGAAAATGTCCGGATACCTGGTCGTGGGTAGGTCAAAACCGGCGTAGTTTATGGGGGTAGGAGATCTCGATGACTTCGAGACTGTTTGCGTTCGCGGCCAGTGCGTTTTCCGGCGAGTACGATTGGTGGCAATGGCGGGCCGGCGCGGGTGAGTTCCATTCGCCGTTCGGTTGGCGGCCGGGCGGTGTGTCAGCCACAGTCGGCACCTTCGAAGTCGCCGGCAGCATGGCGGCCCTGCCGACGGATCCCCGCTTCTCCGATCAGTGGCATCTTCAGAACACCGGCCAGAACGGCGGCACGGCGGGTGTCGACATCAACGTCGTACCGGTCTGGGACGATTATACCGGCCAGGGCGTCACCATCGGTATCGTCGATTCCGGTGTGCAGTACACCCATCCGGACCTCGCGCCCAACTACAACACATCGATCGACTACGATGCCTGGGGGCGGGATGACGACCCGGCGCCCAACAGCAGCGAAGATCACGCGACGGCGACCACCGGCACCGCGGCCGCCGCGGCCAATAACGGCACCGGCGTGGTCGGTGTCGCCCATGGTGCCGAGGTGGCCGGCTTCCGCATGGACTTCGACAGCGGCACCCAGGGGCAGATCGCCGACAACATGGCCCGGCAGGTGGACGTCGACATCTCCAACAACAGTTGGGGTTACGGCGGCTACTTTTTCGACGATTTCGACTCCAGCACTTTCGCCGCGTCGGCGGCCGGCATCGAAAACGCCGTCTCCGCGGGGCGCGGCGGCTTGGGCACGGTGTTCGTCTTCGCCGCCGGCAACGACGGCGACAGCGGCCAGGACGTCAATTATCACAGCTTCCAGAACTCGCCGTATACCATCGCCGTCGGCGCCGTCGACAATACGGGCGCCCGGGCCGATTTCAGCACGCCCGGCGCGGCACTGCTGGTCTCGGCCCCCGGTGTGGATATCGTCACCACGGACAAGACCGGCAGCGGCGGGTACGTCTCCGGCGATTACGTCACCATCGACGGCACGTCGTTCTCGTCGCCCATCGTCGCGGGCACCGTGGCGCTCATGCTCGAAGCCAACCCGAACCTGGGTTACCGCGACGTCCAGGAAATCCTCGGCTATTCGGCCAGGTCGGACAAGCTGACCGGCTCGTCGTGGCAGATCAACGGCGCCGAAAACTGGAACGGGGGCGGCCTGCATGTCAGTCACGATTTCGGCTTCGGCCTGGTCGACGCCCACGCGGCGGTCCGGCTGGCCGAAACGTGGACCCTGCAGCACACCTACAGCAACCTCGCCTCCCATTCGACGGTCGCGCAGGTCAATCAGGCGATCAACGACTTCCAGCCCGTCTATTCGACCATCACCGTCGCGGACACCGGGGCGCTGCAAATCGATCACGTCAGGGTCGACCTGGACATCGATCACACCTGGGTCGGCGACCTCCACATCACGCTGACGTCCCCCGACGGCACCGAGAGCGTCCTGATCAACCGGCCGGGCAAGACGTCGTACAATCGATACGGCACCAGCCGGGACGACATCAAATTCGAGGTGACCAGCACCCAGTATTGGGGCGAAAACGGCGTCGGCGACTGGACCCTGAGAGTGAACGATGCCGTGTCCGGCGATCAGGGCACATTCAACGATTGGACCCTGACGCTGGAAGGCGATCCGGTCACCGACGATGACCTCTATGTCATCACCGACGAGTTCGTCGCCGCCGGCAATTCCGGTTTCACCATCGACGACAGCGCCGGAACCGATACGGTCAACGCCGCCGCCGTGACGACGGATACGGTCCTCAATCTCACGCCCGGGCTCATGAGCAGTATCGCCAACGGCAGCTTCTATCTCGACCCGGCGACACTGATCGAAAACGCTTACACCGGCGACGGCAACGACCAGCTCATCGGCAACACCGCCGACAACGTCTTGGACGGCGGCCGGGGCGACGACAATCTGTTCGGCGGCCTCGGTAATGACGAACTGATCGGCGGCGCCGGCGACGACGTCATGGAAGGTGGCGAGGGAGAGGACGTCGCCGTTTTCTCGGGCAACCTCGCCGATTACGACATCGTCGTCGACAACGCCATTATCACCGTCACCGATCTGAACGCCGGCGATCGCGATGACGGCACCAATACCCTGACCGGCATCGAGGGCGCCCAGTTCGCCGATCAATACGTCTCGTTCAATTTCGAGCCGCCGGACAATGTCCCACCGGTCGCGGTCGACGACGCATTGGCGGCCACTGAAGACACGGCCCTGACATTCGGCGCCACGGATCTGCTGGCCAACGACAGCGATGCCAATGGCGACGGCCTGTCGCTGACATATTTCACCCAGCCGGCCCATGGCGCGTTGGCGGACAATGGCGACGGCACGCTGACCTACACCCCGGACGCCGATTATTTCGGCAGCGATAACTTCACGTACACCGTATCGGACGGCTACGTCACCGACACCGGCACCGTGGCCATCACCGTCGCCCCGGTCAATGACCAGCCGGTCGCCGCGGACGACAGTACTTATACCCATGAAAATACGCCGCTGGTGATCGATACCTCCAGCCTGCTTGGCAACGACACCGATGTGGACGGTGACACACTCTCCATTACTGCCTTGTCACAGCCGGGTAATGGAAGCGTGGTCGACAACGGCGACGGCACGCTCACATACACACCAAACGCGGAATACTTCGGCGACGACAGTTTTACCTATACCGTTTCCGACGGTCAGGGGGCATCGGACACGGCCACCGTCGACGTCAGAGTCATATTCGTCAACAACCCGCCGGTCGCGGTTGATGACACCGCGACGACCGATGAAGACCAAACCATCACTATTCCGATCGCGACCCTGCTTGGAAACGACAGCGACGCCGATGGGCATGCGCTTGAGATATATAGCCTCAGCAATCCGAACAACGGAAGCGTATACAAGAACACCTCCGCCGGTACCGTCGTATATCGCCCCAACCCGGACTTTAACGGCACGGACACATTCACATACAAAGCGTTTGACGGCTACAACACTAGCAATACAGCCACCGTTACCATAACAGTCAACCCAGTCAATGACGCACCGACGGCGAACGCCGACAGTATCGTCACCGACGAAGACACGCCGGTGGCTTTCTCATCGGTCGCCTTGCTGGCCAACGATACCGATGCCGAAGGAGACAACCTGATCATCGTCGGTGTCAGCGATGGATCCGACGGCACGGTCAGCGACAATGGTGACGGCACGTACACCTACACGCCGAACGCAGATTTCGCTGGCCTTGACACGCTGACCTACAGCGTTGAAGACGGTCGGGGCGGCGTCAGCAACGGCACGATCACCGTCACGGTGAACAGTATCAATGATAAGCCGGTTGCCGTTGACGACAACCTAGTCACCGACGAGGACACCGCCTTTGTCATCGCCGCTGCTGATTTGCTGGCAAACGACAGTGATCCCGACGGCGATACCTTGACGCTGACCAGCATCTCGACGGCAACCAATGGCCACCTCCATGACTTTGGCGACGGGACGTATAATTACCGGCCGAGCCAGGATTTTTACGGCACCGATCAACTGACCTATACGGTCAGCGATAGTCAAGGCAACTCCGATACCGCCACGGTCACCATCACGGTCAATTCAGTTAACGACAGGCCGTATACCCAAGACGATGCCTTCGTCACCCATCAAAACGATCCGGTAACATTCACCAACGCCCAACTGCTCGCCAATGATATCGACCGGGAGGGTGACACGCTTGAAGTAACCTATGTGCATCTGGTTGCACACGGAGAATTGGTTGACAACGGGGACGGCACATACACCTACACACCGGCCTATGGCTTTTCGGGAGAAGACTGGGCTTGGTACGGCATCGTCGACAGCAATGGAGGCACGAATTTCGACTCAGGCCGTGTTTCCTTCGATGTCCAATTGGATCAGAACAATATCGAACCGGTTGCCGGCGACGACTTCTTCGTCACCAACAAGGACGCGGCACTGGTCATCAGTGCTGCCGACTTGCTTTCCAATGATACGGATGCGGACGTCAATGACGCACTCACCGTTTGGAGCCACATGCAACCGAACAACGGTAGCGTGGTCGATAACGAGGACGGCACGTTCACGTACACCCCGAATGCGGGATTTGTCGGCACGGACCAGTTCGAATACTGGCTGTTTGACGGCAACCATGTCCTGAACGGCAAAAGCATTGGACGCGTCTTCGTTACAATCAATCCGGACAACATCACGCCGGTAGCTGGTGATGACACCGTCACCACGGACGAAGACACACCCATTATCATCGCAACAGCCGACCTGCTGGCCAATGATGGTGACGGCGATGGCGATGCGCTGTCCATCACTACGATCTCACAAGGACAGAACGGCTCGCTGACGGACAATGGCGACGGCACGTTTACCTATACGCCAAACGCCCATTTCCATGGCTCCGACAACCTGACTTACAACGTCACCGATGGCAAGGGTGGCAACGACACGGCAACGGTCGACATTACCGTCAACTCGGTCAACGATATTCCTGTCGCCGTCGACGATACATACGGATCCGAAGAAGATACACCGCGAACCCTGTATGCCGCTCAATTCACGCATAATGATGTGGACGATGATGGTGATCCGCTGACGATCACGTTCTTATCACAGGGCGAGCACGGCACCATTATCGACAATGGAGACGGCACATACACCTACACGCCCGACGCCGACTATTACGGACCGGAGACGTTCACCTACATCGTATCCGACGGCAATGGCGGCAGTGATACCGGCACGATGACCTACACTGTGTATGCAGTCAACGACTACCCGGTCGCCGTGGATGACACTTTCTCCACGTACAAGAATACCTCTCTGGGCTTCACTGCCAATGATCTGTTGGCCAACGACTACGACATCGAAGGCGACCCGCTGTCGATTGAACACATCTGGACACCTCCCAATGGGTCGATAGTCGACCATGGCGACGGAACCTATACATACACCCCCAATAATGGTTTTGTCGGAAACGACACCTTCCGCGTTCGTGTATCGGAGATCAACGACGACCATTTAACCAACGACTCGTTCATCACCGTCGTTGTCACACCGGAACCTCCCGCGGTATCGGCAGCGGACGATACCGTCAGAACCGAAGAAGATTCATCGGTCATCATCGCCGCGGCCGACCTGCTGACCAACGACGTCGATCTCGAGGGCGACGATTTATCGATCACCGATCTTACATCAACCAGCAATGGCACGCTGATCGACAATGGCAATGGCACCTACACCTACACGCCAATTGCCGATTTCAACGGCAGCGACAGCTTTACCTATACTGCCTCGGACGGTAATGGCAACAGCGACACCGCCACCGTCCGTATCACGATCGACCCCGTCAACGACGTACCGGTCGCCGCCGACGACGCGGTCACGACGGACGAAGACACGCCGCTGATCATGGCCGCCGCCACACTGACCGGCAACGACAGCGATGCCGACGGCGACGCGCTGACGATTACCGCGGTATCGGACGGGGCCAACGGCAGCGTCGCGCTGAACGGTGACGGTTCGGTGACATACACCCCCGACGCCAACTTCAACGGCAGCGACAGCTTCTCGTACACGGTGTCCGACGGCAATGGCGGCGCCGACACGGCCACGGTCTCGGTCACAATCAACCCGGTCAACGACGCCCCCATCGTGCCGGACGTGTACCTGACGGTGGATGAAGACCAGTTCAACTACGTTTCGGCCGCCGACCTGCTGGCGAACGTCACCGATATCGAAGGCGACGTGGACCCCGGCGACTGGCAGCCGATCACCTGGTCCGAACCGGCGCACGGCACCATATGGACGTCCACCACAAGCGGCAGCGGGAGCGGAAGCGGCTACGGTGGTCAGTTTGATTACGGAGGCGTAGGCGGTATCGGCAGCTGGGACGGGATCGGCAGCGGGCTCGGATTCGGCGGAAGCATAGGCGGAAGTACCGATGTCTTTATCCCGTCGGAAATCGTAAGTCTCGGTTTCGGACCGCGTGAACAAGACCAGGCGGACGCGGGCCAGGGGGAATTGCGGGCCATGGACGCGTCCCCCTTGTACATCAACTATTCGCCGGACCCGGATTACAACGGCACGGATCAATACACCTTCACGGTGACCGACGCCAATGGCGCCTCGGGCAGCGGCACCGTGTACATCACCATCAATCCGGTCAACGACGCGCCGGTGGCGGCGGACGACACCGTGACCACCCAGCAGGGCGCGGCCGTGATCGCCACGCCGCTGGCCAACGACGGCGATGTCGACGGCGACGCGCTGAACATCAGCGGCTTCACCCAGGCGGCCAACGGCACCGTCGCCGACAACGGGGACGGCACGCTCACCTATACGCCCTACGCCGACTTCTTCGGGCTCGACAGTTTCACCTACACGATTTCCGACGGTCAGGGCGGCAGCGATACCGCCACCGTCGGTGTCACCGTCGACGAGTTGCCGCCCAACACGGTCAGCTACGCCGACGAGGGCGCCGGCCTCACCGCCACATTGACCAGCGATGCGTTCGTCATGTCGACGAACGGTGTCGGCAATACCCCCCTCACCGGCGAGTTCCGGGAAGATGACCTGGTCGTCTGGGACGGTTCGACCCATAACCGTTTTCTCAACGCAGACGACATCGGCCTCGACGCCAACATCGATGCCCTGTTCGTCCGATCCAATGGCAATATCGTTTTCTCCACGTCAAGCTCCGGCAATCTGAACGGCATCGGCAATTTCGGCGACGAAGACCTGATCGAATGGGACGGCACGGCGTTTTCCATGTGGTTCGACGCCGGCGCCAACGGCATCGACACCGGCGAGGACATCGACGCCGTTCATGTGCTCGAAAACGGCAATCTGATCCTGTCGACCACCGGCGGCGCCAGCGTCGACCAGAACGGCGGCGGCACCCTCGGTCTCGAGGACGGCGATCTGTTCGAATTCAACCCCGGCACCACCACGGTCGACGGACTGGCGGCGAAGACCGCCCGCCTGGTCTTCTCGGAGGACGATTTCCTCGGCAACGAGGATATCGATGCCACCTCGCAATTGGCCGACGGCACCACGGTCCTTTCGACCATGGGTTCCGCCACCCTGCCCGTCTCGCAATCCTTCGCCGATGAAGACCTGGTGCAATGGGACGGCACGGCGGCCGGCAAGCTGTTCGACGGCGGCGGCAATGACCTCGAGACCTACACCGAAGACATCGACGCCGTGCACATGCTGGTCAACACCGGCGCGGCGGCGGGCGCCGATTACGCCGGCATCAACAATCTGATCGGCACGGCCTTCGACGATACCCTCGTCGGCCACGACGCCGAGAACCGGCTGGAAGGCGGCGGCGGCGACGACATTCTGATCGGCGGCGGCGGCAACGACATTCTCGTCGGCGGCGCGGGGGCCGATATTCTCATCGGTGGCCTGGGGGCCGACACGTTCGTCTTCACCGCCGCCGACCTCGGCACCGGTCTCGACAAGATCTACCGCTACGACCAGACCGGCGTTCCCGTCGAGCAAAGCGACAACCTGGATTTGAGCGGCCTCTTCCTGGGCGGGCCCGTGCCCGACCGGGATACGATCGACCAGTTCCTCAGATTTCAGGACGACGGCGACTGGGTGATCATGCAGGTCGATACCGACGGCAGCGGCGGCTCCGCCGGCTTCCAGGACCTCGCCCATTTCACCGTCCGGCCGTTTGCCATTAGCGACCTGCCGGGTCTGATGGACAACGGCAAGATCATCGTCGGCACGCCCAACGAAAACCCGGTGGCGGGGAACGACACGGCGGCGACCGACGAAGATACCCCGCTGATCATCGCCGCCGCCGATCTGCTGGCCAACGACAGCGACGGAGACGGCGACAGCCTGTCGGTCACGGCCATCTCGAACGGCGCCCACGGGAACCTGAGCGACAACGGCAACGGCACGTTCACCTATACGCCCGATGCCAACTACAACGGGGCCGACAGCTTCACCTACACGGTATCCGATGGCCGTGGTGGTAGCGATACCGGCACGGTTGATATTTCGGTTGTGTCGGTCAACGACGCACCATCGGCAGAGAACGACATCCACTACACAGACGAAAACGTCCCTATAATCATAAGTATCGCCGATCTGCTGTCCAACGACTCGGACATCGACGGCGGGACTCTGTCTGTCGTCAGTTTCACACAAGGCGTTATTGGCAGTGTCGTCGACAATGGCGACGGCACGATAACCTATACGCCCGAACCGAACCGATGGGGCGCCGACCGCTTCACCTACACCGTTTCGGACAATCAGGGCGGCAGCGATACGGCAGAGGTCATTGTCGACATCACCATGGTCAATTATCGGCCGACTGCGGTTGACGACAGTGTTTCAACCGACGAGGACACGGGGATTGTCATTACCTACGCCAGCCTGCTTGCCAACGATTACGATGTCGATGGCGATTCGCTGGGATTCCGTTGGTATGACCAGCCGCAGAACGGACATATCGTTGATGACCATTACGGGACCCTGACATACACGCCCGACGCCAACTTCTTCGGCACCGATACATTCGTCTACTACGCCAACGATGGCAGGGTGTTCAGTAATCCGGCCATCGTGACGGTGACCGTCAACCCCATCGACGACGCGCCAGTCGCCACCGATGACAGTGTTTCCACCCTCGAAGACAGGCCATTGATCATCGGTGCCAATGTTTTGGCAAACGACATCGACGTCGACGGCGACGGGTTAACCATCACCGGCGTGTCACAAGGAAACCATGGAACCGTTTCCAACAACGGTGATGGCACGTACACCTACACCCCGGATGCCGACTATGCCGGTCCGGACACAGTTACATACACGGTGTCAGATGGTCAGGGTGGCAGCGATATAGCCACTGTCGACATCACGTTGGATTCGGTTAATGACGAACCGGTCGCTGCAGACGACAACTTCTCAACGGACGAAGACCTTCCCTTGCTTGTCACCGTTGTCGATTTGTTGGCCAACGACAGTGATACAGAAGGCGACGGACTTAGTATTGCCGCGGTAACACAAGGCGTAAACGGCAGCGTTATCGACAATGGCGACGGCACATTCACCTACACGCCGAATGCCGACTTCCATGGATCCGACAGCTTCTCTTACACCGTTTCCGATGGTAATGGCGGCAGCGATACAGCGACCGTCGCCATCACAGTCAATCCGGTCAACGACGCGCCAGTGGCTGCAGACGACGCCTTGTGGCTCGACGAAGATACGACGCTGACCATCACTACGGCTGATTTAATCGGCAACGACGGCGACGCCGAAGGTGACAGCCTGACCGTAACGTCGGTATCCCAAGGCACGCATGGCAGCGTCACCAACAATGGCGACGGCACCTTCACATATAGCCCCGGCATCAATTACAACGGCGCCGACAGCCTGACCTACACGGTCTCCGACAGCAATGGTGGCGAAGCTACTGCAAGCATCTCCATCACCGTAGACCCTGTCAACGACGCGCCTGTAGCGGCGGATAATTCCTTCTTCTCGCAAGAGGACGTCCCGACTTCATTGTCGCTCGGCCTACTGCTTGCGGGAGCAACCGACGTTGACGGAGATAACTTGATACTCGCCGGGTATACGCAACCGGTCTACGGCACCCTCACCGAAAATAGTCATGGCCATTTCGTCTATCTGACGAACGCCAATTTCTACGGCACCGACAGTTTCACTTACACCGTTTCTGACGGCAACGGTGGCAGCGACACCGCCACAATGACCGTCAATGTTCTCCCGGTAAACGACTGGCCAATTCCGACTGACGATGACGTGGTGGCTGACGAGGACACGCCGCTGATTATTGCTACGGCCGATCTTCTCGCCAATGACACAGATATCGAGGGTGACAGCCTTTCATTCGGTAGCCTCATTGAAGGCTCGTACGGAACCGTCGTCAACAATGGCGATGGCACGATCACGTATACGCCGGATTCCAACTTCAATGGTTTCGATTCGTTCCGATACTTTGTCCGCGATCACAGCAGCACACAGATCGGCACTGTTAATGTCACTGTCAATCCAGTCAACGATGCACCGACGGCAGAAATCGATTCGTTCTTAACGCCGACGAATACGTCTGCAATCATCAGCGCGGCGCAACTTGTTTCCAACGACACCGATATTGACGGTGACAGCCTGTCGGTGACCGGATACACGCAAGGATCCAATGGCAACATCACCGACAACGGGGACGGAACGTTCACATATACCCCGGACACGGATTTCGTCGGCTTCGACACTTTCGATTACACCGTTTCGGATGGCAGTGACAGCAGCACGGCAACGGTCACCGTAACTGTCGGGCTTGGCAACTTTGCGCCTGTTGCAAACGACGATTCATTTACGACCGACGAGGATTCGCCGTTCATCTTTACGAAAGCGGACTTGCTCGCCAACGACGTCGACCTCAACGGCGACTTCCTAAATCACGCCGGTTTCCGTTCGCCTCTGCCCCGCGACTTTGATTTGGAATGGATTGAAGGCCACACTTGGTCCTTCGTCCCGGATGCCGATTTCGCCGGCGTCGCACACTTTTATTATCAAATCTATGACTCGTCCGGAGAATGGAATGAAGGCCAGGTCACCGTCACCGTCAACCCGGTCAACGACGCACCCGTCGCTGTCGACGACATTGTCAAAGCTCAAATTGACACGCCACTCGTCATCGACGGTACAGATCTTGTTGCCAATGACAGCGATATTGACGGTGACGACCTGACGGTCGCCGGTTTCACACAAGCAGCCAACGGAAGTGTTACGGACAATGGCAACGGCACATTAACCTACACCGCAAATACCGGATTTAGCGGCACTGATGTCTTTACCTATTCTACCTCCGACGGTAACGGCGGCAGTGATGTCGCCACAGTCAATGTCCTAGTAAGTGCGATCGACGCAGTCGATGATAACGTTACTACAAACGAAGATGCCCCACTGGTCATCGCCTTTGCCGATCTACTGGCCAATGACGACGGGAATGGCAATGACCTGACGCTGACCGATTTCTCTCAAACTTCCAACGGCACCCTCACTGACAATGGCGACGAAACCTTCACCTACACGCCGGACGCCGATTACTACGGGTCCGACAACTTCACCTACACCGTCTTTGACGGCAGCGATATCAGTTTCGCCACCGTCGCTGTCACCGTCGACCCAGTTAATGACGCGCCGGTTGCGGTGGACGCCCTTCTCACCGCGATTGAAGATTCGACACGCACGATTCAGCCGTTCAGATTCTTACACAACGACACCGATCCCGATGGCGACAGCCTAACAATAGTCGACGTTACCCAAGCACAGCACGGCAGTGTCACCCTCAATGCTGACGGCACGGTCACATACATTTCGGATGCCGACTACAGCGGCCCCGACACCTTCACCTATACGATTTCGGATGGTGAGCTGACCTCCACTGCCAACGCTTTTGTTGACGTGCAGGCCCGCAATGATCGGCCGGTGGCAGCCGACGACAGTGTCACAACCAACGAAAACGCACCGGTTACCTTCAGTGCAGCAAGCCTGCTGGCCAACGATACCGATGTCGACGGCGACGCCTTAAGCATCATTGGGTTCAGTCAAGCCACGGGCGGATCGGTCAGCAATAATGGCGACGGCACGCTGACCTATACGCCGAACTCCGGCTTTACCGGGACTGACAGCTTCACTTACACCGTCTCCGACGGCAATGGCGGGTCGGATACGGCGACGGTTCATGTGACCGTCGGGCCGGCCGGCGGGCGGATCGATGACGAGACGTTCTCCTATGTCGATGCCAGTACCGGCGTCACCGCCAATCTGGGCAGCGAGGCGTTTGTCTTCTCGACCTACCGCGGCGGTTCGGTCGACGGTGTCGGCGGCTTCGCCGACGAGGACCTGTTGCTGTGGGACGGTTCCGAATACAGCAAATTGCTGGACGGCGGATCGGTGGGGCTGAGTGCGTCGGATGAAAACATCGATGCCCTGTTCGTCCGCGCCAACGGCAATATCGTGTTCTCGACCACCGGCGCCGGCAGTGTGGCCGGTCTCGGCGCCTTCGCCGACGAGGACCTGATCGAATGGGACGGCACAAGCTTCTCCATGCTGTTCGACGGCAGCGAAAGTAGCCTGGGCAGCGCCGTGGATATCGACGGCGTGCATATTCTGGACAACGGCAACCTCGTTCTCTCCACCGTGTCCGATCACGCCCTGCCGGACGGCGCCGGCGGTACGCTGGCCGCGCTGGATGGCGACCTGATCGAGTACAATCCGGGATCGGCCGCCGTCGACGGACTGGCGCCGCAAGCGGCGCGCATCGTCTTCGCCGAGGACACCTTCGTCAGCAGCGATGATATCGATGGTGCCTCGATGCTGTCCGACGACACCATGGTCATAACGGTCAAGGGCTCGGAAGGCCTGCCCGGCTTGGGTTCGTTCTACGACGAAGACCTGGTTTCCTGGGACGGCGTCACGGGCGATCTGTACTTCGACGGCAGCACCCACGGATTGTCGTCGTCGAGCGAAGACACCGACGCTGTGCACGTGCTCGATAACAGCGGCGAGGCCGTGGGCGACGACTTCTCCGGCCTCATCAATCTGATCGGTTCGGACCATGGCGACATTCTGGTCGGCAACGGCGCCGGCAATACCCTGACGGGCGGCGGCGGCGGCGACATCCTGATCGGCGGTCTCGGCGCGGACATTTTGGCCGGCGGCGCCGGCGGCGACACGCTGATCGGCGGGCTGAACGGCGATACCTACGCCTTTGCCGCCAGCGACGGCGTGGACACCGTCATCGGCTTCGACCGGGCCGAGGGCGACGTGCTCGACTTCCGCGACCTGTTCGACGGCGGCCCCGCCCCGGACGCCGCGACCGTCGGTCAATTCCTCGACGTCGCGGTGGGGGACGACAGCGCGACCCTGCGTGTCGACATGGACGGCGGCGGCAACGGCTTTACCGATCTGGCCACTTTCGCCGGCGTGCCGTTCGGCAACGCGGATCTCGCGTCCATGCTGCAGGACGGGACGATCCTGGTGATCTGACGCGCCGCCCGGTTGGCTCCGGCGTTCAAATCTCCAGCGGTGCGTTGTCGACGACTTCCTTCATGACGAAAAACGTGCGGGTCTGGCGCACGCCGGGCAGGGCGATCAACTCCTCGCCGTGCAGGCGCTTGAAATCGGCGATGTCGCGGGCGCGGATCTTGAGGAAATAGTCGAAGTCGCCGGCCACCAGGTGGCAGTCGAGGATGAACGGCAGTCCCGCGACGGCGTCCTCGAACGCCGAAAAGCTTTCCGGCGTCGAGCGGTCGAGCACCACGCCGACCAGCACCAGCGTGCCGCGGTCGAGTTTCTGCGGATCGACCAGAGCCGTCACCCGGCCGATATAGCCGTCCTCGAACAGGCGCTGGATACGCCGGTAACAGGTGGCCTGACTGGCGTTGACCCGGCGGGCGATTTCCGCGTTGCCCAGCCGCCCGTCCCGTTGCAGCAGGCGAAGGATCTTGAGATCGGTGCGGTCGAGATCATCGGCCATGAAGGATTTTCTCATTTGCCAAAGAAGTTTTGAATAACATTCTCAGAATATAGACATGTAATACCAATACCTATCAAAATTCCTTGAAATTCGAACGCACCATTCACCGCCATTTCGCTAGCATTTCGGGCATCTTTTCAGAACGAAGGCCAAGTCATGCTCGATATCGCCAAACGCTTTCCCCGCCACCCCCTCACCTTCGGCCCGACGCCGATCGAGAAACTGTCGCGCCTGTCCGATCATCTCGGCGGCGGCGTCGAGCTTTACGCCAAGCGCGAGGACTGCAATTCCGGCCTGGCCTTCGGCGGCAACAAGGTACGCAAGCTGGAATACCTGGTGCCCGACGCCATCGCCCGGAACTGCGACACGCTGGTGACCATCGGCGGCGTGCAGTCCAACCACACCCGCCAGGTGGCGGCGGTGGCGGCCAAGCTGGGCATGAAATGCCGGCTGGTGCAGGAAAGCTGGGTGCCGTTCAACGACGCCGTCTACGACCGGGTCGGCAACATCCTCATGTCGCGGGTGATGGGCGCCGAGATCGAACTGGTGGATGAAGACTTCGACATCGGCATCCGCGAAAGCTGGCAGCACGCCCTCGACGACGTGACGGCCAAGGGCGGCAAACCCTATGCCATCCCGGCCGGCGCCTCGGATCATCCGCTCGGCGGCCTCGGCTTCGCCGCCTTCGCCGACGAAGTCCGCGTGCAGGAAGCCGAGATGGGCATCCGCTTCGACTACATCGTCGTCTGTTCCGTCACCGGTTCGACCCAGGCCGGCATGATCGTCGGTTTTGCCGCCGATGGCCGGGCGCGGCAGGTGATCGGTATCGATGCCTCCGCCGAGCCCGATAAGACCCGCGCCCATGTCCTGCGCATCGCCCAACAGACCGCCGACCTGGTCGGGCTGCAGCACACCGTCACGGCGGACGATGTGGTGCTCAACACCGACTATGCCTATCCGGCCTACGGGGTTCCGTCGGACGAGACCAACGACGCCATCCGCCTGGCCGCCCGCACCGAGGGCATGATGACCGACCCGGTCTACGAGGGAAAATCCATGCAGGGCATGATCGACCTGGTGCGCACGGGTTTCTTTCCCGCGGGATCGAAGGTGCTCTACGCCCATCTCGGCGGCGTACCGGCGATCAACGGCTACAGCTACCTGTACCGCAACGGCTGACCGTCATCCGCCCCGATTGTTTTGACATTGCATCTGCGAGGCGTGATTTTGTCGTGACCGCGAACATCCGGCCCGCGAAGGAGTCACCGCGTCATGACCACCCGCCCCTATTCCGGCATCTGGCCGGTCGCACCGACGCCGCTTGACGAGACCGGCGCCATCGACGAGGACGGCATGCGCCGCGTGCTGGACTGCATGATCGATCAGGGCGTGGACGGCATCTGCGTCCTGGCCAACTATTCCGAACAGTTCCTTCTGTCGGACGCGGAGCGCGAAACCCTGACCCGGCTCTGCCTCGAACATGTCGCCGGCCGCCGGCCCGTCATCGTCACCATCAGCCACTTCGCCACCGACATCGCCGTGGCCCGCGCCCGGCAGGCCAAAGACCTGGGCGCGGCCATCGTCATGATGATGGCGCCCTATCACGGCGCCCTGCTCAAGGGTACCCCCGAACAGACCTACGAACAGGTCGCCCGGGTCGGCGATGTGGGCATCCCGATCATGCTGCAGGACGCGCCGCTGTCGGGGGTCGATTTACCAGTGTCTCTGTTGGCGCGCATGGCCCGCGGCATCGGCATGCTGAAACTGTTCAAGATCGAATGCGCCGGTACGGCGGCGAAGCTGCGGGCGCTGATCGCCGAAGGCGGTGACGCCATCGAAGGCCCGTTCGACGGCGAGGAAGGCATTACCCTGCTGGCCGACCTGGACGCCGGCGCCACCGGTTCCATGACCTCGGCGCTGATCCCAGACCGGATCAAACCGGTGCTGACGGCCCACCTTGCCGGCGACCGCGATACGGCGGCCGAGGCCTATGCCCGCGTGCTGCCGGCCATCAACCACGAAAACCGCCAATGCGGCTTCCGCGCCGCCAAGGAAGCCATGGTGGAAGGCGGCGTCATCCGCTCCGCGTTCTGCCGCCATCCCATCGCCCCGCTGCCTCCCGAGGCACGCGAACAATTGATGCAGTTGATCCGGCCTTTGGATCCCGTGGTCCTGCGCTGGGGCCGCTAGGCCACCGTCAGAGGCCGGCGGCGGCCGCCTGATCCCGCAGCCAATCGGCCACCGTGTCGACGGCGGCGCGAGACGATCCTAGCGGACGGACGATCCAATAGGCGTCCGGCAACGGCACCGACAGCTCACCGAACGGGCGCATCAAGGCGCCGCTGGCGACATCGCCCGCGGCCAGGCGCCCCCGGGCCAGAGCCACACCCAGCCCCTGTACCGCCGCGCGCAGTACGAGATCGGACGACGCAAAACGCGGACCGGGACGCACGTCCAGATCGGCCGGGCCGTAGACATCCCGCCAGGCCTGCCAGCCGGCCTGCGGATCGCGGTCGTGGATCAGCGGCAACGTGGCCAGCACCGCCAAGTCGCGCGGGCTGCCGTGCCGGTGCCAGAAGTCGGGTCCCATGACGGGATACAGCGCGTCGTCCATCAGCGGTGTGCACTCCAGGTCCGGCCACGGGCCGCGGCCCATGCGCAGGCACAGGTCGGCGCCCTGCGCCGCCGGATCGGCGCCCTGCGCCGCCGGATCGGCGACGGCCTGATCGGCCAGTACCGACAGCTCGACCCACGACGCCTGTTCGGCCAGATCGGCCATGCGCGGCCGCAGCCAGCGCGCGGCCACCGACGGCGTCGTCGACACCGTGACGGCATTGGCCCGGCGCGCCTCGCGGATCTTCGCCACCCCATCCGCCAGCTCGGACAGGCCGGCCACGGCGGCACGGCCCAGCGCCGTGCCCTGAACGGTCAATGAAATAGACCGCTCACCCGGCCGCTTCTCGATCAACGGCAGACCGAGCCAGGCCTCCAGTTCCCGCACGTGGCGGCTGACGGCGGAATGCGTGACCTTCAATTCCTTCGCTGCAGGCCGAATACCGCCAGTCTGGCAAACGGCGGCAAAGGCGCGCAGTGCATTCAACGGCAAATCCCACATGGTCTAATTAATAGACCAAAACGATCTCCCTTGAGAACAGCCGATTTATGGCAACTCGCTTAAGCTCGCCGTCACGTTTCGAGGAGTTACGGACATGGGCATGGTCATTGCCGGCCGTTGGACGGCCGACGAGAACATTATCGAGAAGGGCGCCTATATACGCCCCGCCAGCCGATACGACGCGCCGCTGCCGGACGATGTGATCGGCGCCATCGGCACCCACCCCGGACGCTTTCACCTGATCGCCTCGTTGAGCTGCCCGTGGTCGCACCGGGTCATGCTGGTGCGCAAGATCAAGGGACTCGATCATGTCCTGCCGCTGCACCTCGCCCACGGGCCGCGGATCGAAGGCTATGCGGTCTACGGCGGAGCGGCCTGGCGCGTGCCGGGCACCGGCCGCGACATCGTGCATTTGCACCAGCTCTATACGTTGGGCGACGCGGAATACACCGGCCGCTCGACGGTCCCGGTGCTGTGGGACAGCGCCCGGGCCAAGGTGGTGTGCAACGAGTCCGCGGTGCTCATGGCCGGGCTCGATGCGCTCCCTGGTAATGGTCCGGACTTCACGCTACGGCCCATCGGCAAGCTGCGTGAAATCGCGTTCCTGAACGACCGGCTTCAGACGGGGTTGAACAACGGCGTCTACCGGGCCGGTTTCGCCCAGTCGCAGGAAGCCTACGACGCGGCGGTGGCCGACGTGTTCGAGACATTGGACTGGCTCGACGCGCACCTGGCGTCCAGGCGGTATTTATTGGGCGCCGTCATCAGCGAAAGCGACTGGCGCCTGTTTCCCACGCTGATCCGCTTCGACGCCATCTACCATGTGCTGCACCGCTGTTGCCGCCGCCGGGTCGCCGACTGCCCGAACCTGGCCGCCTACCTGCGCGACCTGTATGCCTGGAAGGGCGTGGCCGAAACCGTCGACCTGGACGCCGCCCGGGCCGCCAGCTACGCCAACGACACGGCCACCAACCCACACGGCATCGTCGCCGTCGCCCCGGAGACGGACTGGAACCAACCCCACGGGCGCGATGCCCTGGGTCCGGCACGGGTCGCGTTGCGGGACGGTTCGGTCGCCGACGTCGACCCCGTCACGCTGCGCGTGGTCTAGCGCCATGGATGCGTTCATCGGCGTGACCGGCCTGGTCATCGCGGCGGCGATCACGCCCGGACCGAACAACTTCATCGTGCTGGAGCGGGCCGCCCACGGCGGTTTTCGCGCCGCCGGCGGGCCGATGGCCGGCGTGATCGCCGGATCCGTCCTGTTGCTGCTGATCGTGTGGACGGGCGCCGGCGCGCTGTTTGACGCGGAACCCAGGTTACGCGCCGCGCTGACGCTCGCCGGCTGCCTGTACCTGGCGTGGCTGGGCCTGGGCCTGATGCGGCGGCGGCCCGCGAACGGCGCCCCGCGCCCCGCCTTGCCGTCCACGGCAACGGGTCTCGTCGTCTTTCAACTGCTCAACCCGAAAAGCTGGATCATGGTCACGACGGCCACCGCCGCCGTCAGCGCCCAAGCCGCGGACCTGGCGGGCCTCGCCGCCCTGGCCGCCATCTTCGTCGTGGTCCCGGCATCGTGTCTTTCCATTTGGGCTCTGGTCGGGACCGCCTTGACACGGTTCATGCAAGACGCTCAGCGCGGCCGGTGGTTCGACCGCGCCATGGGCGGCGTGTTGATCGCCTCGGCCGCGCTGCTGCTCTTGTAGCCTGCAACCGGGTCCGGGCCGGTTCATCCGTTCCCCCGGACCGGTGGGCAATACCGTTCAGATTGGCGCCCCGACAGGCCTACACCTCGCCCCAAACCTCCTGCGCCACGTCGACGGCCAGGGCCAGTTTCTGCCATTGCTGCTCAACCTCGAGGATGTTGCCCTCTTCCGTCGAGGCGAAGCCGCATTGCGGGCTGAGGCAGAACTGATCGAGGCCGGCGAACCCGGTCGCCTCGTCGATACGGCGCTTGAGGGCGTCCTTGGCCTCCAGTTCTCCGAACTTGGAGGTGATGAGGCCGAGCACCACCCGCTTGTCGCCTTTCGGCAGGAAACGCAACGGCTCGAAGCCGCCGGCCCGGTCGGTGTCGTATTCGAGGAAATAGCCGTTGTAGTCGGTGCCGCCCAGCAGCACCTCGGCGACCGGTTCGTAGCCGCCCTCGGAAATCCAGGACGAGCGGAAATTGCCGCGGCACACATGGGTCGTGACCACCATGTCCGCCGGCCTGTCCTTGAGGGCGTGGTTGATCATGTTGGCGTAGATTTCCGGCAGCGGATCGGGATCGTCGCCGCGCGCCCTGGCCGCCGCGCGCTCTTTCTCGGAGCACAGATAGGCCCACACGGTGTCGTCGAACTGCAAATAGCGGCAGCCGGCGTCGTAGAAGGCTGCGACCGCCTTGCGGTACGCCTCGGCCGTGTCATGGAAAAAAGCGTCCATGTCCGGATACACGTCCTTGCTGATGGATTCGCGGCCGCCGCGGAAGTGCAGCACCGACGGCGCCGGAATGGTCATCTTCGGTGTCGCCTTGGCGACCGATTTGAGAAAGCGGAAATGATCGAGCATGAAGTGGTCGCCGAAATCCACCTTGCCGGTGACGGCGATGCTTTCCGCCTTGGTCTCCACGCCGGCGAACTGGATGCTCTTCTCGCCCCTGACCAGTTCGACGCCCTCGAGCCCGGCGAGGAAATCGAAATGCCACCACGAGCGGCGGAATTCGCCGTCGGTCACCGCCTTGAGGCCGACCGATTCCTGTTTGGCCACCACGTCGCGGATGCAGTCGTCCTCGACCGCCTTCAGGGCGGCCGCATCGATGGCGCCTTCGGCGAACTGGGCACGGGCGTCCTTGATGGCCTGCGGCCGCAAAAGACTGCCCACTTCGTCGGCCCGATAGGGCGCATGGCTGGTCATGGTGATGCCTCCTTGGATCCATTTTTTGTGAATATTGGAAATAGCGGCTTTAAAATTGCCGTTATTGGATCCAAAATATCAAAATCGGAATCAAAGGAAAAGGGCTGACGGTGAGCCAACAGCGACAACGGGTCATCTCGGCGATCCGCAACATGATCGCCCAGGGCGAATTGACGCCGGGCGACCGGGTGACGGAAGTTCCCATCGCGGAACGGCTTGGCGTTTCCCGCATGCCGGTGCGTACCGCCTTGCCCGCATTGGAACAGGAAGGCCTGCTGGAGGCCGCCGGCAAGCGCGGCTACAAGGTGCGCCGCATCCGCAGCGCCGACATCACGGATGCCATCGAGGTGCGCGGCACGCTGGAGGGGTTGGCGGCCCGGCTGGCGGCCGAGCGGGGTGTCGGCGGCGACCGCCGTACGGCACTGCTCGCCTGCCTGCACGACGGCGACGCCATTTTCGCCGACGGACGGTTAAGGGACGGCGATGTCACCGCCTATCACGACGTGAACGCCCGTTTTCACCGCGCGCTCGTCGAGGCCGGCGGCAATATGGCCATTGCGGCGGCGCTGGCCCGCAACGATAGCCTGCCGTTTGCCTCGGCGTCGGCCATCGCCATCGACCGCGATCGCCTTGAGCAGGAATTCGAGCGATTGAAATTCGCCCACATGCAACACCACATCGCCGTCGAAGCCATCCTCGCCGGGCAGGGTACCCGCGCCGAAGCGGTCATGCGCGAACACGCCAACGCGGCCATGCGTTACGCCGACATGTTCGGCGACGGCAAGACCGCACCCGCCAATCTTCAGGTGATCGTTGGAGGCGCCGGCTGACGGCGCCGCACGGCGAGAAGGCCGGCAAGGCCCATTCCAAACACCAGCAACGCCGACGGTTCCGGAATTTGCGGCACGCCGCGTTCGATGGATTCCAGGGCGATGTTGATGCCCGGCACGCCATCCAGGTTGACACCGGCGAACGACGTCAGATCCATGGTTACCGAGTGGTCGTCGAAGGACAGCATGCTGTCGTTGGCGCCGGAGAATCCGTTGGTCGCGCTGGTGATGGTGGCGTTGGACAGAACATGATTGGGGAACCCGACCCAATCGAGTTCCGACACCGTAAACGACAGCCCGGCGCCAAGAGTGAAGCCGAAAGCCGGGCCGAAATAAAACGAGATACTGGCCGCCTCCACATCCCAATGAAAACTGGAAACGGACAGCTCCGGCCCGCCGTTGGCGACGACGAATGTCGAATCGATGGATGACATCTGCACCCGGACGGTATCGCCGATCAATGTTGCCTTGGCGGCACCGGCCGAAACGAACACGGCACCCGCCAATAAGAACGGTAAACACACTCGGAACGCACGAAACATGAAACGCAATCCCCATTGTTGGTCCAATCCGGCGGATCAGATCCGCCGGCCGAGGCATCGGAGATTACGGACGATGCTGGGCAAAGAATTGTAAAAAAGGGACTCTTTTGGCCTGGTGTTAAGCCAGCATCCAGGCTTTGACCAGCAGCCTGATGGCGACGTCGGCGGCCAGCGACTTCAGCGGGCCGGTAGTAGCGTCATCGGCTGCAGCAGCCCCCATGCCAACCAGACCGATCCGGAAGCCGATACGTTCCCGGAGGAAGTGCGCCGCGCGGTCTGACCCGGCCGGGCCTATTGCAGCCGGCCGTAAAACGTCATGCGCGCCGATTCGGACAGGGCAATGCCCGGCTGGGAGTTGTAGGCCAGCACGACGAGCATGCGCGTGCGGCCGCCCTCCACAGGGGCGACACGGTGTATGGCGTCGCGGCCGCGAAACAAGACCAGCGCGCCGGCGCCCATGGCCAACCGGTGCGGTATGACCTTGCCGTCCAGAACCCTGGCGACGCCGTCATAATTCATTTCACCGCGATCGGAGTTTCGCACGCCTTCGACATACTCGAAGGCGCCGCCCTGTTCCGGCTCCTGGATCATCAGCGTGATGGCAAAGGACGAATTGTCGAAATGCCAGCCCAACTCCTGGCCGGGCTTGGCGTAGTGCAGATTGACCGACGACAGCGGATCGGCATAGTCGTAAAGGGCGTCCTCGCCCAGAATGGTGCAGAGAAAATCGCGAAACACGGGCGCATCGTACAGAACGTGCAAGGGCGATGACCGGGGGATCTGGTCGTCGGTGATGCAGCCCTTCGAGGAGACGACTTCCCGGTTGCGCGGATGGTCGGCCGGGTAGTCCGGGTCCGGCGGCGTCAGATAGACGTTATGGTTCTGACTGCAGAAATAGGCATGGTGCTGCGACGCCTCTCCCTCGCGGCACACCGTGTCGATGGCATCCGGCCGCAGGAAAGCCGGCATCACCAGGACGCCATTGCGGTCGAACGCCATCTTGTTGGCGGTGCGAAAATCGTCGTCATCCAGCGGATAACTTTCCAGGTCGACGATGTCGTTCAGATTCATGCCTCGCTACTCCGTGCAGTGCTTTTCATGAAAGGTTAGCGTCCCCCAAAGGCAATGCCAATCACTCCGCGACGGCAGGCGCAGAAATTTCGTTCCCTCGCCGCCGCACATGTTCTAAATACGGCGTGCCGCGCAACCGCGGCAGGCAGCTAACAAAGAGGATGGCATGGCCCAGCAGCCGTTTTCCGCCGCGTCGTTTCTGATCCGCTGGATCGTCGCGCTGATCCTGGTCTTCGCGACCTTCAATCCGACCGAATGGTCCTATTACCGCTGGGTCGCCGGCGGCTTCGAGCAGGACATGGCGTTGAAGGCCCTGGCCGGCGTGGTGCTGGTCATCCTCTATGTGATCTATCTGCGCGCGACCTGGCGCTCGATCGGGCCGATCGGCATGGTGTTGGCGGCGGCCCTGATGGGGGCGCTGATCTGGGTCAGCATCGACTTGGGCTGGCTTAATCTGGATCAGCAGACAGCCATTACCTGGATATTGTTGGTTGTCTTCGCCACGATCCTGGCCATCGGCATATCGTGGTCGCACGTGCGACGGCGCATCACCGGCCAAGCCGACATCGACGACGTCGACGAATAACCTTTTACTCGACCACGGACACCGCACGGCGCCGGTTGACCAGCAAGGCAAAGGCCATGGCCGGTCCCGCCATGACCGCGGCGACGCCGGCCAGGCCCCAATTGGACAAGGGCAGCAACGTGCCGCCCGGCGCCGCCAGGAACAGGCCGCCGGCGAGCACCAGACCGCGCACCAGCCACCCGGCGACCGGGTGGATCATGAGATTGCCCACGCCGATCAGATAACCCTGTAGCGCGCCGGCGACCAGTATGACGCCGAATAACGCCGAAACGGTCACCGCCAGAACATCCGCGAGCGGAGCCTGCAGGATGAACGCCGGGTCGAGCACGAAGAAGAACGGCACGAAATAGATGATACTGCCGAGCCGCATGGCCTCGAAGCCCGTGCGCATGGGACTGGCCTCGGCGATGGCCGCGGCGGCGTAGGCGCCCAGGGCCACCGGCGGCGTGATGTAGGACACCATGCCCCAGTAGAAGATGAACATGTGCACGGCCATGGGGTTGAGGCCGCCCTGGATCAGCGCCGGCGCCAGCACGATGGCCAGGAAGATGTAGGCCGCCGTCACCGTCATGCCGATGCCCATGACGAAGCTGGTGAACGCCCCCATCAGCAGCAGGATGTAGATATTGCCGCCGGCCAGGAACACCAGGTCGTTGACCAGCGTGCCCGCCATGCCGGTCACCGACAGGGCACCGACGATCAGCCCGACACCGGCCAGGATGGCGGCGATTTCGGCCAGCAGATTGCCGGTCGCGGTGAGGAACGCCTTGAACGCGTCCCAGCCCCAACGGTCCCTGGCGGTGACCTGATGAATGACGATCAGCAGGGCCGTGGCGTAGAACGGCGCCAGCACTTCCCGCTTGAGGAACACCAGCATGACGATCAGCAACACGAATACGGCGATGAACTGCCAGCCCTGACGCAAGGTCTCGCCGATGCGCGGCAGGTCGGCACGGTCCATGCCGGGCAGATCTTCGCGCGCGGCATAGGCGTCGATCTGAATGAACAGGCCGAAGAAATACAGGATCGACGGAATGACCGCGGCCACGGCCACTTCGATGTACGGCACCTCGAGAAACACCGCCATGATGAAGGCGGTCGCGCCCATGATCGGCGGCATCAATACGCCGCCGGTGGAGGCGCAGGACTCGACGCCGCCGGCATAGGCGCGGGAAAAGCCGGTGCGCCGCATGGCCGGAATGGTCATGACGCCCGTGGTCACCACGTTGGAAATGACGCTGCCGGACATGGAGCCCATCAGGCCACTGGCGAAGATGGCGACCTTGGCCGGGCCGCCGCGCACATGGCCGAGAATGGCGAACGCCAGATTGATGAAGAACTTGCCGCCACCCGTGTGCTGCAGGGCGACGCCGAAAATCAGGAAACCGATGACCAGATTGGCCAGTGCCCGCATGGGAATGCCCAGCAGGCTTTCATTGCTGAGAATGTGATAGGCCGCCGCGTCGCTCAGCGTACTGCTGAGGCCGGAAATCGGCCCGGGCATCTTGTCCGCGAACAGCGGATAGACCGACACCAGGGCGACGATGATGAAGAGTGCCGTGCCGCCGGCCCGCCGGGTGGCTTCCAGGAGCAGCAGCCACAACACGACACAGACCACGACCACGTTGTCGGGCGCGCCGAACTCCCAGCCCTTGTCGATGATCTCCTGGCTCTTGTAGACGAAAAAGCCGAGCACGACGACGGTGACGACGTACAGAACGGCGTCGTACCACGGCACGCCGTCCTGCCGCGCCGTGCCGGACAACGGGTAGACCAGAAAGACGATGGGCATCAGCAGCCCGACCAGCAAATACTGGTAGTGGTTGTCCAGCAGGACGTGGCCGATGAAGAAGCCCAGATTGAAGAACTGATTGACGGCCAGCAGAACCGCGACGACCGTTGCGGTCAGGACGCAGATCCGCCAACCCAGAGACAGCGGGCGGTGGCGCGACTTGGACGCCCCCGCCGACTCGTCCTGTGTGTCCGTCAGATCCTTGGCTTGGCTCACTGAGCCAGGCCGGCCTTCTCAAGCGCCGCCGCACGGACGGACAGCCATTCCTTCTTGAAGGCCGCGTCGTCGGCGATGTTCTTGCCCTTCATGGTCGCCCAGGCCGCCTGCAAAACGTCCTGGCGCTCGATCAGCTGGTTGTTGTGGGCGTCCATGTCGGCGCTCCAGGCGCCGATTTCCTTCCAGTACTTCACGGCCGATTCATGATACGGCACGGCCCATTTGAAGGCCTGGCGTTCCAGGGCCCAGCCCTTGAGCGCCGGCATGGCGCCCACCGCCGGCACCGCCCGGCGCAAGTCGTAGGGCCGGTGCGCGATGGTTCGCCCGGCGTCCCGGGCGATCTGCATGAAGCGGGCCGAACCGAGATAGGCGTAGGCGGAATGGGCGGCGTAGAAGTATTCGATTTCGGACATGTCGGGCGGCCGGTGATTCTGTTGAAACGCAGATCAATTGGATGCCGGTGCTTGAAGTGGCGTTCCGGCAGATCATGTAGATAACATTTCCCGGCCGTGTTCCAAGCCGCAATCGTGTCCGTAATGAATCGGCCAATGGGTCGGCCAACGAATCGGCCAATGAATCGGCTAATGAATCGGAGAAACGCCGTGCTGGATATTCTCATGGTCGACCATGTGGGCATCCGCATCCGTGATCGCGACCGGTCCGTCGCCTTTTACGGCCAATTGGGATTCGAATTGGTCGCCGACGCCGGGTTCGACGACGGCCACCCCGTCATCCTGCGCCATCCGTCGGGCTTGGTGCTCAACCTGCTGGGCCCGAGCACCGTGGAGAAAGACGAAAACATCCTCATGGATGTGGACGCGCGCTATGCCGGCTACACCCACATCGCGCTCCAGGACTCCTCGCTGGAACGGACCGAGGCGATGTTGGAGGAACTGGGTATCGAAATCACCGGCGGCTTCGAATTCAAGGGCATGCGGGCGATTTTCGTTCGCGATCCGGACCGCAATGTCATCGAACTGGACGGCTATGACAGCGGCGCAACGGCCATCGGCGCCGGAGAGGAATAGCGGAAAGTCTGGACGGCACGCGCGCGACGTGTGAGTCTTTCGCCCGCATAACCACAGCGAGGCGCCCGTGACCACCGACCAGATGATCCTGTTTGCCATCCTGGCGCTTGTTTTCGTGTTTCTCATCTGGGGCCGCTGGCGTTACGACCTGGTCGCCTTCGCCGCCCTGGTCATCGCCCTGGTGGCCGGCGTCGTGCCGGCGGACCGGGCGTTTTCCGGCTTCGGCCATCCCGCCACCATCGTCATCGCGCTGGTGCTCATCGTCAGCCGCGGCCTGTCGAACGCCGGCGTGGTCGAACTGGTCGCCGCCAAAGTGATCGATGCCTCGCGGTCGCTGTTTCTGCACATCAGCCTGCTGTCGGGTATCTCGGCGTTGCTGTCGGCGGTGATGAACAACGTGGCCGCCCTCGCCCTGCTCATGCCCGTCGAACTGCAGGCGTCGCTGAAGGCCAAGCGCAGCCCCGGCCTGACCCTCATGCCGCTCTCCTTCGCCTCCATCCTCGGCGGCATGGTGACGCTGATCGGCACGCCGCCCAACATCATCATCGCCGCCTTCCGCGGCGAGGCGGTGGGCGAGCCCTACACCATGTTCGACTTCACCCCCGTCGGCGCGGTGTGCGCCCTGGTCGGGATCCTGTTCATCGCCCTGGTGGGCTGGCGGCTGATCCCGGCGGCGCGCAGCGACAGGGACCACGCCAAGGACCTGTTCGACCTGGAAGACTACATCGCCGAACTGACGGTCACCGAGGACGGCAAGGCCAAGGACATGGCATACACCGATATCGAGGCCCTGGCCGAGGAATCCGGCCTGCAGATCGTCGGTGTGCTGCGCGGCAAGCACCGGCTGTCCTCGTTCGCCATGCTGTCGGGCGTGCAGCCGGGTGACGTCCTGGTGGTGCAGGGCGGGCCCGACGGCATGGAGAAATTCGCCGGCGCCGCCGGCCTCGATTTCGTCGACACCAGCCAGGGCCCCGGCATGCTGGAAGGTAAAGGCCTCGAACTCATGGAAGTGGTGGTGCCCCAGGGCGCCCGTATCGAGAACCGCTCGGCCCTGGGCGTGCGGCTGCTGGCCCGCCACGGCGTCAACCTGCTGGGCATCTCGCGCCAGGGCCGCAGATTCCGCGAGCGCGTGCGCCAGGTCAGGATCGAAGCCGGCGACATCCTGCTGCTGCTCGGCCCCGGCTCCCTGCTGCCGACGGCGGCCCAATGGCTCGGCGGCCTGCCGCTGGCCCAGCGCGGCCTGCAGCTCATTCAGCGGCAGAAGGCCGGCCTGGCCGTGGCCATTTTCGCCGCCGCCATCGCCGCCGCCAGTTTCGGCTGGCTCTACCTGCCCATCGCCCTCGCGTGCGTGGTCGCGCTCTACATGATTTTCGAAATCGTGCCCCGGCGCGAGGTGTACGACTCGGTGGAATGGCCAGTCATCGTGCTGCTGGGCTCCATGATCCCCATCGGCGAGGCCCTGGAAACCTCGGGCGGCACGGCCCTGATCGCCGGGTCGATCCTGACGCTCTCGGAAGGCTACTCTGCCACCGTGGTGCTGGTGCTGCTGATGGTCGTGACCATGACGCTCTCCGACGTCATGAACAACACCGCCACGGCGGTCATCGCCGCTCCCATTGCCATCGACATCGCGGGCAGACTGGGCGTCAGCCCCGACCCGTTCCTCATGGCCGTGGCGGTGGCCGCCTCCTGCGCCTTCCTCACCCCCATCGGCCACAAGAACAACACGCTGATACTGGGCCCCGGCGGCTACAAGTTCGGCGACTACTGGCGCATGGGCCTGCCGCTCGAAATCCTCATCGTCGCCGTCTCGATCCCGACGATCCTGGTGGTGTGGCCGTTGTAGGACGCGGTTACGGTGTCCGACATTCCATACGCCATTGACGCACTACGCCGTTGACTTATACTATGGCGCTGAGGCCAAAACACACCGTTGTCGAAACTCCTGAATTCCAGGCCTCCGCAGCCAGGATTCTGACTGACCAGGAATAAAGAGGCGTTGATCGATTTCATTGCCGCAAATCCGGATGCAGGAGACGTTATTCCTGGTACTGGCGGCGCCCGGAAGCTCCGGTTTGGCATAAAAGGCAAAGGCAAAAGTGGCGGCGCCCGGGTTGTGACCTTCTACAGCGGCCTGGACATACCCGTGTTCCTGTTGGCGATTTTCAGCAAGAACCAGAAAATCAATTTGTCCCAGAAGGAGCGTAACGAATTGAAAGGGGAGCTTCGCGGGTTGGTTCGCGACTATCGGAACCGTTCGTTTCTCTGAGGGTGAGATTATGAATAAAGTAGGAGAAAGCATTCTGCGAGGCGCCCGCCAGGCGCGCGAATACGCACAGGGAGCTCGCAAAGGGCATATCACCCACGTCCCGGATAACGTGGACGTGAAAGCAATTCGTAAGAAACTCAAACTTTCTCAGACCGAATTCTCAGCCAGGTTCGGATTTCCCGTCTCTTCCTTGCGGAATTGGGAACAAGGCCGGCGACATCCAGACGTAGCAACGAGGGCGTTTCTTCTTGTCATTGACAAGGAACCGGAGGCGGTTGAGCGAGCGCTTACAGAATAAATTCGGAGTTTTGCTCTCAACAGGATCGTCGTCGCAATCCGCTGGAAACAAAAGTTTGTAGTAAATCGTGGTTTCCCTGCCTCACTCAAAATTCCTTCAACATCCAGCCAAGCCAAAGGCTGTGTGCGTCTGCCAGCGTCCCGTGCGGTTGTCGATCAGCGTGACCTCCGTCGCCGTCGTTTGAATCGGCAAGGTGCCGTGCGACGCCCGGGCATAGTCGGCGGCAATCCGGTCAAGACGCTCCTCATCGGCCACCTGGGCGATACAGAGATGGGGCACGATGTCGTCGTGCCGGCCGCCATAGGGCGGGGTTTCAGGGAACAGGTCCCAGATGGCCAGAGTCAATTGCCGGAACGGATCGGACGGATCGGGCGCGAGATAGAGCACGCCGGGAAACCGCCGCGTCTCTTTCAGTGAAAACACCAAGGGTTCGAACCGGGCAAAACATTGCCGCAACGTATCCAGCACATCCCCATCGATCTCGGCGAACGGCTTGAACGGGTAGAGCAACGTGACATGCGCCGGGACTCCGGCGGCGGCCGAGGGATCGTACTCGTCGCGAAACGCCCTCACCGAATCCTCGGCGTCGGGGACGGCGATAATCAGTGCCGTCTCGGCGTCGCCATTTGTTGTAGCGTTTGCGTCTGCCATCTCCCGCGACTTTCTGCCAGCCGACGTGTCTTTTCTGATGATCTTGGACACCCATTTACAGTATGCACTAGCAGAACCACACCACAGGCCGCAACAACAAGACCGGCAAGGACATCCGCCCCATGAGTACCGAATACGTCATCGACCCGCCGGCCCAGGCCAGCGTCGCCGTCGCCGGAACAGACGCGCGCTTTCCCGTGCGCCGCATCTTCTGTGTCGGCCGCAACTACGCCGCCCACGCCCGCGAGATGGGCCACAATCCCGACCGCGAGGCGCCGTTCTTCTTCACCAAGCCGGCCGACGCCGTGGTCGACGACGGCGCGGCCATCCCCTACCCGCCGGAAACCCGGGACCTGCACCACGAAATCGAACTGGTCGCCGCCATCGGCACCGGCGGTTTCCGCATTCCCGTCGAGCGCGCCCTCGATCACGTCTTCGGCTACGCCGTCGGCATCGACCTCACCCGCCGCGACCTGCAGCAGGTCGCCAAGGACAAGGGCCGGCCGTGGGACTGGGGCAAGGCCTTCGACCGTTCCGCGCCATGCGCCGCGGTGCAACCGGTTGCAGACATCGGGCATCCCAACAAAGGTCGCATCTGGATCGCCGTCAACAATGAAACCAAACAGGACGCCGATCTCGCGGAACTGATCTGGACCGTGCCGGAAGTGATTTCCATCTGCTCCCACTCGATGGAACTGCGGCCCGGCGACCTGATCTACACCGGCACCCCCGCCGGTGTCGGCGCCATCCCCCCCGGCAGCACCCTGACCGGCGGCATCGACGGCGTCGGCACCATCACCATCGAGATCCGGCAACCGGTGTAGTTATCGAGGCGGCGCACGTACTGGTACGGGCCGCGCAATGCTGGGACGGCCCTGCCCCCATGCTGGCGCCCCTGAAACGCGATGAGAAAAGTTTGCCTTCTGTACCCTGCGTTGCGTCGCCGATGAGAACAACTTGGAAATCCAGGCGCCGTTGAAGGCGGACCAGATGGAATCCGCACATCTGCTCAACTTTTCCTATATGGGGTAAACTTAATTCCCCTAAAAAGGGAATTGTGCTAAATTGGTATGGTGTAGCGTATCCAATTAGCCTCTATTTTCTGCCGTTTTTCAGCGCACACTTGACATTATTAAGGAATTACTTAATGTTATCGTTGCCGGGTGTGTCCTTCGAGCCAGCAGCACTGGACAAGGCGTTCGACCTGGTGACGAGTCAGTCGCCGCCGATCCGGAAAGCGATTGCTTACGCATTGGGCCGGTTTAAACACGTTGTGACAAGCCAACCGCCTCAATTGTCGAGTTACCAGACGCGTTTTCCGGACTTGTATTTGGTGGAACGATCGGCAGCTCCAGGCATAGATGTCGTAGTGCTGTTCACCATTACGGCAAGCCCGGTCGGTGTCGATGTCCACATCGTACTGATTGATGTGGTCATGGGCTCCACGCAACGTGACGCCGCCATCGCCAATGCGAACGCTTTGATATGAAAACACCGCAAACGAAACAAGATCTGCTTGACCTGATCTCCGGCGAACCTGAGACGGCCGAGGCCTTTGATAAAGGCATGTATGCTCAACAAGCGGCGCGCCTGATCACGGAGATGCGGGAGGCGGCGGAACTCAGCAAGACACAATTGGCAAACCGCCTCGGTGTCAGCGTGCCCCGGATAGCAGAGGCGGAAAATCCAAAGGGGAGCGATGGGCCGACCTATCGGTTTCTGTCGCGTGTTGCGACCGTGTGTGGATTCGTGTGGCCCACATCGGTCAGCGAGCTAAAGAGGCAAATACCGGGTGAAGTTGAGCTTGCCACGCCGACAACCGGGCGGGAGTATTTTCTTGTGGAAGTGGAACCGTTGCCCGGTGACACATTCAAGACGCCGCAGACCCGCGGCCAGTTGGACGAATTCATGCGCCACAGCTATGATCGAATTCGTTTGGTTGGCCTTGCGACCGTCAGTCCTGATGGCACCGTCGTGGTGCCGGCATTGGTGGCCAATCGGTTGCGGGCCGAAACTGGCATTCTTTCGGTACTGCACCGCTTCGAGGACGCGGCCGAAGGTACGGAAACCGAACCGTCCGATCAGAGTGATGACCTTGCGACCGAGTCCGGTGGTACGCTGAAGGAGTCCTGACTGATGCCGTATGCCGCCACGGCCGCCGGCTGGGCCGGCTTACTAGCCAGCGTGCTGGGAGTGGTCGCATCCTTGTTCCTTGTTCGCGCCGGCACACGCGGCGGTGAAGACGAGGACGCGCTGTCGATCGCCCAAGATTTGGCGCGCGAAGCAAAGAGATCAGATGGCGCGATGGACGGCAGAGGCGAAGAGGAAACGCCGGCCCCTTCCGCAAGGGACTTTGCGCCCGTTATCACCGATTTAACCCGTACTATATTGGTCAAGGATAAAGCCAGCCGAAAAGACACGCGCATCGGCGCCGTTCTTTTGATTGCCGCATTCGTTGTGCTCATCCTTCAAAGCCTGTTCCTCATCGCAGCCGCTGAATAGCCAGATTGCCGATGGCGCGATAGATGGCTCGCGGTAAGAGCGAACGGAAGGATAGACGGCATAGCGGCCAGGGTGGCATGGGCGAATGAAGGCCGAAAGAACACGATGGACATGCCCGGCCCGGAACGTCATATCTCCTGAGCATCCCGTTGACCGTAATTTGGAGTATCCATGCCGACCGATACGGCCACCCCCACGCCAAACAACGACGCCAACCCTGAAAACGAAACCCAACTGATCACAGCCCTGGAAGATGGCCGCACTGATCTGGGTGAGCTTGGCGATATCGAAGCCATCGACCGGCTCTGCGCGGACGGCGTCATCACATTGGAAGGGCACGCGGTCCTCGATGTGGGTTGCGGCGCAGGGGCCACGTCGCGTGAATTGGTAGCGCGCGGCGCGCGGGTAACAGGCGTCGAGCCCGACCCGATCCAGGCGGAGAAGAACCGCGCCGCCGAACCGGCACCGGGTCTGACGTTTGTCGAGAGCCACGCCAACGCCCTGCCGGTGGAGCCGGGCAGCGTCGACGGCGTCTTTTTCTTCCGCTCGCTGCACCATGTACCGATAGCCGAAATGGACGGCGCCTTGCGCAGCGCCGCCGCCGCGCTCAAACCCGAGGGCTTTCTCTGGGTGGTCGAACCGGCCATGACGGGCAGCCATTTCCCGGTGATACGACCGTTCAACGACGAAACCCGGGTGCGCTTCGCCGCGCAACAGGCGCTGGCCGACACGGCCGTGCCGCTGTTCGCGCATATGGACGCGTTCACTTACATGCGCCGCCCGCGCTACGACAATTTCGAGGCCATGGTCACCCGTTACACCGGCCAGACCTACAACCGGATACGCCGCGAAGACATGGAAACCGACGCCATCCGCGCCCGCTTCGAAACCGGCCGCACGCCCGACGGCGACTACGTGTTCGACCAGCCCATGCTGCTGAACCTGTTCCGGGGGCCGAAAAAGACAGCGTAGATGTCCGGCTTATCGGCCGGTTTGAACGGGTTTGATGGAATACCGGCCCGAACCGCCTTCGCTGTGCTGATCGAAGGTGACCTCGAACGTCTCTTCCATTCGGCCGCAGGACGCGCGCCAGCGTTCGACATACCGGATCGTCGGCATGGCGAAGACGGGAACGTTCAAGTCGCCCAGCGGCTCCCTGGACGCAACCGTCACGGCGTGGATTTTCAACCCGTGGCATTGCTTGTGCATGGTCGTGCCGATCGTCCGCAAGGCGATTTTCTGAAAGTACCGGTAGGCGTAGGTTTGCACACCGTCGTCCGCCGTCATGAGCTGCTGGCGTTTGTCGTAGGGATAGTACCGGGTCCTGATCCGTTCGATGAATTGGACAAACTCCGGCCCCCCGAACCGCCTGAACGGGATGCCTTGCGCCGAATACAAGGCGGGGCCGCATTCATCTTGGTCCAACACAATTTTTATTTTCATCGCACGGCGATCGGTCGTGTGCCGCAACTTCGCGCTGATGTGATTCCGGTCCATTTCGGGATGGAGCACGGCCGCCCTGTCGGTCAGCGCATCGACCAGTTGCCGGAATTGGGCTTCAAGCGATTCCGCGTCCAGGTTCGGATAGATGGATCGGAAGTCCGCGTCGCATCGGGCCATGAAATAGCGTGCGAACAGCATGCCATTGAACACCTGGTTGCTGACGGATTGCGCAACCGTCTGGCCGGCGAAAGCCACGAGACAAAGCGCGGCGAAGGCAGCCGACATCGCAACAGTCCGTACTTTGTTCATCGCGCAATCTCCCGGGTCATCGAACGCACCACATGGTACGCATAGGTTGATTTATCCATGATATACTCGCCTGAGATTCCGAACAACATCACGGATACCATGCCATCATGAACTTGACCGCTCGACGGATACTTCATGCGGCCGGGGCCATCGCCGTACCGGTGGCCATCACTTGGCTGGGAACCGCCATCGACTATTGGCACGACGCCGTTCAATCGAGCTTGCCGTACTTCATACTGAACGTCCTGCTCGCCGTAGGCGCTGGAGCTGCGGTCATCGTGTCCTTTCCTTTCGCCCGGTACAGAACACTGATCTGGACCCTTGTCGTCTACGTGCCGTGTTCGATCGTCGGTGTGTTCATCACCGGGTTTTTCACGGCTTGCTCATTCGGCGACTGTATCTGACGGGGCGGCTCAATCGCGAGCGGCGATGAAATGTTCATTCCCGGAGCGGAAGGCGGGATAACGGTCTGGGCCGGGTCTGGCGGTGTACGGCTGCTTTCACTCGCGGCTTGTTTGCCGCCCGACGAAGAACTGATTGGCGACTTCCAGCATGCCCCCGTCACCGTCGGGAAAACGACCGTGCACGGTATAGGTTCCCTGCTCGGTCGGCGGTTCGGCGGGAATCGGGTAACTGTTCGCAACAATATGGTAGTCGCCGCCCGGCCGGGTTTCCATGCGGTTTTTGAAGTGCGATTCCGCTCCGTTGGGCGCGGTGACCGTGAGCGAATACTCGCCACCGATGGCGCCCGGCTCGACGAAAAAAAACGCGACCACATGCACCGGGCTGCCGGGGACAAACTCGTTCTCCACGACTTTGTGGAATTTCTGGATCATTTCCGGGCCACCTTCGGCCGTAATGCGGTGGAACTCGTCGATGTCATCAATGACCGCCAAGGACACGGACACGGATTTTCCGTCGCCCATCACCATTTTGCGGGCACGGCTGCGAAACAGCTGGCGTTTCAGCAAATAGGTGCTGTCCGCGTTCGGCATACGATTGAACTGATCGGTCAGGACATCTTCGACAAACGCGTGTTGCTTGGCGTTGCTCGCCAGCGACCATAGGGCAGCGCCGGCCATGAGCAGTTCGGAGAAATTCTCCCGGCCATGTTTCTCGAACAAGGCCCGTCCTTGTTCCTTGTTTGCCGAGGTCTTCAGTTGCGGGATCAGGGCAATATCCTCGATCGGGAATTTGCCGGACGCGACGATGCCGTTGAAATGATTAAGGATCCGGCGCGGATAGACGTCCGATCCGGTCGCCATACTGGCGCCCCATAAAAGGTCGAAATCTCCCGCCATAGTGATGGGCCAGTCCGACAACGGTCTCAGAGGGCGCGCAATCTGCACGATCGTTTTGTCGGAATGGCCTTTGCCGATCAGATATTCGACAGCCGCTTCATTGCGCCCGCCGATGATCATCGCGGATGAAACGATTATCTGTCCGTGGATACTCAGTTGATCGGCGCCCCAGTGAAATCGATCCGGGTAGTGCGCGAACAGGGCGGCCAGAAACCCGATCATCGGCAGGCGTGTGCCCGGCTGGCTGAAACGGCCGGCAGCATCCATCCGTTGAATGAGACCGGAAACCTTGTTCAGGTCGGGCGAACGATAGAAGTCCTTAAAACCATCCTTGTTGTTTTGCGCGGTCGCCTGGCCGCCGCCGGCGGCCATCGCGATAACGATCAGCAAACACCGGATGCTCCGGTTTACGGTCAGCATGGCCAATGTCACCTCCCCGGCCCTGTTTTGCGGCTTATTCCGCTAATTTAGATACTATAGTGGTAAACACGTAATAATTGCAGGGATGTATTGCCGCAGTTTTCGTTTTCCGCCATCCCGCTCTGCGGGAAATCGCGCCTGGCGGGAGGGGCGGTTGTCGCAGCAACCCGCTTCCGTGCTAAGCTTGCCGGTCTCAAGACTGCATCAAGCGGCACTGCGATCAGATGAGCGTCACCTACGACCCCGTCCTGGTTTTGGCGTCCATGTTCGTCGGCATCATGGCTTCGTTCACGGGGCTCAGGCTGCTGATGGGCCTGCGCAGCCGCGACGAGTTCGCCAAGAAGGTGCAGATCGCCAAGGCGGCCGTGGCGCTCGGCGGCGGCATCTGGTCGATGCATTTCGTCGCCATGCTGGCCATCAGCCTGCCGGTGGTCATTCTCTACGACGCGCTCTACACGCTGGGTTCGGCGCTGATCGCCATCCTCATCACCGGGCTCGGCATGGCGCTGATGCATTTCGGCGAGCGCACGTTCCAGAAAACCGCCGCCGCCGGAACCCTGATCGGGCTGGGCATCGCCAGCATGCACTATGTCGGCATGGAAGCCATCGGCGGCAATTGCGTCGTCACCTATTCGCCGTTCGGCTTCATCATTCCCATCGGCATCGCCATCCTGGCCTCGTTCTGCGCCCTGCAGCTTGCCTACCGCAACCGCACCCTGCTGCAACTGGCGCTGGGTTCGGTGCTGCTGGGTATCACCATTTCCGGCATGCACTATTCGGCCATGGCGTTCACCGGCTTCGTCATCATCGAAGGCGCCGCGCCCCTGACCCAGCCGTTCCTGCCCGATGCCTACCTGGCCCTGTTCGTCGCCCTTGCGGCGTTTCTGATCTGCGGCATGTTCCTGCTGACCGCCCTGCCGCTGAAACACGGCGAATTCGGTGCCCTGGAGACCGACCGGGCCCCGGCCGGCGTGGCCGCCAACGACGATGCCTCCGCCACCGCCGAGAAAGCCGCCCCGATCCGGGTGCCCTACGAGCTGAATCAACGCACCTACTTCCTCAACGCCGATGCCATCCGGGCGGTCAAGGCCGAAGGCCACTACACCCGCATCCTGGACGGCGAAAACAGCCATTTCTGCCCCTGGTCCATCTCCAGGCTGGAAGACCACCTGGCCGGTCTGGACTTCGTCCGCACCCACCGCAGCTTCCTGCTCAACCTGTCCCACGCGGAAAGCTTCAAACGGCAGAAGGACACCGCCCTGGTGGTGCTCAGAGGTGCCCCGGAGATCGAGGTGCCGGTCAGCCGCAGCCATGTGGGCGAAGTGCGCAAGGCCCTTGGCCTGTAAGGGACAATTCGCCATCCCCGGCTGAAATCGGCCGAAATTCGCAAAAACCCCATTCGCAGTTCGCGCAGATAATTCGCATTTCGTGCAGCAGCGGCGGTGTCAGCGTACGCCGTGTTTCCTGCCGCCGGGCGCCGTGATCCATTGGCCCTCCCGACACGCGGACCCGCCCTGCCGGCAACGACCGGCGGGGCTTTCGACGCCAGTTCGAAACGCGGGTCCGGCGCAACGATAATCTTTTGGGAGGGTACAGACGTGATCCCCGGATCCTTTGAATACCATCGGCCCGGTTCGGTGGCGGAAGCGGTCGCCCTGTTGAGCCGGCACAGCGACGACGCCCGGTTGCTGGCCGGCGGCCACAGCCTGATACCGATGATGAAACTGCGCATGGCGCAGCCCGAGCACATCGTCGACCTGCAGGACATTTCCACCCTGCACGGCATCGCCCAGGACGGCGATACCATCGTGATCGGCGCCCTGACGACGCAGAACGACGTCATCGGCTCCAACGTGCTGGCCGAGACCTGCCCGATCCTGCGCGAAGCGGCGCTTCTGATCGCCGATCCCCAGGTGCGCTACTGCGGCACCGTGGGCGGCAACGTGGCCAACGGCGACCCGGGCAACGACATGCCGGCGATCATGCAGGCGCTGAACGCCAGCTACCGGGCCGAGGGCCCGAACGGCGTGCGCAACATCGCGGCGCGGGACTTCTACGAGGCCTCGTTCTTTACAGCATTAGGCGAGGACGAAGTGCTGACCCAGGTGCGCATCCCGACGCCGGCCGCCGGGCACGGCGCAGCCTACGTCAAACAGAAACGCAAGGTCGGCGATTACGCCACCGCCGCCGCCGCGGTCATCCTGTCCGTCTCGGGCGGCAACTGCACCGCGGCCTCCATCGCACTCACCAACGTCGGCGACACGCCGCTCTACGCCGAGGCCGCCGGCCAGGCGCTGGTCGGCACGAACCTCGACGCCGCCGCGGTCGATGCCGCGGTCCAGGCGGCACAGGCCATTACCCAGCCGGTCAGCGACGGCCGCGGTCCGGCCGAGTTCCGCACCCATGTCGCCGGCATCGCCGTGCGCCGGGCCATCGCCCTGGCGCAAGAGCGCGCGTCGTAAGGGAGAAGCAGAGAATGTCCAACATGCACATCAAGATGACGGTCAACGGCAAGGCCGTGGAAGGCCTTGCCGAACCGCGCACCCTGCTGATCCACTTCCTGCGCGAGAACCTGAACCTGACCGGTCCGCACATCGGCTGCGACACCAGCCACTGCGGCGCCTGCACGGTCGACATCAACGGCAAGTCGGTGAAATCGTGCACCATGTTCGTGGCGCAAGCCCAGGGGGCCGACGTCACGACCATCGAAGGCATCGCCGAGGCGGACGGCACCCTGCACGCGCTGCAGGAGGCGTTCCGCGAACATCACGGCCTGCAATGCGGTTTCTGCACGCCGGGCATGATCACCCGGGCGCTGCGGCTGCTGCAGGAGAACCCGGACCCGAGCGAGGAGGAGATCCGCTACGGCATCTCCGGCAATCTGTGCCGCTGCACGGGTTATCAGAACATCGTCACGGCGATCCGCGCCGCCGCGGATCAGCTCAATACGGCTAGGGAGGCCGCGGAATGAGCGAGCAAGCAGCCAGCGCCGAAGAGCGCGCGCAAAAACTGGAAGGTCTCGGCAGCAAGCGCAAGCGCGTCGAGGACGTCCGCTTCACCCAGGGCAAGGGCAACTATGTCGACGACATCAAGCTGCCGGACATGCTGTTCGGCGACTTCGTGCGCTCGCCCTACGCCCACGCCCGCATCAAGTCGATCAACGCCGAGGCAGCCCTGGCCGTGCCCGGCGTCAAGGCGGTGCTGACCGCCGAGGAATTGAAGCCGGTGAATCTCGCCTGGATGCCGACGCTGGCCGGCGACGTGCAGATGGTGCTGGCCGACGGCAAGGTGCTGTTCCAGGGCCAGGAGGTGGCCTTCGTCATCGCCGAAGACCGCTACGCCGCCGCCGACGCGGTGGAACTGGTCGAGGTGGAGTACGAGGAACTGCCGGTTCTGGTCGATCCCAACAAGGCGATGGACGCCGATGCGCCGGTGCTGCGCGAGGACCTGGAAGGCAAGGACGAAGGCGCCCACGGCCCGCGCAACCACCACAACCACATCTTCACCTGGGAAGCCGGCGATGCCGATGCCGCCCAGCAGGCGGTCGACGGCGCCGAGGTGGTGGCCAAGGAGTTCATCAGCTACCAGCGCGTCCACCCGTGCCCGCTGGAAACCGCGGGCTGCGTCACGTCCATGGACAAGATCACCGGCCAGCTCACGGTCTACGGCACCTTCCAGGCGCCGCACGCCGTGCGCACGGTGGCGTCGTTGATCTCGACCATCCCGGAACACAAGATCCGCGTCATCTCGCCCGACATCGGCGGCGGCTTCGGCGGCAAGGTCGGGGTCTATCCCGGCTATATCTGCGCCATCGTCGCGGCCATCGTGCTCGGCGTGCCGGTGAAGTGGGTCGAGGACCGCATCGAGAACCTGCAGGCCACCACGTTCGCCCGCGACTACCACATGACGGGCGAAATCGCGGCGACCAGGGACGGCCGCATCACCGGTCTGAAGTGCCACGTGCTGGCCGACCACGGTGCCTTCGACGCCTGCGCCGACCCGACCAAGTTCCCGGCCGGGTTTTTCAACATCTGCACCGGGTCCTACGACATCCCGGCGGCCCATGTGGCGGTCGACGGTGTCTACACCAACAAGGTGCCGGGCGGCGTCGCCTACCGCTGTTCGTTCCGGGTGACGGAAGCGAGCTACTTCATCGAACGCATGATCGACGTGCTGGCCCGCAAGCTGGAGATGGACCCGGCGGAGCTGCGCATGAAGAACTTCATCGGCAAGGACCAGTTCCCGTACCAGTCGGCGCTCGGCTGGGAGTACGATTCGGGTGATTATCACACCGCCATGGACAAGGCGCTGGAGACGGTCGACTACAAGGCGTTGCGCGCCGAACAG
>JANQFL010000113.1 GCA_028277845.1 Sneathiellales bacterium
CGTCGGTTGTGACGCAGGGCATCAGTCCGTCGGCATCGAACTTAGGCGCCAGGGCGAGGCCTTCCTCGACCTGCTCAACCGACATGCGTGCTGCAAAGGCTGTCGAGGTCGTCGGGTCGGTGCGTTCAGCTGTCATGCGGAGCGCTCCTGGGGCTTCCGATGATCGCGAGAAACTCCCGGCGGGTCGTCGGGTCGTGGCGAAAGGAGCCGAGCATGCGGCTGGTCACCATGCTGACTCCCGGCTTGCGGATACCGCGCGTGGTCATGCATTGATGCGCTGCCTCGATGACAACGCCAACGCCGAGCGGCTTCAGGACCTCCTGGATGGTGTCCGCGATCTGCGCCGTCAGCACCTCTTGGATCTGCATCCGCTTGGCGAACATCTCGACAAGGCGCGCGAGCTTGGAAATTCCGACGACGCGGCCTGCCGGCAGATAACCGATATGCGCCTTACCCAGGATGGGAACGATGTGGTGCTCGCAATGGGACTCGAGGCGGATGTCGCGCAAGACGATCATCTCGTCGTAGGCGGCGGTCTCCTCGAACGTCGTTGCGAGCAGGGCGACCGGATCTTCGTGGTATCCGGCGAAGAACTCCTCGTAAGCCCGCACCACGCGGCCGGGCGTACCTGTCAGGCCCTCGCGGTCGGGGTCGTCGCCCGCCCATTCGATCAGCGTGCGCACGGCCGCTTCCGCCTCTGTCCGCCCGGGCCGCCGGCGCCCATCCGGGCCGGTGCGCACCAAGTCGGTCGGCTGGCTTCCGACCACCACTGTGTCCATGTCCATTCCTTTCCGGCGGCTAATCCCGATTTCCAGGGGCACTAAGTTCTTGTAACCGATATTTGTAATGTTATAACGTTACATTCTCTGAACGCAACACCGGATGAGGCGATGACGCCCCCGTCGATCCAGCCCCAGCCCTGCACCGATCCCAACTGCCGCGGGCGGCATGCGCCGGCTGAACGGGTTGCGCTGGCGGTGTCCTTGTGCGGCGCGCGCGGGGCGCAATTGACACGGCTGCGGCGTCAGATACTGGAGATGCTCTGGGAGCGCGGCCGACCGACGGGCGCTTACGACCTGATCGAAGCGCTGAAGCGCAGGGATTCCCGTCCGGTCGGGCCGCCCACCGTGTACCGGGCGCTGGAGTTCCTGATATCCCAGGGGCTCGTCTCGAAGATCGAAAGCCGGAACGCTTACGTCCCCTGCGCGCATCCGGAGCGCCGGCAAGATTGTCTGTTCTTCGTTTGCAGCAATTGCGGCGAGTCGGTCGAACTGGAAGATCCGCGGGTCGAGCAATTGCTCGCGCAGGATGCCGCCGACCTGGGGTTCCGCGTGACGCGGCGCGTGGTCGAGGTGGAAGGCACCTGCGCGACGTGTATCGCGGCCGGCGCGGCCTGAACGGACGAGATGGACTTCGTGGCAAGCCGGAAACATCTGCAATGGAATCCCTGACCATGCGCGATGCACGACCTGGCGGCCGCACAAGATTCCGCCGCGCCCGGCGTTTCCCGGGCTTGCCGGCATGATCCGAAGTGACTTGCCCAACGGCACTTCCGGGCCCGCAAACGCCGCGCCGGTCGGCCGGGCAATCTCGCCCCTCGTCAGCGGCGTCGCCGCCCGACTGGCCCGGGCCGTTGGCCTTGCCGCCTTGCTCTGGGCCGCCGCGGCCTGGGCGATGGGATGGCTGTCATGACCGCCGCCTTTGCCCTCAGCGACGTGACCCTGGGATACGGCCGCCATCCTGCCGTGCATCACCTGACGGGAAGCTTCGCGACGGGTTCGTTGACGGCGGTGGTCGGCCCCAATGGATCGGGCAAGACCACGCTGCTCAAAGGGCTGGCCGGTCTTCTGGCCCCGCTCGACGGCCGATTGGACCGCAACGGACTGGGTCGGCGCGACATTGCCTACCTGCCCCAGCAGGCGGAGATCGACCGCAGTTTCCCGATTTCGGTGATCGAGACGGTGCTGCTGGGTCACTGGCGGACGATCGGCCTGTTCCGTCCGGTCACGCGCATCTTACGGCGGCAAGCCGAGCACGCGCTGATGGCGGTCGGTCTCGATGGCTTCGCTCGGCGGCCGATCGCCTCCCTCTCGGCGGGGCAGTTTCAACGGGTCCTGTTCGCCCGTATGTTGTTGCAGGACTGTCCTGTCATATTGCTCGACGAGCCCTTCACGGCGATCGATGCCAAGACCATGGCCGACCTTCTGAGAGTGGTGGTGGGATGGCATGGCGAGGGACGAACGGTGATCGCCGTGCTGCACGACCTCGACCAGGTGCGGGAGAATTTTCCAGACAGCCTGCTGATTGCCCGCGAGCCCATTGCCTGGGGGGCGACGACCGAAGTCCTGCGCGCCGAACATCTCTTTCGGGCCCGACAGATGGCGGAGGCGTGGGACGACCGCGCCGAGATTTGCCGGCGGAGCGTCGCCTGATGGACCCCTATGCCGAGTTCATCCAGCCGTTTATCGAATTCGGATTCATGCGCAGGGCGCTCGTCGCCTGCCTGGCGCTCAGCCTCGGTTGCGGGCCGGTGGGCATTCTCCTTGTTCTACGACGCATGAGCCTCGTCGGCGACGCCTTGAGCCACGCCGTGCTGCCGGGCGCGGCCATCGGTTTCATGATCGCCGGGCTCTCGCTCGTCGTCATGAGCCTCGGCGGTTTTATCGCGGGCCTTGCGGTCGCGGTTCTCTCGGGTCTCGTGGCGCGCGTGACGCCGCAGCGTGAAGACGCCAGCTTTGCCGCCTTCTATCTCATTTCGCTGGCGCTCGGGGTGCTCATCGTCTCCACCCAGGGCAGCAACGTCGATCTCATGCATGTTCTGTTCGGCACCATTCTCGCCGTCGACGACGCCTCGTTGCTGCTCGTCGTCTCGATCGCGACGCTGACCCTGATCGTCCTGGCCGTTATCGGGCGCGGGCTGATCGTCGAGTGCTTCGATCCCGGCTTCCTGCGCGCGGTGGGCGGGCCCGGTGCGGCCCTGCACTTCGCCTTTCTGGTTCTGGTCGTGATGAACCTCGTCGCCGGGTTCCACGCCCTCGGCACGCTGATGGCGGTCGGGCTGATGATGCTGCCGGCCGCCGCCGCCCGGTTCTGGGCCGGTCAGGTCGCCACGCTCGCGGCGGCGAGCAGCGTCATCGCATTTGTTTCCGGGTATGCGGGTCTGTTGCTCTCCTACCACGCCAATCTTCCGTCCGGCCCGGCCATCATCCTGGTCGCCGGCGGTGTCTACATCGTCTCGGTCGTCGCGGGTCCGCGCGGCAGCCTGTGGGCGCGATTCCTGCCGCGCCGCCATCTCGAAGCTTGACCCCTAACAAAGGATCCAGATTATGCATCGCCTTTCACGCCGCTTGTTCCTTGTTGCGCTTGCCACGCTCGCCGTCGCCACGTCGTCCCCATCATGGGCGGCCGGTAAGCTCAAGGTGGTCACCACATTCACCATTCTTGGTGACATGTTGAAAAATGTCGGCGGGGAGCACATCGCTCTCGGCACGCTGGTCGGTCCGGACGGAGACGCGCATGTCTACGAACCGACCCCGGCCGATGCGCGCGCACTGGCCGGGGCGGACCTGGTCATCGTCAATGGCCTCGGCTTCGAAGGCTGGATCGACCGGCTTGTCAAGGCGTCCGGTTACAAGGGGCCGGTTGTCGTGGCCAGCGCGGGGATCGATGCATTGAAAACGGAAGACGCCCATGATGAACACGATGATCACGGTAAGGCGGAGAAGGATGAAGACCACCACCACGGTGAACTCGACCCGCACGCCTGGCAGGACCTCGCCAACGGACGCCTTTATGTCGCCAACATCGCCCGCGCGCTGGTTGCGGCCGACCCGGCCCATGCGGACGATTACCGCCGCCGGGCCGAAGCCTACGACCATAAACTGGTCGCGCTGGATCGTGAAATCCGCAGCCGGCTCGAGGCCGTGCCCGCGGACCGGCGCAAGGTGATCACCTCGCACGACGCGTTCCAGTATTTCGGGCGCGCTTACGGCATCGACTTTCATGCGCCGGTCGGCTTGAGCACCGAGAGCGAACCTTCGGCGGGCGAAGTCGCGGCGCTGGTGCGCCAGATGCGGAGCGAAAGAATCCGGGCGCTGTTCGTCGAGAACATCACCGATCCCCGCCTGGTACAGCAACTCGCACGCGAGGCCGGCGCCGTTATCGGCGGCACGCTCTACTCGGACTCGCTTTCCGGCCCCACGGGCCCGGCGCCCACCTATCTCGACATGTTCCGCCACAACGCGAGCGAAATCGCCAAATCCTTCACGAGCTGACCGGACCGCGACAGTGAGGCCGCCGCGGACAAACCGGCCGTCGCCAAGGCCCACGAGACCACATACGAAGCCGGCGTCATCGTGCGCACCTCGGGCAACAACATCATCATGTCCCCGCCCCTGGTGATCACCGCCGACGATGTGCGAAAATCCTGTCGGCGCTGGATGCCGGGTTCGCGGCGGTCTAACCGAGGATTTCCAGGACGTAGCTGGTCGGCGGGATGACGATGCGCTGGAAGGAGATCGGCGCTTCGCGGTAGGTGTAGCCGAGCGCATCCAGCAGGATGCCCTGGGCGTCGGGTTCGCAGCCGATCTTGGCGGCGATGTCGGGCGCGACGGGCCGGTTGCGCAGCCGGTGCACGGCGTGCAGGGTCGGCGCATTGAAGCGGTCGTGCAGGAATTCACGCAGGTTCTTGCCCGACAGGACCGAGAGCGGCAGGTCGAGCATGGGGCGGAACCGCCCGGCGTCGAGATACACCTCCGAATAGGTCTTGAACTCCCGGCCGATCTCCACCGTGCGGCAAATACGGATGAACGAGGCGCGCGGCCCGAAAAAGTCGGTCCACGGCCCGCGGTCCGATACTTCCTCGACGGAAAACACCTCGATCTCGAACGGCATCAGGACCTGGCCGTCGCCGCTGAGGAAGCGGAAGTGCCAGACCCGGTTGCCCAGTTCCTGCGCCTGGGTGATGAACGAGCCCGCCCCCCGGCGCCGTTCGACCAGGCCGGTCGACGCCAGCGACCGCATGGCCGACTGCACGGTTCCCAGGCTGACGGACAGTGCGTCCGCCAACTCGCGCTCGCCCGGCAGCTTTTCGCCGGGCCGCCAGAACCCCTTTTCGACCATGCCGAGAAAGGCATCGCGCAGGCCCTGCACCTTGGAGCCCTTGCCCTCCAGCGGCGGGCGCAGCATTTCCCGCGCCAGGATCTCCATGCGCACGTCGGGCCCGTCCGGGCCGGCGATATGGTCTTGTCGACTCACGGTTTCACCTTTTACCCGCGGCGGGCGAATCGCCAAAGGGAGAAAATCGTCAGCAGGACGAAGATCAGGGCGATGGGGCTGGAGAGCAGAATGGTGAAGTCCGACTTGTACATCAGCATGGTCTGGCGCAGCGACGTTTCGAACATGGGGCCGAGCAGGAAGCCGATGACGAAGCAGACGATGGAAAACCCGGTGTTGCGCATGACGAAGCCGAGGCCGGCGAAGGCCAGCATCAGGCCCACATCGAACAGGGACTGGGTCGGCACATAGACCCCGACGATGCACAAAACGATGACCACGGGCAGTACGATGGTCTTCGGCACCCGGGTGATGTAACCCCAGATGTTGATGCCGACCCGGCCGATCAGAAGGTGGAAGGCGTTGCAGATCAGCATGGAGGCGAAGATGCCGTAGATCAGTTCGCCGTGCTGTTCGATCATGAACGGCCCCGGCACCACGCCGTGGATCATGAAGGCGCCGATGATCAGCGCGGCGGCGATGTTGCCCGGAATGCCCAAGGCGATGGTCGGCACCAGGTTGGCGCCGACGACGGCGCTGTTGGCCGCTTCGGTCGCCATGATGCCCTCGCCGTGGCCGGTGCCGAATTTCTCGGGCGTTTTCGATGCCCGCTTGGCGGACCCGTAGCCGAGGAACGCCGCCAATGACACACCGAGGCCCGGCAGCATGCCGACGCCGCTGCCGATGAAGGCCGAGCGCACCAGGGTCGGCCAGCGCGACCAGAACTCGGCCGGTTTCAGCTTGTTGGCCTCGCGGTCGAAGTTCTGCCAGGTGCCGGCCTGGGCGCCGTTGCCGTCACGGCGCATGACGAAGATCTGCTGGATCACCGAGCTGAGCGCCAGCACACCGATGGCCAGGGCGTTGAGGGAAATGCCGTCGTAGAGTTCGACGATGTCGAAGGTCATGCGCGAGGAGCTGTCGACGGGATCGAGGCCGATGGTGCTGAGAAACAGGCCGAAAAAAGCGGCGATGATGCCCTTGATCAGCGAATGGCCGGACAGGCCGGCGATGAGGGTGAACGAGAACAGCACGATGGCCGTGAACTCGGCCGGCCCGAACCGCAGGGCGAAGGCGGCGAACGGCGCGGCCAGCAGGATGAGCAGAATATCCGAAATGGTGTCGCCGAAGACCGACGAATACAGCGCCGTCTTCATGGCCTTGACCGGCTTGCCCTTCTTGGCCATGGGATGGCCGTCCAGGGCCGTCGCCGCGGCCTCGGGCGTGCCCGGGGCGTTGAGCAGGATGGCCGGCACGGCGCCACCGGATGTGCCGCCCTTGTTGACGCCGACCAGGAAGGCGATGGCGACCAGCGGATCCATGTAGAAGGTGATGGGAATCAGGATCGACAGCGCGGTGACGCTGCCGAGGCCCGGGAGAATGCCGACGACGATGCCCAAGGCAACGCCGATGGCCATGAACACCAGGTTGAGCGGCGCCAGGGCACCCGCGAAGCCGGCCAGCAATTGATCGATGATCATGGCAACTGAACCGTCAGGGCGTACCAGCACAGCCGGTCGAGCAGCACCGGCAGGCCCAGCGACACCGCGGCGACGATCCACACCGAGCGCACACCGGCGAAGACCAGCCAGCCGGCCAGCAGAATCGTCCCGGTGACGATGAAGCCCACATGGGGAATGATCAGCATGGTGGCCGTCGACGAGGCGATCCAGACCGCGAGGTCCAGGATCAAACCAACCACGGACCGCGGCGCTTCGTCCACGTCGCCGCTGTCTTCCAGTTCCGGTGTGGCCTCGGCACCCGCGCGGCGGCCGTCACGCCAGGATTGCACCGTGTAGAGCAGCCCCAGCAACAGGCACATGCCCATGCTGATGTGCGGCACCAGAGAAGGCGACAGGTCGTTCTCGCCCGTCGCCGTGGTCACGGTCTGGCTGGGGATCAGCCACAGCACACCGACGGTGGCGATCAGCACGACCGACGCGCCGGTGATGATCTGCTTATGATGTGCGCCCGTCACGTCGGTGTGCCGTTGGCTGATGAGGTTGCGGGCCGACTTCAGCCCTTGGTTGCGGCGATGACCGTATTCAACCCCTCAATCATTTCCTTGACCAGTTGATTCAGCTTCTCGGAGCCGATGAACTGGTTGGGAAACTTCAGTTTGTTGGACACGATGTCGTCGAACGCCTTGTCCTTGCCGGCCCGCTGCAGCGCCGCCTCGATCTTGCCGGCGATATCGTCGGGCGTGCCCTTGGGCACGACGATGACGGCATAGCTGGGCATGGAAATGCCGTAGATTTCCTTCAGCGACGGCGCATCGGGCGACTGCGCCAGGCGGGTCGCGTTGAAGGATGCCAGCACGTGCATCTTGTCGCCGAACTTCTGATGCACGCCGCCGCTCCAGGCCACGTCCACCTTGCCGCCCAACAGGAACGGCACCATTTCGCCGCCGCCCTTGGTGGGGATGGCCGTCCACTTGATGCCTTCCTTCTTGCCGATGTAGTTGATGAAGGCCCGCGACAGGGCGCTTTGATCGGCGAAGTTCATGCCCGGGTTCTTCTTGGCGTGGGCGATCAGTTGGTCGAACGTCTTGTAGGGCTTGTCCGGCGTCGAAATCAGCGCCTGCTGGTACTCGGTGATCGAGCCGACCCAGCGGAAGCTGTCGGGCGTGTATTCCACGTTCAACGTCAGCGGCGGCCACAACAGGGCCGTCGCCGCGGCGAACAGCAAGGTGTAGCCATCGGGTGCCGACTTGGCGACCACGGTCGCACCGACCGCGCCGCCGCCGCCCGGCCGGGTCTTGACGATGACCGGTTGGCCCAATTCCTTCTCCAGCGCCTTGGCGTAGACGCGAGCCATGGTTTCGGTGCTGCCGCCGGCCTTGTAGGGCACGACCAGTGTCACCGGTTTGCTGGGATAGTTGTCTGCGTACGCGGGCGTCCCCAATGCCACGGTTGCGGCGACCGCGAAGGCGGCCAATCCTGCGATACCAAAACGTGGGGAGCGGACTTTTACATTCATCTTCGACCTCCTCAGTTTATCGCCTCTCTCCGCGTGGCTCCGACATCCGGATCGGCCATCCCGTACGGGTGTGTTTCCCCGTTTTCTGAGGCGCTTGGCCATAATGCTATATAGTTTTAAATCCGACTGCAAACGGAGATTGGGATAATTCAAAAAAGATAATTTTTTCAATAATTTATGATATGAATTCCGGAAGGTATGCGATCATTGTATTGCAAATTTCTGGATTAATCCTACAATGATATATAGCAATAAATACCAACGGAGAGGCTCGAAACAGGCATGCCGGAAACGATCGTCGACCCACATTTGACCGGAGCCGTCTGGCCGGAGTCCCATCCCGGGGAAGACCCGGTCCTGTACGGGCATGTCGACCTGCAGCCCAAGGGCGCGTTCGAGGCGCGCAGCGTGCAAACCTTCCGCCTTGTCTACACGGTCGGGCGCTACGGCCTGGACGACACCGGCAGCATCCGGGTGGTGTTCCGGTTCGTCGGCGACGGCGGCGCGCCGCAATTCGACGACCCGGCGGGATACGACTACGTGACGGCGGAAACCAGCACCGGCGCCAACATCAAACTCGGCTACGGCAATACCGGACACCAGCGGCCGTTCTTCAAGGCCCTGACCGCCCGCCTCAGCGGCGGCTATCTGCGTGAAGGCGACACCATCACCATCGTCTTCGGCGATACCTCGCAGGGCTCGCCCGGCATGCGTTTGCAGACGTTTTGCGAATCGGGCTTCGAGTTCAAGGTGCTGGCGGATGTGTGCGCCGTCGGCCACTACGTGCCGCTGCCGGAATCGCCCTCCATCGCCATCGTGCCCGGCGAACCGGTGCAGTGGCGCGCCGTCATCCCCACGTTGCGGCGGCCGGACGAGCGCTTCCATCTCGGACTCAAGGCCGAGGACAAATGGGGCAATCCGAGCCACAAGGCGCAGGGCCGCCTGCACCTGATTCCGTCCCTGCCGGTCGATGGCCTGCCCGACGAGGTCGACTTTCCCCTCGGCGAGAAGGCCCTGATGCTCGACAATCTGTCGGTCGCCGAGGAAGGCGATCTGCGCATCGACGTCATGGCGGGCAACACCCGCGTCGCCGAAGCGGGCCCGTTGCTGATCCGCAGCGGCCCGTATTCGGGATACTGGGGCGACCTGCATGGACAAAGCGGCGAATCCATCGGCATCAACACGGCCCGGGAGTATTTCGACTTCGCCCGCAACAAGGCGTTTCTCGACGTCAGCAGCCACCAGGCAAACGACTTCCAGGTTAACAACGCCTTTTGGGACCTGATCAACGAACTCACGGCCCATCACCAGGAAGACGGCCGCTTCGTCACCTTCCCCGGCTATGAATGGTCGGGCAACACGGCCGTCGGCGGTGACCGCAATGTCTTTTTCCGCACGGAAGGCCGGCCGATCAACCGCTCCTCCCATGCCCTCTTACCGGACCGATCGGACCTGGACACCGACGCCAACGACGCCCGCATCCTGTTCGACAAGCTGGAAGGCGAGGACTGCGTCGTTTACGCCCATGTGGGCGGCCGCTATGCCGACATCGCCTTCGCCCACGACCCGCGCAAGGAAACGGCCATGGAAATCCATTCGGCGTGGGGCACGTTCGAATGGCTGCTGACGGACGGCTTCCCGCTCGGCCACCGCAGCGGCGTCGTCTGCAACAGCGACGGCCACAAGGGCCGGCCCGGCGCCAGCTATCCCGGCGCCGCCAGCTTCGGCGCTTATGGCGGACTGACCTGCTTCCTGGCCGAGGAACTGACCCGCGACGGCATCTTCGATTGCCTGCGCCGGCGGCATCACTACGGCACCACGGGATGCCGCATGCACCTGGACGTGCGGGCGCAGTTTGCCGGCGACGCCACACTGTTCGACCAGGATCCCAATGCGTTCCCGGAGACGGCGTCGAAGTCCGTCAACGAGGTGATGATGGGCGACATCGTACAGACCAAGGACTCGTCGGTGGAACTGCGGATCGATGTGGCCGCCCACGCGCCTATCGAACGCATCGAGGTGCGCAACGGGTCGGAGACCATCGAAATCCTGCGGCCGTATGGCGAAGACGACCTCGGCAACCGCATCCGGGTCATCTGGAGCGGCGCGGAGTATCGCGGCCGCGGGCGGCAAACCCTTTGGAAGGGGTCCGCCACGTTCGAAGGCGCGTCCATCGACCGCATCGCCAAGATCAACGCCTGGAACCCGGAACGGCTGCTGCAACAAAAAGGTTCGGACTCGGTCGTTTGGGAAACCCTGACCACCGGCAATTTCGGCGGCTTCGATGCCTACCTGAACGGCGATACGGGTGACCGCCTGCGCGTCGCCAGCAATCATGGCGACCTGGAGCGCCCGCTTGCGGACATCGGTTTGGAGGACGAAATCCTCGAAGCCGGCGGATTGGAGCGGCGCATCCGCGTCTTCCGCCTGCCCGATGTCAATCCGCACCGGGAGATGACCCGCACCCTGACCGTCCCGGTCAAGCCCGACGGCGACAACCCGCTGTGGGTCTGCGTGACGACGGAAGACGGCTTCCAGGCGTGGAGCAGCCCGATCTATATCTTCAAGTGATGCCCGTCTACAGGCCGAGGGCGCGGAGATCCAGTTTGCCGCCGGAGACCGGCGGGCACCAGAAATAGCTGCCGGTCACGGGACGGGAGAACCGGAACAGGCCGTCGACGATGTCGTCTTCCTGACCGGCCATGCGCTTCATCTGGGCTTCGAACGCATCGAGCGATTTGCCGAAGGCAACGAACATCAAGCCCTCGCCGCTGGCGTCCGCCCACGGCATCGACCGGCGGACGACGAAGGCTTCCGGTTCGAAACTCTCCTGCGCGGTCCGTTTGACGTGGGCCGAGGCCGGGGCGTCGTCGAATTCCTCGTTGTCGCTCAGGCGGCGGCCGATGATGTTGTCCTGCTCGTCCCGGTCCAGGGAATGAAAGTGATCCAGGTCGTGCACCCACTGTTGCACGGCAACGAAGCTGGCCCCGTCGAGGCCATCGCCCGCCCCCTGGACGATGGCCGCATCGACGGCATCGTCGTCCTGGGGATTTTCGGTGCCATCCTCGTAGCCGGTGAGATCGAGGCCGGTGTCGTAGCGGAAACCGTCGACCAGGTGATCCCCGCGGAACGCCGGGCTCAACACGTCCGTCAACGCCCGCCCCTGATGGGTGATGTCGCCCCGGTCGGTGCCGTAGATCCAGCACCACAGATCGGCCTGGCTCGACGGCACCTCGCAGCCCGGTCCGCTGAGCGCGGGAAACGGCCGCAGGCCGTCGACGGCCTGTCCCAGCTTGCGCACCAGGCCCGGGCCGAAGCCGATGACGGCGCCCGGATCGGTCTCGATCCGCGCCAGTGCCTTGAGGGCCGGCGCCGGATCGGCATCGGGCTGCAGGCCGAATTCCAGATACCGGGCGTGATCGGGTACGGGTGCAAGAATTCCGCTCTGGGACGTGGGCATGTGTCTTCTCCGACCTCGGGCTTGCGTGTGTTTGGTTTCTAAAACGTTTCTAAAATATGGATACAAGTTACTGAAACGCAAGGTACTGCGCTATTATGTCGCTTATGCGCGACGGTCTTCGATCATCATGTCCGCGGCCTTTTCCGCGATCATGATCACCGGCGAATTGGTGTTGCCGGACGTGATGGTCGGCATCACCGAGGCGTCGACGACGCGAATACCATCCAACCCGTGAACCCGCAACCGGTCGTCGACGACAGCCATGGCATCGGCGCCCATCTTGCACGTCCCCACGGGATGGAAAATCGTGGTGGCGATGTTGCCGGCCTCGCGGGCGAGATCGTCGTCGCTGTCGACCTGCGGTCCCGGCAGCATTTCCTCCGGCTGATAGTGGGCCACGGCCTGGGCCGCCATGATCCGGCGGGTCAGCCGGATGGATTGCGCCGCGATGTCGCGGTCCGTCTGGGCCGTCAGGTAGTTTGGTTTGATGGCCGGCTGCTCGGCGCCGTTGCGGCTGCGCACATGTATGGACCCGCGGCTGTCGGGCCGCAGATTGCAGACCGAGGCGGTAATCGCCGGGAACGGATGCAGCGGTTCGCCCAGTTTGTCGGTGCTCAACGGTTGGATGTGATATTCCAGATTGGGCGTTTCGATACGCGGATCGCTGCGCGCGAACAGGCCCATCTGGCTCGGCGCCATGGACAGGGGGCCGCTGCGGAACAGGGCGTATTGCAGCCCCATGCCGATCTTGCCGAACAGGCTGTTGGCCTTTTGATTGAGGGTCTCGACGCCCGCCACCTTGTAGACGGTGCGGATCTGCAAATGATCCTGCAGGTTTTCGCCGACACCGTTCAATTCGTGCCGCACCGGAATACCCAGCGGCTGCAGCACGTCGCCACGCCCGACGCCGGACAGTTCCAGCAGCTTGGGAGAGTTGATGGACCCTGCCGCCAGAACGACTTCCTTGCCGGCCGAGGCGGACGACGGTTCGCCTTTGACGAGGAGCTCGACCCCTGAAACCCGCCTGCCATCAAATGCCAGCCCCGTGGTGATAGCCTGGGTCAGTACCTTCAGGTTCGGCCGGTCGGCCACGGGGCGCAAGAAAGCCTTGGCGGTGTTCCAGCGCACGCCACGCTTCTGATTGACCTCGAAATAGCCGACGCCTTCGTTGGTGCCGGTGTTGAAGTCGTCGGTGGTCGGGATGCCGATCTCCTCGGCCGCCGCGCGGAAGGCATCGAGAACCGGCCAGGACAGCCGCTGCGCCTCCACCCGCCATTCGCCGTCGGTGCCATGCATCTCCGACGGACCCTTGTGGTAGTTTTCCGACTTGCGGAAATACGGCAGTACGTCCGACCAGCCCCAGCCCGTATTGCCCATCTGCCGCCACTGGTCGTAGTCCCGGGCCTGGCCGCGCATGTAGATCATGCCGTTGATGGACGAACAACCCCCCAGGACCTTGCCGCGCGGATAATCCAGCACCCGGCCGTTCAGGCCTTCCTCCGGCTCGAGCTTCATCATCCAATCGGTCCGCGGGTTGCCCATGGTGAACAGATAACCGATGGGAATATGGATCCAGTGATAGTTGTCCTTGCCGCCCGCCTCCAACAGCAGGACCTTGACCGAAGGGTCCTCGCTCAACCGGTTGGCCAGAACGCAACCCGCCGTGCCCGCACCGACGATGATGTAATCAAACCTGCCTTCGTCGCGCCGGGACCGGTTGCTCATGAAAACGCCTCGATTTGCTGCTTTTGTTGGCCGGCATGCTATCACCGGAACCCCGAGACCTGGGATAGGCATTCGGATACGCAACCGCCTTTTGTAGTTCGGTTTTCAATCTTTTGGTGTAATTTCCAGGCTCAAATCAATCAAAATACAACATTTTCACCATCCATGGTGGTCATGCAGCCATTTCGAATAACCCTTTTTCAACGCCCGCTGGCGGACAATGCCGGCCGAAACCGGAGAATACGCGACGGATAGGTTGCCGAATGGGCGATTCCAACGACAGTGTCCTGAAGGACATCGACACAGCGAAGCTCTACCAGGCCGTTCAACACCATGAATGGTTCCTGTCCGGCATGATGAAGGGCCGACGGGCCCTTCTGTCGTTCCACAAGATGTCGAACGCCGACCTGCGCAACCGCAACCTGTCGGAAGCGGACTTTTCCGGCGCGAAACTGAACCACGCGCTGATGAGCCATGCCCTGTTCTGTTCGGCCAATTTCTACTGCGCCGATCTGCGCATGGCGCATTTGCTGGGCGCCGACCTGACCCGTGCCGACCTGCGCGGCGCCTGCCTGCGCGGCGCCGAGTTGAGCGACGCCATCATGGTCGAAGCGGATATCCGCGAAGGCGCCTTGGCCTACCAGGACGGGGAAAAGAAGTTCGTCTCCGCCAACGTGCACGAGCCCGCCACGGACATGAGCTGCATCACCGCGCACCGGGCCGATCTGACCGGCGCCAAGGTGTCCCAGGCCTTCGTGCTGCGCACCGACTTCACCAACGCGGTGATGCGCCGGGTCAATTTCCAGCGCGCCAACCTGCGCAACTCCATCTTCAAGGACGCCATCCTGGAAGACGCCGACATGACGGGCGCCGACCTGGCCGGCAGCTCGTTCAAGGGTGCCGACCTGCGCGGCATTACCTTGAGGGACGCCAACTTCACCGATGTCGACCTGACCGGCGCCAAGTACGACCCGGCGGTGCTGGAGACGGTTCGTTACGACGAGGACAGGGACGACGAAGACGGCAACGCCATTCTCGAGCGCCTGGACGAAGTGCTCGACCATCACGCCATCTGGGTGGATACCCACGGCAAGTCGGGCGCGCGGGCGGACCTGCGCCGGGTCAAGCTGGATGACCGGAGTTTCAAGGGCATCAGCCTGGCCATGGCCCGCATGGCCGGCTGTATCCTGTCACGGACCGACCTGAACGACGCCAGTCTGGCCATGGTCGACTTGAGCGAGGCGGAACTGAACAACGCCCGGCTGGCCAGCGCCGATCTGCGCGGCGCCAATCTGCAAAGCGCCGCCCTGGTCGGAGTCGATGCCTCGGGCAGCGATTTCGGCTCGTTGGAAGAGGTGGGTGAGGCCAAGCATTCCCTGCCCGCCAACCTGAACTACGCCGACTTCGAAGGCGCCAAGGTGCGCGGCGCCATCTTCCGCAACGCCAGCCTGATCGGCGCCAACTTCCAGGACGCCGACCTGGAGGGCGCCGACTTCACCGGCGCCACCCTGGTCAACACCATCTTCGAAGGGGCCAATCTGAGCGGCGTCAAGGGCCTGTCCCAATAAGCCCCCGCCGCGCCTACGCCGCGTTCTCGAGCAACAACAGACCCGACGCCGTGTTGGAGATCGGGATGTGGTAGTTGCCGTGCAGTTTGCTGACGGTGCCCGTCAACGCCCCACGCATGGCCAGCCACAAAATCAGCTCCGTTCCTTGCGCGCCGGCAAGGCGCACGATGTCGTGGATGGAGTAACCGGTCAGCGCTTCCGGGTCGCTGACGATCTTCTCCATGCACATCAGGTCGAACTCCTTGTTGATGAAGCCGGCCCGTTCACCGTCGAGTTGGTGGGACAGGCCGCCGGTGCCGAGCACCACGACCTTGAGGTCCTTGTCGTAGCTTTCGATCGCACGTCCGATGGCCTGACCGAGCCGATAGCAGCGGGACGGCGACGGCAACGGATGCTGCACCGTATTGATGCAGACCGGGATGGTCTTGATGCCCACCTCCTTGCGGTTCGGCCAGAACAACGACATGGGCACGGTGAAACCGTGATCGACCTTCATTTCCTGGCACGACGTGATGTCGAACTCGTCGGCGACCAGGCTCTCGATGACGTGCCACGAGAGCTCCGGATCGCCGGGATAGGGGTCCAACGTCGCCAGTCCCCAGCCTTCGTCGGCGTTGTGGTATTCCGGCGCGGCGCCGACGGCAAAGGTCGGCAGCTTGTCGAGGAAGAAATTGAGGCCGTGGTCGTTGTAGATGACGATGGCCACGTCCGGCTTGCTGTCGGCAAGCCAGTCCCGCACCGGCGGATAGCCTTCGAAGAACGGCACCCAGTAGGGATCGTCGAACAGTTCCTTGGAAATCGCGTTGCCGATGGCCGGGATGTGGGATGTGGTGATCCCGCCGATGATCTGCGCCATGACCTACCTCCCCGCCTCGACCAGCATGTCCTTGAAGGCCTCGACAGTCATGCCGGTTTGCTGGGCGCCGACATCCTGCACACCGAGACCGAAAATGCCGGCGAACTTGGCCAGGTAGTAGATATTGCCGCCGGCCTTGATCATGTCGAGCACGTTGCGATTGCGGATCGCGGCTTTTTGCTCCTCGTTGAGGCCGAACTTGTCGCAATAGGCCTCCTCGTCGGCCAGAAACGCCTCGCGGCCCTCGGCGTCGTTGAACGAGTAGCACATCTTGTTGAGCGCATAGCCCTTTATCGCCATCTTGCCGTCGAAGATGGTGGTGCCGGGGATGGGCTCGGCGTCGTGTAAGTAACTTGTCATGGCGTTCCCTATTCTTCGTTGAAAACCTAGCCCCAGTAGAGCCGTTCGGGATTGCCTACGATCAATGCCTGTCTTTTTTGGTTGTCGGTCGCGATTTTCGGAATCATGTCGACGAGCAAACCGTCGTCGGGCATGTGCGACTTCATATTGGGATGGGGCCAGTCGGTGCCCCACAACACGCGGTCGGTGAACGTATCCACCAGCGTCCGGGCGAAGGGCACGACGTCGTCATAGTCGGGCCCCGCGGCGGTCAGCCGTTCCGGGCAGCTCACCTTGGTCCAGAAATTGTCGTGTTCGCGCAGTAAGGTGACGAAGCGCTGGAAGTCCGGATGATCTGTTCCCTTGGTCACGTCGGGCCGGCCCATATGATCGACCACCACCGTGGTCGGCAGTTGGGTGAGAAAGGGAATCAGTTCCTCGAGATCCGGTGCCTCGAAATAGACCACGATGTGCCAACCCAACTTGGCGATGCGATCGGCGATGCCCAGAAACACCTCCTTGGGTGTGGCGTCCACCAAACGTTTGACGAAATTGAAACGCACCGCGCGCACGCCGGCGTCGTGCATCTCGGCGAGCTCGCTGTCCTCGATGTCCGGCCGCACCACCGCCACGCCACGGGCCCGGTCGCCGGCCGTTTTCAAGGCATCGACCAGCGCGGCATTGTCCTTGCCGTGACAGGATGCCTGAACGATCACATTGCGCTCGAAGCCAAGGTAATCGCGCAAGGCAAACAGCTTTTCCTTGGGCGCATCGCAGGGCGTGTATTTGCGTTCAGGCGCATAGGGAAAGGTCTCGACCGGCCCGAACACATGGCAGTGGGCGTCGACCGCGCCGGCCGGCGGCGTGTAGGCCGGCTTGCGGGGATTGGGGTGAAACGGGAGGTAGTCGGGATCCACGGCGTTTGTCCTTATGCGGCGACCGGATCGGCGGCGAAGACCATGCCGTCGAACAGCTTGCGGGCGGTGCGCAGGATGGCGGCGGACGTGACCGTACCGGCGGCATCCGTTTCCAGGCGCACGGTCGTCGCGCCGATGGGGTGTTCGATGTCGAGTTCCCTGACGGCACCATCCGGAACGACGGCGAGCCCATCGGCCACCGATCCGGGCAGCAGGCACGCCGTGGCGACGCTGACGGCGCCGAGCACGCCGATCGAGGCGTGGCAGCGGTGGGGAATGAAGGTGCGCGTCGATACCGCGCCTCCGGCCGTGGGAACGCTGAGCATGGACATTTTGGGCACGGACTTCTCGGCCACGTCGCCCAGGTTCATCAACGGCCCGGCCTGCAGACGGATCGATTCCAGCTTGGTCCGAAGCGTCTCGTCGGACTCCAGCACCTCGCGCGACTCATCCCCGCGGATGTCCATGTCGGCCGCGCGCATGACCACGGTCGGCATGCCGTTGTCGATGCAGGTCACGGCCACGCCGTCGATCTCATCCACTACGTTACCGGTCGGCAGCAGCGCGCCGCAGCTCGAACCCGCGGTATCCTTGAAGGCGATGAACACGGGGCTGGCCGTGCCCGGCACGCCGTCGATGCGGGCGTCGCCGTCATAGGCCACCGCCCCGCCCGGCGTCCGCACGCGGGCCACCGCGACCTGTCCCGTGTTTTCCATGTAGATCGACACCGTGGTCTCACCCTCCACGGCATCGACCAGTTCGCGCTCGATGGCGAAGGGGGCGATGCCGGCGAGGATGTTGCCGCAGTTCTGGGCATCGGTGACGATGGCCTGATCGACGAAGACCTGGAGAAACAGATAGTCGACGTCGATGCCGTCCCGCCGCGAGCGCCGTACCACCGCCACCTTCGACGTCAGCGGATCGGCGCCGCCCATGCCGTCGATCTGACGCGGATCGGGCGAGCCCATGACACCCAGCAGAAACCGGTCCCGCGCCGCCGGATCGGCGGGTAGATCACCGGCGAGAAAATATCCGCCCTTCGACGTACCGCCACGCATCCACATGCAGGGCGCGGCGTCAGACATACGTCAATCCCTTCTCCGCCAGGCGGCCGCGCATGTCGTAGAGATCGAGGCTGAGCGTGCCCGATTGCAATTGCCGGCGCTTGTCTTCCTCGGCGGCCAGACGGGCGCGGGCGGCCTCCAGCACCTCGGCCGCCTTCTCGTGCGGCACGACACAGACCCCGTCGTCGTCGGCGACGACGACATCGCCGGCATTGACCGAAACGCCGGCGCAGACAATGGGCACGTTGACCGAGCCCAGCGATTCCTTGACGCAACCCTGGGCGCCGACCGCCTTGGACCAGGCCGGACAGCCCATTTCGCGCAAATCGGCGATGTCGCGCACGCCGGCTTCGAACACCAGTCCGACACCGCCCCGGGTCAGCAAAGACGTCGCCAGCAGGTCGCCGAAATAGCCGGCATCGGACGGCGACGTGGGCGCCAGCACCAGCATGTCGCCCTTCCGCACCTGTTCCATGGCCACGTGAACCATCCAGTTGTCGGCCGGCGGTGCCGAAATGGTGATGGCCGACCCGGCCACCCGGGCGCCGGGATAAATCGGCCGCATGTAACTGGCCATCAGGCCCGTGCGGCCCTGGGCCTCGTGTACCGTCGCGACACCCGCTTCGCCGAGACCGGCGATGACGGCCGGATCAGCCCGTTCGATATTCTGCACGACCACGTTCATCGCTGTGTCTCCTCAACCCTAAAGTTCGTCGACGGTGCGGGGATAGATGGACTGAAACCCCTCGGCATAACGGGCATTGCGGCCACCGGCCTGACCGCCGGAGTTGCGCCGGAAGTGGTTGCCCCGGTTCTCGGCCACGTTGGTATAGAACTGCCAGAGGTGTTCCTGGCCCTGCATGCATTCGATGGCGGCACGTTTCTTGTCCCAGACGTCGGTGATGTCGAGGAACACGTCGGGCTTCCAGCCCATCTGCTCGGTCTGGTGCGGCTCGAACAGATAAAGCTGCGGCGCGCCCAAAACCTGTTCGCCGGGATTGTGGCCCCAGGCCTGGGCGATCATGCGGCACTCCATGGTCACCTTGGTGGCGTACATGTGGTCGGTGTTGTAGGGGTCGTACAGGGAATGGCTCAGCATGAAGGTCGGCCGAACCCGGCGCATGATATCGACCAGTTCGTTTTTCTTGTCCCGGTCGAGTTCGAGCGGATAGTCGCCGGCATCCATAAATTGAATGTCATGGGCACCAAGGGCCTTGGCCGCGGCTTCGGCTTCGGCATGACGGGCCGCCTTGACTTGATCGAGCGTCGCGCCCTCCTGTTTCCACAGTTTGGCCGACTCGCCGCGTTCGCCATACGACAGGCACACGATCGTGACGTCGTAGCCCTTTTCCTGGTGCAGGGCGATGGCGCCGCCGGCGCGCCAGACGAAGTCCGCCGCGTGGGCGCTGACCACCAAAACCGTCTTATTGTCGCTCATTGATGCCCTCCGCTGCCTGCCTGAGCCCGTTGGAACAGTTCGAGTATCCGCCAGGCGCGGCCGTATTCCCATTCGAATTTGGATTTCGTAGTATAAGGTTTGGCTATAAACGCCAAATCACAGAAAACCGGCATGGACACCACCATACCCAATCTGCGCCACCTCAGCGCGTTCCGTGAAGTGGCCCGGCTGCACAGCGTCAGCAAGGCATCGTCCCAGGTGCATCTGTCGCAGCCGGCGATCACCCAGGCCATCGCCAAGCTGGAACAGCGCCTGGAAACGCCCTTGTTCGAGCGGCGCAGCGACGGCATGTTCACGACGGAACCCGGGGCATTGTTTTTCGAGCGGGTCGACCGGGCGCTGGACATGCTGAAAGCCGGCGTCGACGGCGCCATTCGAGCCGGAACGCGCAAGAAAGCGCGCGGATTCGCCAATTTCCAATCGTTGCTGACGACCGCCCAGCTACGCGCCCTGATCGCCGTCTCGGATGCGGGCAATTTCAGCCTGGCGGCCCGGACCGCCGGCATTTCCCAACCCTCGCTGCATCGCGCCGCCCGCGATTTGGAGCGCCTTTCGGGCCTCAGCCTGTTCGCCAAGACCAGTCAGGGAATCGACCTGACGCCCGCCGCCGCCGCTTTGGCGCAGCATGCCAAGCTGGCATTCGCCGAACTGGAGCAGGGCTTCGCCGAAGTGGAGGAATGGCGTGGATTGGACACGGGCCGCATCGTCGTCGGCACCATGCCCCTCGCCCGCACCCATATCCTGCCCGTCGCCATCAACGTGTTGCTGGAGCAGTTTCCCCATGTGCATGTCAGCGTGGTCGACGGTCCCTATGACGACCTGCTGCACGGGCTGCGTCACGGTGAAATCGATATCCTCGTCGGAGCATTACGCAATCCGCCGCCGATCGAAGACATCGAACAGCGGGCCTTGTTTGAGGACTCGTTGTCGGTGGTCGCCCGCGCCGGTCACCCCTTGGCACAGCGGCGTTCCATCGGTATCGGCGACCTGGCCGCCTATCCCTGGGTCATCCCGCGAAAAGGCACGCCGACCCGCGCCATTTTCGACGAACTGTTCGCCGCATCTGACGACACATCGTCCGGCAGCCCAGTCGAATCCAGTTCGTTGACCCTGATCCGTGGATTACTGTTGGAAAGCGACCGCATCGCGTTGTTGTCGACCCACCAAATTCAGCACGAGCAGAAACTCGGCTTGCTGGCCACCCTGCCATTCACGTTACGCAAAACGGAACGGCCCATCGGCCTGACATTACGGCGCAACTGGCGGCCGACCGGGGCTCAGAAGGCTCTGCTGGACGCGCTGCGGGAAGCCGGCAGGCAAGCTCAACGGGACGGCACGGCGCACATTATTCAAAATTTGAATAGGGCTGAAGGCTAATCAATTTTGCCCAAGCCAAATCGAATGTTAAACACGACGGTGCGGTGGTGGCGGCACCGGCGCGGACCATGAGGCGTTGAGAATGGCGTTATCCAACACACCGAATATCGCGATGCTGGGTTTCGGCGAAGCCGGGCAGGCCCTGGCCAAGGGATGGGCCCGGCCGGACGGTTCGGGTATCGCGGTCTACGATATCAAGACGGACAGCGCCGACGACATTGTTCGCGCAGGAAAGCAGGCGGACTATGACGCCTACGGCGTATCCGGATGCCAAAACGTCGGCGACGCCCTGAATAACGCCGATGTCGTCTTCTCGCTGGTCACCGCCGATCAGGCCCATATCGCCGCCGGCAATGCCGCCGACGCGATCGGCGAAGGCACATTGTTCTTCGATTGCAATTCGTGCGCGCCGGAAACCAAACGGGCTTCGGCGGCCAGGATCGAGCAGGCCGGTGGCCGCTATGTGGATGCCGCGGTCATGGCGCCGGTGCATCCCGCGCTGCACAAGGTTGCCATCCTGGTCAGCGGCCCGCACGCCACGGCCGCGCTCGAGGTGTTCGACGCCCTGGACATGAACGCCACGGAGGCCGCCGGCGACATTGGCTACGCGTCGTCGATCAAGATGATTCGCAGCGTCATGATGAAGGGTTTGGAGGCCTTGGCGCTGGAATGCGTCCTGGCGGGCCGCAAGGCCGGCGTCGACGACGTGGTGTTGGACTCGCTCGACAAGACCTATCCCGGCTTCGACTGGAAAACCAAGGCCGCGTATATGCTGGAGCGGTCCATGAACCACGGGATCCGTCGCGCCGCGGAAATGCGCGAAGTGGCGAAAACGGTGGCCGACCTGGGCTTCGACAACGGCATGACCAAGGCGACCGTCGACTGGCAGCAGCGGATCGGCGATCTGGCGCTGGAGGCCGGCGACGACGACTACGAAACCCGTGCCGACGCCATTATTGAAGCGTTGGACGGGCGGTAACAAAGACAAGGATGATAAAATGAGTGTCGACCAGGACTACGACGACATTCCCGGGACATATGTCTTCGATGCGCAGCAATCGCGCAGGGGCTATCACCTGAACATGTTCTGCATGTCGCTTCGCCATGCCGGGAACCGGGATGCCTTCAAGGCGGACGAAGCCAAATACCTCGACCGCTTTCCCATGTCCGAGGACCAGCGCCGGGCGGTGTTGAACCGGGAGTGGAACGAGATGCTGCGCCTCGGCGGCAATGTCTATTACACCTCCAAACTGGCGGCGACGGACGGGCTGACGTTCCAGGACCTGGCCGGGCTGATGACCGGCATGGAACGGGACGATTACCGCGCCATGATGGTGGCGGGCGGACGGCCCATCGCCGGCAACCGCAGCAAGTCGGAGTGGAACGATGGCTGAAATCATTGCCGGCGCCGCCATGTCCCATGTCCCGGCCATCGGCGTGGCCATCGATCAGGGCAACACGGGAGACGACTACTGGAAACCGTTGTTCGACGGTTTCGAAAAATCCCGTCAATGGATCGCCGACCTCAAGCCCGATGTCGTCATCGTCGTCTACAACGATCATGCCACGGCGTTTTCGCTGGAGCTGATTCCCACCTTCGCCCTGGGCTGCGCCGCCGAATACCAAATCGCCGACGAAGGCTGGGGCGCCCGGCCGGTACCGGCGGTCAAGGGCCAGCCCGAACTGGCCTGGCACATCGCGCAGTCGGTCATACTGGACGAATTCGACCTGACCATCGTCAACGACATGGAAGTGGACCACGGCCTGACCGTGCCGCTGTCGCTGATGTTCGGCCAGCCCGACGCCTGGCCCTGCCCGGTGGTGCCGCTGTGCGTCAACGTGGTGCAGTATCCGCCGCCCACGGGCAACCGCTGCTACAATCTGGGCAAGGCCATTCGCAAGGCCGTGCAATCGTTAGACAAGGATCTGCGGGTGGTCATCTTCGGCACCGGCGGCATGTCGCACCAGTTGCAGGCGGAGCGCGCCGGACTGATCAACGCCGAATTCGACAATCAGTTCCTCGACGACCTGGCCAACAATCCGAAAAAGGCCGCCGCGATTCCCCATGTCGAGTATCTGCGCGAGGCCGGATCGGAAGGCATCGAACTGGTCATGTGGCACGTCATGCGCGGCGCCCTGGACGACGACGCCGTGGAAATCCACCGCCACTATCATGTCCCGGCCTCCAATACCGCCGTCGGCCACATCATTTTCGAGAACAAGCGATAGGACTGGAGACGCAAGCATGAAAATCTGTGTAGCCGGCGCAGCCGGCGCCTTCGGCCGCAAGCACCTGGATGCCATCGCCGACATCGACGGCATCGAGGTCGTCTCCATCGTCGGCGGCGCCAATTCCATCGAGGATTTCGCCAAGGAAAAGGGCATCGGCCACTGGACCGGCGACCTGGCCGAAAGCCTGGAACGGTCCGACGTCGACGCCGTGATCCTGTCGACGCCGACCCAGGTGCACGCCGAACAGACCATCCAGTGCCTGCGGGCCGGCAAGCACGTGCTGGTCGAAATCCCCATGGCCGACAGTCTGGCCGATTCGGAGGAGATCGTGCGGGTGCAGAAGGAGACCGGCCTGATCGCCATGGCCGGCCACGTCCGCCGCTTCAACCCGAGCCACCAGTGGATCCACAACAAGATCGTCGCCGGCGAGTTGAACATCCAGCAGATGGACGTGCAGACCTATTTCTTCCGCCGCAGCAACCTGAACGCGTTGGGCGAACCGCGTAGCTGGACCGATCACCTGTTGTGGCACCACGCCTGCCACACGGTCGACCTGTTTCAGTACCAGACCGGCGAGACGGCGTCCAAGGCCTTCGGCCTGCAGGGACCGGTCCATCCGGAGCTGGGCATCGCCATGGACATGAGCATCGGCTTGAAGGTGCCGTCGGGCGCCATTTGTACGCTTTCCCTGTCGTTCAATAATGACGGCCCGTTCGGCACCTTCTTCCGGTATATCTGCGACAACGGCACCTACATCGCCCGCTACGACGACCTGTTCGACGGCAAGGAAAACCCCATCGATCTGTCCGGCGTCGCAGTGTCCACCAACGGCATCGAACTGATCGACCGGGAGTTCTTCTCGGCCATCCAGGAGGGCCGCGAACCCAATGGCAGCGTCGCCCAGTGCCTGCCGGCCATGCAGACACTCGACCGCGTCGAAAGAAGCTTCGGATAAAGATCGCCCATGACCGACCGTAACCTCGGCCCGTTTTCCGTCTCGCCGGTTGGCCTCGGCTGCATGAGCCTTTCCTATGGCTACGGCACGCCGCCGGACCGTGACGATGCCGTCAAACTGCTCAACCAGACGCTTGACCTGGGCTACACCCACCTGGACACGGCGGCCATGTACGGCTTCGGTAAAAACGAATCCCTGCTCGGCGCGGCCGTCATGCACCGGCGCGGCGAATTCATGCTGGCCAGCAAGTGCGGCATGTTCAAGAACGCCGAGGGCAAGCGGGAAATCAACGGCCGGCCCGAGGTGATCAAGAAAACGGTCGACGACTCCCTGCAGCGGCTGAAAACGGACGTCATCGACTTGCTCTATCTGCACCGCTGGGACAAGACCGTGCCCATCGAGGACAGCATCGGCGCCATGAGCGAAATGGTGGCGGTGGGCAAGGCCAAGACATTGGGCCTGTCGGAAGTCAGCGCCGCCACACTGCGCAAGGCCCACGCGGTGCATCCCATCGCCGCCGTGCAGTCGGAATATTCCCTTTGGACACGCAACCCGGAACTGGGCGTGCTGGACGCCTGCCGGGAGATCGGCGCCGCGTTCGTCGCGTTCAGTCCGCTGGCCCGGGCATTCCTGACCGGCACCCTGCGCGACGTTTCCGTGCTGGAAAACAATGACCTTCGGAGCAGCATGCCGCGCTTCGCGCCCGACACCTACGTTGAAAACCTGAAACTGCTGGAGAATTACGCCGGTATCGCCAGGGACGTCGGCTGCACCATGGGCCAGTTGGCGTTGGCCTGGATCCTGGCGCAGGGCGAGCACGTGGTGTGCATCCCCGGCACGACCAACCCGGACCACCTGGAGGAGAATTTCGGCGGCGGGACCGTGCGGCTCGACACGGCCACCGTGGACAAACTGGGCGCCCTGATCAACCAGGACACGGTGAAAGGCCCGCGTTACGTCGCCGCAACGCAGGCCGAAATCGACACCGAGGAATTCCCGGCCGGCTAGACAATCACCGTCCAGAAATCCAGATCCACGCTGTCGGGGTCGAACATGGCCAGCAGGTCGCCGCAGACGGGTTCGTCGGCGTATCCCTGACAGGTGCGCCGGGTGCGGCCCAGGCTCCTTCCGAACGCCACTTCCGAATAGGTGGTGTCGTCGATCCTGCCCATGAAATGGTCGACGACGTTGGACGATTTCGACAGGTAGTCGTCCTCGATGGCGGCGGACGCGTCACGCAAGGCGGCCTCCGAGAACGTACCGGTATCGGCCGGCGAAAACGTGCCGAATTCGATGCATGAAAACCCTTCCGGTACGGTGAAGCCGTCCTTGAGGATGATGTTGCTCGTCAGCCGGATGGAGCCGGGATCGAGCAGGCCGAGCATGGCCTTGGCGTTGCCGTCGTTTTCGAAGTTTTCATTCATGGCCTGCATGGCCGCCGGGTCGACGGCGAACATGGCGTCGGCGAACCCGCCGTTCAGATTGCGCAGCAGGCAATGGCCGGCAATGCCGTCCTGCTTGTCGAGGAACCGGTCCTGCCAGTTCAACGCGGCATCCACCACGTCTTCCGCCGCCACGCCGGGTTTGGTGTCGTAACGGGCGAAACCCATGACGGTCAGGGGGCCCAGGTCTTTGCGAAACATACGTTTTGTCCTTTCAATCGTACAAGGCCGAACGATCCGGCCGGTTGCATGGTATCCTTGTACTGGACCACCCTGACAATTTCTGTCAGGGTGGTTGCATGCGCACCCTACGACTGTTCGCCATTCTCGACCGCCTGCGGGCCAGCCGCCGGCCGGTCTCGGCCGAGAACCTGGCCGAATCTCTCGACGTCACGCCCCGCACCATCTACCGGGACATGGCGGCGCTGCAGGCCATGGGCGCGCCCATTCGCGGCGAAGGCGGCGTGGGCTATCAGATCGAAAACGGGTTTTTCCTGCCGCCCCTGCATTTCGACGCGGACGAGCTGGACGCCATCATCATGGGTATGCAGATGGTGACCGCGCGCGCCGACGAAGCATTGGCCGACGCGGCCATCAACGCTTCCGCCAAGATCGCCGCCGTCCTGTCACCCGATGTGCAGGAGAGATTTTACGAGTCGCCGTTTCTGGCCTACTCCAAACAGGCGGATTCCGATGACGGCGCGGGCCGGTATCTCAGCCCCATTCGCACGGCCATCCGGGAACGCCGGAAGCTGCACATCGCCTATTGCGACCTGACGGGCCGCAAAAGCGAACGCACCGTGCGGCCGCTCGGCATGACCGCCTTCGACACGGTCTGGCTGATGACGGCCTGGTGCGAAAACAAGGACGATTTCCGCAATTTCCGCATCGATCGGCTGACGGCCGCCGACCAAACCGGCGAGCGCTTCCGCAACGAACGCGGTAAGCGCTTCACCGACTACATCAGAACGCTGTAACGCCGTATCCGAGGATCACGATGGTGTCACCGGCCGGGCCTTCACGCCGAAACAGGCGCGGCGCGTGTTTTCTCCTATCTGTAAAAAACACTCCGGTTGTATTCTGCACCCCATCGGACGGGCGTTCAGAAAGCTCGGTCCGCCGGGATCGCCGGGGAGTGAACAGATGGATCGAGCGCGCAGCCGGGGCTTGCCGCGGGAAGGCCAGTAATGACGTTTCGAATTGGCATCGATGTCGGGGGCACGTTTACCGATTTTCTCCTGGTGGACGGTGCCGGCCAATCCCGCGTCTTCAAGGTCTTGTCGACACCGCAAGACCCATCCGAAGCCGTTTTGACCGGTTTGCGCGAAATGGCGGCGGCCTACGACCGCTCACTCGATGATTTCATCGATGCGGTCACGTTGATCGTCCATGGCACCACGGTAACGACCAATGCGGTCCTGACCGGCAACACCGCCAATACCGGCCTGCTGACGACCCGGGGCTTCCGCGACGCCCTGCAAATGCGCCGGGGCGTGCGCGAGGTTCCGTACGACAACAAGTATCTGGCTCCGGTCCCCATCGTCCCGCGCCACCTTCGCCTGCCGATCACCGAACGGATCGATCACGACGGCAACGTGGTCGACGACATCGACGTCAAGGATATCGAGGAGGCCGCCGCGGCACTCGAAGGCAGTGGCGTCGAAGCCATCGCCATCTGCTTCATGCACTCCTACGCCAATCCGGATCACGAGCGGACCGCCGGAGAGGCCATACGACAGGCGATACCCGATGCCTACGTATCCACGTCGGCGGAAGTGCTGCCACAGGTCCGGTTCTACGAGCGCACCAGCACGACGGTTCTCAATGTTGCCGTCGGCCCCATCCTCGGACGGTATATCGGCAACCTGACGCGGAAACTCGATGATTGCGGCTTCGCCGGCGTTCTGCTGATCATGCAGTCCAACGGCGGCGTCACTTCGCCCGCGGTGGTGAAAACACTGGCGGCCACCACGCTGTTGTCAGGACCGGCGGCGGCGCCGGCGGCGGGACTGGCATATGCCAGCCTGCACGGCGTCGACGACTTCGTCACCGTCGACATGGGCGGCACCAGTTTCGATGCCGCGCTGATCAAGGACGGCCAACCGGAAATCACCACCCACGGCACGGTCAACCGCTTCGCCCTGGCCTTGCCCAGCATGGAAATCAACACGGTGGGCGCCGGCGGCGGGTCCATCGCCTGGATCGACGACGGCGGTCTTCTGCGCATGGGCCCGCAAAGCGCCGGTGCCGATCCCGGCCCGGTATGCTACGGCCGTGGCGGCACCAACCCTACCTGTTCCGACGCCAATCTGACACTCGGCTATCTGTCGGCGGGATATTTCGCCGGCGGCCGCATGCCGTTGGATGCTGAACGCGCCCGGCACGCCATCGAGACACGGATCGCCAAACCGCTGGGCATGGACGCGGTGGAGGCGGCCGCCGGCATGTACCACCTGATGAACGTCAACATGGCCTCGGCCATCCAGGAGATATCGGTTAAGAAAGGCTGGGACCCGCGTGATTTTCTCATGGTCTGCGCCGGCGGCGCCGGTCCGGTCCACGCCGCCATGATCGCCCGCGAGCTGGAAATGACGCGCATCCTGATCCCCAAGGAATCGTCGATCTTCTGTGCCGCCGGGATGTTGCGTTCGGACCTCAAACACGACTTCGTCCGCAGCCTCAACACGGTTCTCGACCGCGACCGGTTGGGCGCGACGGCATTGTCCGGTCCGGTCGCGGAAATGGAAGCCGAGGGTAAGGCGCGGCTGTCCCATGAAGGCGTGGCGGACGAACGGATCGGTTTCAAGCACGCCATCGATCTGCGCTACGCAGGCCAATACCACGAGGTATCCGTCGAAGTGCCCGCGGATGCCGTGCACGGTTTCGACGAGCAGCGTATTCGCGACACGTTTCATGCCGCCCATAATCGGCTTTACGGCTATGACCTGGCCGACGAAGGCGCGGCAATCGAGGTCATCAGTCTTCGCGTGACCGCCACCGGCCTGACGGAAAAGCCGCCGTTGATCGAGGAGCCCCGGCGGTCCGCGCAACCGGATGAGTCGGCCGACAAGGGCCGGCGGCCGGTCTACCTGCCCGAAGCCAAGGCGTTCCGGGACGTTGCCGTCTACGACGGCGATCGTCTGGCCCACGGCAACCGGGTCACCGGCCCGGCCATCATCGAACAGGTGAATACCACGGTCTTCGTGCCGACCGGTTTCGCCGTGGCATGCGACGCCTATGGCAGTTTTCTGATGACCGACGAGGCCGCGGCATGACAGGTCAACCCGCTATCGATCCGATCCTGGCCTCGGTGCTGCAGCGGCGGCTCAAGTCCATCACCGAGGAAATGGGGCTGACGCTGCTGCGCACGACGCGTTCGCCGATTCTCAACGAAGCGCGGGATTTCGTTACCGGTTTGTACGATGCCAAGGGCCGCATGCTCGAGCAGACCGAATATATCCCGGTGCTGGCCTTCGCCTTGCAACCGGCCTGCGAGCACATCATCGAGTATTTCGGCGACGACATCCACGACGGCGACGTGATCCTGCACAACGACGTGTTTTCCGGCGGCAATCAGAACAACGACGTCGCCGTGTTCAAGCCGGTGTTCCACGACGGCCGGCTGATCGCCTGGTCCGCCTGCAAGGGCCACCAGGCCGATATCGGAGGCGCCGTCGCCGGCGGATACAATCCCGAAGCCCGCGAAGTCTGGCAGGAAGCGTTCCGCATCCCGCCGGTCAAGGTCATCGAGGCCGGGAAACGCCGCGACGATGTCTGGAACCTGATTTTTGCCAACGTCCGCCTGAAAATGGTCGAGGAAGACATCAAGGCACAGATTGGCGGCAGCGTCGTCGGCGAACGGGGCGTCAAGGCATTGGCCGCGCGCTATGGGGTGGAACGCTTTCTCACCCATGTCGACTATCTGTTCGAAACCGCCGAAACGATGGTCCGCAAGGAGATCGAAGCCATTCCCGACGGCATTTACGACGGAGAAAGCCAGGCGTTCTACGACGGCGTACGCGACGGCTCGGTGATGACGTGCAAACTGCGGGTCACCGTCTCGGGCGATACCGTCACCTTCGACTTCACCGGCTCGTCGCCACAGACGCCGGGTTTCGTCAACGCACCCTATTCGGCGACGGCGTCGGCGTTGATGCTGACTTTCCTGATGCTGATCAACCCGGACATCCCTCATAACGACGGCATCACCCGGCCGATCAATATCGTCAATCCGGAAGGGTCCTACTTGAACGCCGCCTATCCCGCGGCGACCACCTTCGGCAATACCCTGACCGGCCCCACGTCGGACGCCATCTTCAGGGCCTTCGCCCAGGCCATGCCGCACATGGTCACCGCCGCCTGGAACCGTCAGATGGGCGCCGCTGTCACCGGCAACGATCCGCGCAACGACGACGAGAAGTTCGTCGATATCCTGTTTCTCGCCCTCAAGGGCGGGTCCGGCGCGACCCGCGGCGCCGACGGATACGACCATATCGGCCTGATCAATTGCGCCGGCGGCATTCTCGCCCAGGACTACGAGATGTTCGAAATCCACAATCCGTTCTTTCTCAGGCAACATGAATACTTGCCCGACTCCGCCGGCGCCGGACGCTGGCGCGGCGGCCTTGGGGTTGAGACGGAATTTGTCATGAACGGCAATGAGCAAACGGCCATCGCGTTCGGTGACGGAATCGTCGAGGATGCCCGCGCATTCGGTTTGTTCGGCGCCGGGAACGGTTCTCTCAACATCATGGAATTTCGCCAGCCGGACGGCACGACGCGGACGCCCAGGTCGAAGGAAATCGTACGGGACCTGCCGCCCGGGACCGTATTCCACCAGCAGGCCGGCGGCGGCGGCGGCTATGGCGACCCATTCGAACGCCCGGCCGAACTGGTAGCGGAAGACGTTCTGCACGGTATCCTCACGGTGGACTCGGCACGCACCGACTATGGCGTCATAATCGATCCGAAATCCCTTACACTGGATGTCAGCGCCACCGAGCAAACGAGAAGGAACCGTTCATGACCGCACCCGTGATCGATCACGTGGGAATCATTGTCGCCGATCTTGACGCGGCGGTGGACAAGTTCCGTTGCCTGTTCCCCGACGGCCCGTCTTTGGTCAAGGACATGCCCGACGTCGGCATTCGCATTGCCAAGCTGGAGGCCGAAAACGTTACGCTGGAGTTCATTCAGTACACGTCGGCGCATGCCAGTTTCGGCAAGCAGGCCATGGGAGAGGCACTGGGCATCAACCACGTGTCGACCAGGGTCGCCGACGCCGACCGTGCGATCGCCGATCTGCGCGCCGCCGGTTTCGAAACCAAGGACGGCTTCCCGACGCGCGGCGCCCGCGGTACGGTCGCGTTCTTCGAACCGGACGATACGACGGGACTGCTGTTCGAAATCTGCCAGCGGGATTAGGCCGGTGGCACCGGGCGGCCATAGACGCCTCTGGAACGAGGCCGTCGAGACTATGAGCCGCGACGCCTTACGCGCCCTGCAATGGGACCGGCTGAGGCAACAAATCCGCTATGTTTACGACCGCTCGCCGTTTCACCGGCAACGGTTCACGGATGCCGGCATGGAACCGGACGACGTCACGGATTTCTCCGTCTTCAGCCGCCTCCCCACCATGGACAAGGAAGACCACCGGCTGGCCCAGCAGGAATCCCTCGACCGGCATGGCAACCCCTATGCCTTGCTGGGCTGCGCGCCGGCCGATCAGATCGTCCGGGTCAACGCCACATCGGGCACGACCGGTGTTCCGACCCTCTATGCCCTGACCCAGCACGATGTCGACGTGGTCAACGAGATGCACGCCCGGAAATACTGGCGTGCCGGCATTCGCCCCGGGCATGCCATGCTGCAGGCGCTCAGCCTGAGCATGTTCACCGGCGGGCTGCCGCTCAGCCAGGGCATCATGCATCTCGGCGCCTCGGTCATTCCGGTCGGTGTCGAGGGTGGCACGCGGCGGGTGCTGGAGTTCGCCAAGCTGACCAAGCCGGACGCCGTCATCGCCACGCCGAGTTTCGGCCAGCACCTGATCGAGCAGTGCCCGGACATCACCGGCGAACCGGCACGGGCGCTGGGGATCGGGCGGTTTTTTTGTGCCGGCGAGCCCGGCGGGGGCGACCCGGAAACCCGCACCATACTGGCCGAAGGTTTCGGCGCCAGGGTCTTCGACCACACCGGCGGCGGCCACGCCTTTCACGGCATCTCGTGCGACGAACCGCCCGGCGAATTCAAGGGCATGCATTTCGTGTCCGAGGACCATTGTCTGCTGGAACTGATCGATCCGGAGAGCAAGGCGCCGGTCCCATTGGACGACGGCGCGGTGGGCGAGATGGTCTGGACGTTTCTCGACTGGTACGGCGGACCGTTCGTGCGCTACGCCATGGGCGATATCGTTCAAGTCCTGACCGAACCGTGCGCATGCGGTATGCCCGGCATTCGTTTCAGGATCATCGGACGGGCGGACGACATGCTGATCGTCAAGGGCGTCAACGTCTACCCCCAGGCGATCAAGGCGGTGATCGATTCCCTGTACCCCCGCACGACGGGCGCTTTCCGCATCGTTCTCGAACGCCCGGGGCCGAAGGTCGCCCCGCCGCTTCGTATCCGCGTAGAAGCGGACGCAGCGATCACCGACAGCGACAGGGAGGGTCTGGAATCGGAGTTGCTGTCACGGTTCCGCACCAAACTGCGAATCGCGCCGAAACTGGAATGGGCGCCGGCAGGTTCGATCCCCCGGGAAGCGATGAAAACCCGTTACGTCCTGATCGAGACGTAGGCTCCCGGGTTACATAGAATCACCTTCGGCAAGGATCACGATGCCGTCGTCGGCGAGGCCCTCGAGCCAGCGCCTGGCTTCGGCGACATCCTTGGTGGCCGCGCTGACGCCGGGTTGAATCCGGCCATCGAGAACCGCACCGATGGCCTGCGCGCAGGTCAGGGACACGGTCCGGGCCATGGCGGTTTGCCAACCCGACCCCGTCTCGTTTAACGCCAGGGACGCGTGCCAGGGTTCACCGTCGTCGCCTTCGGCCGACAAGGCGACATACAGGACGACGCGGTCCTCTTCGTCATCGCGGTAGGCGTGCTCGTCCCACAATCGCTGGGACAGGGCCCGCAGTTCGTCCTTGTCGCCTTTTTCCACGGCGGCAAAAATATCGGCCCAGGCGACCGTCCAGCCCTTCATGCGCAGGGTCCCGCGCACGAATGTGTTGAGTCCGGCCTCACCGGACAGGCCGTACTCCGTGACATACGGAATGCTGTCGCGGTTGGCGTAGACCTCGTAGGTCTCGCCGAGGATGTCCAGGTTTTCGACGGCCTTGTAAGGCTTCTCGATGGTCAGTTTGCGGCCGTCCTTGATGCTGTGGGACGGATTGCCCAGGGCCGTCAGCACGCCGAAGGGCGCCCAGGAAAATTTGTAGGTGAACGGCGTCGGCTGCGCCGGGAACCCGCCACAATAGGATACGAAGTCGAGCGTGCGTCCCTGCCCGAGGACACCGGCCTCTTTGGCGGCATCGACAAGAATGTGGGCGAACAGGTGATCGATGCCCGGGTCGAGGCCGACCTCGTTCACCACACACAGGTTCTTGTCCCGCGCCGCGCCATCCAGGGACGCCATGTCATCGGAAACGTAGCTGCTGGTCACCATATGGGCGCCGGCATCGAGGGCCGCCCGCGCGACCTGCGCATGCATGTCGCCGGGCAGCATGGACACCAGGACATCGCCCGGCTGGGCGGCCGCCGCGAGGTCGGACATGTCCAAAACGCGGACCTGCAGTTCGGCACTTCCCGCACGGGCCTTGACCGCTTCGGCCTTCTCCACCGTGCGGTTCCACAGCACGACATTGCCCCGGCGCTCGGCCAGGGCGACGATGCCCGGTCCGGATGACAGGCCGGCGCCCAGCCAGTGAACGGTTGGTTGCGATGCACTCATAATCAATCCTCGTTTTCGATTCGCTGCACCGCAGCTTCAAACGCCTGCCGCGCCGCCAGCCAGACCGGGTTGCCGGACCGGTCCTTCAGGGTCAGCAGATGCGGCAACAGTTGTCCGGCGAAATCCTCGCTGCTTTCCAGCGGCAGCAGCGAGGGCAGATTGTCGATGGCGATCAGGTCGAAACTGCCGCCGGCGCCGGTGATCGGCATGAAAGGCGCATCCCAACTGGTCGGCGCCTCGTAGAACGGCAGCGGATTGCCCGGACTGGTGGGGTCGCAGGACACATCCGACACCACCGACAAGCGCGTGTCCGGCTTGATTTCCGTCGGCGTCAGAAACGGCGTAATGGAGCCGATCAGCAAAACGCAATTGACCAGGATGTCGTGCGCCAACAGGGCCGCCCGGTCCAGCGGATCGGTTTCCGCCTGATCCCACTCCGTGACGGCAATGCCGTGACGCTTGAACAAGGCCGTGGCGCCGCTGCCGCTGCGGCCCAGGGCGCCGATCACCACCGGCCTGGGTATCTCGTTGACGCCCTGGCGGGCCGAATGGATGCGGCGGTCGAGAGCTTCGGCGTCATCGTAGGGGCTCAAGCCTTCCGCCAAAGAGGACTGTCGGCCGGCCTGCCGGTCGAACCAGTGAATCAAGGCAAGGGCGGCTCCGAGATAGCCGGCCCAATAGCCGAACGCGGCGACCCGGCGGCCACCGTTGTCGACCATGTATTCCAGGTCCAGCAAGGTGCCCTGGCCCTGCATGAAGCGGCCGATGAGGTCCTGCCAGCCGGTCTGATCCTTGTATGCATGGGCGAAGTAGACATGGGTATGGGGCAGCGGCGATGCCGCTTCCGGCAGTTCCTTCAGCCCGAGCACCCCCACATCTCCCGGCGCGGCCGTCCAGGTCCCGGGATCGACCAGGGTGCAGCCGGCCGCGGCGAATGCGTCGTCCGGCACGATCCGCTTGTCGGAACGTTCGACGGAAACCGCCAGACCGGCGTCCAGCAATGCCCGGGCGCCGTCGGGCAGCAACGGCGTCCGCCGTTCGGTGTCGCGAAATTCGTCGCGTAAAATCAGATGCATGCCATCAGTCTCGGACACGGAAAAAGCCCCGAAATCTATGCGTTTGCACCGGTTCGGGTCAACGATTCTGTCACTTGGCGGGAAACCGGTCCAGGGATACGGTGATTTGATGGGAACGACCGGTCCGGCCGGGTTAAAATGCGCCCGACAAAAAATTTTCGCCGGGGTGTCAGTCCGGGGCCGAACCGTTCGTCTTTAGTGCGGATGCCGGTTGAAGACGGCACCACGACACTCCATTGGGACAAGGGAAAGCGTTATGAAATACATCGCTCTTATCTATTCGAACGAGGCCGACGAGCCGAAACCAGGCACGGAAGAGTTCGGCCAGTACATGCAGGACTACCAGAACGTGTCGGCAAAATTTAACGAAGACAGCGTCATGCTGGGCGGGGAGGCCTTGGAAGTCGTCTCCACGGCCACGACGGTGCGTGTCCGCAACGGCAAGACCGAAACCATGGACGGCCCGTTCGCCGAGACCAAGGAACAGTTGGGCGGCTTTTACCTGTTCGAATGCGCCAACCTGGACGAGGCGATCAAGTACGCCGGCATGATTCCGACGGCCAAGCACGGCTGCGTCGAAGTCCGGCCGATCATGATCTTCGACTGACCGGCCCGGTCGAGCACGCAGCGGATCAATGACGCCCCCGGCCCCCGCCGCCGCCATCGAGGCGGCCGTGCGCGAGGAATGGGGGCGTCTGTTGTCCGCCCTGATCGCCCACCTCGGCGATTTCCAGCTCGCCGAGGACTGCCTGCAGGACGCATTGGAATCGGCGCTGGTCCATTGGCAGCGCAACGGACTGCCGCAGAACAGGCGGGCGTGGCTGTTGCAGACGGCGCGGCGCAAGGCCATCGACCGGATCCGCCGCGACATCAATTTCCGTAAGAAGCAGGCCGAATACGGCCAGTTGATCGAACTCGACAATGCCGAGCAGGACGGCGACCCCAACAGCATTCCGGACGAACGGCTGCGCCTGATCTTCACCTGCTGCCACCCGGCCATTGACGAAAAGATCCGCGTCGCGCTGACGCTGCACACGATGGGCGGTCTGACGACCAGGGAAATCGCCCGCGCGTTCCTGGTCAGCGAGGACGCCATGGCGCAGCGCCTGGCCCGCGCCAAACGCAAGATCAAGAAGGCCCTGATCCCTTATGAAGTTCCCGACGACGACGCCTGGCCCGAACGGCTGGAGTCGGTGCTGCAGGTTCTTTATTTCATTTTCAACGAGGGTTACGCCGCCACCGCCGGCGACGTTCAGGTCCGCACCGATCTGTGTGACGAGGCCATTCACCTGACGCGTGTCGTCCAGGCTCTGCGTCCGGAGGAACCGGAAATCGCCGGTCTGCTCGCGCTGATGCTGCTACACGATTCGCGCCGCTCCGCCCGATCGGACGGCGACGGCCCCATCATTCTGCTCGACCGGCAGGACCGGTCCATGTGGGACCACGACAAGATCGCCGAAGGCATCGCGCTGATCGAACGGACCCTGGCCAAAGGTCGCCCAGGACCCTACCAGATCCAGGCCGCCATCAGCGCGGTACATGCGGAGGCCGGACGCTTCGGCGACACCGACTGGCGCCAGATCGCGTTGCTCTATGATGCCCTCTACAAGCTGCAACCCAACCCGGTGGTGGCGCTGAACCGACTTGTGGCCGTGTCGTACGCGGACGGGCCACACGGCGCACTGCCGGAACTGGAATCCCTGCAAGACGCCTTGCAGAACTACCAACCCTATTACGTCACCAAGGCGGATCTGCTGCGCCGCGCCGGCCGGACCGGCGATGCCCAGGCGGCCTATGGCCGGGCCATCGAACTGACGAGCCACCCCAAGGAAAAAGCGTTTCTGCAATCCCGCCTGGACAATCTGCCGGAAAACTGACCGTTAGTCCTTGGCCTTGACGGTCTTGCGGATCATCGCCGCCGCCGTTTCGAACTGGCGTGTGGCGCTGACGGATATCCAACGGGATACCGGCCATTTGCCCGCCCACGGAAACACGCCGACCGTCAACAGATCGTCATCGTTCAAGTCCGCGATCAGAGCTCGCAACCGGCTCACGCCATCGTCCAGTTGCGCGCGGACAGCGGCCAAAGTTTGACCCCCGCCCTCCGATACGATGTCGGCGTTGAGGCGCGGCGTTTCATTCCACTTGTAGCCTTGTTTCGGCGTCACCGGGGTTTCACCCCTGCGGCCGGCGTCGATCCAGCGCATGACGGCTTCCAGCCACCACACCCGCACCGCCAGCATGCCCGCCACGGTCCAGTCTGTGCCGATGCACAGTCGCGTCCCATCGTCCGGCAACAGGGTTTCCATCTGCGCCGTCAGTTTGTCGTACGCCTTGTCGAGTTGACTTGTCAGTTCGGAGCGGGTTTTGGGAATCGGCATGAACCGGTTTTACGGCACGCCGTGAAACCAGGACAATGGCAATTCGCCGGGTGCGGCAAACCGTCTCCCTCTGTACTCTGACCGGAAAGGCTGTATAAGCACGATGACGCTGCGTCAACTGGCGCGGCGCAAGCACGAGGAGTTCCATGGCGGACAACGACCTGAAGAGTTTGGCCCTGCGCTATCACCGCGTTCCGCAACCGGGCAAGCTGTCCATTGCGCCCACCAAGCCGCTCGGCAACCAGCACGACCTGTCGCTGGCCTATTCGCCCGGCGTCGCCGCGGCCTGCGAGGCGATCGCCGAGGACCCGTCCGAGGCCGCCAACCTGACGGCGCGGCAGAACCTGGTGGCCGTGATCTCCAACGGCACGGCGGTGCTCGGCCTCGGCGCCATCGGGCCGCTGGCCGCCAAGCCGGTGATGGAAGGCAAGGCGGTCCTGTTCAAGAAATTCGCCGGTATCGACGTGTTCGATATCGAACTGGACGAGACCGACCCGGAGAAACTGGTCGACATCGTCGCCGCCCTCGAACCGACCTTCGGCGCCATCAACCTGGAGGACATCAAGGCGCCGGAATGCTTCATCGTCGAGCAGCAGTGCCGCGAACGCATGAACATTCCGGTCTTTCACGACGACCAGCACGGCACGGCCATCGTCGCCGGCGCGGCGTTCCTGAACGGGCTGCGAGTGATCGGCAAGGACCCATCGGAGATCAAGCTGGTCTCCACGGGCGGCGGCTCGGCCGGGATCGCCTGCCTCAACCTGCTGGTGTCGCTGGGCGTCAAGCGGGAAAACATCTGGCTGGTGGATCATGTCGGCGTCATCCACGAAGGCCGCGACGAGGAGATGAACCCGCACAAGGCGGCCTATGCCCAGGCCACCGACGCCCGCACCCTGGACGACGTCATCGGCGATGCCGACGTGTTCCTCGGCCTGTCGGCGGGCGGCATTCTCAAGCCGGACATGGTCAAGCGCATGGCGGCACGGCCGCTGATCCTTGCCCTGGCCAACCCGACGCCGGAAATCGACCCGGCCGACGCCAAGGCCGCCAATCCGGACGCCGTCATCGCCACCGGCCGGTCGGACTATCCCAACCAGGTCAACAACGTGCTGTGCTTCCCGTTCATCTTCCGCGGTGCGTTGGACGTGGGCGCCACCACCATCAACGAGGAGATGAAGCTGGCCGCGGTCCGCGCCATCGCCGACCTGGCCAAGGCGGAAAGCTGGGAGGTGGTGGCCAAGGCCTATCGCGGCGAGGAGTTGCGTTTCGGTCCCGACTATCTCATCCCCAAGCCGTTCGACGGCCGTTTGATCGAGGAAGTTGCGCCTGCGGTGGCCCAGGCCGCCATGGACAGCGGCGTCGCCACCAAGCCGATCGACGACATGGCCGCCTACAAGGAACGGCTCAACGCGTTCATCTGGCGCTCGGGCCTGCTGATGAAACCGGTGTTCGACCGGGCCCGCGCCGGCCGCAAGCGCCTGGTCTTCGCCGAGGGCGAGGACGAACGGGTGTTGCGCGCCGTGCAGGTGGTGGTCGACGAAGGTCTGGCCGAACCGATTTTGGTCGGCCGCCCCGAAGTGGTCGCCCACAACATCGACAAGCTGGGCCTGCGCATCGAACTGGACAAACACTTCAGCCTGACCAACCCGGAAAGCGATCCGCGTTACCAGGACTATTGGCGGGGCTATCACGGCCTGATGGAACGGCACGGCGTCTCGCCCGACCTGGCCCGCACCATCATCCGCACCAATACGACGGTCATCGCCTCGATGATGGTGCACCGGGAGGAAGCGGACGCCATGATCTGCGGCACCTACGGCCACTACGCCTGGCATCTGCGCCACGTGCTGGACGTCATCGGCAAGGCCAAGGGCGTGCGCGACGTTTCGGCGCTGGGCTGCCTGATCGTCAACAAGGGCACGTTCTTCATGTGCGACACCCAGGTGACCCATGACCCGTCGCTGGACGAAGTCGTCGAAACCACCATCATGGCCGCCGACGCGGTGCGGCGCTTCGGCATCGAGCCCAAGGTGGCGCTGGTGTCCCATTCCAACTTCGGCAACGCCGACACGCCGACCGCCCGCAAGATGCGCGAGGCCCGTCAAATCCTGACCGAGCGCGACCTGGACTTCGAGGTGGAGGGCGAAATGCACGTGGACGCCGCGCTGGACCCGGTGGTCCGCGAGCGCGTCTTCCCCAACGCGAAGATGGCGGGCGCCGCCAACCTGCTGGTGTTCCCCAACCTGGAAGCCGCCAACAGTTCGTTCAACCTGTTGAAGGTAGCGGGCGATGGACTGCCCATCGGCCCCATCCTGGTCGGCGCGGCCAAGCCGGTGCACATCGTCACGCCGTCGATCACCGCCCGCGGCCTCGTCAATATGAGCGCCCTCGCCGTGGTCGACGCCCACTCGCGCTGAGACGCCTATTCGCCGGGCAGGCCGATGGCGTCAGACGGGTCGGCGAACAGATCCGTCAGTTCGGGCCAGGCATCCAGACAGGCCTGCGTCTGGGCGAAGGCCTCGGGCCGCAGCCGGCCGCGGTCCCATAGCTTGACCCCGTCGATGTCGACGGAGTGGTCCAGCAGCATGATGCAAACCTCGCCGGGCGCGTAGGCGCCGCAGGTGTGCAGATGCAGAAAGCGCGGATTGGTGAACACGGTGTTGGACCAGCGGTCCGGATCCTTGGCCGCGTCCATGGTGTAGGCGCAGCCGGGATGCATGCCGGCGTGCCAGGAATGCACCACGGTGCGGTCGATGCCGAACAGGCCGGCGACATGGTTGTAATGATCGTCGACCTTGGCGACCATGTCGGTGTCGCCGGTGAACCGGACGATCCGCCCGTTCGCGACGTCCGCCATCACCGGCCGCTCCAGCGCCACCGAGGGCGGGTCGTAGACCTTGGACCCGGTCGGCGTCAGAAAACGCGCGACGGTGACGCGACCGGAAAATCCCGACGCGTCCATGGGCTGCGGCACGCCCAACGGAAACCGCACGACCGAGACGTCACCCGCGTTCTCCCGGGTCTTGTCGGTGATCTCGCCGGAATACTCGGTGCCCAGCGGGCAGGTGATGGTGATGCGCGCGGCGCTCAACAGGACGTCGTTGATGGCTTCCTTCAGGGCGTAGGTGGCGCGGAAGTCGGTCCGGCCGTAGCGTGATGCCAGCATGGCCGCGTCCCGGGCATAGACCATGACCGATTTTTTCCCGGGAACCGGCGCCGCGAACCGGTCCTGATCACCGATGCGGGCGAAGAAGATGGTGCAGTCGTGCTCGGCGATGGCCTGCAACACGCGCTGCTCCTTGGTGTTGCCCGGCGCGCCGACTCTGAGCATGGTCGGCACGAGTCCCATCCGCGCCGCTTCCTTACCCACGGCTTCAGCGACATCGGTATCGTACCAGCCGAGCACGGGGTCTTCGTGGACGATCAGCAGCCGGTCCGACGGCGTCAGCGCGGCGCAGTTGACCAGCAGGTTATGGGCCCCCGCCGACAGGTCGTCCGCGTATGTCACCGGCGCCGCTCCGCCTGAACCGTGAGGAAGGTGAAGGTCGGCGTCACCACCCGGCGGAAGCCGTGGCTCAATTCGGCATCGACGCTCAAACTGTCGCCGGGATTGAGGGTGATATCCGTCCGGCCATAGCGGTAGATCGCCTCGCCGTCCACCGCGTAGACGAAGACCACGCCGTGGCCGATATAGGTGGGTGGCTTGGCCTCCTGCTGCACCAGCGTGACCATGCGGGCCTCGAACTGCAGATCGCGCCGGGCATGAAAGGCGAGATTGATGAATTCGTGGCTATGCTCGCCGACGATGCGGGTCGACTTGAGCCCCTCGCCCTTTTTGACATGGGTGTAATCGGTCAGGTCCGAAGCCGTTTCCTTGAACAGGCTGACCAGCGGCACGTCCAGGGCCTTGCTGAGCGCATTCAACGTGGCGATGGAGGGCGACACCTGGCCGTTCTCGATGCGGCTGATCATGGCCGCCGACACTTCCGACTGGGCCGCCAACTGCCGGGCCGACAGGCCGCGGTCCTCGCGCAAATCACGCAGGGCCGCGCCGATGGCGAGATCGGTGCCGTTGTTTACCGCTTGTTTCGCCTTAGCGGGCATCGCCGGCCGCCTTACGGTAGGAAAAGGCCTTCTCGAAGCGCCAAATCAGGTAGTCGCCACAGGTGATCGGCGCTTCCTCGGCGGCGAAGTCCGGGCCGAATACGTCGCGGGCATCGATCATCGTGTCCGGATCGGGATCGAACGCCAGAACGATGGACAGACGTTCCCGCCCCGACGCGTTGACCACCCGATGGGGCGTCGATTTGTAGGCGCCGTTGGTCCAGCGGGCCAGCAAATCACCCACATTGACGACCAGCGTACCGTCGATCGGCGGTGCCTGAATCCATTCGCCGTTGGCGTGCTGCACCTGCAGTCCGCCGACCGAGTCCTGGCACAGGACCGTCAGTACGCCGAAATCCGTATGCGGACCGACGCCGAACTGATCCGTGCCCATGTCCTCGGGTTGCGCCGGATAATAGACATAAGATGCCCGGCTCAACGGCCGCGCGCAGGTCCGAAGAAAGAAGTCTTCGGGCAGACCGAGGCCGAGCGCGAAACCATGCATCAGATGCCGCGCCACGTCGTGCACATGGCGGTAATAGGTCATGGCATGGGCGCGCAGGCCGGGCTGGAACGACGGCCAGCGGTTGGGGCCGGCGACCGGATGATCGTCGGGCGCGTGGCCGTCGGCGTCCTCATACCCCCAGATAAAGCTTTCCTTGAAGTCGGCCTTGGCGTCGTCGTCCATCCTGGCGCCGCCTTGCCCCATCCAACCGCGATGCTTCGAGGTCACGGACACACGGTCCTTGTCGGCATCGGAATGTCGGAAAAATGCGAGCGCGGATTCGCGCGCCGAGTCGATGACCGCATCGGGAATGCCATGACCGCGGACGTATATGAAACCTAAATTCTGGCTGGCTGTATGCAGGGCCCGCGCGACACTCACGGGGTCGCTTCCATCCCGCAACGGTGTCATATCGATCACCGGGATCGCTTCCGCATCCACCGCTTTGGCTTGCGTGTACGCCATCAAGGCAAAGACTCCTATTTCCCCTTATGATGCATTCTATGCAATTTATTGCATTATAGTAATTGGTCAATCGGATTCTGTGTAGTACCCCACCACGTCACCGTCCGTCGTGACCCCCAACCCGTTGAGGCAACGGTTGGCGTAATTGAAGTAGCCGATGATCTGATTGGCCTCGAGAATCTCACCGTCATTCAAACCCGCAGCGAACAAAGCATCGACATCGGCCTTGATCATCTCCTGTGGCCGCAGTGTCAGTTTCTCGGCGTATTGCAGCAAGGCCAGTTCCCGGCCGTCGAAGGCATCCTCGGGCCGCTTGGACTGCAATGCCGCCTCGATCGCATCGGCCCGGTCGTCGTCGCCGATCAGGTGCCGGGCGTTGGCCCAGTGGTTGGCCAGCGAATAGGCGCAGTCGTTGAGGATCGAGACGTACGAACTGATGGTTTCCTGCAGCCAGAGCGGCAAGGTGTTGGCGGCATCATGCAGCGCCGCGCGGTACAGCACCACATGGCCGCGCATGGTGCTGGGCCGCAGGGAATGCACCCGCATGACGTTGTCCACCGTCCCGTGCGGCGTGCGCGCCAGGTCGAGAACCTCGGTCAACGTTTCGTCGGCGTCCTCGTCGGAAATCATCTTGATCCAGGCTGACATGGCGGCGCTCCTATTGGTACTCGTTGGCCTGCATGCGCCGCTCCAGCCAGCGCACCATGGCCGATACGATCAGGATCAAGACCAGATACTCCAGCACCAGGATGGTGTAGATCTCGAGCGGCCGGTATTCGGTCACAACCAGTTCATTGGCCTTTCGTGTCAACTCCTGCATGCCGATGACCGATACCAGCGACGACATCTTCAACATGTAGACAAGCTGGTTGCCCAGCGCCGGCAGAATGCGCCGGATCGCCTGGGGCAGGATGACGAAGCGCATTGTGTCCGAGTAACTTAGCGCGATCGAATGGGCCGCTTCGTACTGTCCGCGGTTGATGGACTGGATGCCGGCCCGGAAGATTTCCGCCTCGAAGGCGCTGTCGGACAACGCCAGGGCAATCACACCCGCCCAGAACACGCTGATGGCCAGTCCGGTCATCTGCGGCATGCCGTAATAGACCCACAAAATCAAGACCAGGATCGGCACCGCACGTACGGCTTCCACGTACACCCGGTTCATGCTGCGGAGGGATTTCTTGGAAGACAGCCCCGGCAGGGCGATGAGCAATCCGACGACGATGGAGATGGCGATGGCGGTGAACGACAGCAGGACCGTGTAATAAAGGCCGCTCAACAGGAACTGCAGATTGCTCAGGCCGGCCGGCGTCGCCGGATTGACCACGTACCAGCCCCAATTGGCCGAACAGCCGGACAGGATGAGGGCGGCGCACAGGCCGAAGAGGATTTTTCTCATGGCCGGTCTCTCAGTGATGCAAGATTTTTTCAAGGAAATCACGGCACCGGGCGCTTTCCGGCGCGGAGAAGAACGTCTCCGGATCGGCCGCTTCGACCATTTCGCCGTGGTCCATGAACACCATCTGGTCGGCCACCCGCTTGGCGAATCCCATTTCATGGGTGACGCAGATCATGGTCATGCCGCTGGCCGCCAGTTCGGCCATCACGTCCAGAACTTCGTTGATCATTTCCGGGTCCAGCGCCGATGTGGGTTCGTCGAACAGCATGATGCGCGGCTCCATGCACAACGAGCGGGCGATGGCGACGCGCTGTTGCTGACCGCCCGAAAGCTGTTTGGGAAACTTCTCCGCCTGTTCCGGGATATGCACCCGGCCGAGATAATGCATGGCCAGGTCCCGCGCGTCGGACTTGGACATCTTGCGGGCGCGCACCGGCCCCAGCATGAGGTTGTCCAGAACGGTCAGGTGCGGGAACAGATTGAACTGCTGAAAGACCATGCCGACCTTGGAGCGGATGGCGTTCAGGCTTTTCCTGCCGCCGTCCAGTTCGATGCCGTCGACGACGATGGTGCCGGCCTCGTGATGTTCCAGATGGTTGATGCAGCGGATCAGCGTCGACTTGCCCGAGCCCGACGGGCCGCACACCACCACCTTTTCGCCCAGCCGCACGTCGAGCGAGACGTCCTTGAGGGCCTGGAACTCTCCGAAAAACTTGGACACCTGATCGATTTTTATGATGGGCGGCGTTTCACTTGCCTGCATAACGTCTCCCCTGCCTTGTCTGCTTTCAGTTAAGCTTTTTGTTTATCGTCATGCAACAAATTCATCTTCTTGCAATTTCTCTGGGTGCACGCGATGATATCGGCAGAACAAAAATCAGGGAGAGTCCGATGAGGATCATCAAGGCGATTTCGGCGGCGGTACTGCTCTGTGCCGTGGCCACGCAGGCGCAAGCGCAATCGGCATTGCAGGAAATCCTGTCGGCCGGCGTTCTCAAGGTGGGAACGACGGGCGATTGGAACCCGATGACCATGAAAAACCCGGCCGACAATTCCTACACCGGATACGATATCGACGTAATGACGGAACTGGGCAAGGACCTGGGCGTCAAGGTCGAGTTCGTTCCCACGGACTGGAAAACCCTGGTCAGCGGCGTGACATCGGGCAAGTACCACCTGACCGGCTCGGCATCGATTTCCGCCGCACGGGCCAAGGCCGCGGGCTATTCAAACAGCTATTTCTCGCTGGCCACCGTGCCGCTCGTTCTCAAAAAGAACGGCGACCAGTTCAAAAGCTGGGAAGACTTGAACAAGGCCGACGTCACCGTTGCGGCGACGCTGGGCACGACCCAGGAAAAGCAGGTCAAGATGTTCTTCCCCGACGCCAAGCACCAGATCGTCGAGGCGCCGGCCCGCGATTTCCAAGAGGTTCTGGCCGGCCGGGCCCACGCCCACATCACGTCGAACGTGGAGGCCGGAAAGCTGATCGTCAAATACCCGCAGATGATGATCGTGCCGGTCTCGGCGCCCAAGGCGCCGACGCCCATCGCCATGCTGCTGCCACAGGCCGATCAGGTGTGGATCAACTACGTCAACACCTGGATCGCGCTGAAGAAGGAACGCGGCCTGTTCGACCGTCTCGGCAAGAAGTGGAAACTGCTCAACTGAGCGATTTGGCTTGACCGGAGGGGACACCCCGGTGTCCCCTTTCCGCCATGCTGACCGTCTACGCCATCCCCGTCAGTTTGTATTGCGCCAAACTGCGTATCCTGCTGCGCCACAAGAACCTGGAATGGCGGGAAATTCCGCCGCCCGGCGGATACGGCTCGGACGAATACAAGGAAACGGTGCCGTCGGGCAACCTGCCGGCCTTGCTCGACGGCGATCTGCTGATTGCCGATTCCGAAGCCATCGCCGAATACCTGGAGGAAAAATATCCCGCACGGCCCATGCTGCCGCAGGAGCCGGCCGCGCGGGCCAAGGTGCGTGAGCGGTCCCGGTTTCACGATACGCGACTGGAACCGGAATTGCGGAAACTGTTTCCGCACATAGGCGCTGAGAAAGCTGAAATTGTCCAACGCCAATCAGAGCATTTGTCGCAGCGCCTGGCTCAATTCGGCCGAATGTTGCCGGATTCGGATTCCGATCGCGCACTGAGCATCGGGGATTGCGGCTATCCCATCACCATTTCCTGGATCAACCTGCTGACACCGGCCATGAATTTGCAGATCAATTGGCCATCCGCGGTTTTGGCGTATCAGGAACGCCTTGAAGAGCATCCGGCGGTATCCGCGGAGCTGGCCGACTACCGTCCCAAGCTTGCGGCATGGCTGGAGACGCGGCTGGCGTCATGAGGCTCGACGAGGCGACATGGCCGGAAGTAGAGGCCTATCTCGCCCATTCGCGCGGCATCTTCATCCCGACGGGATCGACGGAACAGCACGGGCCCATGGGCCTGATCGGCACCGACGCCCTGTGCGCCGAGGCGATCGCGGAAGGCGCGGCCGATATCGCCAAGGCCTATGTCGCGCCGACGGTGGCCTACACCCCGGCCCCGTTCAACACGGCATTTCCCGGGACGATCTCAATCTCCAAACCCGTCTTCCTGTCGCTGGTCGGAGAGATCATCGCGGGATTGCTGGGACAGGGGTTCGAAATCCTGTATTTCGTCAACGGCCATGGTGCCAACATTGCGCCGCTCGGCGAGGCCGCGGATAGTTTTCCAGACGCGCATATCCGTATCCGGAACTGGTGGGATTTCGAGACGGTCGACCGGTTGCGCACGAAATACTACGGCGACTGGGAGGGCATGCATGCCACCCCCTCGGAAGTGTCGATTACGCAGTCAACGCATCGCATCGTGCAGCCTGGGGATGCCGCCGAACCGCCGGAGAAACTGTCCGCCCGTTACATCCAAACCCATGCCGGCGACCGGCATGGTCCGCCCGACGAACACCGCAGACGCTTTCCCGACGGCCGGGTCGGGTCGCACTCCGCCCTGGCTGATCCCGCCCATGGCGATGCCCTGCTGGCCGCGGCGATCGAAGCGGTGGCGGACGACTACAGTCAGCTCTGTTTGCGCTCGGCGAGCCAAATGCCGCCCAAAACCAGTACCAGCCCCCAGAAGTGATACATCGCGAAGCGTTCCCCGAGCAGGAGGACGGCCAGCACGACGGCAAAGATCGGCACCAGGTTGACGAAGATACCCGTGCGCCCGGGACCGATCAAACTGACACCCTTGATCCAGAAGAATTGCGCCAGCAATGACGGGAAGATGACCACGAAGGCGATCACCGCCCATCCTTTCGCCGTGGGGTAGATGGTTGCACCGTAGAAACCTTCGGCAATCACCAACGGCACCGACGTCAGCAGCGCCGACACCGAAATGACGGCAAACAGTGAGATGATCGCGACCTCGGGCTTGTCACGCAGAGCGACCGTATAGCTGGCGTAACAGACACAGGCGATCAGCATGAATATGTCGCCCAGATTGAACGAAAGTGCGAACAGGCGGTCGAGTTCTCCGACCGAGGTGACCAGCGCGACGCCGGCGAAGGTCACGACGACCCCGGCGATTTGCAGGAGCCGCACGCCCGTGCCGTGCATGAGATACGCACCGAGCAGCACGAAGGCGGGTATGGAGCCTTGAATGATGCCCATATTGATGGCCGTCGTACTGTGCGCGGCGACATAGAACAGCGCATTGAATGAGGTAAAACCCAGCACGCCCAACAGCATGACAAACGGCAATCGTTGCCGAAGGACGGGCCAGTCGCGGCGGATACTACTCCAGCCGATCACGAAAACGATGCCGACGGACAATACCCAACGCAGGAAAACCAGCATCATCGGCGACACCTCGCCGACCGCGAGCTTGCCCGCCAGGGCGTTGCCGCCCCAGAACAGGGTGGTCACGGTCAGCAGCGCGTAGGCCTGCAACCGGGCGGTGCTCTGTGTGGCGGACTCGCTGTGGGTTTCCATCAATACAATACTCGATTTGCCTATCTGCCGGCCCGCTTCACTGCGAATTTGTCTCGTCGTGTGACAGCCACGAAGGACCATCGGCCGTCGAGACACTGTGCCTGTTGTCCCGAACCGGCACAACCATGGGAATCCGGTTAGAACCAGGGTTCGTCGGGATCGGGCAGCGGAATGGCGTCGAGCAGTTCGCGCGTGTAACCGGCACGCGGATTATCGAACAGTTCCGCCGTCGGCTCGTTCTCGACGATTTCGCCGTGGTGGAGCACGACGATCCGCGTGCACAAGCGGCGGATGACGGACAGGTCGTGGCTGATGAAGGCGAGCGTCAGGCCAAGCTCGCGGACCAGCCGTTCCAGCAGCGCCAGTACCTGCGCCTGCGACGAGACATCCAGACCGGATACGATTTCATCGGCCAGAATGAAGTCGGGCCGGAGCGCGATGGCGCGGGCGATGCCCACGCGTTGGCGCTGCCCGCCGGAGAGTTCGTGCGGATAGCGGGTCTCGAAGCTTCGCGGCAGTCCGACATGGTCGAGCGCTTCGCGCGCGGCCTCGCGCGCATTCTCCACGCCGTGCAAGCGCAACGGCGCGGAAATGATTCGACCGACGCGGTGGCGCGGATTCATCGACGACATCGGATCCTGGAAAATCATCTGGAAGCGGCGGCGCATGGGCCGCAGAGCTTGCTCGGACAAATGGGTGACGTCGTCGCCATCGAACCGGACCGCACCGGACGTGGGTTCCAACAGCCGGACCAGCGCGCGGCCGAGCGTGGATTTTCCGGACCCCGATCCGCCGACGATTCCGAGGATCTCACCTTCCGGGATGTTGAAACTGAGACCCTTGAGGATTTCAATGCGCGGCGCCGCGCCGAACAGCGGTTTTCGCGTCATGTCGGGCAGCGACAGGTGCAGGTTCTCGACTTCGTAAAGGTCAGCCACCGCGCCACTCCCTGTCCACCGCGTCGACCTGCGCATTCACCTCCGTGATGACCGCATCCGGTACCGGCGTGAGACTGGCCTCGGGGTCGGTGTATTTTGGTGTTGCCGCGAGCAGTGCCCGTGAATAGGCGTGAGACGGCGCGCGGAAAAAGCCGTGTACATCCGTTGCTTCGACCACCAACCCGCCATAGAGCACCGAAAGCGACTGGCAGATCTTGGAGACCACGCCCAGATCGTGGGTGACGAACAGCAGCGCCGTGTTGTGGCGTTCCTGCATCTCCTTGATCAGCTTGAGGATCTGCTTTTGCACGGTCACATCGAGGGCGGTCGTCGGTTCGTCGGCAATGATCAGTTTCGGTTCGGCGGCAAAGGCCGACGCGATCAGGATCCGTTGGCGCATGCCGCCCGACAGTTCGTGCGGATAGCTTCTCAGGATGCGGTCGGGGTCCGGAATGTGGACTTCGTGCAGCAGTTCCACCGCGCGCTCACGGGCCTTGGCGCGGTTCCAGCCGAGAATATCGACCAGCCGGTCGGTGATCTGCGGTCCGATCCGGCGCGACGGATTGAGCGCCGTCATGGGATCCTGCGGGATCAGTGCACAGCTCTGCCCGATGCGCCGGCGGTGCTCGGCCGGCGGCAACGTCAACAGATCGGTCCCATCGAGTTCGATCTGACCGGAGATGATTTCCACCGAGCGCGGCAGGATACCGAGCACGGCCTTGCCGATCATCGACTTGCCGGCGCCGGACTCGCCGACCAGGCCATGCACTTCGCCCGGCGACACCGACAAGGCCACATCGCGCAGCAACCGCGTCGTGGTGCCCGCGATGCGCACCGACAGGTTGGAGATGGACAGAAAGCTCATCGCAGCACCGGGTCGAAACGGTCCTTCAGCCCCTCGCCCAATTGCGAGAACGACAGCACCGTGAGGAACAGGGTGATCAGCGGAAACACGATGACCCACCAGGCCTGATAGATCGACACGCGCCCCTCGGAAATCATGCCGCCCCAGGTGGGATCGTCGGTCGAGATCGACAGGTTCACGAAGGATAGGATCGCCTCGACGATGACGGCGATGCCCATCTCGAGGGTCAGCAGCGCGACGATGGTGGGCAGGACATTGGGCAGGATTTCCACCAGCATGGTCGAGAGCCGGGTGCGCCCGGCGACCTGCGCCGAAGCCGGATAGTCCATCGCGCCCTGGGCCATGGCCTCGGCCCGGACCACACGGGCGAACCGGGTCCAATCGATGACCACGATGGCGATGATGATCGAGATCAGGCCGGGGCCGAGCACGGCGATGAGGAGAATGGAAAACAGAACCGGCGGGAACGCCATCCAGATATCGATCAGACGCGAGACCACGACGTCGACCCAACCGCGCAGATACCCGGCCAGCAGGCCCAATGACGCACCGATCAGGCAGGTCAGGGTGCCGGCGATCAGCGCCACCGTCAGCGCCACCCGCGATCCGTACAGGATGCGCGAAAGAACATCCCGTCCCAGGCTGTCGGTACCGAGAAAATAACCCGGCTCGGCACTGTCGACCCAGAAGGGCGGCATCCGGCCGAGAAACAGGTCCTGCGCCAGCGGGTCGTGCGGACTGAGAAAGGACGCGAATATGGCGGCGAGAGCCAGAGCCGTCAGCCACCCGCCCGACAGCCATAAGCGCGGGCCGGCCCGGCGCCTGACTTGCGAGCGCCCGTCAAGCATGCCGGAGCCTCGGATTGAGCAGGGCATAGGTCAGGTCGACGACCAGGTTCACCACGGTGAAGATGACGGCGAACAAAATGACGATGCCTTGGATCAGCGGCAGGTCGCGGTTGATGACCGCGTCGATGGCCATGTTGCCGAGGCCTTGATAGCTGAACAGCCGCTCGATGATCACCGTGCCGCCGATCAGGAACGTGAACTGCACGCCGACCAGGGTCAACGTCGGCAGAACGGCGTTCGGCAGGGCCTCGCGGGTAATCACCCGGGTTTCGCCGTAGCCTTTCGTCCGCGCCAGGGTGACATAGTCGAAATGCATGGTTTCCTTGAGCGATTGCTTGAGCAATTGGCCGATGATCGCGGCAAGCGGAATGGCCAGCGCCAGCGCCGGCAGGAACATGTGGCTGACGATGTCGGCCCAGATATCGAAGCGCAGCCGGATCACGCTTTCGAACAGGTAGAAGTCCGTGGTGAACGGCAGATCCAGCGACGGGGTGACCCGGCCCGAGATATGGAACAGCGGCCAGGCGACGCCGAACAGCAGGATCAGGATCAGGCCCCAGAGGAAATCCGGGATGGACAGCGCCATGCCATTGGTCACGTCGATGCCGGCTTCGATTTTGGTGCCGCGTTCACGGGTGCCCGTCAGCGCCGCGGCGCCGCCGAGGATCACGGCAATGACCAATGCCATGATGGACAGTTCCAAGGTCGCCGGAAGGCGGCCGAGAACCAACGTCAGCACCGGCTGCCGGGCCGTGATGGAGGTGCCGAAATCGCCTTGCAGGACCCCGCCGGCCCAAATGAAAAACTGTTCGGGAATCGATTTGTCGAGGCCGTAATGCGCCGTCAATAATGCGATGTCTTCAGGCGTCGCGCCGGGCGGCAGCATCATGGCGATCGGATTGCCCGGCACGATGCGGATCACGACGAACACGATGACCGCCACGCCCACCAGCGTCACGGCCGTGCTGACCAGTCTGAAAAGCAGTGTCCTGAGAAGCCGCATCGGTTTCTACACTTGCCCCTACGTCCGAAAATGTCACGAAAAGATGTATGGCGCGAGGCGATTCACTCCTGCCCGGCGCAATATCGGGAGGGCCCGGCCGGAGACTGTTTCTCCGGCCGGGTACTGTGGGCTCAGGCCCGTTTCATCAGATGGGGCAGCAACGCGCCCGACGCGTGCGGCGTCACCTTGACGCCCTTGGCCGACAGAATCGGCTGGACATACTGCAACAGCGGAATGACCAGCGCGTTCTCGGCGATGTAACGGTCGACCGCCTTGTAGCCGGCGATGCGTTTCTGCTCATCGGGCTCACCCCAGAGCGCGCCGATCTTTTCGATCAGGTCCTTGCCGTCCCAGACCGAATGGGGGCTGGGTCCGAACATGGCAAACCCCGTCGAAGTCGACGGATCGCCCACCGAGTTGCCCCAGTTGTAGAAGGCGGCCGGCGCCAAGGTGTCGGCGGCTCTGAGCTCGTAATGCTTGGCGATCTCGTACACTTCGATTTCGGCTTCGATACCGACCCGGCGCCACAGGCCGACGATGGCCTGGATCATTTCGTAATCCTTGGGCTTGAAACCCTTGGTCGTCTGGATCTTGAACTTCACCGGATTGTCCGGGCCGTAGCCCGACGCCTTGAGCAGTTCCTTGGCCTTACCGGGATCGTAGGCGACCGAAATCGACGAATCGTAGGCGTCGTACTGCGGCGTCTGCAGGGTATCGATCTTGACGCCGTATCCCGACAGCAGCCGGTCGATGATGGTCTGCTTGTCGATGGCATGGGCGCAGGCCTTGCGCACATTCGGATCGAGCATCGCGTCGACATCGTTGAGGAAAATCATGCCGATGTCGGAAATCGGCGCGGCGACACCGTTCAACTTGCCCTTCAAGCGGTCGTATTCCTCGTAGGGCATCTCGAGCGTGACATGGGCATTGCCCGATTCCACCTCGGCCACGCGGGCGGCGGCGTCGGTGACGAACTTGATGGTCACGTTCTCGAAGTCCGGCTTACCGCCCCAGTAGTTGGGATTGGCCTTGAGCTGGACAAACGCGTTGCGCTCGAACTTCTGGACCATGTAGGGCCCGGTACCGATGGGCGCCGCTTCGAAACCCTCCGGCCCCACCTTTTCGTAATACGCCTTGGGCAGAACGTAGCCCGTCAGGAAGTACATCCACTTGAATATGGTCGGGTCGAACTGCTTGACGTCGGCGGTTACCGTATTGCCGTCGGCCTTGAAGTTTTCCAGCGTCGACCAGATGAAGTTGATCGGATTGCCGGTTTTCGGATCCGCGGCCCGGGCAAGGCTCCAGGCCACGTCTTCGGCGGTAAACGGGCTGCCGTCATGCCAGGTGACGCCGGGGCGTACCGTCATCATGACCTTCGACCGGTCGTCGTTCCAGCCCCACTGGGTCAACAAGCCCGGCGCGGGGTTCAGGTCGGGTTTCTGCTGAATGAACTGGTCGAAAACCGATTGGTAGAAGCCCTGGATTGTCGGGTTCACCGCCGAGGGGCCGGTGGTCGGGTCCCAGCTCGGCAGATTGACATTGTAGGCGATGACGAGCTCGTTGATGTCCTGCGCCCGTGCAGGCAGCCCTATCGCGCCCGCCGCCGCGGAGGCGGCCGTTATTTGCATCAGTTTGCGTCGTGTGAGTTCCATGTTCACTCCCCATTTTATGGTTCAGTTGCCTGCGAGTTTTTTCGCCAGGAGAAACCCCGGCCCTGCACCCGTGCCCGCACCAGGCCATACCGCGGCCCCGGTCAGGTGCAGGTTCTTCAATGGTGTCGATCCGTCCGCATGGCCGAGCGCCGGCCGAAACAGGAAAAACTGGGACAGATGATGGCTGCCGCAGATCTGATCGCCACCGATCAGGTTGGGATTGTCCGCCTCCAGTTCGGCCGGCGTGACGACACGGCGGGCGAGGATCTTGTCCTTTGTGCCCGGCGCGTAACGTTCGAGGATGTCGACGGCCCGGTCGGCGAACGGCTCGGCCGCCGCGGCCCAATCGCGCGCGGCAATTTCCCCTTTTGCGTCGCCTCGAATTTCGCCCGGCGCCATGCGCACCTGCAGCCACAGGACGTGCTGACCGTCGGGCGCGCGGGACGGATCGAACACCGTGGGCTGGCCCACCACCAGAACCGGCTCGTCGGGCAGCAGCCCCGCCTGGGCCTGCTGGTAGGTCAGGGCCATCTGATCGAGCGACGGCGCCAGGTGGACATAGGCGAACGCTCTGAGATCCGGGCCGGCCTGCCAGTCCGGCAGATCCGCCATGGCCAGATGGATCATCATCGTGCCCGGTGCATGGGAGAAACTGTTGACCGCGGCATCGAAGCCGGGCTCGGTTTTGCCTGTAAGCCGTGACAGCACCGAAGGGGCGACCCCGGCGATCACGGCCTTGCGGGCATGCACGACGCGTCCATCGGACAGTTCGATGCCCGTGGCGCGGCCCTGTTCGTGCAGGATGCGCGTGACCGGGGATCCGCATTCCACGACCCCGCCTTGCGCTTGAATGGCGCCGGTCATGGCCGTGACGATGGTGTCGGCACCGCCTTTGCCCAGAACCATGCCGAACGCCTGTCCGGCCATGCCTTCGAGATAGGGAAACAGCGCGCCGCCGGCAACATCGGGAGCGAAGTCGAGATGCATGCCCCAGGCCGCCAGCATGGCCCGCACTTCCGGCGCCTCGAAACTCTCCGAGAGATAGCGCCGCGGCGACATCAGCAGGAAGCGCACCATTTTCAGCATGCCGGAAAAACCGCGGGCGCTCGCCACTTTGAACAAAAAATATGCAAATGAATGCAGTTTGGCCGGACTGCCGAGCAATCGCAGCAGATGCGGGGCTTCGTCGGCGAATTGCGAAACCAGCGATTGCCAGGTTTCGGCATCCTTTTGCGAGAAAGCCGCGATCCGGTCCGCCGTCGCGGCCGCATCGCTGGATACGCCGCACCAGCGGCCATCGGGAAACGCCGACGCAAACGGATGGGAAACGGGCGCGAATTCCAACCCGTTTTCCATCAGTTTCTCGCCGTAAACTTTAAAAAAGGCACTGCCAGCGAAGAGAGACAAGTTCATCGCCGCCCAGTCGTGGCGGAAGCCCGGCAGCGTGTAGTCGCCGGTCTTGACCGCGCCGCCCGGCTCGGACGCCTGTTCGAAGACGCCGACACGCCAACCCCGCGCAGACAGATGGGTCGCCGCGGCAAGCGCATTATGACCTGCGCCGATCAGCACGGCGTCAAAACTGTCAGCCACCCTGTCCCTCCTGTTGATACCATCTATATTTGCATTTGCATGTAACTGTGTCTAGTGTATATGCCCAGGGCAAGGGAGAGCCCGCAAACAAGGAGGATGAGATGAGCTCTGCAAACGTGCTGTCGGACCTTGCCGGAATGCTGGCTTCGGGCGGCGTCGAGGTAGTGGATTGTACGGGCGTTCTGGGTCCCGATACGCCGCTTCTGAAGTTGCCGCCGGAATTGGCCAAGGACACACCCCAGATCGAAATTCACAAGATCAGCGAGTACGATGACGACGGTCCGTTCTGGGCCTGGAACTGGATGAAGCTGGGCGAACATTCCGGCACCCATTTCGATGCGCCGCATCACTGGGTCACCGGCAAGGACTATCCCGACGGCTCCACCGATACGCTCGACGTGCAGCGCCTGGTCGCACCCGTCAATGTCCTCGATTTCTCCGCCGAATGCGCCGCGGACCCCGATTTCCTTCTGACCATCGACCATGTCAAGGCCTGGGAAGCCGAACACGGTGAAATCGGCGCCGGCGAATGGGTGGTCATGCGCTCGGACTGGGACCGGTTCGCCGACGACGAGGCCAAGTTCCTCAATGCCGACGAAACCGGACCGCACACGCCGGGACCGACCGCCGAAGTGATCGAATACCTGATCGGCAAGAACATCGTCGGCTGGGGCACCCAGTGCATCGGCACCGACGCCGGTTCCGCCGGCGGCATGGAACCGCCCTTCCCGGCGCATAACCTGCTGCACAAGCACAACCGTTTCGGGCTCGCGTCGCTGGCCAATCTCAGCAAGTTGCCGCCGAAGGGCGCGATTCTGGTCGCGGCGCCCCTGAAAATCGCCAACGGCACCGGATCGCCGATTCGGGCGCTGGCGCTGGTGCCGCAGGCCTAAGACTTTGCGCGCCGATCACGTCATCATCGGCTCGGGCATCAACGGGCTGGTCGCTGCCAGTCTGCTCGCGCTCAAGGGCGACAGCGTTCTGGTGCTCGAGCGCGAGTCCGGCCTCGGCGGCTGCCTGCGCAGCGAAGAGGCCACCCTGCCGGGCTTCACCCACGACGTGATGGCGGCAACGTTCGTGTTGTTCATGACCGGGCCAGCGGGGGCCGAACTTGGCCCCCATCTGGCCCGGCACGGGTTCGATTACTGCCACGCCAAGCATCCGACGGCCGTCTTGCGGCCGGACGGCAGCGCCCTGGTCCTGACCATGGATCAGGCGGAAAATGTCGCCGCCTTCAATGCGCTGGCGCAAGGTGACGGTGACCGGCACGCCCTGGACGTCGGCGGCATTGCCGCCGACGCGCCGTTTCTGTTCGCCCTGTTGGGCGGCAATCTGTGGTCCTGGCAAACGGCAAAACTGCTGTTCGGCCAAGTGCGCAAGCGCGGCCTGCACGGCTTGGCCGCCTGGATGGGCATTGCCCTGGCACCGGCCCGGGGCTGGCTCGAGGCCAACTATGAAAGCCCCCTCGTCCAGGCGCTGTGGGCGCCGTGGGTGCTGCATTGCGGCCTGACCCCGGAAAGCACCTATTCGGCGCAAATGGGCAAAGTCATCGCCTTCGCGCTCGAGGCGGCGGGGGCGCCCATCGCCAAGGGCGGCGCCGCGGCGGCCGTGCACGCGTTCAAGGCACTGATCGAGGAAAAAGGCGGACAGTTGCGTACCGATGCCGATGTCGAGCGGATCCTGGTGAAAGACGGGCGCGTCGCCGGGGTGCGGCTGACCGGCGGCGAGGAGATTGCGTGCCCCTCGGTGCTGGCCTCGGTCGCGCCCGGGCAGCTCTATGGCCGGCTCATCGAGGATGCCGAGCTGCCGCAGGACCGTGCCGCGACCCGTCAGTTCCGGCACGGACGGGGCGATTTTCAACTGCATTACGCGCTGGACAGGCATCCGGAATGGCTGACACCGGGCCTCGACGATGTGGCGCTGATTCATCTCAGCGACGGCATCGACGCGGTGTCGAAATCGGCCAACGAAGCGGAACGCGGCATGCTGCCGGAAACGCCGACGATTTGCGTCGGCCAACCGCACCGGCTGGACCCGTCGCGCTGCCCCGAAGGCAAGGCGATCCTGTGGCTGCAGATCCCCGATGCGCCCCGCAGCATCAAAGGCGACGCCGCCAGTGAGATCACCGGCCGCGCATGGGACGAACCGACCCGCGAGGCCTTCGCCGACCGGCTGGAGACGATTTTGCGCCGCCACATCAAGGATTTCGACCAGATCAAGCTGGCGCGCCGGGCCTACTCGCCCCGCGACCTTGAATCCATGAACATGAACCTGGTCGGCGGAGACCCTTATGGCGGCCATTGCGGCATCGACCAGTTCTTCATCTGGCGGCCGTTCGCGCATTCGACCAACGGGACGAGCCAGGTGCGCGGGCTGATGCACATCGGCGCCTCCACCCACCCCGGCCCCGGGCTGGGCGGCGGTTCGGGCTTCAACGCGGCGAAAAGGCTTGGCGCATGAACTACGAATCGCCGCAGAAGCAGACCGTGAAGCTGGGAGAAATGGGTCTGAGCAATTTTGCCCCCTATTTGATGAATCGCCTGATGGGACGCTACAATGCGTCGCTGCGCGAAGAGATGTCGGAGCTCGGGCTCACGACTCCGAAAGCACGGACGCTCGCCGTTTTGTCGGTGAATGACGGCCTGCTGATCCGCGACCTGGCGATCTATACGGTGACCGAGCAATCGACGCTCAGCCGGACACTCGATCAGCTTCAGGCCGACGGGCTGGTCCGGCGCCAGGCCGACCCCTCCGACAATCGTGCGGTGCAAGTTTTCATAACCGATGACGGACGGGCGGCGTTCGAGGTTCTTTGGCCGCACATGGCGGCCGCGCATGCACATATGTTCCGCGGTATCTCGGAAGACGAGCGCCGCGCCTTCGTCGCCACGCTGCAGAAGATGCTGTCAAACATCCGCAAGCACGACATATAAGGGCCGCCGGAGCGGACAGACAAGACAAGGAGTGCGGCAATGGCCGAACGGTCGTTCAAGGCTGAGGTCGAGCATCTGAAGCTCGGGGAAGGTGAAACGTTCACCGGCGAAGGCATCCTGGCCATCACCAAGGCGCTGCTCGAATCCGGCGTCGGTTATGTCGGCGGATATCAGGGCGCGCCGATCTCGCATTTGATGGATGTGCTGGCGGATGCCGAGGAACTGATGACGGATCTGGGCATCCGTTTCGAGGCCAACGCCAACGAGGCGGCGGCCGGCGCCATGCTGGCCGCGTCGGTGCACTATCCGATCCGCGGCGCGGTCACCTTCAAGGGCGCGGTCGGCGTCAACGTCGCGTCCGATTCGCTGGCCAATCTCGCCTCGTCGGGCGTCACCGGCGGCGCCATGATCATCGTCGGCGAGGACTATGGCGAAGGCAGTTCCATCATGCAGGAGCGCACCCACGCCTTCGCCATGAAGTCGCAGTTCTGGCTGCTGGATCCGCGCCCGAATCTGCCGTCGATCGTCAAGGCGGTCTCGGACGGCTTCGAACTCTCCGAAGCCTCCAACTCGCCGGTGATGCTGATGGTGCGGATCCGCGCCTGTCACGTGACGGGATCGTTCGCCTGCCGCGACAACCAGCGCCCCAAGCTCACGGCAAGCGAGGCGCTGTCCGACCCGCGCTCCGACTTCTCCCGCGTGGTCCTGCCGCCCATGTCCTATGCCCACGAACAGGACAAGGTGAATAACCGCTGGCCGGCCGCCGAGAAATTTGTCCGCGAGCGCAAGCTCAACGAGTTTTTCGGGCCCGGCGACGCGCCGCTCGGGATCGTCGTACAGGGCGGCATGTACAACGGTGTCATCCGCGCGCTGCAGCGCCTCGGCCTGGCCGACATCTACGGCGAAACGGACGTTCCGCTCTACGTTCTGAACGTCACCTATCCGTTGATCTCGGACGAATTTCTCGAGTTCTGCGCGGGCAAGGAGCACGTGCTCGTGGTCGAAGAAGGCCAGCCCGAATTCATCGAAAGCCAGCTCGGGTCGTTCCTCTACCGCGCCCAGTCGAGTGTGAAACTGCACGGCAAGGATCTGTTTCCGATGGCGGGCGAATACACCGGCGCGGTGATGCTCGACGCGATCGAGGGCTTTGTCCGGCAGTCGGCACCGGCAATGCTGCCGGCGGCGGTGCGTGCGCCGAATGTGGAAAAGCCGGAAACGCCGGATTTGTCCAAAACGGTGCCGATCCGGCCGCCCGGCTTCTGCACCGGCTGTCCGGAACGACCCATCTTCGCGGCGATGAAGCTGGTGGAGAAAGAACTCGGCAAGCACCAGATCGCCGGCGATATCGGTTGCCATCTGTTTGCCTCGCTGCCGCCGTTCGAAATCGGCGGCGCGACGATGGGCTATGGTTTGGGGCCGGCTGCGAATGGCGCGTTCGACGGCGGCGGCGAAAAGCGGCCGGTGGCGATCATCGGCGACGGCGGATTCTGGCACAGCGGGCTGTCGTCCTCGTTCACCAATATGGCGTTCAACAAGTCCGACGGCGTGGCGATCGTCGTGGACAATTTCTATTCGGCCGCGACCGGCGGGCAGGACATCATGTCCTCACGGGCCGACAATGCGACGAAGTTGACCAAACACCCCATATCGAAGGCCATCAAGGGTGTCGGCATCGACTGGGTGCGCGAGGTGGACCGCACGTACGACGTCGGCCGGATGCGCGACACGATCCGCGAGGCGCTGACCACGCCCGCGAAGGGACCGAAGGTGATCGTCGCGTCCTCGGAATGCATGCTGAACCGGCAGCGGCGGGAAAAACCGCTCCGGCAAAAGGCGATCAAGGACGGGCGCCGTGTCGAGACGCCGCGTTTCGGCGTCGATGAGGAGATTTGCACCGGCGATCATGCCTGCATGCGCCTGTCGGGCTGCCCCTCCCTCTCGCTGAAGAAACTCGACGATCCGTTGCGTGACGATCCGGTGGCCAGTATCGACCAGAGCTGCGTCGGCTGCGGCAATTGCGGCGAGGTTGCCGACGCCGCCATTCTGTGCCCCAGCTTCTACCGTGCCGACGTCATTTCCAATCCCGGCAAGTTCGAACAATGGTGGGCCGGTAAGCGGGCCGCCGTCATCGGCTGGCTGATCCGCCGGCGCGCGACACGGCGACTCGCGTTCGGAGCGGCGTCATGACCGTGCAGGAAGCACTGACGGCGCGCGAGACCGATCCGCGCCTCGAAGGAATCATCAAGCTGGCGATCCTCGCCGTGGGCGGACAGGGCGGCGGCGTGCTGACGGGCTGGATCGAGGCGCTGGCGCGCGCCAACGGCTATGCGGCGCAAGCCACCAGTGTCGCCGGCGTGGCGCAACGAACCGGCGCCACGGTTTACTACATCGAAATGGCCCCCGCGGGCGACCGGCCGCCGATCTTCTCGCTGATGCCGGCCGCCGGCGACGTGGACGTCATGATCGCCGCCGAGTTGATGGAGGCGGGACGCGCCATCATGCGGGGATTCGTGACGCCCGACCGCACGGTGCTGATCGCATCGAGCCACCGGGCATTGGCCGTGTCGGAAAAGACGGCACCGGGCGACGGCATCGCCTCGAGCAGCGAGGTGGTGGCAGCCGCGGAAGTGGCTGCACGACACTTCATCGTTGACGACTTCGACGCACTGGCGGTACGGAACGGCTCGGCGATCTCGGCGACGCTGTTTGGCGCACTCGCCGCGTCCGGCACGCTGCCTTTTCCACGCGACGCGTTCGAAGCGGCCATCCGCGCCGGCGGCAAAGGCGTTGACGCGAGCCTGCGTGCGTTCGCTGCCGGCTTCGGCGCGGCATTAGACGAGACCGAAGAAACGACCACAGACACACCCGATGGTCAGCGCAACGTGACCGGTCCCGAACCGTTGATGCGAGCATGGTCGGGCTTGACCGAACGGGCGCGGCAACTGCCTGCGTCGACGGCGGAGATGGCCGAGGCGGGCCTGGCAAAGGTGGTTCAGTTTCAGGACCTGGCCTACGGCACCGAGTATCTCGATCGGCTGGACGATATCGCAGCGGTGGATCAAGGCGACGGAACGCTGACCCGCGAGGCGGCGAAATATCTCGCCAATGCGATGGCCTATGACGACATCATCCGGGTTGCCGATGCCAAGACCCGCACCGGACGGCGTGAGAGGATCGCCTCCGAAATGCAGGCCGGTGAGGCTCAGGTGATGCATGTGACCGAGTTCCTGCATCCCCGTGCCGAGGAGATCGTCTCAATGTTTCCGGCCAAGATGGGCGCGCGGTGGGCCGCGGATGCGCAGCGCATGGCCCGGCTCGACCGCTGGTTCAACCGGGGCCGGCGCATGCGCACCGACAGGCTGTTCTCTTTCCTGGCGCTTTATGTCGTCGGCGGAATGAAGGGTTGGCGCCGACGGACCTACCGGCACGCACAGGAACTGGCGCATATCGAAAGCTGGACCGGACGCGCCAAAACCGAAGCCGAACGGGACTACGACCTCGCCGTTGAAATTGTGCGCTGCCAACGGCTGGTAAAGGGCTATTCCGACACCCACGCGCGATCGCAGTCGAAGTTTTCCCGGGTGCTGGACGGCATCGACCTGGTCACCGGCCGTGACGATGCCGCCGATTGGGCGCGCCGGTTGCGCGAGTCGGCGCTTGCGGACGAAGACGGCAAGACGCTGGACGGCGTATTGGCGACCATTCGCAGCTTTGTCTAGATAGCTGCCGTCATCCGGTCCGAGCCGGCTGTCGCGAAGCCGGGATTGCAATCCAATGAACGACAGAGCGAAAGAAAACAGCCCCGGTACATGGGCATACCGGGGCTCGAGTTGAGTCTACAGGGAGATTTGACTGGCGTTACAAAGGCGCCAGGCGGTGAAACCGGGACTGCTCATAAACGAGCGCGGCGCCTTCTCCGGTCGTTATGGCGGAAATCTCACCGACAAAGACGATGTGGGAGCCGGCTTCGATACTTTCCGTCACGTTACAGGACAGACCGACGATACTTTCACCAAGCAACGGCACGCCACGGTCGTCCTCGTACCAATTGCCGAGACGAAACTTGTCCTCCCCCGTGGCGCCGTCCTGTCCGGCGAAGCGCATGGCCACCTCGCCACCGTCCCCCGCCAGCAAGTTGACGTTGAAACGACCTGTTTCGGCAACCGCGTGGCACGTTCCGGTCTTGCTGTTCAAACAGACCAACAGGCTCGGCGGTTCGGCCGACACCGAGCAGACCGCGGTCGCGGTGACACCCCGGCGCTCCGCGCCTGCCCGGGCCGTGACGATGGTCACGGCGCCGGGAAAGCGCGCCATGGCGGCCCGAAAATCGGCGGGATCGACGTGCTTGCCCATGTCAGGCGGCTTTCTTCAGCTCGTCAAGGTAATCGGCCGCCGCCGACGGATCGGCGAACCAGGGGAAGAAATCCCTGGGGTCGTCGAACCCGTTGGCCATGCGATGGGCCAATTGCGGCAACGCCTGCGCGTGACCCATGATGTCGAGAACGAAGGGCGGCGGCGGCAGAAGCAGCATGTTTGTCCAGGCCACCACCCACTGGGCGTAGTTCCAGAAGCTGTCGAAGGTGCCTTGCATCCAGGATTCGTCATACGGTTGGTCGCCGTGTTCGAGAATGCGCTTGAGATAAATGACCGCTCCCTTGGCCGCGTTGTTGGAACCCTGCCCGGTGATCGGATCGTTGAGGCAGACCGTGTCGCCCAAACCCAGAACCTTGCGGCCGGACGGCAGGGTCGCCACCGGATGGCGGATCGTCGGCGGAAAGCGTCCGGCGAGAATGCCGTTGTTGTCCGTGAGGGTACAGTTCGCCGACCGCTCGTACTCCCAGGGCAGAAATGTCTTGAGGATATCGAGCGATTTCTCCAGGTGCGCTTCCGGCGATTTCACGTCGTGCCAGCAATCCATCGGACCGCCGACGGCGCCCTCGAACACCATGATCTCGCACGGACCCGTCGTGGTCAGCGCGGGGAACACGAAATATTCGCCGACCTCGGGAATGAGGTTGAACTGTACCGCCGAATGGGGTTCACGCGGCACCATGCCGTTCACATAGGTCAGCGCCAGCGCCCGCATGGGCTTGTCGAACTGGGATTTCTGGTCGTCACGGACAAACATCCGGCCGACCTCGCCCTTGCCGGAGGCGACAATGACCAGGTCGTCCTGGCGCGCGTATTCGTCGATATCGGCGACGGAGGCTTCCTTGATCACGATCTGGCCGCCGAGGCGCTGGAACTCGGCCATCCAGCGCGGAATCTTCACCCGCTGGTCGACCGAGTAGGCATCACGATCAAGCCGTCCGGTCCAGTCGATCAGCTTGGTGCCCGAGCCGTCCGGGTTCGGCACCATGAAGTTGATACCCTGCACCGGCGGGCAACTGTCGGCCCAGAAATCGATGCCAAGTTCACGCTCGTGCCCGACCGAATTGGAAAACATGCATTGGCTGGACAGCACACGGCCCTGTTCGATGTCGTCCGCGGTACGGTTCTGCACGATGCGGACTTGATGGCCGGCTTTCAGGAGGCCGAGGCCGAGCATCAGGCCCGCCTGTCCGCCACCGATGATGGTGAATTTGCGCATGATGATCTCTCTTTCGTCTGTCGTTCAGGACATCAATTGCGGGATGGCGGCCTCGGCCCGTTCGGGGCCCATGGCTGTGTAGCCGCCGTCCACGCAAATGTCGGTTCCGGTGATGAAGCTCGCGTCGTCGGAGCAGAGGAAGAGCACCGCCGACGCCACTTCCTCGGGATGGGCGGTGCGGCCGAGCAGATGAAACGGGGCCGCGACGGTATCGGTCTTGGCCCTGTCGCCGCCGGTCAGTTCGTCCATGATGTTGGACCAGGTCCAGCCGGGACTGACCGCGTTGACCCGGATGCCGTCGGGCGCCAGGTCCATCGCCTGGTTGCGGGTCAGTTGCAGGATCGCCGCCTTGGAGACCGGATAAACCCATCGTCCGGTCTGAGCCACGCGGGCCGAGATCGAACCGAAATTGACGATCGCGCCCTTGTTTCTGGCCAGCTCGGCACGGGCGGCCTGCATGAGCATCACGGAGCCCACGATGTTGACATCGAGCGCTTCGAGCCATTCGGCGCGCGTCGATTCCGCCCCGTTGTCGAGATAGGAGCAGGCGACATTGACGAGGAAGTCGATGCGCCCCCAATCCTCGAGGGTGTCCGCGACAAGCGCCCCGATGTCCGCGTCTTCGCGCAGATTGCATTTCCGGAACGTGATGCCGTCCCGTTCCAGCGCCTGCCCCGCCTCTGCATTGATGTCGGCGACCACGACCCTGGTGCCGGCGGCAGCAAACGCCGCGACGATGGCTTGTCCGATTTTCGTGGCACCGCCGGGTACGATCGCCACCTTGTGTTCAAGGCCCTGCATGCCTTGCCTCCGTTTTGTTTTGTTGTTTGAACAGTTTTGCGGCGGCGTAGACGGGCCGCTATCCGGCAGCCGTGGCAACTATCCAGAAAACGAAATAAAAAATCGGCGCCCGCGGGGGCGCCGCAAAAATGTGCTAATCTCGGGGATTGTCGGAGAAGGACGATGATGCAGGCATTGGAGCGTCGGCCGCTTGCGGCTCATGCTCTGTTTCAAACCACGGACCTTGACGAGGCGCGTGACCGTGTCGCCGCGGTGTTCTGCCCGCACAGACTGGACACGGTCGGCCGCAGCGCCCACCTGGACGCCCGCCAGCACCATCTGGCGGGCGATCGGTTGAGCCTGAACTACATCGAATACGGCGCCAAGACACTGATCGCGCCGGGCGAAATCGGCTCGTTCTATCTCGTGCAGATCCCGCTCACGGGCGGCGCGGCCATCACCAACGGCCCCGAGAGTTATTATTCGCGGCCCGACCGGGCGGCGGTTCTCAACCCCCATCTGCCGACGACCATGATCTGGGAGGCCGGCACGGCCCAGGTCCTGGTGCAGATCGACCGGCAGGCGATGATGGACCATCTCTCCGTTCAACTCGGTCACCGGGCCGAACGGCTGCTGACCTTCAAAGGGCCGTTGGACCTGACCGATGGCGCCGGGGCGGCGCTGCGCCGTATGGTGATGTTCCTTGTCGGCGAAGCCGATGACGGCCGCATCCCGGTTGGACGGGGATTGATGGGACGGCAGGTGGAAGCGACATTGATGTCGGCGCTACTGGAAGCCCATCGGCACGACTACGAAGGATTGCTCGGCCGGACGGGAATGCCGCCCCGCCCGCGTCATCTGCGCCTGGCCGAATGTTACATTGAAACCAACCTGGACCGGCCGCTGACGATCGAGGACGTGGCCGCGGCCGCGGGCATATCCCCCCGGGGGCTGCAACTGGCCTTCCGCCAATACCGCGACACCACACCCCTGGAATATTGGCGGTCACTGCGTCTGCAACGCGCCCATGAAGACCTGGTCGCCGGCGCCGGTTCCGTGACCGAAGTGGCCTTGAAATGGGGGTTTACGCATTTCGGACGGTTTTCGGTCACCTACCGGTCCCACTACGGCCTGTCGCCACGGGACACGCTGCGCGCCGCCAGGGGTGCAGGATTCCAGGACTGACCTTTGGAAAAATGGAGGGCGATCGGGGATTCGAACCCCGGACCCGCTGATTAAGAGTCAGCTGCTCTACCAACTGAGCTAATCGCCCGCAGGAGGCCGTATATAGGTCAATTCAGGTGTGTTGTCCACGGTCTGTCGACAGGAAAAACGGCGCCGAATTTACGGCAGTCCGCCACCCGAGCGGCGCGGAATCTCGACGTCCCGGTGAATGAAGACGCTGATCACCAGACCATAGCCGATCAGCAGCGCCATCATGGCGGTACCGCCGAAGGAAATCATCGGCAACGGCACGCCGACCACCGGAACCAGGCCCATGACCATGGCGATGTTGATGAAGACATAGAGGAAAAAGGTCGTTGAGATGCCCAGCGCCACCAGACGGCCGAACTGATTGCGGGAACGAAACGCGATGGCGTAGCCGTAGGCCAGTATGAGCAGGTAAATCCCCAGCAGTGCCAAACCGCCGACCAGGCCGAATTCCTCCGCCAACATGGTGAAGATGAAGTCGGTCTGCTTTTCCGGCAGAAAGTTGAGATGACTCTGGGTGCCGAGCATATATCCCTTGCCCGTAATCCCGCCGGCGCCGAAGGCGATCTTCGACTGCATGATATGATAGCCGGCGCCCAGAGGGTCGCGCTCCGGGTTGAGAAAGGTCAGAATCCGGTCCTGCTGATAGGGCCGCAGGAACTGCCAAGCCAGCGGCACGGCGGCAACGATTGCGGCCAGGACGGCGCCGAACATCCACAGGCGCACGCCGGCCAGAAGGAACAGCGCGCCGCTGCCCAGTGCCAACAGAATGGCGGTGCCAAGGTCGGGCTGGCGCAGCACCAGCACCACCGGGACGGCGACGAGAAGAAGCGGCACGAGCAGATAGTGGGGCCGTGAAACGTCTTCGAGCTGGCGGCCGTGGAAGTACCGGGCCAGAGCCAACACCAAGGCGATCTTGACCACTTCCGAGGGTTGCAAGCGGAAGAAGCCCAGGTCGATCCAACGCTGCGCGCCCATGCCGACGGTACCCTTGAACTCCACCCCCACCAACAGCAACAAACCGATCCCGTATATGAGGTAGGAGTACCGCATCCATACCCGGATATCGATCAACGCCACGAAGAACATCAGAACGATACCGGCGGCGAAACGGATCATCTGCACCCGGGCCCATGGATCCAGACTGCCGTTGGCGACCGAGTAGAGCATGATGAAGCCGACGCTGGCGACGATGGTCAGCAGCAATACCAGGCCCCAATTGATGTCCCAAAGCTTCTGGCCGATCGTCAGCCGGACTTCGCGGTCGCCGAGGGAAGACATGGTCTCGTACTAACCCTCCCTCTTCCGCAGGCCCTGGAACTGCGACGTGCTGATCGGTTCCTGCCGCGCCGGATCGCGCTTCTGGGTCTCGATCAGGACATCGCGGGCGATGGGGGCCGCCGCCTTCGAACCGCCGCCGCCGTGTTCCACGACTACGGAGATGGCATAACGAGGCGCATCCAGCGGGGCGTAAGCCACGAACATGGCGTGATCCCGCTCCTCCCAGGGTTTCTCCTCGTTCTTGCGCACGCGGGTGCGGCGCTCGGCCTTGGAGATGCGGCGGACCTGGACCGACCCGGTCTTGCCCGCCATGGCCATGTCCTCTTCCTTGATGCGGGCGGCATAGGCCGTACCGCGGCGATGGTTGACCACGTTATCCATGCCGCGCTTGACCACCTTCATTGCCGCCGTCGACAGGTTCATGCTCTCCGCCGGTTTGACCTCCTCGTCGATCCGGCGCGTCAGCCTGGGCGTGACGGCGAAGCCGCCATTGGCGATACGCGCCGCCATCACGGCCATCTGCAGCGGCGTCAAAAGCAGGTAACCCTGGCCGATGCCGATGTTGACCGTATCGCCCTGTTGCCAGGGCGAACCGCGCAGGGCCTGCTTCCATTCCTTGGTCGGCACCAGGCCGGCACGTTCGTTGGGTAGATCGATCCCCGTCGGCGCTCCCAGGCCGAAGCGTTCGGCCATGGCGGCGATGCGGTTGATGCCGGTCTTGCGGGCGATGTCGTAGAAGTAGACGTCGCAGGATTTCTGGATCGACTGGACCATATCGACCCAGCCGTGGCCGCCACGCTTCCAGCAGTGGAAGGTATGGTTGCCGACCTTGTGGCGGCCGTTGCAGTGCACTTTATAGTCCGGCCCGGCGACACCGGCCTCCATGGCCGCCAGGGCGACGATCATCTTGAAAGTGGATCCGGGCGGATACTGGCCGGCGATGGTCTTGCTGATCAGCGGCTTCTTCTTGTTGGTGTTCAGTTCCTTCCAGTAGGCGTGGCTGAGGCCGACATTGAAGGCGTTGGGATCGAAGGCGGGCGTCGACGCCATGGCCAGCACGTCACCGGTGTGGATGTCCATCACCGTGACGGCCGCACTCTCGTCGGCCAGCCGCTTGGTGACGTATTCCTGCAGGCTCACGTCGATGGTCAGCACGAGGTCGTTGCCAGGCTGGCCGTCCTTGCGGGTCAGTTCCCGGATCACCCGGCCGTAGGCGTTGACTTCGACCCGGCTGTTGCCGGCCTTGCCGCGCAGGTCCAGGTCGTAGATGCGTTCGACGCCGCTCTTGCCGATGCGGAAGCCCGGCAGTTCCAGCAGCGGGTCGTCGGTCAAATCCTTCTCCGACACCGCACCGACATAGCCGACGATATGGGCCAGGTTTTCGCCGAAGGGATAGTCCCGCGTTTCGCCGACCTCGAGCTGCACACCGGGCAGATCGGGAATGTTGGCATTGACCCGGGCGAATTCGTCCCAGCTCAGATGCTCGACGACCGGGATCGGCACGAAACTGCGCTTGCGTTTGACGTCGCGCAGGACGCGGGTGTAGTCGTCCTCGTCCACGGGCACCAGGGTCGCCAACTTGTCCAGCGTCTGCCCGACTCCGTTGGTCTGCTCGGGGATCAGCACGACCTGGTAGTTCTGCCGGTTGCTGGCCACTTCATTGCCGAAGCGGTCGAGGATACGTCCGCGTGGCGGTGCCAGCAGGCGGATATTGATGCGGTTCTCGTCCGCCAGCATGGCGTACTGGTCGGCCTCGACAACCTGCAGGTAATACATGCGGCCGACCAGGGTGGACATCAAAGCCAGCTTGCCGCCGCCCAACAGAAAGGCGCGGCGTGAAAACGCCTTGTAACGGCCTGTGTCCCTCTGTCTCACAGCGTTATGCCTGCAGGAAGATCTGCTCGCTGCGCCCGAACAGATGCGCCAGCAGCGGATACAGGGCGATGGTGACGGTCACCTGGATCAGGACCGGCACCGGGCTGAGCAGGGACTGGAAAAACGCGCACACGATCACCCAGCCGATCACATTGGCGCCTACGGCCACGGTGATGAAGCCAAACCAGCCGACATAAAACGATTTGGTCGCCAGGACCTGACGTTGGGAGACGCAGATACCGTGCACCAGCAAAAGCAGGAGTGCCATCAGGCCGACCGGACCACCCGACAGGATATCCAACAGAACACCGAACACGAACACCAGCGGCGTCGGCATCAAGTCGGGCCGGTAGACGCTCCAATAGTAGACGCCGATCATGGCGAGCAAGGGCGTCACGACACTGAAATAGGGAATACCCGTCGGCACCACGCTCAACAGGACAAGAAACAGGACTTGAATCCCGGGCAGTGTGGCCCTGAGCAACGATTTTGCCTGTCCGGTCAGGGTCCGCTCGTTCATTGCCCGGCCCCGACCATGTCGGCGTCGGCCTGTCCGACACCGAGCCGCGGCAGGTCGAAACGCAACACGCGGACATACTCGATCTGTTCGCGGTCGGCGAAGGGCTGGACCTTGGGCAGACCGTCGCCCAAATCGGCCACGATGCCGATGGCGAGCCCGGGCGGAAACAGGCCGCCGTCGCCCGACGTTACGACCCGGTCACCGGCGGAGACCTGGGCGCTGACGGGAATGAATTCGAGGCGCGGGCGGGCCGAGTTGTCGCCGGCCAATATGGCGCGGTGGCGGGAGGCTTCCATCACCACGGGAATGCGGGAGTTCAGATCGGTGAGCAACAGGACGCGCGACGACTTCTCGCCCGCCTCGACGATGCGGCCGACCAGGCCGTCGTCGTTGACCACCGCCTGTCCCTTGCGGATACCGGCGCGGCGGCCGGCGTTCACCAGCACCGTGCGTACGAACGGCCCGCCCGAATCGGCAATGATCCGGGCCACCACCGGATCCACGGGCGGTTCGAATTGCACCTGAAGCAGCGACCGGTAGCGGGCGTTTTCCTGCTCGAGCCGCCGTGCAACGCCCTGCCAATGCAGCAGCCGGGCATTTTCGCCTTTCAGCCGGGCGTTTTCCTCGCGCAGGTCGATCAGGTTTTCGACGCCGTCGACCGCGTTGTTGATGGCGACGACCGGTTGGGACAGCACGCCGAGAACGGGCGCGGCCGCATCGGTGACGACGGTGCGCACCTTCTCCATCATGGCGATGTCGGCTTTGGCGAGGATGAGCAGCGCCGCCGAGGCGACGACGAAGAGCGCGAACGCGAAACGCTGGACCATCACCTTCAACGGGATGGCCAGGCGGAGCATCTTGCCGCCTTGCGCTCTCACGGGTTACTCCTCCGTTCCGTCGCGGTCGGACCGGCCGGCCTTTGGCCGGGCACAGCCCGGATCACGCAGCGTTGTACAGAACGCCCTTCAGCGTCTTCATGTCCTCGAGCGCCCGCCCGGTACCCAGGGCGACGCAGGACAGGGGTTCGTCGGCGATCGACACCGGCAGACCTGTCGAATGCCGCAGCACGTAGTCCAGATTGCCGAGCAGCGCGCCGCCGCCGGTCAGGACGATACCCTTGTCGACGATGTCGGCGGCCAGTTCCGGCGCCGTGTGTTCGAGGGCCACCTTGACGGCCTCGATGATCGCGCCGATGGGTTCGGCCAGGCTTTCGGCGATCTGGCGCTGGCTGATCACCAGTTCCTTGGGCACGCCGTTCATCAGGTCGCGGCCCTTGATCTCGATAACCTCGCCGTTGCCGTCTTCCGGCGGGCAGGCGGAGCCGATCTGCTTCTTGATGCGCTCGGCGCTGCTTTCACCGACCAGCAGGTTATGATTACGGCGGATGTAGGCGATGATGGCTTCGTCCATCTTGTCGCCGCCGACGCGGACCGAGCGGGAATAGACGATGCCGCCCAGGCTGAGCACGGCGACCTCGGTGGTGCCGCCGCCGACGTCGACGACCATGGAGCCGGTCGGCTCGGTCACCGGCAGGCCGGCGCCGATGGCCGCCGCCATGGGTTCCTCGATCAGGAACACCCGGCGGGCGCCGGCATGCATGGCCGCTTCCTCGATGGCGCGGCGCTCGACGGCGGTCGAGCCCGACGGCACGCAGATGATCACCTGCGGCGCGGCAAAGGTCTTGCGGTTGTGCACTTTGCGGATGAAGTGCTTGATCATTTCCTCGGCGATTTCGAAGTCGGCGATGACGCCGTCGCGCAACGGACGGATGGCTTCGATGTTGCCCGGCGTCCGGCCCAGCATCATTTTCGCTTCGTCGCCGACGGCGAGCACACGTTTTTTGCCTTGCTGGCTGTGGATGGCGACGACCGACGGTTCGTTGAGGACGATACCCCTGCCCTTGACGTATACGAGGGTGTTGGCGGTACCCAGATCGATGGCCATATCGGCCGATAGCATCCCTAACAGTCTGGAAAACATGCGTTTTCGTCTCTCTTCCGCGGTCTAGTCGAACCTTGGTTCAAAATCCGGTACCCGGGCCAGGTGCGGGTGCGGGCCAGGCATCGGTCTGTAAATCCCGCGCCGCCCCCTACGCGCATCGGTCGCTGCCGACTGGTCGTTCCATCCCGGAATGGTGCCTTGGGACCGAAGGATTTGTGCCAACAGAGAAACACGCACGTCGATTATTCACCCGGTTAATGCCGGACACGGTAAATATTAAACTCGAGCCTCTTCAATTGCGGTTAAGGAAGCATTAAGAGGCCGGAAAACCTTATTAGCCATTGGTTTTACGACCAATCGTGTCCCACCCGCAACTCCTTTGTTAACCTTAATATCGCCACATTTCGGGAACGGACGGTTTTCACAGGTCGTCCGGCTTGGATAGACAGAAATTGCCAACTACTGGAGAAATAAAAACCTGCATGCGCCGGTCAGAGTGAATCATCCCGGGTGTACCGTGATTCGGATGTGGATGCCGGCTCATCCGGACCATAGACAAACAGCATGGCACGGTGGATGAAGGGGAAAAAGGCCATGGTTGCCAGCCCCAAGACGATGTACAGCAAAGGGACGGTTCCATATACGATGAACAACGCCACCAGCACCGCGGACACGAATACGTTCCATCCCATCCAGAGCCAGAACCAGAACAGCCGGTAGATCAGAACATGGTGGCGTTCGGCGATTTCGATGGCCCGCCGAAGTTCTCCGAGATTGACGTATCTGCCTATTTGCTTGGTCAAATTAACGCCGCTATCGTTGGTCGGGCCTCGGCCGATCGGGTGTCTTCAACAGGTTTTGAATCGCCCAAGGCGGATCCGTAACCTCCAGGCTGAAGCCCGCTGTTGTCGGAGGACTGTCCCCGTAGGCACTCGACAGCGTCCGGTACATCGCCGGGAAAAACATAATGATGAAAATATCAGCCAGCAGCACGATCCCCGTTACGTGACCGGCGATCAGATAGGACACCAGGACAACGAAGCCGATCCAGACGCTCCAGGCCAATGGCATAGAAATATGCCGTGTCCGTGGCTTTGTGTACGGCCGGGATCGGTCATCAATCAATTCCCGACGGAGATTCGATTGAGGAAACTGAGAGCGGTTTCGCATCACTCGCCGCTTCCACTACTCCCGCACTCTCCGTAAGTTGCGGGCTCATAAGGCGTCGCGGCATCCCGGCTGTAGTCATCGCCATCGAATTGGTTTCTATAAGTATGCTTGGGCGATTTTGCCGCGTAGTACACGTTCGGAACGATCACAATGATCACTGCGTCCATCAACAGAAAAAACGCGTTGAACCCACCGGCCAGCCAATAGGTGACAGCAAGCACGGCAGCGGACCACACCGTCCACCAAACGATCTTGGGCACCCGCTTGATCAGCGGCCGAACTGGTCCTTTCTCGGACTTGGTTGCGATCTCGTGACGCAGCTTTGACATGATTTGTGGATGGTTGGCAGACATTACTCGCCTCCTCCGTCGCCGCCGCCGTCACCACCCCAATCACCGCCATCGCCGGTCGGTCCTTCCGAGATCCAATCGATAAATACCAACAAACCGGCCATTACGCCCGTCTCAGGAGCGTAACCACGCGAGTCCTGGCCGAGTTCGATGAACTGGCGGATAAAAATAGGTAAGGCCACGCCAAACGCAGCAAAAATGATGTAGACAAAGATATTTTCGTCACCGATGGCCCATTTGGCGACACCGAAGACGAGCATCGCCCAAATCACCCAGAACAGCAGTGCTGTGATTCTGCCGAGCTTAATTTTTGCGGTTTGTGTGCCCATTCATCCCCCCAGTTGATGGACAAGGTGCTCCCTTTAATATTGTATCAAATCGATATATTTCAACCCTATTTGGGCGAATGAGTCTTGCATTGTCACCAAGCGGTGACTAAATAGAGGCATGGCCCGAAACACTTCATCCACCCGCACCCGCGACAAGGACGCGACCCGCAAGGACCTGATCGCCGCCGTCGGCCGGATCATCGCCCGGGACGGCTTCCAGAAAGCCGGAGTCAACGCCGTGGCGCGGGAGGCCGGTGTCGACAAGGTCCTGATCTACCGCTACTTCGGCGACCTGGAAGGGCTGATGGATGCCTATGGCCGGGAGGGCGACTTCTGGCCGACGATGCAGGAACTGGCCGGTGGCGACATCGACGCGTTCCGCCAATTGCCGCCGCGGCAACGCATGACGACCATGATGGCCAATCTGGCCGAAGGGTTGCGTAAGCGGCCCGTGACTTTGGAAATCCTGGCCTGGGAGACGATGGAACGCAATGCGTTGACGGCCCGGCTGGAAGAAGTCCGTGAACAATGGTCGGAAGACATCCGCGAAGCATTCTCGGATATGCCGAGGGACGGTGCCGACTGGTTCGGCATTGGTGTCGTACTGACGGCGGGCCTGCAATACCTGGCGATCCGTAGCCGCAAGATCCGGCTCTACGGCGGGCTGGATATCGGCAGCGATGAAGGTTGGCGGGAAATCACCGCCATCATCGGGGGGCTGGCGGATCATGCCTTTCCTCCGCAAACGGATTGATTTTTTTTGACCACATTGTCACCACACAGTGACTTAGGAGAGCGACTATGATCGAACAGACGATGAAATCCGATGAGACCCAGCCGAAAAGAACGCTGAACCGGCGATCCATCCTGAAAGGCGCGGGTGCCCTCCTCGTCGTGGCCGGCGCCGGTGGCGTGTGGCGGGCCTGGGACCGGGGCGTGTTTTCCGCCTCCGAGGGACCGGCGTTCGCGCCGTGGAGGGACTGGCGCACCGCCAGCGGTAGCCCCGGCGAAACCATCGTCCGGGCCGGCATCCTGGCGGCCAGCGCCCACAACACCCAGCCGTGGATCTTCCGCATCGAGACAAACCGCATCATCCTGTTCGCCGACACGTCCCGGCACCTGGGTACCTTCGATCCATATCTGCGCGAGATGCATATCTCGCTCGGCTGCGCGCTGGAAAACATGGTGCTGGCCGCCCGCGCCAACGGGTTCGCGACGGACGTCGCGATGAGCACGGGACACCTGACCGACGGCTACGACGGCGCGCAACCGGTGGCAATGCTGCAGCTGACCGACGCCGATACGGATCGCTCGCCGTTTTACGACGCCATTCCCGACCGCCACACCAACCGCGGGCCGTACGACCGGCCCCGCGGCGTGCCCGCCGATGCCGCCACGAACCTGACGCGGATCGCCCAGTCCAACGGCGTCCTGGTGGTGCTGTTCGAGGACGGGCCCGAACGAGGCACCTTCGATAGCGCCATGAACGACGCCACCGCCACCATCGTTGCCGACCGGCAGATGGTGCACGACAGCCACGCCTGGTTCCGCATGACGCCGGACGAAATCGACACCCACCGGGACGGCCCGATCATCGATTCCTTCGGCCTGCCGCCGGCCGTCAACGTCCTGGCCAAGATGTTCCCCATCGGCGAGCAGGAAGGGCACGAGATCTGGAAAGAGACGACCCGCGACGTGCATCTGGCCACCGCGCCGATGACCGGCATCATCGCCGTGCGCGACCGTTACGCCATCGCCGACAACCTGGCCGCCGGACGGGCCTGGCAGCGCATGCACCTGTGGGGCACGACGCAGGGCCTGGCCATGCACCCCATGAACCAGCCCATCGAGATCGTCGACCGCGACCGTCAGCTCGGCCGCCCCGCGTCCATGGCGGACCGGCTGTCCAAGCTGACCGGAGACGATTGGCAGGCGACGTTTTCCTTCCGGCTGGGCTACGCCGAACGCATCGCCCACCCCAGCCCACGCCGCGATCCCGCCGATGTGATCCGGAACGCCTGACGCCACGGTCCTTGCGCCAGGTGCCGGACCGCTCCATGATGCTGCGCTGCAGCATCATGGAGGATCGGGATGCGGTTACAGTTCGTCGGATGCGGCGATGCCTTCGGCAGCGGCGGCCGTTTCAACACCTGTTTTCATCTCACCGGTGCGCGCACCAACGTGCTGATCGACTGCGGTGCCTCGTCGATGATCGCCCTGAAGACATGGGGTATCGACCCGAACGCCATCGATGCCATCTTCTTCACCCACTTCCATGCCGACCATTTCGGCGGCGTGCCGTTCTTCATGCTGGACGCCCAGTTCTTCTCGAAGCGCACCCGGCCGCTGACCCTGTGCGGACCGGCCGGGCTGGAGGAGTGGTACGAACGGGTCATGGAAACCGCCTTCCCCGGCGCCTCGAAAACCAAGACCCGGTTCGAGCTGACTATGCAGGAACTGACGCCGCGCGAAACCCGCGAGGTGGCCGGCGTGCAGGTCTCCCCCTACCCGGTCAACCACGGCCTGCCCGGCGGGCCGTTCTTCGCCTACCGGCTGGAGGCGGAAGGCAAGACCGTGGCTTACACCGGCGATACCGAATGGACCGACGCGTTGATCGAAGCCGGCCGCGACGCCGACCTGTTCATCGCCGAGGCCTACTTTCGCAACAAGCGCGTGCAGCTGCATCTCGACCTGGCGACCCTGGAAGCGCACCTGGACGCCATCGCGCCGAAGCGGCTGGTCCTGACCCACATGTCCGGCGACATGCTGGCCCAGCGGGACGGCGTGCCCTACGACAGCGCCGAAGACGGCATGACCGTCGATATCTAGCTCATACGTAGTGGCAGGCGACGGACTGGTTGCCGCCACGGTCGTCCAATGACGGACGCGACTGCGCGCACAGGTCGGTCGCCTTGGGGCAGCGGGTGCGGAAGACACAGCCCGACGGCGGATCGAGGGGCGACGGTAGGTCGCCCGAGAGCATGATGCGCTGCTTGGCCCGCTCCTTGTCCGGGTCCGGCAGCGGCACCGCCGAGATCAGGGCCTGGGTATAAGGATGCAGCGGCCGGTCGAATAGCGCGTCCCGTTCCGCCACCTCCATAGCCTGGCCGAGATAGAGCACCATGATGCGGTGGCCGATGTGGCGCACCACCGAGAGGTCGTGGCTGATGAAGATCAGCGCCAGGCCGTAGTCCCGCTGCAGGTCCATCAGCAGGTTGATGATCTGCGCCTGGATCGAGACGTCGAGAGCGGACACCGGTTCGTCGCAGACGATCAGCCTGGGTTCGACGATCATGGCGCGGGCGATGCCGATGCGCTGGCACTGGCCGCCGGAAAACTCGTGCGGGTAGCGGTTGATCATCTGCGGCAGAAGGCCGACCTTGTCCATCATGGCGCGCACCCTGTCACGCAATTGCGTCTTGTTTAGGCTGCGCTCGAAGGTCTTGAGCGGCTCGGCGATGATCTCGCCGATGGTCATGCGCGGGTCCAGGCTGGCCAGCGGGTCCTGGAAAATGATCTGAATGTCGCGGCGATGATTGCGCATGGTGTGGCGGTCCACGTGCATCAGGTCGCTGCCCTGCCACAGCACTTCGCCGCCGGTGGGTTCGATCAGGCGCAGGATGGACCGGCCGAGCGTCGACTTGCCGCACCCGGATTCCCCGACCACGCCCAGCGTCTCGCCGGCCGCCAGGTCGAAACTGACGCCGTCAACGGCCCGCAGCGGACGCCGTTCGCCGAACAATCCCTTCGACACCCGGACCGAGAAGTGCGTGTGCAATTCCTTGACGGAGAGCAAGGGCGCGCTCATGTCGGTCCCACTTTGTGGCAGGCGCAGGCATGGCCGTTGTCGAGGCCGATCAGGTCGGGCCGCTCCTGTTGGCAGCGCTCCTCCACCCGCGGGCAACGCGGCGCGAAGGCGCAGCCGGCGATCTCTGACTGCAGGTTGGGCGGCTGGCCGTCGATCGCCTTGAGGCGCGGATGTTCCGCACCCCCCTCGCCGTCCCCTTCCAGACGCGGAATGGATTCCAGCAGCCCGACCGTGTAGGGATGCCGCGGGCTGTAGAAGATGTCCCGCACCAAACCGGTTTCGACGACCCGCCCGGCGTACATGACGACCACCCGGTCGCACAGGCCAGCGACGACGCCCAGGTCGTGGGTGATGAGAACGACCGCGGAGTTGGTATCGCCGCGCAACTCCGACAGCAGGTCGAGAATCTGCGCCTGGATGGTGACGTCCAGCGCCGTCGTCGGTTCGTCGGCGATGATCAGATCGGGTTCGCACAACAGTGCCATGGCGATCATCACCCGCTGGCGCATGCCGCCGGAAAACTCGTGCGGGTACATGTCGACCCGCTTGGCCGCCTCGGGGATGCCGACACGCTCGAGCATGCGAATGCTCCGGCTGCGGGCTTCGGCGCGCGACAGGCCCTTGTGCTCCATCAGCACCTCGGTCATCTGGCGGGAGATACGCAGGTACGGATTGAGCGACGTCATCGGGTCCTGGAAAATCATCGCCATGCGCACGCCACGGATTGCGTTGAGGCGGTCCGCCTTCAAACCCAGCAGTTCCTCGCCGTGGAACCTGGTACTGCCCTTTGCCCGCCCGTTCTTGGCCAGGAGGCCCATGGTGGACAGGAACACCTGGCTCTTGCCCGACCCCGACTCGCCGACGATGCCCACGCTTTCCCCGGCGGAGACCGACAGGGACAACCCGTTGACGGCGTTGACCGTGCCTTCCGGCGTGCTGAACCGGATGTTGAGATCGTCGATATCGAGAACAGCCGTCATCTCAGCGGTCCTTGGGATCGAGGGCATCGCGCAGCCCATCGCCGATGAAGTTGAAACAGAACAGGGTGATGGCCAGGAACGTCGCCGGGAAGATCAGCATCCACGGCGCCGATTCCATTTGCTTGGCGCCCTCGGAAATCAGCACGCCCCAGCTGGTCAACGGCTCCTGCACGCCGAGGCCGAGAAACGAAATGAAACTCTCGGTCAGGATGACCTGCGGCACCGTCAACGTGACATAGACGATGACCGGGCCGAGCACGTTGGGCACGATGTGGCGGAAGACGATGACCCGGTTGGAGACGCCGGCGGCGTGGGCCGCTTCGATGTATTCCTTGTGTTTGATCGACAGGGTCTGGCCGCGCACGATGCGCGCCATGGTCAGCCACTCGACGGCGCCCAGGGCAATGAAGATGAGGAAGATGTTGCGGCCGAACAGCACCATCAACAAAATCACGAAGAACATGAACGGCAGCGAATACATGATGTCCACGATGCGCATCATGATGCTGTCGGTACGGCCGCCCACATAGCCGGCGATGGCGCCGTAACTGACGCCAATCAGCAGGCTGACGCCGGTGGCCAGAATGCCGACCATCAACGACACTCGGGCACCGTACAAGGTGCGCACGAACAGGTCGCGACCGTTGCCGTCGGTGCCGAACCAGTGGAAGTTGGCGAAATCGGGCGGCGCCTGGATACGTTCCCAATAGACTTCGTCGTAAGGGTGCGGACTGAGCCACGGCGCCAGCAGCGCCATGACGGCGATGATACCCAGTACGAACAGGGAGACCACCGCGGCCCGGTTGGCCAGCAAGCGGCCCCAGGCCGCCTGCCACAGGGAGCGGCCGGCGACCTCTTCCATGCCGGCCATGCGGTCCATGCGTTCGCCCACCGCCGCCATCAGTCGTACCGCACCTTGGGATCAAGCAGCCCGTAGACCAGGTCGACGATCAGGTTGAGCACGATGATCAGCGTCGCCAGCGTGATCATCACGCCAAGCACCAATGTGTAGTCGCGGTTCAGGGCGCCCTGCACGAAGTAGCGGCCGATGCCGGGGATATCGAAGATGGTTTCGATCACCACCGATCCGGTTAGGATCTGGGCCGTCGCCGGCCCGAGGTAGGACACCACGGGCAACATGGCGCCCTTCAGGGTATGGCGTACGATAACGATGCGTTCGCGCAGGCCCTTGGCGCGGGCGGTGCGCACGAAATTGGCATTCAGGGTTTCGACCATGCTGCCGCGCGTCAGCCGGGCGATGTAGGCCAATTGCGGCAAGGCCAGCGCGGTGATCGGCAGGATCTTGTTGATCAAGGCACCATCGCCCCAGCCGGCTACCGGCAGAAGCGACAGGTACACCCCGAACACCAACGTCAGCAGCGGCGCCATGACGAAATTGGGAATGGCGATGCCCGTCATCGACACGGCCATCACCGCATGATCAAGTCCCGAATTTTGTCTGAGCGCCGCGAAACTGCCGAAGCCGACACCGAACACCAGGGCGATGACGATGGCGGTGAAACCCAGTTGGAAACTGGCTGGAAAACCCGACCCGATCAGTTCGGCGACGGTGAAGTCACGGTATTTGTAGGAGGGGCCGAAATCCCCCTGCACAACGCCGCCGACATAGTCGACGTACTGTTTCCACAGCGGCTGGTCCAGGTTGTAGGCACGCAGCACGTTCTTTTCGATTTCCGGCGGCAGCGCCCGTTCCAGGTCGAACGGCCCGCCCGGCGCCATGCGGATCATGAAGAACGCCACGGTGACGATCACGAACATGGTCGGGATCGCGACCAACAACCGGCGGAAAGTATAGGAAAACATTTTTGGCCTGGAAAAAACCGGGGCGGCCTAATCAAGGCCGCCCCGATGACTCAGGCTATTTCTGAATGGACAGGTAGCGTGTGCGCTGGGTGTCCCGCGGATTGGCGACCCAGCCTTTCACGTGATCCGCCACCAGGTTCTTGGATACATAGTAGTAGATCGGCATCACCGGCTGGTCGTCCATGGCGATGGCTTCGGCCTTGGCCAGCAGGCTGGCGCGGACCTTGAGATCGGACGTCACCGCCGCCTGTTCCATGAACTTGTCGAACTCGGCGTTCTTGTACTGGCCGTAGTTCAACGGACCGGTCGACGACTGCAGCAGATAGAGGAAATTCTGCGGGTCGTTGTAGTCGGCGATCCAGCCGGCGCGGGCGACCTGAAAATCGGCCTGCTGCAGGCTGTTGTAATGCACCTTGACCTCGGAATTGAACAGCTCGGCCTTGACGCCGATCTTCTTCCACATGGCCGATACGGCGATGGCGATACGCTTGTGGTTCTCGCTGGTGTTGTAGCTCAGCGTGAACTCGAGCGGCTTGTCCGGACCGAAGCCGGCTTCGGCCAGCAGGGCCTTGGCCTTGGCCGTACGGTCGACCATCGAATCATCCTTCCAGGACACGTAGCTCGGCGTGCCGTAGTTGGAGGTCCCCGGCGGCACGAAGCTGTAGGCCGGAATCTCGCCGGTCTTCAGCACCTTCTCGGTGATCGCCTTGCGGTCGATCGCCATGGACAAAGCCTGGCGCACGCGCTTGTCGTTGAACGGCGCCTTGGTGGTGTTGATCGGATAGTAGTAATTGCCGAGATAGGCCGAAATGCGGGTCTGGTTCGGCAGGTTTTCACGCAGCCAGTCGATCTGGTCCGAGGAGAAGTCCTTGGCGATATCGATCTCGCCAGCGCGGAAGCGTTTCTGCACCGCGGTGCGGTCTTCGGCGGGGTAGTAGGTGACGCGGTCGATGCTGACCGAACCGGCATCATAGAACTTCGGGTTCTTGACCAGCTTGACGTGGGTCGACGGCACCCATTCGTCCAGCATGTACGGGCCGTTGCTGACGATGTTTTCCTTTTTCACCCAATCGGTGCCGTGCTTCTCGACCACCTTGTGGGGTACGGGAAACGCCGTGTAGTGGGTGAGCTGGGTGAGGAAGTAGGGCGTCGGCGCGATCAGCGTCACTTCGAGCGTCTTGTCGTCGACGGCGCGGACACCGAGGTTTTCCATACCCTTCATCTTGCCGCTGTTCAATCCCTCGGCATTCTTGATGGGATAGAGCAGCGAGGCGTATTTCGCCGCCGTTTCCGGGTGCAGGATACGGCGCAGCGAATAGACGAAATCGTGCGCGGTGACCGGCGAGCCGTCCGACCAGGAGTGGTCGCGGATCTTGAAGGTATAGACCTTGCCGTTGTCGCTGACGGTCCAGCTCTCGGCGGCACCCGGCACGGCGGAGGCGTCCGGCCCTTCGGTGGTCAGGCCCATGAACATGTCGCCGACGATGCGGTCTTCCCACACGCCGGCCACATGATGGGGATCGAGGGTATCCGGCTCCCCCATATTGCCGACCCGCAGGACGGATTCGGCGGAGGCTCCAGATATGGAAAAAGCCGCGACCGCGGCTGTGAAGGCACAAGCGAATGCCCAGCGCATACCAGTCTTGGCGCGCAAAGTCTCTGCAATCATTGCTAATCGTCTCCCATTTTTTGTCGATGCTTATTGTGTCTTTTTTTTCGAAAGAGTATGGACAAGTTCCATTCATGGCAAGCGCGCAAACGTTAATGGACAAACAGAAATCGCCAAGAATTTCGCTGGCATTGGGCGGCGGTGGGGCCAAGGGATTGGCGCACATTCCCGTTCTGGAGGCTTTTGAGGAGCTGGGCGTTAGGCCCCATCGCCTGGCCGGCACCAGTATCGGCGCTATTGTGGCCACGTTGTACGGCGCGGGCATCGATGCCGCCGAAATGCGCGAGGGCATCGCCGACCTGGTGGTCACACGGCGGGACCGGCTGCCGGACATCCTGGCCAAGAAGGACATTTTCAAATGGCTCGATTTTCTCGATCCGACCCTGAAGCGGGGCGGCTTGTTGAAAGGCGAGAGTTTTCAGAAATTCCTGTCCGAGCGCATGGATGTGGAAACCTTCGAGGACCTGGCCATCCCGGTGAAAGTGGTCGCCGCCGACTTCTGGTCGCGTGAACAGGTCGTTTTGAACACGGGCGCGTTGTCGGATGCGGTCAAGGCCAGCATGGCCATCCCAGGACTGTTTTCGCCGGTGGAGTGGCACGATCGCGTCTTGATCGACGGCGGTGTCGTCAATCCGGTGCCCTACGACCTTTGGCAGGACGACTGCGATATCACCGTGGCCGTCGACGTCTCGGGCGCCCGGTCCGCCGGCCCGTCCCATCTGCCCAACGTGTTCGACGCCGTGTTCAACAGCATCCAGATTATGCAGCGCTCGATCCTCGAAGAAAAACTCAAGCGCACCCCGCCCGATATTCTCGTCCGCCCCGACATCGTCGATGTCCGCATCATGGACTTCTTCGAGGCGGAACGAATCTATGAACAGACCGAACCGGCGAAACAGGCCTTGAAGAAACAACTGGCGGCACTGACAGGTACGTAACACGGCGAGCGGTCAGAAAGACTAGCGGCGCTCTTGCAGATGCAGGACCGAAGGCGCACAATCGCAACCCATGATAGCGACCGGCCATTTAATTAGCCCATTGGTAGCCGACGGTGCGTCTCGTGTCGCGCTAGCCGCGGACACCACTCAAGGTGGGTTCTTGGATGCCATTTCGACGGTCAATCTGGCCGACCCGGCCCTTGTGGGCGCATTCGGTGGCGCTTTTATCGGCTTGCTCGCTGTCATGGGGGGCCAAGCGTTTTCTGCCCGGCAAAGCCGCCGCCGAGACGACAATATTCGCGAGCAGGACAGGCGGGCGCTGGCGACTGCATTGAAAGTGGAGTTGCGCCAGATGCAGCGGTTGATTGACGCAAAGCGTCAAATCATCAAGGGCCTGATCGACGGCAATCTCAAGGTAACGGGTCCGTTGACGGCTCTGTTCCGCACCGAAACGCTCGGCGTGTTCAAGTCCGAAATCGGCCGGATCGGGTTGCTCGATACCGACACGGCCCAGCTCATATCGGAGATTTTTGGCCGCTATTACGAACAATCCGCTTACGCGTTGGAGGAGTACGAGGCGAGGCAGGCGAGCAGCGAGCAATTCGACGAACAAGACATGATCAAATTGCTGAGCCACATGATGGACACGATCTCGAAAGAAATCTCAGAGCCTGCGAAGACGGCCATCGACAGATTGAAGCGGATCGAACAGGGAGAAAATCCGGGCGCCAAGAGAGTCGCTCGTTAAGTCACGACACCCATCGGCATGGCAATCGCCGATCTGCCGATACTGATTTCACGAAAAGGGACTCAGTGGGGGCGCCTACTCCGAGTCGTTCGGCTTCCGGCGCAACAGATGATAGGACGGGTTGGCGTTGTCGTCTTTCCCATCGTTCTCGTACCGTTCGAATTCGAACTTGTCGCGCAAGCGTTGGTAGGTGTGCTCGGTGACGCGAATGCGCCCGGCCAATCCCGAGCTCTCCATTCGGTTGGCCATCTTGACCGTTTCGCCCCACACATCGAAGGTGTCGTCTTCCTTGCCCGTCCTTCCGCTGATAGCCGGTCCGGTGCTGATGCCGATACGCACCGCCAGTTCGTTGGGCGGGTCCACCAAGTCCGACACCTGTTGCACCGCATGGGGTATGGTCAAGGCGAAGTTCGCGACATTTTCCGCTTGTCCATTGTCCTCTCCGAGTACGCCGGTTGCCACCATGTAGCAGTCACCGATGGTCTTGATACGCTCTACGCCGTTCTGTTTTGCCAACTTGTCTAACTGCGCGAACAACGTATTGAGAATGGCGACAACTTTTTCCGCCGCCAGAGTTTCGCACATGGCGCTGAACCCGACGAGATCGGCAAACAGCACCGTGACCTCGTCGTGTTTCCTGGCATTGAATGACGTCCCGATATCCGATTCGGAGGTAATCGGACCGGTGGCAGGACCGGTCCGCCGGCTATCATCCAAATCCGAAAAAACGTCTGCGGCATCGTCTACCGCATCATCGGGTGCACGAAACAGGTTCTGCAAAAATGCCTTGTTCCGCAGCCAGTCTTCTTTTTCCCGTAGTTCGGTCAACTTCAGGACCAGTGCGATATCCGAAAAACGATAGAACGCGAATGTTCCGGCGACCATGACGGTGACCACGAAAAGCACGGACTGGTACGAATAGAACAGATCGTCGCCTTTCAACTGTGCCGCCGGAATCTCGATGAATATCTTGGCGACTGTTATGGAGACGACGGCGCAAACAATGAAGTATCCGATTGCCGCAAATATCTTTCCGGCTTCAAATTTGTTGTACAGGATGAGTGGCAGGAAAATCAGTCCGACCAAATAGAATTGCACGCCGGAAAAATTGCCCCATCCCAAATTCATCATCACGTAGTGCATGCCCAAGATAAGGATGGTTACCATCCGGCTCGTTCTATGTTTGCTCCGCCCGTTGACGTGCAGCGTGATCGCATACAGAACGGTGAATACGCCGTGCAAGAGAGCAAGACGCGCACTTTCGTCCCAGAAATACGTTAAAGGCACGGAGATCGCGCTGAAGACGATGGCGAAAGTCAGAACGACATTGAGGGTGCACACGACTACGGTGCGGTCTTCCACCATCCCCGGCGTCACACCCAGCCGGATCAGCTTGTCCCAGTATTGCCGCACTGTTCCCCTCTCCCGCTATCCGCGGCCGCAACCCTCCACCAGCATCAGGCGTCCTTTCAGCACGCAGTAAGTGTACCAGCCCTTCGATTTTCTATGAAACGTCTTTTTGCTCCTGAAACTGCCGGTTCCGGGCGGATTGACTTGAAGCTTGGTGGGCACAATCGACGGCATCGGCAATCTGGGCGGCCTGAAAGGCGCCGACGCCCATTGCACCAAGCTGGCGGACGCGGCCGGTTCGCAGAAGCGTACGTGGCGGGCCTACCTCAGCACCCAGGTCGAGAAGGGACGCGGGATTTCGGCCCGCGACCGCATCGGTTCCGGTCCCTGGTACAATGCCCGAGGCGAGTTGATTGCCGTCGATCTCGACCAGCTACACATCCAGCCGAATATCGTCAAACGCACCGCCCTGGACGAAAACGGCAACCTGGTCAAAGGCCGGGGCGACAAGCCGAACGAGCATGACATTCTGACCGGCACGAAGAATGACGGCACCGCCTATTTCCCGTGGGAAAAGGGCGATCATACCTGCAACAACTGGACCAGCTCCGGCGAAGGCAGCGCCCAGGTCGGCCATCACGACTGGCACGAAGGATCTGAGCAGCACGGGTGGTGCGGGATTGCTGTACTGCTTCGCCGCCGACTAGACAAGGGCCGCAAATTCGGCTTACCGACTCATCTCATCACATCAAATATGGCCGCCCGGTATGGGTGGCCTTCTTTTTTTCCGATTCGTTGACACCGTATCAGTTCGCCAAATTGTTGACCATTTTCCACTCGGGCAGGACCGACGAGAGCCGGGAGATCACGCCGCTGCAATAGTCCGACCGTGCCTCGATGCTCTGTCGCGGATTGTGCGTGTGTTGGTTCTTGTCGTGGCTGATGCACAGAACCGACGATTTGCTGCCGCGCCCATTCGCCAAACTGCCCGCGAAAACCGGATTTTCGTCGACGGTTTGCGCCAGTACCGCCATGTATTTGCGCGGTATTTCGACCAGATAGCTTCGATCGGACGTGTCGAGCAAACGGACATGTTCGATCGGAATATCGGGCACTGCAAATGGCGTGTTGCCGTACAGGAACGGTTTGCTCAATTGGTCGATCTCGAACAGCGCACGCGCGTTATCGTCTTCCCACCACGGCTGCGAGGAGACAAACCGGTAGAGCAGGTTTTCGAACGCGCCCCGCTCGTCGTGCAGGACGAGGAAATAGCCCGTCGGGTAGTTGGTCACATCGTAGTAGCGCGCCTGTTCGATCGATTCGCGGCAAAACTCCGAGAACGGATGCCGGTTCTCCTTCTGGCAAAAATCGACGAATTCCGCGTACAGGTCGCCGTATGTCATGACGCCGGTGGTGTGCAGATATCGGCCCAAGGCATGCAGAATGTGGGTGTTGTACAAGGCCTTTACGGTGTAGATGAACCACATGCCGTCGACGAAATCCCGGGCGCTCACTTCGGCGGTTTCGACGACGATTTCCGCCTCCGCCAATCCGTCCTGGGCCGGCCGCGTCACCAGCCCGAGTTCCTTCCGCCTTGCATGCAGCGGCGTGTTGTGCAGCAGCAGATGAACGTAGGTGATGAGGGTGTGGGCCCGCCGTTCGCACAGTTTGGAAACACCGGCTTGGAACGACGCGAGGGTTTCGCCGGGCAGCGGCCAGATCAGCTCGATATAGGACCCGATGTCGCTGCCGTTCAGGTCGCTTTGCAGGCTTTCGAACGCATCCAGCTTGATGTTGGACCGGTCGACGGTTTCCAAAGTCGTTTCATCCAGCGACTGCATGGAGATGGGCTGCGGGCTGTACATGCCGGCGTTCTTGAAAATCTTGGTAATTTCGGCGACCCGGTGCGGGGAATTCTTGGCCGCCGAAAAGTGGACGACCATCGGCGCGAAATACTCCTGCCGGCATTCGGAGATGTATTCCGATAGACCGATATCCCGCTTGTGCATACCCCAATTGGCGTCGGCCAGAAGGACGGTGGGCGTGCCGTTGCGGCTGATCCAGGCGATCTCCTCCCGCACGCGCGATTCGTCGAACCTGTAGACGCGATCGTTGTTGGCCGCGCCCCAGTAACAGAACCCGCAGCGGAACGGGCAACCGCGGTTGGTTTCCAGTACGCTCATGTAATTCGCGGTTTCGAACAGATCGTTCAGGAACGGAGACGGGATGTCGTCGAGATCCTGGATGCGGTCTTCCTGTTCCGTCGTCACCAGCTCGTGGTCCCGATAGAAACTCAGTCCGCGGACTTTGGACAGGTCGGGCCGTTCGTCGATCAGTTCGCGAAGATAGTTGGCAAATGTTCGTTCGCCCTCGCCGTTGCAGACCACGAGGTTTTCATGACCCGGATCGGCGTAGTCCGCCGCGTGTTTCATGACCTGGGGGCCGCCCAACAGGATTTGTGCGTCGGGTCTGATGTCGAGCAATCGCGGCAGCAACGACTTCACCAAACCCATGTTCCAGATGTAACAGCTGAAGGCGTAGACATCGCTTTCGCGCCCGGCAAGGTCGTGAACCAGTGTTTCGACCGGTGTCGTCCGGGTCGTCGAGTACTTGTCGAAGGTGTATGCCCGCCGGAGATCCGCATCGGATCGGGCGAAAGCTTCAAGGTATCCGGAAACCAACGGCACCATCTTGTCGTAGACGTTGATCGTGACGAGCGTCGCCTGTTTGGCCATGCCTGAACCCTATGGTTTTGATTATTTGGTCGGCCTATTCCTGCGTTCTAATTATGTTGGATTGTCGGCATAGAAGTCCAATTTCTGTGAATTTACTACTATAGATTGTACACGAGCAGACGAAAAAGGCCGCCCAAATGGGCGGCCTCATCGTATCCGGCTGTTATCAGGCGGATCAGTTCTTCGTCTTGTCGACCAGCGCGTTCTTGGAAATCCACGGCATCATGTCGCGCAGTTTTTGACCGACCTGCTCGATGTCGTGTTCGGCGGCACGGGCGCGCTGGGCCTTGAAACTGGTCTGGCCGACCTTGTTCTCCAGCATCCAGTCGCGGGCGAAACGGCCGGACTGGATGTCGTCGAGCACGCGGCGCATCTCGGCCTTGGTCTCGTCGGTGACGATCCGCGGTCCGGTCATGTAGTCGCCGTACTCCGCGGTGTTGGAGATCGAATACCGCATGTTGGCGATGCCGCCTTCATACATCAGGTCGACGATCAGCTTGACCTCGTGCAGGCATTCGAAATAGGCCATTTCCGGCGCGTAGCCGGCCTCGGTCAGGGTCTCGTAGCCTGCCATGATCAGCGCCGACAGGCCGCCGCACAGGACGACCTGCTCACCGAACAGGTCGGTTTCGCACTCTTCCTTGAAGGTGGTTTCGATGACGCCGGCGCGGCCGCCGCCGATGGCCGAAGCGTAGGACAGGGCGATCTCGAGGGCGTTGCCCGACGGGTTCTGATGCACCGCAACCAGACAGGGCACGCCGCCGCCGCGCTCGTACTCGGAACGCACCGTGTGGCCGGGGCCCTTCGGCGCGATCATGAACACGTCGATGTCGGGGCGCGGCTCGATCAGGTTGAAGTGCACGTTGAGGCCGTGTGCGAACGCCAGCGCGGCGCCTTCGCGCATATTGTCGCGCAGGCTGTCGACATACAGATCGGCCTGCAGTTCATCCGGCGTCAGCACCATGATGACATCGGCCCAGGCGGCGGCTTCGCCCGGTTCCATGACCTTGAAGCCGGCACCTTCGGCCTTCGGCGCGCTGGCCGAGCCGGGGCGCAGGGCCACGGCGACGTCGGCGGCGCCGGAATCCCGCAGATTGTTGGCATGGGCATGGCCCTGGCTGCCATAGCCGACGATGACGACCTTCTTCGACTTGATCAGGTTGACGTCAGCGTCACGATCGTAATACACGCGCATGGTTTGACTCCTCCGAAACGTGTTCCGGCCCCGATCACTTTTTTTGGGCACCGGAGATACCTACGAAAAAAACGAGAGCACGAACCGCTTGGACTAGATAGCCTCCGGGCCGCGGGAGATGGCGACGACGCCGGTCCGCGATACATCGACGAGGCCAAGCGGTTTCATCAATTCGATGAAGGCGTTGACTTTATCGGTCGAACCCGTCGTCTCGAAGACGAACGAGCTGGCCGTGCTGTCGACCACTCGGGCACGGAAAATATCAGCGATCCGCAGGGATTCCACCCGTTTTTCGCCACTGGCCGAGACTTTGATCAGGGCCAATTCCCGTTCCACGTGATCACCTTCCACCGTCAGGTCCGATACCTTGTGGATCGGGACCAGCCGTTCAAGCTGCGCCTTGATCTGTTCGATGATCATCGGCGTGCCGGTGGTGACGACGGTGATCCGCGACAGGTTGCGCACCTCGTCCACCTCGGCGACGGTCAGGCTTTCGATGTTGTAGCCGCGCCCCGAGAACAGGCCGATGACCCGGGCGAGGACACCCGGTTCGTTGTCGACCAGCGTGGCGATCGTATGGCGTTCAACGGTCTCTTCCACTGTAACCCCCTCATCCGCCAGGGCGACAGCAGGCGCCGCGGCGGGGACAGAACCCATCATTTTTTCGGTCGTCGTTCTTAAGGCATCCGCGCGGATCACACCAGCGCCAATCCGTCATCGCCGATTTCCGCCTTGACCTCGCCGTTGGTTTCGTCCCCCAGGATCATTTCGTAGTGGGGGGCGCCCGACGGCACCATGGGCAGGCAGTTTTCATCGGAATCGACCACGATGTCGCACAAGACCGATTTCTCCGTGGCCAGCATTTCGTCGATCACGCTGTCCAGTTCGTCCGGCGTCGTTGCCCTAAGTCCAACGCCGCCGAAGGATTCCGCCAATTTCACGAAGTCCGGCAGGCTATCCATGTAGCTTTCGGAATAGCGGCTGCCGTGCAGCAGTTCCTGCCACTGGCGCACCATGCCCATGTACTGGTTGTTGAGCAGGAACGTTTTCACCGGCAGGCGGTACTGGGTGATGGTCGACAGTTCCTGGATGTTCATCAACAGCGAGGCATCGCCCGATACGGCGACCACCAGGGACTCGGGATGAGCCACCTGAACGCCCATGGCCGCCGGCAGGCCGTAGCCCATGGTGCCCAGCCCACCGGACGTCATCCAGCGATTGGGCTTGTCGAAATGCAGGAACTGGGCCGCCCACATCTGGTGCTGACCGACGTCGGTGGTGAAATAGACGTCCTTGTCCTTGGTCTTTTCCTGCAGGCGCTGGAGCGCGTATTGCGGCTTGATGGTCTTGTCGGATGCCTTGTAGTTCAGGCATTCCCGTGCCCGCCACCGGTTGATCTGCGCCCACCAGGCATCCAGCGCCTTGACGTCGGGCCGTGCCACCCTGGACTTCCACACCTTGATGATGTCTTCCAGCACGTGGCCGACATCGCCGACGATGGGCAGGTCGACCGGCACGTTCTTGTTGATCGAAGACGGATCGATATCGATATGGATCTTCTTCGAGCCCTGGCTGAAGGCATCCAAACGGCCGGTGATGCGGTCGTCGAAACGGGCGCCGACGCACACCATCAGGTCGCAATTGGCCATGGCCAGGTTGGCCTCGTAGGTGCCGTGCATACCCAGCATGCCAAGCCACTGCTCGTTGGATGCCGGGAAGGCACCCAAGCCCATCAACGTGCTGGTGATGGGAAAGCCGGTCAAACGCACCAGGTCACGCAGCAATTGCGACGCCGCCGGACCCGAGTTGATGACACCGCCGCCGGTATAGAAGACCGGCTTCTTGGCCGCGGCGATCATGTCGACGGCCTTTTCGATGGCCTTCAGGTCGCCCTTGACCTGCGGCTTGTAGCTGGCATGGCGCACATTGGCCGGGCTGACGTAATTGCCCAGTTCCAGCATGACGTCCTTCGGCAGGTCCACGACAACCGGCCCCGGCCGGCCGCTGCGGGCGACATAGAACGCTTCGTGCAGGACGCGCGCGAGATCGTTGACGTCCTTGACCAGGTAGTTGTGCTTGGTGCACGGCCGCGTGATCCCGACCGTGTCGGCTTCCTGGAAGGCGTCGTTGCCGATCATGTGGGTCGCCACCTGGCCGGTGAAGCAAACCACCGGAATACTGTCCATCATGGCATCGGTCAGGCCGGTCACCGCGTTGGTCGCGCCGGGGCCGGATGTCACCAGCACCACGCCGGTTTTGCCGGTCGAACGGGCATAGCCTTCGGCCGCGTGCACTGCACCACCCTCCTGGCGCACCAGCACGTGACGGACGGAATTCTGCTGAAACATCTGATCGTAGAGCGGAAGTACAGCGCCGCCGGGATATCCGAATACGACCTCTACGCCCTGATCCACCAAGGCTTTCAGGACGATCTCCGATCCGGTCATTTGGGTTTGCGCTATCATCTCCACCCTCGTTCGTAAAAAAACCGCCCAATGGCTGGATTGGCCCGGACGGCAAACGCCCCGCAGCGCCGTATTGCACTGCGGAAAAATGCAAACTAGACGCTCATTCTGAGCGGGTCAACAGGGTTTGACGAATAATCGCAAAGTTTTTAACCTAAAATCTTTCCGTTTATTGCGCGACATTTTGACACGCCTCAAGAAAACTGCGATTTTCCATTCAGCGGCAAACACCGTGCGTGCAAACGGAACCGTTCGTCATGTTGCATCGCCGGTGGGAGCGCCATGAATTGTCCTTGCACACGGTGACGACGGTTGGGCGATGAATCCTTATGACAAATATGTCCTGCCCCATCTGACCCATTTGAGTTGCGGGACCAAACCAAACCGGTATCAGCGCAGGAAAATCGTGCCCGAAGCCAAGGGCGTGGTGCTCGAGATCGGGATCGGCTCGGGGCACAACCTGCCCTATTACGACCCCGACAAGGTGAAATGCGTGATCGGCATCGATCCGTCGCGCGAACTCTGGCAAATCGCCAAGCCGGCCGTTGATCACGCCCCTTTCGAAGTGACCCATCATCGAACGACGGCGGAAGACATGCCGCTTGAGAGGCACAGTGTCGACACGGTTTTGGTCACGTACACCCTGTGCACCATACCGGACGTCGTCTCCGCGCTGCGTGCCGCCAAAGGCGCGCTCAAGCCGGGCGGTGAACTCCTGTTTTGCGAACATGGTCTGGCGCCCGATGTCCGTATCGAAACATGGCAGCGGCGGCTGGACCCGGTCTGGAGCAGATTGGCCGGCGGCTGTCATATCGACCGCCCTATTCCGGCCTTGTTGCAAGCCGGCGGATTCAATATCACCCGCCTGGAAACCATGTACCTGCCGTCGACACTCAAAATCTTTGGATTCAACTATTGGGGTAGTGCCCGACCGGCCTGAACCAGGCGTTCGTCCGGATCGACCGCGTCGATCACGGTGGCGTCACGCATCTGGTGGCGGAACCAGGTTAGCTGGCGCTTGGCATAGCGCCGGGTGGCGGTCTGTGCTGCCGTCACGGCCTCGTCCCGGCTGCATTCGCCGCGTACGAGGCGCAGCAACTCCGGCACGCCCAGTGCTTTCATGGCCGGCAAGTCGGGTGCATACCCTTTGGCGTCCAGGGCACGGATTTCATCCAACGCACCCTTGTCCAGCATGCGTTCGAACCGGCGATTACAACGGTCATAGAGCCACTCCCGCGGCGGTGCCAGCACCAGCGACGAAACGTCGCCTCGCAGAACCGGGCCGTCATTGGGCATGGCCTGCCAGTCGGCGAGGGATCGCCCGGTCGCCTCGACCACTTCGAAGGCGCGTAGACAACGTTGCGTGTCACCCGGATTCAGCCGATCCGCCATGACCGGGTCACGGCTGCGCAGGGCGTCATGAAATTTCTGGTTTCCAATTCGCCGCATCAGTCTCTGCGCAGCCGCACGGATGTCGGGCGGTATATCCGGGACCGGAGAAAGGCCATGTGTCAGGGCGCGGAAATAGAGGCCGGTTCCGCCGGCCACAATGGGCAGCCGGCCGGCATCGAGCGCGGACTGCACCTCGGGCAACGCGAGGTCGCGGTAACGTGCCGCCGAACACGGATCATCGGCATCCAACACGCCGTATAAACGGTGCGGAACGCATGCTTCGTCGGCCTGTTCCGGCCGCGCGGTGACGATCCGCAGATCCCGGTACATCTGCATCGAATCGGCATTGATGATCACCGCCCGGCCACCGGCCAAAACGTCGGCCAACCGCAAAGCCAATTCCGATTTGCCACTGGCGGTCGGTCCGGCAACGAAGATTACGCGTTTGTTTAACATTCCAGGCTTATCGTGCTGCGATGAATTGACCGGCTGTACTCCACCTGTTTAGCCACTCGTGAGCCGCCGATCAAACCGGTTTCAATCTCGTCCATTGTACTCTAGGTTCGGGCCGCCGAGCCGAACCGCCGGATTAGCCAGTAAAGCCGCGTCGCTTCATGGAAAACGTCCTTACCCTGATTAGCAACCCTGCCGGTCCCGTTCTGCGCGATGAAGTCGTCGAGGTCGCCGGCGCGGCGCTTTACGAAACCGGCGCGTCCGAGGTGGACCGGCCGGACTGGCTGGCGGCGGACCAGGTGTGCGACATCGCCTTTGACGGGATCAGCCCCGAAGTCGGCTACGAAGCGGTTCGCCAATACCTCCAGGACGAACCATACGACATCGTCGCCCAGCCGCAGGCCTACAGGCGCAAGAAACTGCTGGTGGCGGACATGGACAGCACCATCATCGCCATAGAGTGCATCGACGAACTGGCCGACTTCGCCGGCCGGCGCGAGGAAGTGGCCGACATTACCGAGCGCGCCATGCACGGCGAAATCGACTTCTCCCAGTCACTGCACGAACGCGCCGCCATGCTGGCCGGGTTGGGTACCGATCTACTGGAGGCGGCCTTCGATGAGCGGCTGCAGCTGACCGACGGTGCCCGCGAACTGGTGCTGACCATGCGGGCCAACGGAGCGTACACGGCACTGGTTTCCGGCGGCTTCACGTTTTTCACGTCCCGCGTCCGCGACATGGTCGGGTTCGACATGGACCAGGCGAACGAACTCATCATGCGGGGGGACAAGCTCACGGGTGCGGTGACCGAACCTATCCTCGATCCGCGCGCCAAATTGGAGGCGCTTCGCCGCTTGACGGTGGAAAACGAAATCGAACGGGAAGAGACCCTCGCGGTCGGCGACGGCGCCAACGATATTCCCATGATCCAGGCGGCCGGCCTGGGCGTGGCCTATCACGCCAAACCGCTGGTCGCCGCCGGCGCCAAGGCGCGCATCGATCATGGCGACCTGACCGCCCTGCTTTACATTCAAGGCTACACCAGCGCCGAAATCGTCCGGCCAAATTAGGCCGAGCAACTAACAACTACATATTAGGTCAATTACAGTTCTTTTTTGGTCCATGCATGACTAAACGCTTGCTCGATGCACAAAAAATGGTCTGCGGCTAACTTGAGAGAGTTACTTAATCCTTGAGAGGAAAAGAACACGACACAAACAGTTTTGCCAATTCGTTTGGCTTCTTCCACCAAAGGTACGTAATCGCCATCGCCTGCGAATAGGAAAGCTACGTCGTAGTTGTCTCGGAACGCATTGCTCAAGAAATCCTTTGCTAATGCGATATCAACACCTTTGGCTTTTTCTTGTTTCTTGGACTTTTTGAAAACCTCAGGATGAAATCCGAGATTCCAAATGCTCTCTCGTACAGTTTTTATCGTGTTTTCATCACCTACAACGCTGGTGTAGTAGTAGGTTCTTACTGGTCTCGAGTATGAACCATAAGAACGGCCATAAAGTATGACATCCAACGTACGTAGCCTTGGAAACCAAGCAAAAATATCCTTTTGATAGTCTGGCCCCTCGTCCAGATTGAAACCTTCTGACTTGGCGAAATTTTGTGCTCGAATCGTAAAATTCTCGCCATCGACAAAACACATCCATCGAGACAAGGCACCATCAATTTCGAAACGTCTCACCACAGAATCGAGTATCCCAATAGTCCGCTTTGCTTCTACTGATTTGGTTCATACATCCGGACACTGCTAAACCGTACTCTACCGACAATTTGAGCCAAGCAACGAATAGAAAGTTCGCTGAACATTCGATAGTGACTACAAATAGAGACGGGGCGCAAATGCGCCCCGCCTAAATCGGTCGCTCAAGACCTTTGCAAGTTTACTCAGCGGCCACCTTGGGCAGTCCGGCGAGGGCCATGGCCAGTTCGTCCTGGTCGTAGTCCTCGTCCTTCAGCTTGCCGGCGAAGTAATCGATGTAGGCCTGCATGTCGAAGTGGCCGTGGCCACACAGGTTGAACAGGATCGTCTTGCCGACCCCCTCTTCCTTGCACTTGAGGGCTTCGTCGATGGCGCCGCGCACGGCGTGGGTCGCTTCCGGCGCCGGCGTGATGCCTTCGGCCCGGGCGAACTGAACGCCGGCTTCGAAGCATGTGTTCTGGTGATAGGCCTTGGCTTCCAGCATCCCCATTTCCTGCAGTTGGCTGATCTGGGACGCCATGCCGTGATAACGCAGGCCACCGGCGTGGAATCCCGGCGGCACGAAGGCCGAGCCCAGGGTGTGCATTTTGACCATCGGAGCAAGATGCGCCGTATCGCCGTAGTCGTAGGCGTATTCGCCACGGGTCAGTGTCGGGCAAGCCGCCGGCTCCACGGCGACGACTTTGACGTCCGGGCCGCCACGCAGCTTGGCGCCGATGTACGGGAAGCATAGACCGGCGAAATTGCTGCCGCCGCCGGTGCAACCGACCAGAATGTCCGGATAGTCACCGGCCATGTCCATCTGGATCATGGCTTCCTGACCGAGAATGGTCTGGTGGGTCAGCACGTGGTTCAACACGCTGCCCAGCGCATACTTGGTGTCGTCGTTGGTCGCGGCGACTTCCACCGCTTCCGAGATGGCGATACCCAGGCTGCCGGTGCTGTCCGGATGCTCGGCCAGAATGGCCTTACCCGATTGGGTCTGGTCACTCGGGCTGGCGATGCATTCGGCGCCGAAGGTTTCCATCAGGGCCTTGCGGTACGGCTTCTGCTGGAAGCTGACCTTGACCATGAACACCTTGACGTTGATGCCGAAAATCTTGCCGGCGAAGGCGAGTGACGAACCCCACTGCCCCGCACCGGTTTCGGTGGCGATGTTCTTGACGCCGGCTTCCTTGTTGTAGAATGCCTGCGGCACGGCGGTGTTGGGCTTGTGGCTGCCGGTCGGGCTGACGCCTTCGTACTTGTAATAAATCTTCGCAGGGGTATCGAGTTCCTTCTCCAGCCTGCGCGCCCGGTAGAGCGGCGTCGGCCGCCACTGGCGGTAGATGTCACGGACCGGTTCGGGAATTTCGATTTCCCGCTCCTGGCTGACCTCCTGCATGATGAGTTCCATCGGGAACAACGGCGCGAGGTCGTCTGGGCCGATGGGTTGGCCGGTGCCCGGATGCAGCACGGGCGGTGCTTCGGGCATGTCGGCGGCGATGTTGTACCAGTATTTAGGGATCTGGTCCTCTTCAAGTAAATACTTGATGGTGTCCCCCATGGCTTTCCTCCCAGATGGTTTGTGCAATGCGGCCCACGATTGCTCGACTAAAGTCGATGTTGGTGTGCGAACCTCACCCGTTGCACATAGTTTAGGCCTAAAGCATTGATCCGTGCCAGCACGAACACGATCAACACAAAGAATTTACGCGCAGTCAAATTTATCCGGTACGCAGATCAAAAAAGGCCGCACCGGAAGGCGCGGCCTTTCTCGAAGCTTCCATCCGTGGATGGAGGCTATCTCCAGTCCGCTACTTGCCGGCCAAACGCACGGCAACGAAACGCAGATCTTCACCGCGTTTGACAAGCAGCAGGACGGACTTGCGTTCGTTTTCCTGCACCTCGTTGACCTTCTCGGCCACGTCGGCGGGCGTTTCCACTTCCTCCTGCGACACTTCGATGATCACGTCACCCGCACGCAAGCCTTTCTCGGCGGCCGAACCGCCTTCCTCGATCTCCGTAACGACGACGCCCTTCTCACCCTTGATGCCGTATTTCTCGCGCAGCTCGGGCGTGATGGCGGACAACTTCAGCCCCAGGCTTGAAAGCGCCCGTTCCTTGTTCTCCGGTGCCGCGGTGGGGTCGACGGATGCCACCTGCTCCGCTTTTTCCAGTTCGCCCAAAGTCACTTTCAGGGTCTTGGTCTCGCCCTTGCGCCAGACCTTGACGTCGACTTCCTTGCCGACTTCGGTTTCGGCGACGATCCGCGGCAAGGCCCGCATTTCCGGAATGTCCTTGCCGTCGAAGGAGGTAATCACGTCGCCGGCCTCGATACCGGCGTCGGCAGAGGGACTGCCTTCGGTGATGCCGGCGACCAGCGCACCACGGGCCTTGTCCAGGCCGAGGCCTTCGGCGATTTCATCCGTCACCGACTGAATGCGGACACCGAGCCAGCCACGGCGGGTGCGGCCGTACTTGATCAACTGATCGATGACCCGCTTGGCCATCAGCGACGGCACAGCAAACCCGATACCGGCACTGCCGCCGGTCGGGGAAATAATCGCCGTGTTGATGCCGATGACTTCGCCTCGCAGATTGAACAGCGGACCGCCGGAATTGCCTTTGTTGATGGCGGCGTCGGTCTGGATAAAGCTGTCATAGGGCCCGGCGTTGATATCGCGGCCACGGGCCGAGATGATTCCGGCCGTTACGGTACCGCCCAATCCGAACGGATTGCCGATGGCAATCACCCAGTCACCGACCCGGGCGTCGTCCGACAGCCCCCATTTTGTCGCCGGCAAGGGTTTTTCCGACTTCACCTTCAGCACGGCGATATCGATTTTCGGATCCTTGCCGACCAGTTCGGCTTCCAGCCGCTCACCGTTTTGCAGGACGACCGTGATCTCGTCGGCGCCGTCGATGACATGGTTGTTGGTGACGACGATGCCCTTGGCATCGATGATGAACCCGGATCCAAGCGAGGTCGCGCGGCGTTTGCGCTGTGGCGATCCGTTGCCGTTGCCATCGCCTTGCGGCCGATTGCGGTCGAAGAAGTCCTTGAAGAATTCCTCGAACGGCGATCCCGGCGGGAACGGGTTCTCCGGGCGTTGTCCGCCTTGGGGTGTCTCCACCGTCTGGCTGGTGGAAATGTTGACGACTGTCGGATTGAGCTGTTCAACCAGATCGGCGAATGAGTCGGGCACGCCCTTCGCCTGTGCCGCGGCGGCCATTGCCAGCATCAGTAAAAACGCCAGTCCGGCCGAATACACGGCCAAGCGAATGAATTCCGTTGATTGCGTGAGCACACGTGCTTGAACCTGCCGGGAGGTTCCAGGTGCCTTGCGGTGACCTACCATCACGAGGCCTTCTCCTTATTATCGTCAATGTGCCGAACGGGCGGCTTCACCGTCCACCGTAGAATTGTGATCTTCCCAATCCCGTTCAACCTGGAAGCGGACATCGGGTTCACACCAGCCTATGTGCGAACCGATTGTGGCAATTCGGTGTCATTGGGCCACGTCGGAGCAAACAGGGACACAATTTCACATGAACGTGATTCTGCGCGATCGATCTGTCAAGTAATCCTAATTCCACGGCTTTTCATATTGTGACTCCTTGCGGAATCGATGTCCTGTTAAATCGACACCCACATGAGCTGTTATCGGGTGTATTTGCACTAGCCCCTGATCAACCAGACGATCAACAAACCGAATATGGCGACACCCAGGCCGACCGGGCGGATCATGGAAGACGGCTGCTCGAGTACCGTGATCATGGCCCGCTTCATACCTTCCGGGAACAGGGCATAGAGAGACCCCTCGATCACCAGCACCAGGCCCAAAGCCAATATCAAGTCCTGCATGCTCTCCCCCTTTTCATCGAGCCGGAATCAAAACGCGGCGGCCGATTGAGCCGCCGCGTTTGACGTGCAACCAGCGAAACCTTACTGGCCGGGTGTGGATCTTTGTCCGGCGATATCCCCGAAATAGCGGAAGAATTCGCTATCGGGAGACAGAACCATCGTCGTGTCGCCGCTGCCCAGTGCCTCGCGGTAGGCTTGCAACGATCGGTACAGGGCGAAGAATTCCGGATCCTGATTGAACGCATCGGCGAAAATCTTGGTCCGTGTCGCCTCGCCTTCACCCCGCAGGATTTCCGAATCCCGCCGCGCCTCGGCCAGAATGACCGTCTTTTCCTTCTCGGCCGCCGCCTTGATCTGCTGTGCCTGTTCGGCACCTTGCGCACGGAACTCCTTGGCTTCCCGTTCGCGTTCCGTTTGCATGCGGGCGAAAATGGCCTGGCTGTTGGCCTGCGGCAGGTCGGCCCGTTTGATGCGCACGTCGACGATCGAGATGCCGAACGCCTTGGCTTCCTCGTTCACGAATTCCGCGATTTGGCGCATCTGATCGGCCCGGTCACCGGAAACGATGTCTTCAATGGTCGCCCGGCCCAGGACCCGGCGCAAACTCGAACTGATGACCGTGTTCAGCCGTGACTGGGCGCCGACGGTCGTGCTCACCGTCTGGTAGAATTTGAGCGGGTCGCTGATCCGGAAGCGGGCGATCGAATCGACCACCAGCCGTTTCTTGTCGCTGGCGATGACTTCTTCGGGCCGCGCATCAAGACTGAGAATACGCCGCTCGAGATACACGACGTTCTGCATCAACGGCACTTTGTAATTCAGGCCGGGGTCGGTCACGACGCGGACCGGGTTGCCGAACTGCAGGACCAGCGCCTGCTGTGTCTGGTGAACGGTGAACAGCGCGTTGTAGCCAACCAGGCCGCCAACCGCCACGATGATCGCGAGGATTACGAGCAGTCCTTTGTTCATTTCGCGGCCTCCGAACGCTTCTTCAATTCAGGCAGCGGGAGATACGGCACCACGCCGCCGCCGCCCTGGCCCTTGTCGATGATGACCTTGTCGGTGCCGCGCAGGACGTTCTCCATGGTCTCCAGATACAGGCGCCGGGACGTCACGTCCTTGGCCACCTTGTATTCGTTGTAGACCGACAGGAAACGCTGCGCCTCACCCTGGGCTTCCGCGATCACTTTCTCCTTATACGCTTCCGCTTCACGGCGGATTTGTTCGCCTTCACCACGGGCACGCGGGATGATGTCGTTGCGGTAGGCTTCCGCCTGGTTGACATACCGCTCCAGGTCGGCCTTGGCCGCCTGCACGTCGCGGAAGGAATCGACCACGGCGGACGGCGGATCCACCTTCTGCATCTTCACCTGGGTGATCTGGATGCCGGCTTCGTATTCATCCAGGGTCACCTGGATCAGCTTCAGCGTATCCTGCTCGATGACGGCACGTTCCTTGGTCAGGGCCTCGTCCAGTTTGCTCTTGCCGATGATCTCGCGCATGGCGCTTTCGGACACGGCCTTCACCGTAATCTCCGGCTGGTCGATATTGAACAGGTACTGACCGGCGTTCTTGATCACCCAGAACACCGTGAAATCGATGTCGATAATGTTCTCGTCCCCGGTCAGCATCAGGCTTTCCTCGGGAATGTCCGATTCGCCGCGGGACCGGGAGAACTGTGCCTGGTTTTCGGCCGCCGAACGGAAACCGATGTCCAGCCGGTTGACGCGCGTCACCTTCGGGGTCAGGGCCGACTGAATAGGCGACGGGAAGTGATAGTTCAGACCCGGCTGGGTCGTCTCGGTCCACTTTCCGAACGTCAAAACGACGCCCTGCTCATCCGGTTGCACCCGGTAGAACCCGGTCAAACCCCAGAACACGACCATGACCAGAACGGCCAGAAGAATGCCACGGCCGCCGAATTTGCCGCCGGGCGCCAGACCTTTGAACCGGTCATGCCCTTTCTTCAGCAGTTCCTCCAGATTGGGCGGTTGTGGCCCGCTCGGACCCTGGCCCCAGGGACCCCGGCCGCCACCGCCGCCGTTGCCCTGCCAGCCGCCTCCGCCGCCACCACCTTGATTGCTCCATGGCATGATGAAACTTCCTTCGATTACCTGCAGACTTCTTGAAGTGCCGCGTTTGGCCGCTTTCGGCCGGACGCAGGAAAATTGCTAATGATCCTGGGGCGCGTTATATGACAGCACACGTGTCGGCGCAATGGACCTGCACCGGCAAGTATGTGGAGATATTGGAGATTTTTCGGAGCTTTCAAGCATGGCAGGGGTATCCCAGGAACAGGTCACCGAGGCTTTGGCCCGGATCGTCGATCCGGCGTCGGGCAATAACGTCGTGAATTCGGGCCTGGTAACGGACGTAACGGTCAAGGACGGCAATGTTCTCGTCGTTTTGGAGGTCGATCCGGCCCGCGGCGAGGAAATGGAACCCTTGCGCAAGGCCTGCGAAGACGCGGTGGATGACGTCCCCGGCGTGTTGTCGGTCACCGCCGTACTGACCGCGCACAGCGCATCACAGCAACCGCAGGGCACGCAGGCCCCGCCGCCACCGCAAGGTGGCATGGGGGGCGGCATGGGCGGCAGCGCCCACGGCGGCCCGCAAGCCGGCCAGCAACCGGGCGCGGATGCCGAAAAACCGGGCATTCCCGGCGTCGGCGCCATCATCGCGGTGGCCTCGGGCAAGGGCGGCGTGGGCAAATCGACCACCTCGGTCAACCTGGCCCTGTCGCTGGCCGCGCTCGGCAAGAAGGTCGGCCTGCTCGATGCCGATATCTACGGCCCGTCGATCCCGCGCATGATGGGCATCACCGGCCGGCCGGTCTCTGAGGACGGCAAAACCCTGGATCCCATGCGCAATTTCGGCATCGTCTGCATGTCCATGGGCTTCCTGGTGCCCGACGACACGCCGATGATCTGGCGCGGCCCCATGGTCATGAGCGCCCTGGAACAGCTGATGCGCGACGTCAACTGGGGCGAACTGGATGTCCTGGTGGTCGACCTGCCGCCGGGCACCGGCGACGCCCAGCTGACCATGGCCCAGCGCGTGCCCCTGGCCGGCGCGGTCATCGTCTCGACCCCACAGGACATCGCCCTCTTGGATGCCCGCAAGGGTTTGAACATGTTCCACAAGGTCAACGTGCCGGTCCTGGGCATCATCGAGAACATGAGCTATTTCCTGTGTCCGAGCTGCGGCGAGCGGTCGGAAATCTTCGGCCACGGCGGCGCCCGCGAGACGGCGGCCAAGCTGGGCTGCGATTTCCTCGGCGAGATCCCGCTGCACATGGCGATCCGGGAGACCTCCGACCTCGGCCAGCCCATCGTCGTCAGCCAGCCCGGCAGCGACCATGCCCAGGCCTACCGGGCGGTGGCCGAGCGGGTGGCGGGCAAGCTGGACGAGGTGATGGCGGACACGGCGGCCAAGGCGCCGAGGATCGTCGTGCAGTAGACGGCGGACCGAATCGCGGCAAGTTTAGAGAACCTAAAAGGGGGTGCGGTGTTTGCACCCCCTTTTTCGTGTCAGATTCTATTTGACAGTATTCTGTCATAATGACAATATATTGTCATTATGACAGAATACACCACCCACATGACTGATCTCTCCTCCGCCCCTACACCCACGCAGTCGCCCGCACACTCACCGGGGGGCGCCGCGTTCACGGAGCTGGTGCTCGAGGTCTTCCGGCTGAACGGCAACCTGCTGACGCTGGGCGATCGCATGACCCGGGACTTGGGCCTCACCAGCGCCCGCTGGCAGGTGCTCGGCGCGCTGGCGGACGGCCCGGCGACGGTGTCGCAGATCGCCCGCGCCATGGGCCTGAGCCGGCAATCGGTGCAGCGCATCGTCGATGTCCTGGCCGGCGAGGGCCTGCTGGTCCTGAAGGACAACCCCAACCACCGCCGTGCCCGCCTCGCCGACTTCACCGATCGGGGCCGCGCCGCCCTGGATGCCGTCACGGCCCGCCAGGTGGTCTGGGCCAACGCCGTCGCCGCCGCGATCCCCCCTGCCGACCTGGTCACCGCCCGCGACACCGTGCGCGCCCTGTGCCGACACCTCGAATCCAACGCCGCCCCTGAATTCGCCCGGGAGAACACCCATGTCCAAAGCCGTTAAAATCCTGCATCTGATCGCGGTCTGCGTCTTCGTCGGCTCCATCCCGGGGCACATCGTGCTGGGCGCGCTCGGCGACCCCAACGCCAACCTGACCGCCTTCGCCGATTATCAGATCGCCAAGCACGTGCTGACGGAAACGCTCACGGTGGCGGGACTGGCGGTGACCGTTATCAGCGGCATCGCCCTGGCCGCCCTCTGGCGTCAACAGATCAGACGCCGCTGGCTGCAGATCAAGGCCGGCCTGGCGGTCCTGATCACGGCCAACGCCGCCTTCGTGCTGGTGCCGCTCAGCGGCGACATGGCGGCGCTGGCGCAGGCGGCGTTGAGCGGCGGCACCCTCGATCCGCTGTTCCACGACCTCGCCGCGCGCGAATCGATGTTCGGCGCGGCCAACCTGATCATGATCCTGGGCGTCATCGCCCTCGCGGTGTTCCGCCCGGGCGGCCAGGCCCGCGCCGACCTCGGCACCGCGCAAACGGTGTCGTAAGAGGAACAACCGACATGACCTACGAAATCCTCCGCTTCGCCCACTTCCTCGGCCTCGTGCTCATGGGCGCCGGCCTGATCGGCGTGTTCCTGGCCGACATCCGCTCGCGCAAACTGCGCGACCTGGCGCTGTTCTCGCAGGCCGTCGAGTTCATCGCCATGTTCTACGACGGCGTGGTGGTGCCCGGCGCCATATTGCTGGCGCTCAGCGGTAGCTGGCTGATCTACGAATTCCACGGCGGCTGGGAGTTCCTCCAGACCCCCTGGCTCGCCGGCATGGTGCTGCTGTTCGCGCTCGAGTTCATCGAAGGCAACACGGTGACCCGGCTCTACTTCATGCGCCTGCGCCGTCTGACCCGCGCGGCCCTGCAAACCGGCGACTTCACCGCGGAGCTGAAACAGGCCCGGGCCGAGCAGGTCGCCTCGTTCACCCACTTCCTCGACTTGCCCGCGCTGCTGCTGATCGTCTCGCTGGGCGCGTTCCGGCCCGACACCTGGTCGCAGTTCTTCGTCGGCAGCGTGCTGGCCATTGCGGCGGCGACGGCGCTGAACATGATCGTGCCGCGGCTTTATCCGTGGCGGGAGGCGGAAGAGAGAGAAGGTTCCTTAGGTGGCGCCTGATCCTGATCCGCTGCCAAGTGGGTGATGGGCACGCGGTAGGCCAAACCGACGATCAAAGGCACGCAACCGAATGCTACGATGCGAGACCTGACCCCGCTCCCCGTGTGAGCCCAAAACCCTCGTCTCAATTCGACTGATTGCGCAATAAATCACAATTCAACTATAAATAGGTTTGGCTATCGAATAATTGGACTGCAATTTTACTCCCTAACGACGATAGGTGCTTTCATGGGGGGTATAATCCCGACTTAGATTCTGAATTCGTAACAGGTGATCAACCTTATAAGTACCGGCGGCGAAGAGGATATTTTCGTTACCCAAAATGGCCACAGGTTAAGGAATGGCGTAGGAGATGGACGCCTGAGAAGGTCGTCCTTGTACTGAATCTGCTGGGGCAAGGTGCTTCATGGGAAGATATTGGTCGCCTCACGGGATTTGGTATGCTGCAAAGGAAGGATAGCAATATCAAAGTAGCCGATCTTCGAGGGTTGGACTTGGCACTTTTGCATCCGTCAGAAAGAAAAATTCCAATGTCTTTGGAGTCCGTCTCGAAGGGTCTTGGCCTCGACCTATCTTTTGCAAGATTGGAAGGTGCCCGATTAACCGGACTTGACCTGAGCTACGCCAATCTTACTCGTTCCCAGCTCCAAAAGGCGACGCTACGAAGGGTTAACTTCACTGGAGCTACGCTTACCAAAGCACATCTTGAAGATGCTGACTTGAGAGACGCGTTATTGGAGAAGGCACGCTTAGGCAACATCCGGTATACAGAAGACGGCTTCTGGTGGCGCGGAACTGTGTTCATGGAAGCCCTATTGACGGACGCGCTGTATGTTGATCCGCTTATGGAAAGATGTGTTAAGGACCAGTATTTTCTATATGTTTTGAAATACCGGAACCGTGCTAACCCGGTTTTCCGCTTTCTCTTCTCACTTTGGTGGATACTCTGTAACTTCGGAAAGAGCCCAGCTATTTGGGGCTTCTGGTCGATCCTATTCGCGGTTGGATATGCTGCCAGGTTTTATACGCTTGGAGAAAACGCATTCAGTTTAAGTGATCTCCAATGGAGCTTTTCAACGATGCTTTATTATAGCGTCGTAACCTTCACCACTCTTGGTTTTGGCGATGTTACACCAACGACACAAGAAGCAGCGTGGTGGGTAATGGCGGAGGTTGTTACCGGCTACGTAATGCTGGGTGGTCTGATCTCAATCTTCGCTACGAAATTGGCTCGTAGAAGTTAGTCGAATATTGATGCCAAGTTTTTCCAACGACTGCAAGCACGACTGGGGTCAGGTCTCGCATTGCAACATTCTCAACCGCCCCACTCTCCGTCAATGTGTCCAAGATTCCGGAATCACCACGGTCCTTTAAGATGCTACAATGCGAGACCTGACCCTGTTCTGTGTGACTCGGAAAATGGAGGCTCAGTCGAAACGTCTCTCGAAGAAGCAGCGAAGCATGAATTCTTGTCAGTGTGGAATGCTGAGCACGTCGAAGATCGAAGGGTGGTCGGGGTCAAGTCTCGCATTGTAGCATATGCGCCTGCGCCACCTGGCGCTCGAAGCCGGCGACTTCACCGACGCGCTTAAAAAGGCCCGGACCGAGCAGGTCGCCTCGTTCACCCACTTCCTCGACTTGCCCGCGCTGCTGCTGATCGTCTCGCTCGGCGCGTTCCGGCCCGACACCTGGTCGCAGTTCTTCGTCGGCAGCGCGCTGGCCATCGCGGCGGCGACGGCACTCAATATGATCGTGCCGCGGCTCTATCCGTGGCGCGAGACGGAAGAGAGCGAGGAGACGTTAAGTGGGGCGCGATCCTGAGCGGCTGAAGTGGGCTTGGGCTACACCAGGCGAGCAAAGGAGACATGGTTGGCAGAGCCGACGATCAAAGACACGCTCCCAAGTACTGCCATGCGAGAACTGACCCCAATTCCCGTGAATTGTGAACGTGTATTGGCCAGGATTAGTTTCCGACATAGTGGCCTCGCAGTTTCTATTCTGTAATGCGTTTAATCAGGGAGCTCTTCACCGTATCCCCAAAATACGTACCAATAATCTGGGGAACACCCTTTGCCGATTTGTGTTGAATGTTATAATGGCTAAGAATCATGACCACGTCGTAGTACTGAAAATCATTTCGGTGGGCACAATAAAACATTCTATTTAGTGAAACAGAGTGCCTTGAGCTTTTGAAGTATTGTGCAATTGCTTTACAAGGTCTTCTAATAGCGTCCACAATTATTTTTTGCACTTCTTCATTATTGTAGACGCTATTATTTATTGAAATGGCAACACAAGGCCTACCGTACTCCCAGTATCGGCAATACTTGGTTGGGATTTCTGTTAATGTGACATTACAGTATTTATTTGGTTTTTCCGCTTTTGCGCCCATCAGTTCGTCTATTTTACATTGCGCGCCTTCGGAAAATGGTTGTACTTCTTCGACGAGAACCCCTTTATCTTTAACAAGATTATTGTAAACGGCTACCTTTATAATGCCAGATAAATAATTCCCTAAACTGATATGGACTTTTTCGTAAGACAAATACCAATCAACGCTCCGAATCAGTACATAAAGAAAGAAAATCACAAATAAAATTACGGCTGACGTAAAAATAAATACTCGCAGCCGCGATATCGGTTTCCTGGCCAACTGTCGTAGGGTGCTTCTTAATTCTCTCACAGATTTCAACTACCAGCACAATTGGGGTCAAGACTCGCATCGTAGCACAATTGAGGTCCGCACGACTGGGGTCATGTGTGGACGGCCCGTGATTTGCAAGGAGCTGAAGCGACGTGATGGCAACCCGGTCGAACCGAACGCCAGGACAACCCGCCATGGGGTCAAGCGCCGGCGAGCGCGCAGACCTGAACGGGTTCTGGTGTACGGAAACCATCAAGGCCAGCGGTCTCGTGACACCGCGCAAGCAGGCCGGACACATGACCGCTCCCGACCAGCCCATCGCAAGCAACAAACACCTTGCAAATCACCGGCCGTCCACACATGACCCCGTCCCGGAAAATTACTGGCGGGAATATCGGCCGCGTCCAAACGCGTGGAACGGGAACGCCGAAAACAGGGTTTGAAACGCCACAGTCAGGGCGAACAACCAGTCTTGGAGCCCAGACGCCGGCGATAGTGGCCGCGTGGTTGTGCTTCAAGGATCATGAACCACCTCAAAAGAGAAACCTCTAAACGAAAGGTGATTCAATCATTTCGGAATATGGTCCAGCTTTGCCGTAACTCTTCATCAGCGTACCGTCACACGACGTCGTGCAAAGCCGACCCCGGCAAGACCGATAGCGAAGATCGCGAACGTAGTAGGCTCAGGGATTTGTTGATCAACGGTTCGAATGGCAGCCTTGTGAATTTGGTTATTGCCCGGGTCTGCAATCCATAGATTCGTTCCATCGTACGCCAAACCGGTGGCGATAATACCTCCTCCAATAGTGAACGTATCCAGAGTCGCGAATGTGACGGCGTCGAGGAGGGTCAACGTCCCGCCCAACCCCTGGAGCAAATTGCCGTTCATGAAGGTGATAGCCCGGTCTCCGCCGCCAAGGTTATGGGGTTCCCCAAGAAACGTGCCGGACGTATTGAACTTCTGCAACATGCCTTCATTCGTCACGTAGATGTTCGTCCCATCCCAGGCAATGTCTTCGGGGTCACGGCGAGAGTTCATACCGTACGTCGCCGCCGCAGATCCGGGATTTGTACCGTGTTTGACAAGTACGTCGCCGAAATTGTCTACCGACCACAACGTACCGTTCACCCATTGCAATCCCACGGTGTATCTACTGACTTGGCCATAGTTCGTGTTGACGCTTAGGGTGGCGTCGTTGTTGTGCTTGAAAATTCTGCTCGAAAAGCCGCTCGAATTCGTCGTCGACCAGACGTTCGTGCCATCCCATGCCACTCCTCTCACCTGACTGCCGTCTGGACTATTGTAACTGTCTAAAATGGTGATTACGCCTGCTTTTGAAGCGGCGCCGGAGAAAGCCAGAACAGAAACGGCCGTTAAAACTGCCTGTACGAACGATTTCATTACAACCTCCCATTCCTGTATTTTGATATATATTTACCATGCAAATAACGTTCCAATTGTAGTGAAACGTTAATTTTCAATCATTTAGGAGTTTCTGATCAAAATCTTCTATCTGAAAGTGTAAATTAATCCGACACCCGGTAGGGTTATTCGAGGGGGGTTGGCCGAAAAGGCGAATCATTCGGGGCTAATGTGTGGAGTCGACTTGGTGCATTCGACCCGGTTGGTGACAAGGCCAAAGGCCGTCAGCGCAAGCGCACGACTGGAGTCCGCACATGACCCTGTTCTGCACGGCCCTTTAAGATGCTACAATGCGAGACCTGACCCTGTTCTGCGAAGGAGGCCACCACGGTGAAGTGCCTGCGCATCTATGCCACGCCGGATGGGGAATCGCATTTCGGTGAGGTCGAATTGCCGACGAGTAAGGTGTCTGTTCACCCCGACGCCACACCGTTCGACGTTACCGCCAGCTATCCGGCTTCACGCATCCGCTTTACCCGCATCCCGGCGGGTATGCGCCAAGTCGACTGGCACACGGTACCTGATCGCGTGCTCACAGTGAGACTGGATGGCTCGGTGGAGTACGAGACGAGTGACGGTGAGGTCCGTAAGGTTGCCGCGGGTGAATTCGTTCTCGTCGAGGACACGCATGGCAAAGGCCATCTCTCGCGTCATTCGCCCGACTCTCAACTCGTTCTTTGGATTTCTCTGCCAAACGGTTTGAATGAACCGCTGAAGTGAGGGTGCCCGGCGCCATCCTGCCGGCCGTCAGCACCACGATTGGGGTCAGGTCTCGCATTGTAGCATTCTCAACCGCCCCACTGTTCACCAATGTGACCAAGATTCCGGAATCATCACGGTCCCGCAAATGCTACAATGCGAGACCTGACCCTATTCTGTGCGTCTGAGCCGACCGGAATGCGAACGGTATGCGGTCGGAAAATGACCGGCTTTAGGCCGCCTCCTGGCCAAACAGGCCCACCACTGCCTGCGGCGCGCTGTTGGCGATCGACAGGGCCTGCACACCAAGCTGCTGCTTGATCTGCAAGGACTGCAACTGAGCGCTCTCCTCGGCCAGGTCGGCGTCCACCAGGTTGCCCACACCC
>JANQFL010000022.1 GCA_028277845.1 Sneathiellales bacterium
CCGCCGGATTTGGCGCCAAGACGCCCGTCCCTCCGGGTTTCCAAGCGGCCGCCCCCCACGGCGTCAGACGGCTTGCGCGATGCACCACATCGCGCGGCCCCGTCTTCCTTGTGGATGGGCAGGCCGCTCGAGAAACAGAATGAATTCCATCTAAAGAGGAACTACTCTAAGCCTTTTTCGCGTACATGACAAAACCGGTGTTCACCGCCACCTTGTCGTAGAGCGTCATGGCGGTCTCGTTGGTCTTATGGGTGTGCCAATAGAGCCGCGGGCTGCCCGCCCCGGTCGCTTCCGCCCGCACGGCGTCGATCAAGGCCCGGCCAACGCCCTTGCCACGCAATGACGCCTCGGTGAACAGATCCTGCAGATAACACGCCCGTTCTATGGATGTGGTGCTGCGGTGATAGAGGTAATGCACCAACCCCACGATTCTGCCGTCCTGCTCGGCGACCATGCCGTACACCAGTTCGCCATCGTCGAAAAACCGGTCCCACAACGCCGCCGTGACGGGTTCCGGCAAGGCCGTCGGTCCATGACGTTCGTAAAACGCGTTGTAGCCATCCCATAAGGGCCGCCACTGTTCGTAATCGGACTTCTCGATGGGCCGGACGCGGATACCGGAAGAATTTTCGCTCATGAATGCGCTCGCTGGGCCAGAAACACGGGACAAAACCCGCCGAGCGTAGAGCGAACGTCATTCCAAGCGCAACAAAGGAATGTCTGTCCGCCTACTCTTCTCGGTGCTGGCGGCGCCAGCGGTCGATGGTGTCCTCGACGAACGCGGCCTGGCCGCCGCAGCCGTTCCAGGCCTCGGAATACGGCGCGGTGCCGCTGCGTGGGCGGTTTTCCGGCGCCAGATCATTGAATCGGAGCCGCACGGGTACCGGCACGCCCTCGCCCACGGCGATGCATTCCTGATTACGCAGGGAAGGCAGCGAGTCCAGCAAACCCATGGCCGATTCCGGCAAGGCGCCGCGGACGAACATCTGGTCGCGGTTATTGGACATACGCAGGGCGAAGATCGTATTGCACTGTGACAGCACGTTCATGGCCAGTTCCGAAGGCCGCTGACTGACCAGGGCCAACGACACGCCGTACTTCCGGCCCTCCTTGGCAATACGGGCAATGGCCTTCTTGGTGGGCTCGAAGCCGGCGGTCTCCTCGGCGGGCGCGTAGCGGTGGGCTTCCTCGCAGACCAGCAGGATCGGCATGGCCTCGTCGCTCTTGGCCCACAGACAGAAATCGAACAGCATGCGCGCCAGGACGGACACGACGACGTCGAGCACTTCCGACGGCACGCCCGACAAATCGACGATGGTCACCGGCTTGTCGGCCACCGGGATACGCAGGATGTTGGCCAGGATCTCGTCCATGTTGTCGCGCACGACCAGGCCCGGGAACATGAAGGCGTAGCGGGGGTCGGTACGCAGGGCTTCAAGCCGGGCCTTGATGCGCTGGTAAGGCGCCGATTTTTCCGGCTTGTCCAGCCGGCCCATGCCTTCGTCCAACAGGCGCGACAGATCGCCGAGCCGGTAGGGCGTCGGCGTGTCGACCGTGATCGCTTCGTCCTCGCCCTTGGGTCCGAGGAAGCGGATCTTGGCCTCGACGATCACTTCCTTGAGGATCGCCGCTTCGGCGTCGCGCTCGCGATCGTCCGAGCCCAGCACCTCGAGGATTTCCTCGAAGTTGAGCAGCCAGTAGGGCAGCTCCAAATTCCCGAGATGCAGTACGTTGGCCCGGTCGTTGAAAGCGCTTTCGTATTCGTTGTGGGGGTCGAGCAAGACGATGTGGCCTTGCGGGTTCTCGCCCAGGATCGACTGCAGCAGCAGCGTGACCGTGCATGACTTGCCTGCGCCAGTGGTCCCCAGCACGGCAAAGTGCTTGCCCAGCAGGTCGTTGGTCACGACATAGGCCGGCAGCGAGCGGTCCTGGTGCACCGTGCCGACGCCGACGCACGGATCGGTCGGGCGGGCATAGACCCAGGCCAGTTCATCGCGGGTGGTGGTGCACAGTTCGGACCCCAGGCCGGGATAGACCGACACGCCGCGTTCGAACGGATCGACGTCGGCGCTGCCGTTGCTCCGGTTTGCCTCGCCCAGCAACTCGACATCGGCGCGATGGCGTTCCTTGGCGTCGGTGGCCGACAGTTCGATCGCGGGATCGTCGATGTACAGGTTGTTGACCAGCCCGAATACCAGGGACGAACCGGTGTCGACCTTGACCAGATCGCCGATCTGCAACGTGGCATCGTCGTCGTTGTCCAGGACCGCCTTGACTTGCGAACCGCCAACGGAGACGACGCGGCCTACCCGGGTACCTTCACCGGTCATCGATCACAACTCCTTACCGCCGCCGGGCGGCATGTATTGGCTTAAATTCCTCCTTAGATTTAGCGGCCAATGGTGACCAGAACGTCAACGGGTTGCGACAATTTCCCGACAATCATTAACGCCTATAATTCAGTAACTTAGTTGACAATTCTCTGAACCGCTCGGCGGCGGTTGCCATGCGTCCCGCGGGATGGTGCCCTTCCACATCAGCAGGGACAGGGCCTGTCGCCCGGCCCCACGGCCAGTCTATAGTGGTCAACCCGTCCCCGCAGAATGGAACCCGTCTTGAATCAGCCCCTCGCTTTGTTTCGACGCATTGGCAACGGTATGAGCGCCGAGAGCCGGGGAATCGTGCTGATCCTGATGTCCACGGCGACGTTCACGGCGATGCACGCCACCATCCGCCACGTCACCGAGGGTCTGCACCCATTTGAAACCGCGTTCTTCCGCAACCTGTTCGGCCTGGTGGTTCTCGCTCCGGTATTTTTCCGTGAGGGCCTGGCACCGCTTCGTACGGAGCGCATCAAATTGCATGCCCTGCGTGGCGGCCTGCAGACCGTGGCCATGCTGTGCTTCTTTACCGCGCTGTCCATCGCCCCGCTGGCGCAAGTCACCGCGCTGAGTTTTACCGCGCCGCTGTTCGCGGCCCTTGGCGCGGCATTGATCCTGGGCGAAGTCATGCGCATCCGGCGCTGGACCGCTCTGATCATCGGCTTTGTCGGCGCCCTGATCATCATTCGTCCGGGCATCATCGAAATCGACTTCGGGACGGTGCTCACCCTTGTGGCGTCGAGCCTCTGGGCCATCGCGATGCTGGTGATCAAGTCCCTCTCCCGCACGGATTCCAGTGTCACAGTGACCCTCTATATGGGCATCTTCCTGACGCCGTTGACATTCATCGCGGCATTGACGGTATGGACCTGGCCGACGCCGGAACAGCTGCTGTGGCTGATGCTGATCGCCACGTTCGGAACCGTGGGCCATCTGTGCATGGCCCAGGCCTTCCGGGAAGCCGATGCCTCGGTGGTTCTGCCGTTCGACTTTACCCGGCTGATCTGGGCCAGCGTCTTCGCCTTCGTCTTCTTTACCGAACTGCCCGACCTATGGACCTGGGTCGGCGGCGCGGTGATCTTCTCGGCGGCCACGTATATCGCCTACCGGGAATCGCGACTCAAAGACAAGAAAGTCGAACCCGGCGGCAACCTGTAAGCGGGCATTTCCATCCGGCGCGCGCGCCGGTTTTCGGGCACCGGTTCGGTCCCGGCTTTGCCGGTCATCCAGGCGGCTAGAGCAGTTCCTCTTTGGATGGAAACATTCTGACGGAGCGCATTGGCGCCAAGGCCAAGGCTGCCGTCTCGGCCATACCCGGGGTATGGCCGAGACGGCAGCCGCCGGATTTGGCGCCAATACGCCCATCCCTCCGGGTTTCCGAGCGGCCGCCCCCCACGGCGTCAGACGGCTTGCGCGATGCACCGCATCGGGCGGCCGCGTCTTCCTGGTGGATGGGCAGGCCCCTCGAGAAACAGAATGGATTCCATCTAAAGAGGAACTGCTCTAGAACATATTCCGCACCAAATCAGTGAGTTATAGGGAGTGTTTACCGCACCGGAATAGACTCGATTTGTATCGAGATTTGAGCCGAATCATGGCGCACATGCCGGATCTGTTGCAGGTTTGCGGACCGCTCAGACACCGCGACGAGGAGATATCCGATGGCCGAGGCCCCGACGACACCTGTCCGTAAATCAAAGGCCGGCCCTGCCGGCGGCAACGGCAAGGCATCCGCCGGCGCTGGGAAGCCGGCCGGCGTGAAGGCCCCGACCAAGCCGGCGGCGCGGACCCGGAGCAAGGCGGTCGGTAAACGCCCGGCCAAACCTCAAACCGCGACGAACGACGAGGTCGATGTCACGCCGAAGTCCGCCGCGGGAGCGGAAAGCCGGCAGCTCATGCCTCATCGCAACAATCTGCGTCACGAACTGGCGATGATTCGCCATGACCCCGAGCGCTTGCGTGCGAATTTCCAAAGCGACGTCTACCCCTACCGCAACAAGATGAAGCGCGCGGTCTACGAGCGCCACAAGGCCGAACTGCAGGCCGAACTCCTCAAGGTGCAGAGCTGGGTCAAGGATACCGGCCAGAAGATCGTTGTGCTGTTCGAAGGCCGCGACGCGGCGGGCAAGGGCGGCACCATCAAACGGTTCATGGAACACCTCAACCCCCGTGGCGCCCGGGTCGTCGCCCTGGAAAAACCGTCGGAGCAGGAAAAGGGCCAATGGTATTTCCAGCGCTATGTGGAACACCTGCCGACGGAAGGCGAGATCGTGCTGTTCGACCGCTCCTGGTACAATCGCGCGGGCGTCGAGCGGGTGATGGATTTCTGCACACCCATGGAATATCTCGAATTCATGCGCCAGTGTCCGGAGCTGGAACGCATGCTGGTCAACAGCGGCATCCGCCTGTTCAAGTTCTGGTTTTCGGTGACCCAGGATGAGCAACACCGGCGTTTCAACGCGCGCAAGGTCGATCCGCTCAAGCAGTGGAAACTCAGCCCCATCGACATGTTGTCCCTGGACAAATGGGACGATTATACGGAGGCCAAGGAAGCGATGTTCTTCTACACCGACACGGCAGACGCGCCGTGGACGGTGATCAAGTCGTCGGACAAGAAGCGGGCGCGAATCAACTGCATGCTGCACTTCCTTCACAGTCTCGATTACCCCAACAAGGACAAACACGTCGTGCATGCCCCCGACCCGCTCATCGTCGGCGGCTCCAACCATGTCATCGGCCGCGACAAACACATACTGGGGGTATCCCTGGGCGACAGGAAATAGGCGCCGCGCCGAGCGTTCTCCCGGCCGGCGGATAGGCGCCTCAGGCCTGACGACGATCGGGAAAGGCGGTGATCGCCTCCGGCGGCAATTCCAACCCCACCGCCATGGCGGCGGCGACCACCAGCGCTTTTCGTTCCTCGCTGTCCTTGGGCGAAACCGTACTAGCCATTTCATGGCTGCGTGTCTCACCCTTGTCGTATACGAGCAACGATGTCCGGCCGTTTTCGCTGGTCAGGCACACGGCGCGGCCGCCGCGGGAGACATGCTGCGATACGGCCGCACTGTCCTGCTGGCCGGACGCCAGACAAATGGCCTGGCCGCCGGTCTCCGACGCCAATCGGAACGCCAGCGGGTCATCCGCATCCAGAACAACCATGCCTGTCGTGATCGCACAGACACGCCGCGCGAACCGCATGGCGCTGTCGCTCAAACCGGTGAAGGCGGCCACCGTGCAACGGTCGAAACCGGCACCATCGCGCACCAGTTCCTCGTTGGGCAGTTCCAACACGGCGCAGGCGGTTTTCGGATCCCGGAAGACCATCTGGGCGCCGTCCCAGTTGGCCCGGTCGCCGTCCGCCACCGGCTCGTTTCCGACCGTTACACCGTTCCTCGAGACACAGGCGACATCGCGCACGACATGGCCGATCATGCGGGTCAGCCAGTCCGTCGCCTGCGTGGTCGCGCCGCCGCCGCAGATTACGGCGATCGGTATGCGGCCGGTCGCACCGTTCGGAAACAAATGATCGATGACGGGCCCGGCGACATCCCGGTCGGGATTGGCCACTTGGTGCACCCGCAGACCCGGCGACCCGTTGACCTCGCATATGGCGCCGCCGATTTCGCGGTAGGACCGGCTGATGTCGGTCGTCAGAAAATCGACGCCGGAAATATCCGCGCCGACCACCCGTGCCGCCCGGACGGCCAGCCGCAGATTGTCGGGATGCGCCTGCTCCGTCACGTCCTCGGCGGTACCGCCTGTGGCGATGTTGGCGGTCCGGCGGAGAAACACGTCTTCTCCGTTGGCCGGAACGGTCGCGGGGCCGTATCCCTTTTCGGCCAGCATGGACAAGGCCAAATCGTCCATTTCCATGCGATTGAGTTGTTTTTCAAAGTTCACGCCACGGCGCGGATCCCGGTTGAGGACGTCAAGCAGTTGCGACACCGTGTGAACGCCATCACCGGTCACCTTGCCCGGTGTGCGCCTGGCCACGCCGATCACCCGGCCACCGACGACCAGGATGCGGTGATCGTCGCCGTCGATGTGTTTTTCGACCATGACATCGGCATGATATCGGCGCGCGGCGGTGTAAGCGGTGCGGACGTCGCCTTCAGTCCGCAGACGCAGACTGATGCCAATACCCTTGTTGTAAAAGTTCGGCTTCACGACCACGGGGTAACCGATTTGCTCCGCCACCCGTACCGCCATGTCTTCGTCATACACGGTTTCCGGCGCGGTGACCGGCAAGCCGGCGGCTTGCAAGTGCGTAGCCGTGACGACTTTGTCGCTGGTCATCATGCCGGAGATTGTCGACGTCGTATCCGTCAGTGTCTCATGGATTCGGATGAGGTTCCTGCCGTGCCCCAGTTGTACGAACCGTTTGTAGGGCGAAATCCGAACCCAGGGAATGTTGCGTTTCTCGGCCGCACCCACCAGTGACAAGGTACTTTGGTCCAGCAAACGGGTGTGCGCCCAATCGACAAAACGGTCCAGCATTTGCCTGGCATCAGCGGTGGAGATCTCTTCCGCGCCGTCCCTTAACGAGGACTGAGCCAACGTACGGACGATATCGACCGCGGTTCGGCCCGCGGCAAATCCCGCCTCATCATCGCGGTATCCGAAAAAAGCCACCTGTTGCTGTTCGGCACCCTTGACCAGGGCACCCCAGATCGGGTTCGGCAAACGCACCATGCGCTGCAATTCCGCCGCCGCCACGGCGACAACCAAAGCCAGCGGCAAACCGGCATCAGACTGAATGGCTTCGGACACGGTATCTGCCGTATCCGTTCCCATGGGCTGCGACGACAGGCCCGGCAGCAGCGCCATCAGATTTGCGGCAAACGAATGCCCCAGTTCTGCAGAGCGATACGCCTCAAGACCGGCCAATGCGAGTGCCACCACAATGACAGGCTCCGTCGCGAGGTGACTCGGACCGCGAAAGACGCGCACCGACCGGATGTTCATTTCAAATGACTGTGGGTTCATGCCAGGTTCGGAAATGAATTGCCTCTGAATAGTATTTGCCAGCGCAGAGTATTGCACAAATGGTTGCGGGAACCTTTCGGTGAAATAGAACCTTACGCGCCGTCCACATGAAGCAACAGGGACGTGTTCACAAACCGGTTGGTCGGGGTCGGAACGCCGAGTTCCTCTCCCAGCCGCACGACGGCACCGGATAGCCACGGCAGTTCAAGGCGGCGGCCTTGCCGCAGGTCAATGGCCATGGAGGCAAACATATCGTGCGGCAGCGCGTCGACCATGGCGATCCGCGTCGACACGATGTCTTCGGGCAGTTCGATCGATTTGGCGCGCGCGACGGCAGTGGTCTCTTCCATGACTTCCCTTAGCAGTGCGCGCGTATCAGAGAGACCCCGCACCTCGCCGACCGGCCGGCGTGTCAATGCCGTCAGGGCACTGACCCCGACGAGGAGGACGAATTTGATCCAGATATCCACCGGGATGCGGTCACTGAGATCGACCTGGATGTTCGACGTGCTCAGGCATTGTTCCAATACGCGCGCCCGGTCGGTTACACGCCCGTCCATTTCACCGAACCGAATACGGTGAAAGGGGCTCAACTTGTGAATCACCCCGGGCCGGGATACCGACACCGCAATCTCGGCCACGCCGCCCATGGTGTGCGGCCGGCCTATGATGCCGCCTAAAATGTCCTCCGACTCGACGCCGTTCTGCAAGGAAATGACCGCCGTCTCGGTGCCGATCATCGGTTTGCAGATGTCGGCCGCCGTTTCCGTATCCCACAACTTGACGCAAAACAGCACGCAGTCGACCGGGCCAACTTCGACCGGAGAGTCGGTCGCCTCCACCATGACCCTGAAATCATCCACGGGCCCTTCGACCGTCAGCCCGTTTTGACGTATGGCCGCCAGATGTGCACCGCGGGCGATGAAAGTTACCGGGTATCCCGCCTGCGCGATCCGGGCGCCGAAATAGCCGCCAACACCACCCGATCCCATGATCGCGAATGTGGGGTTCGATTCACTCATGACAGCCTATCTCTCCAGCCCGTATCGTGATGGAAACAACAATAGCGGCCTCATGCATCACGGCAACTGTACACCGGTTGAAGACATCCACGATGCAAGACACCGGCAGCAGTTCGTTTTCGTGGTTTTCGTTGTCGCCTTGCGGCTATCGCGTCGGATTGACGGTTGATAATTCTTGAGTTGAACAGAAATGGGGCCGACATGTTCGAGATCACGCCGACCACGCGCCTTCGCCGCTCACCGTTCTTCGAAGCCACCGTGGCCGAGGGCGTGAGCGGCTTCTCACCCTACAATCACATGCTCATGCCCACCGGATACGGAGATCCGGAAGGGGAGTATTGGCGGCTGATCAACGGCGCATCCCAGTGGGACGTGGCGGTGGAGCGGCAAGTGGAATTGACAGGCCCCGATGCCGGCCGTTTGGCCCAGATCCTGTCGCCGCGCGACCTGACGAAATGCGTGCCCGGGCAAGGCAAATACGTGGCGCTCTGCAACCATGCCGGCACGCTGATCAACGATCCGATCCTGCTCAAACTGGATGACAACCGGTTCTGGCTCTCGATCGCCGACAGCAACATCCTGTTCTGGGCCCGGGCCATCGCCGCCGAGCGTGGCCTCAATGTCGCCGTGATCGAACCCGACGTCTCCCCCATGGCGGTCCAAGGTCCGAAAGCGGACGACGTGGTCGCCGCCGTGTTCGGCGACTGGGTCCGCGACTTGAAATTCTTCTGGTTTCGCGAGACGCAGGTCGAGGGAATCCCTGTTGCCGTCGCCCGTTCGGGCTGGTCCAAGCAGGGCGGGTTCGAAATCTATCTGATGGACGGTTCCAAGGGCACGGCCCTTTGGAACATCGTCCGCGAAGCCGGCCGCTCCTGGGAGATCGGACCGGGCAATCCCAATCCGGTGGAGCGTATCGAAAGCGGTCTGCTCAGCTATGGCGGTGACAGCGACGACACAACCAATCCGTTCGAGGTGCGGCTCGAGCGGTACGTCGACCTGGATGTGGCCGACGACGTGATCGGTATTCATCCGTTGCGCCGGATCCGCGACGAGGGACCGAAGCGCCACCAATTGGGCATCACACTCGATGGCGACACGCCGGGCGGCCATCACGCCTCTTGGTACGACATTACCGTCGGCGGCCGAAAAGTGGGCGACATGACATGCGGGACCTGGTCTTACAGGCTAGGCAGGAACATCGGGTACGCCCTGATCGACCGCGCCTGCCGGCCCGGCGACAGGGTCGAGGTCCGGAAGGACGGTGAGGCCATCGGAGCGACCTTGTCCGACCTGCCGTTTCTTTGAATACCGTTCGTCCACGCGAACGGAACGACCGATGTCCGTGGCGGTCAGGCTGCCGGCTCGACGGCGCGGCGATAGAGATGCCAGGAGGCATGGCCCAGCACCGGCAGGATGACGAACAGACCGACCAGGCCCGACAACAAGGAAATGCCAACCAATCCGGCGATCACGGCGCACCACACGATCATCACCCGCGGATTGGCCCGGACCACGCGCACGCTGGTGACCATGGCGGTCACGAAATCGCAGTCCCTGTCGAACAGCATGGGGAACGACGTCACCGAAAACGAAAACACCGCCAATGCAATAACGGCCCCGACGCCGTTACCGATGACAAGCAGCATCCAGCCCGCCGGCGTCGTAAATATCTCCATCAGAAAGTTCTCCGACGACAGCACGTTGATGCCGAGAAAGCCGAAGAACAACAAGGCCGCGATGTCCATCCATATGAAGAACGAAAAGCCGGTCACCAGGGCCATCCAACCAAGGTCGCGCCGGGCGGAGCGCGATATCAACCCGCGGACGGCACTCCAACTCAATGCTTCGTCCCGCTCCAGGCTGTAGGAGACAGCGTAGAATCCGGTGGCGATGAACGGCGCGATCAAGGCAAACCCCGCAGCCAGCGGATAGACCAGAAACGGCAGGTCGAACTGCAACAACAGCAATATCAGCAACCACCCGCCGACGGCGTAAATCCCGCCGAAGAACAGTCCGTAACTCGGCGCACGGCGGAAATCCCTGAGCCCCATGCCGACCACGTCCATCAGGTCGTCAAGCCGTACATCGCGAACGTCCGGCCACTGGCTGCGACGTTGCGAACTGCTGTTATCGGTAAGATCCGTCACGGGACACTCCTTTGGCAACGAGGGCGATATTCTACGCCTGCCTTTGGAAATGCCCAACTACGCTGATGCAAAAAAATGACGGGCGGCATTCCGGGCCGCCGCCCGCCAATATTTCCTACGCGGCCACCCATGTGCCGTGGAAACTGATGGGCAGGCTGTGACCGAGCCAGGCCATTGCGGCTGGGCCTTGATCGACGGTTTCGGCATCGAATACGGCGATACCGTTGCGTCCCTTGTTGCCGTCGAAAACCTCGCACAACAACCAGCCCTGGTCGACGTTCCCACCAGGCCGGGCCGCAAACACCGGTTCGCCGACATAGTGGCGTGGACCGAAGTGGAAGCCCTTCTTGGCGCCACTTGTGCTGTCGACCCGGACGACGCCGTCATGCCACCACGCGCCCGGCCGGGACGCTGAAGCCAGATAACTGACACGGTGCCGCCTGGTCGCGCTTCGCGGGTCGATCATGGGAAATTCGAAACTCCCCGTATCGATGACCGTCTCGTTGAGTGTCCCGCTGTCCAGACCGATCACCCAACGCCGGAAGGTACCCGGGCTCTGTCCCCTGCCGTCCCGGCCGTGCATGACCGTCGCGAACACCGCTTCGGATCCGAGAAAATGATCCGGTTCGTCATAGGCGACGAAGTCGGCGATGATCTCGCCGCCCGATTCATAGGCGTTGGCGGCATGCCACATCCAGGCGCCGGGGGCTTCGAAGATGCGCGGCTCGCCGGCCCCGTCCTTGCGGACGACCATGACCACGTTGGCCTTGTCCTTGTTCCAGGTCAGGGCCTGGGTGAAACTTTTTACACCAGCCAGGAAACCGAACGGCGAAAAGTCCGCCGCGTGCAGGTTGATGACGACATGATGCTCCGTGGCGAAGAAGTCATGCACATAGGTCTGGTGCGGTGCCGGAACGACAAAATTGTGCTTCAGGCGCCCGTCCCGGCCGTGCACAACAATACGCAACGACATGGTGCGCCCCATCGCCGGACTGAGCAAAATCCAGTCACCGCTGACCGGGTCCAGTTTGGTGTGGGCCTTGTAGGCGACACTGTCCAACTCGGGGCCGACCTGCACCTCTCCCAGGGTATCCAGTGTCTCGGCATCGACCTGCCAGGGCAGACCGACTTCATCGAAGGCATACAACTTGCCGCCCCGCCATACAGGCGTGACGCCGGCTTGCGATAGCATGTCTCCACCACCCAGGTTGGACAGCACCCCGCCGGGCGCCCGCGTACCCCAGGTGGCGTAGAGGAACTTGCCTGCCGCCTCTTCCTGCACGAATTTTTCCGTTCTGACGAAACGGTTGCGGAAACGCAATCCCCGGTCGTCGAACTGATAGGCCCGGATCATGCCGTCGCCGTCCAGCACATGCCCCTTGCGCACACCGTCGCGTTCGAACAGGCTTGGCCCGTTGCGGAACAGCGTGCCTCGAAGCCCTGCCGGCAAATCCCCTTCAACGCCGGCCCGTTCGTCGATTTCCCGCCTCATGCCGCGCGCCAACGGGGCAAACCAGACATCGCCGGACTGCGCGGCGGACGCCACTCTGGCCGACATCACGCCTTCGAGTGTCGGAAACGTGCCCGCAATTCCCACCATCGCCAGGCTCGCTCCCATGCCTTTGATCGCCTTACGTCTGTTCATTGCCTTTCTCCAGTGTTATCACTGTTAACATATTGACATGTGTCATATGGGAATTATGTTGACACCGTCAACACCTGGATTCGAACCAATGGCCAGAAGAACTCGACCCGCCGGAAAACCCGCCTATCACCACGGCGATTTGCGGACCGCGCTGCTGGATGCCGGCGAGACGTTGCTGGCCGAAAAAGGACCGGCTGCGTTGTCTTTACGCGAATTGGCACGGACCTGCGGTGTCTCCCAGGCGGCACCGTACCGGCATTTCAAGGACCGGGACGCCATTCTCAACGCCTTGGCCATCCGGGCCTTCAAGGAATTCGGGGACGCGTTGACGGCTGCGTCCACGGGCGTAGCGGATCCCGGCAAACGACTGCAGGCACTGGGCCGGGCCTATGTGCATTACGGCCTGGCCCACCCCCACCGCCTACGGCTGATGTTCGGCACCGACGGTAAGAATCGCATGGTGGATGAACACCTCGCCGAGGTTGCGGGAGCCGGATACGGGCTGCTTGAACAAACCGTGGCGGAAATCCTGCCTCCACGGTCGAAGAAACTTCGGGCGGCTACCGTTTCCGCCTGGTCCCTCGTACACGGATTTACGGTCCTCAACCTTGACCTGCCATCCGAGGCAATGGCGGAGAGTGTCAAGGAGCGTGACTCGTTGCTCGGCACGATCCTTGAGGAATTCACGGCTGGTCTGTCCCGTACCTGACGGCTTCCCAACCATTGCCGGTTGTGAACGCTATGTCGTATGCGTAGCGGCTATTGCATGAGCAATACTCTCTGCGAATCGGCTCCGCGGCGAGAATAGAATCCTCCGGAAAACACCAGGCATCATCACTTGCCAAGACATGGCGTTGTTGGAACATTCGTCACGCGTCGTCACGTGTAGAAATTACCGTACATCCTGGACCAACCACAAATTCCTCGCGGAATGGACAGCGTCATGACTCAGAAGCCGAATTTCCTGATCTTCATGGTCGATCAACTTGCCGGAACACTGTTTGCCGACGGACCGGCGGATTTTCTGCATGCGCCAGCCTTGCGGCGGCTCAGCAACGAGGCGGTCAATTTCACCAATGCGTATTGCGCGAGCCCATTGTGCACGCCGGCACGGGCGTCGTTCATGACCGGCCAGTTGCCTTCGCGCAACGGGGTGTATGACAACGCGGCGGAGCTGGCCGCCGACATTCCGACGTTCGCTCATTATCTGCGGCAGGCCGGGTACCGCACCATGCTCAGCGGCAAGATGCATTTTGTCGGCGCCGACCAGTTGCACGGCTTCGAGGAGCGCCTGACCACCGACATCTACCCGGCGGACTTCGGCTGGACGCCCGATTGGACACGGCCGGACGAGCGGATCGACTGGTGGTATCACAACATGTCATCCGTCACGAACGCGGGCGTTGCCGCGACGACCAACCAGCTCGAATTCGACGACGACGTCGCCTACCAGGCCAAAACCAGGCTCTACAGACTCGCGCGCGAGGATCGGCAGACACCGTTTTGCCTCACGGTCAGCTTCACCCATCCCCACGACCCGTATGTGGCCCGTCAACGCTTCTGGGATCTGTACGACGACGAAGTTCCGATGCCCCGAACGGGCGAACTGTCCGCGGATCAACACGATGCCCACAGCCGGCGCCTGCTGGCCGTGTCCGACCGGGCGAACTACACTATTTCCGACGCGCATATCCGCCGGGCGCGGCGTGCCTATTTTGCCAACGTGTCCTATCTGGACAGCCTGATCGCGGAAATTCTCGAAACTCTCAAGGCGGGCAACTTGGACGAAAACACCGTCATCGTCTTTTGTTCCGATCACGGCGACATGTTGGGCGAGCGCGGACTTTGGTACAAGATGAGCTTCCATGAACCGTCCATCCGCGTGCCCCTGTTCGTGCATGCGCCCGGCCGATTCAGGCCGAGCCGCGTCGACGAGCCGGTCTCCACCCTCGACGTCCTGCCGACCCTGGTCGAGCTTGCCGGCGGCGACGCCGACGACCTCGCCGATGATATCGACGGCGCCAGTCTGGTACCCCTGTTGAACGGCCGGCACCAGCCCAACCGCACGGTTCTGGCCGAATTTGCGGCGGAAGGGGCGGTCGATCCGCTGATCATGATGCGCGACGGACGCTACAAATATGTTTTCGGCAATGCCGACGGCGCGCAATTGTTCGACCTCTCCGACGATCCCCAGGAAATGCGCGATCTGGCCGGGCTCGACGGGCACACGGCGACCGTGGCCGGGTTCGCGGATGCCGCTGCCGCACGCTGGGATCTGGCGAAATTCGAGGCCGACGTCCTGGCCAGCCAGCGGCGCCGCCGGCTTGTTTACGACGCCTTGCGCCGGGGCCGCTACCAGCCATGGGATTTCCAGCCCCACGACCCCGCGTCGGAACGCTATATGCGTAATCATCTCGATTTGAACGAGCTGGAGGCGCGTTCCCGTTACCCGCGGGAATGAATCGCGCCTTAGAGCATTTCCTCCTTAGATGGAAGCATTCTGACGGAGCGTATTGGCGCCAAGGCCAAGGCTGGTGGTGACGGCCATACCGGGGGTATGGCCGAGACGGCAGCCGCCGGATTTGGCGCCAAGACGCCCGTCCCACAAAAGCTCAATGGGGGTTTCCGAGCGGCCGCCCCCCACGGCGTGAGACGGCTTGCGCGATGCCCGGCATCGCGCGGCCCCGTCTTCCTGGTGGCCATGTGCGTTTCTTGGCAGGCCGCTCGAGAAACAGAATGGATTCCATCTAAGGGAGGCACGCTCTAACTGTCGAGCGCCTCACGGACCTTGGCGGCGAGGTCGGCCCGACGGAAAGGCTTCTGAAGCAGGATGACACCCTTGTCGACGCGGCCGTGATGAATGATCGCGTTCTCGGTGTAGCCGGACATATACAGGACGCGGAGATCGGGTTGCCAAACCCGCGCCTCGCTGGCCAGGGCGGGACCGTTCATGCCGCCCGGCAAGACGACATCGCTGAACAGCAAATCGACATGCGTATTGTTCTCGATGATCTCCAGTCCCGACCGTGCGTTTTCAGCGGCATGCACCTCATATCCCAATGAGGTCAGCATGGTCACGGCAAGTTCCCGGACTTCCTGGTCGTCTTCGACCAGCAGGATCGTTTCACCTGCCTGCGCAACATGACGCGTATCTTCCGGCTTCGTGCCCGTCACCCGGGCCTGCGGGTCGGTGCGTGGAAGATACAGCTTGACCGTCGTCCCCTCGCCGGGTTCGCTGTAGATCGCCACATGCCCGCCCGACTGCTTCACGAACCCGTAAATCATGCTCAAACCCAGACCGGTCCCCTCGCCGACGCCCTTGGTCGTGAAGAACGGCTCGAATACGCGCTCGATGACCTCCGGCGTCATGCCGACCCCGGTATCGGAAACGGCCAGCATGACGTACTCGCCGGGCATCACGTCTGAATCCGATGCCGCATAAGACCCGTCGAGCACGACATTCGATGTTTCGATCGTCAGGGCTCCGCCGCGCGGCATCGAATCGCGTGCATTGAGCGCCAAATTGAGAACGGCGCTTTCCATGTGCGATGGGTCGGCCTCGCACCGCCACAGATCCGCCGTCAATTCGGTCTCGATCTCGATCGTTTCGCCAAGCGTTCTCTTCAGCATATCGGCCATGCCGGTGAGCCGTTCGTTCAAATCTATGGAAATCGGCTCAAGGGCTTGCCGGCGGGAGAACGCCAACAAACTGTGCGTCAGATCCGCGCCCCGGTTTGCCGCCTTGATGGCCTTGTGGATGAAAGGAACGTCCAGTCCGTCTTCCTCCAGTTCCTCGGCGGCGAGCTCGAGATTTCCGATGACGACAGCAAGCAGATTGTTGAAATCATGCGCGACGCCGCCGGTCAACTGACCGACCGCTTCCATTTTCTGAGCCTGCTGCAATTGCTCTTCCGCGTGGCGCTTCTCGGAGACATCGACAAACGTCGCCTGAACCGCGCGCTCGCCGTCCCATTCGACTTCTCCGGCATACACGTCGAGCCAAATCTCCCTGCCGTCGCGCCGGACCCCCTTGAACAGGAAACTGCCCTTGTCATCACCCACCTTTTTCGCAACCCTTTGCCGGTAAACCGCATCTTTTTGACCGGGAGCGATCAAGGGATCGGTTGATCCGAGAGCGATAATGTCCTCGGGGCCATCGTATCCGAATATGTCCGCACAGGCCTGATTGGCGAAGATGGGTTTGAGGTTCTGGTGGATGTAGAGGCCCTGTATGGAGCCATCCACCAGATTGCGAAACCGGGATTCGCTCCGCAGAACGGCTTCCTCCGCGCTTTTTCGTTCCGTGATGTCCTGCACCAGCACATTGAACGAATCGACGCTGCCGTCCGGGTTGCGAATACAGCGAACGTCCATATTGATGAATATGACCGCGCCGTCCTTGCAAATGTAGCGTTTTTCCAGCGAATAGCCGTCCTGTTCGCCGGCCATTACCTTGTCGTATTGTTCGGTGTCCTCCTGAACATCGTCCGGATGCGTAATGTCGACCCAGGTCATGGACAGCAGTTCTTCACGGCTGTAGCCGAGGATTTTGCACAGCTTGTCATTCACCTCGACCATGTCCTTGCCGGGCACGGACACGGCCATGCCGATCAGGTCCAGGTCGAAGAAACGGCGCCTGATGTTTTCGGCGCGTTCGAGTGCTTCCCGCGTGAGGACAAGATCGCTGATGTCGGTGCATACGCTCAACAGGCGTTTTTCACCGTTCAGTTCGATGACGTCACCGGAGTACAAAATCGGTATTTCCCGCCCCTGTTTCGAGCGAAACAGGGTTTCGTAGTTTCGGATAAAACCGTTCCTGAGCACTTCGGCTATAATTTCGGCTCGGTGTTCCGGGTTGACCCAGGCCCCGATCTCGAACGCATTTTTCCCGATCACCTCCTCTCGCGAGTACCCGAGCACATTGGCATAGGTATCGTTGACGTCGTAAACGAAGGCATCCTCAAAATCGCTCACCGTAATAATGCTCGGGCTGGCGTGGAATATCTTGGCCAGGCGGGTTTCCATCTGACTGCGTTCGTGTTCCGCCTGCTTCAATTCGGAAATGTCGGTCGCGACGGTCAATAACTGGGAACCGCCCTCGAATTCAATGCTTTCCGTCGAAATCAACACAGGAACGGCTTCGCCCGATTTGGTGACGAATGTCGACTCGAATCCCGACAGCCGGCCTTCCGCGCGGATGATACCGATCGCCTTCTCGCGGTCGTCGATATGCCTCCATACCCCGATTTCCATGGTCGTCTTGCCGACGACCTCGGCACGTTCGTAGCCGAGCCTGGCCAGAAAGGCGTTGTTGGCGTCATACATGTAGCCCGTTTCCATATCGGTAATGGAAATCAGACTCGGGCCGGCGTGAAACATCTTCGCGAGACGAAGTTCCGTCCGGTCCCGCGCCAGCTCCGTTTCCTTGTAGTCCGAGATATCCTGCGTGACGCCGATGATTCGAAGCGGATTGCCGGAAGAGTCATACTCGACCTCGCCCAACTCGTAGACGGTGCGTTGCACACCGTCGGGTCGCACGATACGGTGCTCGCCGGCGATCTGACCCTCTTGAACACCCCGTTCGGCCGTGGCGGCGACATCCGCGCGATCCTCCTCCGGGATGAAGTTCTGATAGCTCTCCAGGTCGGGTTCATAGGAATCCGGATCGGCGCCGTAGATTTCGAACATCTCCTGCGACCAGGTCAGTTTCCCGGCCACAAGGTCCCATTCCCAGTTGCCCATGCGGGCGATGCGTTGCGCGTTGGCCAACCGGGCCTCGCTCTTGGTCAACGCCGATTCGATCGCCTTCAGATCCGTTATGTCGGTCGCGATCAGCGTCGCATGCTCGATGACACCGTCTTTTACAATGGGTCCCAGATTGCACCTGAACCAGCGCTTTTCTCCGGTCGGTGACACGACCTCCGCTTCGTAGGATGCGAAGTCGCCGGTATCGAACACATGATCGACCGCCGCGCGCGCCCGCGAGCGATGTTCGGCATTCATGTAGGTTCCCAATTCCGTACCGATGATGTCGTTCTTTTCGAACCCCATTTCGTAGCGGTTGGCGAACTCCATGCTGTAGTTGCGGTCGACCAGAACGATAAAATCGCCCGCGTTGTCGACCAACGACCGCAAACGCACCTCGCTATCCTGAAGCGCGTTCTGAATGTCCCTGGTTTCGGTGACGTCGCGCGAATTGACGACGATCCCGCGGATGAGCGGGTTATCCAGGAGGTTGCGGCAGCTGGCTTCAAGGCAGCGCCAGGCGCCGTCCCGGTGCTTCACGCGCATCTCGAACAATTCGACCGACCCGGCTGTCTTGCCGACATTGCGAATAGCGGACTCCACGCGGCCGACGTCGTCCGGATGTACGATCGACAATATGTTCGAGCCCACCAGTTCGTCCGGCCGGTAGCCGAGAATGACTTCGACCGACGGGCTTTCGAACATGATCTCGCCGTCGCCGGAAACTACCGTGATCAAGTCCAGGGCGTTTTCGATCAGCGACCGGTAGCGCAGTTCCGTGTCGTGGGCGGACTCGACGGGTTGCCGAAAATCGGGCTCGAAGTCGGAAGCCGGCGGTCCGTCGACCATATCCTTGAGTTCGGCGAGGCGCCGCTCGAGATCCGCGATCTCCCGCCGCATGGCGCGCTCCGCAGCGCCGTCGCGCCCTGGCTTTGTCGGGTCAGTCTTCGACGCTGACACACTCGGCCTCCGCAAATCCTACCGGTCGCCGGAACAGTTGTTGTCCATCCCGTTTACCATCAAACCAGTTTCAGTCCCGGATTGTCCATAACGGCAAATAGGAACATGTTGTCCAATTCGCGACCGTACCGTCTGTCCATGAGCGGGTTTTGACCGCTCCCGCACGGAAAGCTGTTTCGCCTGGGATTTGGACGGGAAAACTCTAGCGAAAATGTGTTAACCGAAGCCTGCGAACGCGTCCCGCGCCCGGCCTTCCAATGAATTGCTGCAACGCAAAAGAACAGTCAGTCATTCTGACGCGCCGGTGAAATATTTCGTCCGACGCCCCCTTCCCGCACGAATGATTTGCGGAATACAAATCCGCTGTAATCATCGGTCTTTTTCTTCAACTCTTGTTTAGTTCATTGATTCTCAACGCTTTTTCCACAAACTACTAGGGTAGATACAAGTATTCTTTTGGAAACGCCAAGGTCAATCATGTCAGTCTTCACGTCCCGTAGTTTCGCCGATCACGAAGAAGTCGTCTTTTGCAACGATGTCGATACCGGGCTCAAGGCCATTATCGCCGTGCATGACACGACGCTCGGCCCCGCCCTGGGCGGTTGCCGCATGTGGCCCTACGCCAGCGAGGACGAAGCGCTCGAGGACGTGTTGCGATTGTCCCAGGGCATGACCTACAAATCCTCCGTCGCCGGGTTGAACCTGGGCGGCGGCAAGACCGTGATCATCGGCGATCCGCGGGCGGACAAAACCCCCGAACTGTTCGAAGCGCTCGGCCGGTTCGTCAACAAACTGGGCGGCGCCTACGTGGTCGCCGAGGACGTCGGCACGTCGGTCGCGGACATGGAGTCGGTGCGCCAATCCACCCGCTTCGTCGCCGGCACGTCGGAAGGCGGCGTCGGCGATCCCTCGCCCGCCACGGCCTGGGGCGTGTTCCACGGCATCCGGGCGTCGGTGCGCCATGCCCTGGGCAAGGACTCGCTGCAGGACGTCTATGTCACGGTCCAGGGCCTGGGCCATGTGGGCTACATTCTCTGCAGCCACCTGCATGAGGCCGGCGCCAAGCTGATCGTCAGCGACATCCACGACGACGTCATCGAGAAGACCCGCGCCGATTTCGGCGCCGAGGTGGTCGCCCCGGACCAGGTCTACGCCGCCGACGCCGACGTGTTCGCCCCCTGCGCCCTGGGCGCCGTCATCAACGACGACACCATTCCCCAGTTGAAGGCGCGCATCGTCGCCGGTTCGTCCAACAACCAGTTGGCCGAAGACCGGCACGGACTGGCCCTGCGGGAGCGCGGCATCCTGTACGCACCGGACTACGTCATCAACGCCGGCGGCATCGTCGTCATCAGCCACGAAGGGCCGGATTACGACGAGGAGGCCGCCATGGACCACGTCGCCACCATCGGCGACCGTCTCAGCGATATCTTCGTCCGCGCCGACGGCGAAAACAGCCCGACCAACGTCATGGCCGACCGCATGGCCGAGGAACGCATCGCCGCCGTCCGGGCCGCCCGCTACGGTGTCGCCGCCGAATAGGGCCTGCCCGGTCTAATCGTCGGATTCTTCCAAGGACAGCAAGGCGGCATTGCCGCCGGCCGCCGTCGTATCGACGCTCTGCGTGCGTTCGGTGGCGAAGCGGTGCAGATAGCGCGGGCCGCCCGCCTTCGGGCCGGTGCCCGAAAGCCCCTCGCCGCCGAACGGCTGCACGCCGACCACCGCACCGATCATGTTCCGGTTGACGTAGGAGTTGCCGGCCCGGATGCGCGAACACACGTGCTGCGCCGTGGCGTCGATGCGGCTGTGCACCCCCAGGGTCAACCCGTATCCGGTGCCATTGACCGCATCGCAGACGGCATCGAGATCGGACGCGTTGTAGCGGATGATGTGCAGCACCGGGCCGAACACTTCACGGGTCAGCAGGTCGAGGCGGTCGATTTCATAGGCCCGGGGGGCGAAGAAGGTACCGTGGGCGCACGTAGCCGGCAGTTCGACCCGGCGCACCAGCTTGGCCTCCGCGTCCATGCGCACGGCATGATCGTCGAGGACCTTGAGTGCCTGAGCGTCGATCACCGGGCCCACATCCGTCTTCAGATGGGCCGGGTCGCCCACATCCAACTCGTCCATCGCGCCGGCCAACATGGCGATGATCTTGTCGGCCACCACGTCCTGGACGAACAGCACCCTAAGCGCCGAACAGCGCTGGCCGGCTGAGGCGAAGGACGACAGCACCACGTCGCGCACGACCTGTTCCGGCAGCGCCGTCGAATCCACCAGCATGGCGTTCTGGCCGCCGGTCTCGGCGATGAACGGCACGATGGGTCCGTCCTTGGCCGCCAGGGTGCGGTTGATCAGCCGGGCGGTCTCGGTCGACCCGGTGAAGGCGACGCCGGCGATGTCCGGATCGCCGACCAGCGCGGCGCCGACCGTCGGTCCGTCGCCGGGCACCAGATGCAGCACGTCGCCTGGAATACCGGCCTCGTGCATCATCTGCACCGCCCGAGTGGCGATCAGGGACGTTTGCTCCGCCGGCTTGGCGATGACGGCATTGCCGGCCGCCAGCGCCGCGGACACCTGCCCGGTGAAGATGGCCAAGGGAAAGTTCCACGGACTGATGCAGGCGAACACGCCGCGGCCATGCAGCGAGATTTCGTTGCGCTCGCCGGTCGGTCCCGGCAGTGCCACCGGACCGCCGAAGTCGGCCCGCGCCCGCGCCGCGTAGTAGCGGCAGAAATCCACGGCCTCGCGGATCTCAGCGACGGAATCGACGATGGTCTTGCCCGCCTCGCGCACGCACAGGGCCATCAGTTCGGCGGTGTGTTCCTCGTACAGGTCGGCGACCCGGTCCAGACAGGCGGCCCGTTCCACGGCCGGCCGGCGATCCCAATCGGGTTGCGCCGCATCGGCCCGGGTTATCGCCGACCGCACCGTCTCCCGGTCCGCCGGGACCACCGATCCGACCTGATGCCGGTTGTCGGCCGGGTCGCGCACCGGAAGCGCATCGCCGTCGATGGTCTGTCCGCCGACGATAGGCGCTGCCTGCCACGGCGTTTCCGCACATGCCTCCATGGCGCCCGCAAGGTCGTTCAGGCCGAAATGGTCGGACAGATCGATACCGCGGGCGTTGCGCCGTTCGTCCCCGAACATGGCCTTGGGCAGCGGGATGCGCGGGTGCGGCACCTGGTTAAGCGCGGCCACCTCGTCGACCGGATCGGAAATGATGCTCTCGATCGGCAGCGATTCGTCGACGATGCGGTTGACGAACGATGTGTTGGCGCCGTTCTCCAGCAAACGGCGCACCAGGTAGGCCAACAGATCCTCATGACCACCGACCGGGGCATAAACCCGGACGGGAATATCCCATTTGTCCGGCCCGACCACCTGGTCGTAGAGTTCGGCCCCCATACCGTGCAGGCGTTGAAACTCGAAGTGCTCGGGTCCGGCGCCCGCCGTGTCCGCCAGGGTCTTCACGGCGGCGACCGTGTGGGCGTTGTGTGTGGCGAACTGCGGATAGAAGTGGCCGATGTCGCTGAACAGGCGCTTGGCGCAGGCCAGATAGGACACATCGGTCGACGGCTTGCGGGTAAACACGGGATAACCGTCCAGCCCCAATTGCTGGGCCAGCTTGATTTCCGTATCCCAATAGGCGCCCTTGACCAGACGCACCGGAATACGCCGGCCTTGCTCGGCGGCCTGTTCCGCCAGCCAATCAAGCACGGCCAGCCCGCGCTTCTGATAAGCCTGCACGACAAACCCGAAGCCGTCCCATCCCTTGACGCCGTCGGTATTGGCGACGGCATCGAAGACGTCGAGCGACAGGTCCAGGCGGTCGGCTTCCTCGGCATCCACCGCGACGCTGACCGACACCTCGCGCGCGTGCTTGACCAGGGATTCGAGCCTGGGCACCAGTTCGTTGGCGACCCGGGTCCTTTTGGCGTGTTCGTAGCGCGGATGCAGGGCGGACAGTTTGATGGAAATGCCCGACCGTTGAAACAGGGTCTGTCCATTGCCGCCGTTTTTACCGATGGCGGCGATGGCGGCGTCGTAGGACTCGAAATAGCGGTCCGCGTCCTCCTGCGTGCGGGCCGCCTCGCCCAGCATGTCGAAGGAATAACAATAGCCGTGCGTCTGGCCGACGGCCGCCCGTTCCAGGGCTTCCTTGACAGTACGCCCGAGGACGAACTGGCGGCCGAGAATGCGCATGGCCTGAACCAGGGCCTGCCGGATGATCGGCTCGCCGGAGCGCGACACCAGCCGCCCGACGGCCTGATTGACGCCGGCCTTTTCAGGCCGGCCCAGGCGGATGACCCGGCCGGTCAACATCAGCCCCCAGGTTGAGGCGTTGACGAAGACCGAATCGCTCCGGCCCAGATGTTCCTCCCAGGCCGCGTCGGAAAGCTTTTCCTGGATCAACCGGTTGGCGGTTTCGGCGTCAGGCACCCGCAACAGAGCTTCGGCCAGGCACATAAGCACGATGCCCTCGCGGCTGGACAGACCGTATTCGTGCAGGAAGGCATCCAACCCGCCGCTGCGGCGCTGGGTTTCCCGCACCCCTTCGACCAGCGAACGCGCCAGTGCTGTCGTGCGCGCCTTTTCGGCGGTGGAAAACCGGGCCTTGGCCAACAATTCCTGTACGGCCGCCGTTTCGTCCTTGTGGTAGCGCTCGTTGATGGCCTGGCGGAACGGGTTGTCCTGCACGTAACGGTTTTCGAAGATCATCGTGCGCGTCATTGGGCCCCCGGCTCGGTATGTTACAGCAGGCCGAGCTCACGCAATTCGGCCCTCAATTCCGGCGGCATTTCATCGTCGGTTGTCTGCGAAGTCAACAGGTCCGGTGGCGCATCCCTGGGTTCAAGGTAGCGCCAACCCTGATGCGGGCGGCGCGGCTGCAATTCGGTCCGCACCAGTTCGGGATCCAGCACCAGTCCGCACTTGCGGCCGTTTTCCGTTTCGACCGTTTCCAGGCCGATGATGCGCTGGCGCACCTGCACGAGGCCACGAATCACCCAATACAAAGAACCGCCGTCCAGCACGTCTGCTTCGCGGCGCGGCCGGTGACGGGTGACATGGCGCAGTTTCGGCGTCTGCCCGGCCTTGCCCATGGCCGCCAGCCGGCGGCGCTGGAACGTTTCCAGTTGCTCGATATGGTCGACGCCAACGCAGAGTTTGAGGATATGAACGGTCATACTGTGTACTCCGTCGCTATCCTAACAATCCCAGCGCGCGCCACCACAACCAATCGAGTGGCATGAGGATGAAAATCGAGACGGCGGCGGAGACCAGGCATAGCTTGATGGCCCGTGTTGCCGGAATGTCGGCCATGTGCAGCGCGACGATCACCGGGGGCGCCTGATAGGGCAGAACGAGAGTGGAAAACCCGACGACGATCATCATCAGGACGGTGGTCAATGGGACGCCGGATGCGGCGGCGATATCGCCGGCCAACGGTACCATTACGGCGGGAATACCGGGCTGCGTGCTGATCAGGCCGAGCGCCGCCGACACCAGGGAGACGACCCCGAATGTGTAACCGTCCTGGTTCGGTTCCAACCCGGCCGTTCCCAGCAGCCACGCCGACAAATGATCGCCCAGGCCGCTGGCGGACACCAGATTACCGACGCCGAGAATACCGGCCAGGTAAATGATGGACCCGAAGTTGACCTTCTCGATGAAGGCCTTACCCGGCACCAGGTCGACGCCCGGCATGAGGCAGATGATGGCCGCCGCCAACGCCACCCAGGCCGGCGAGATGTGATGGATCGAATCCGTCGACCACAGGGCCAGCGCCGCCAGCAATAGCACGGACAGGATGGTCTCATCGCGCGACAACGGTTCGAGCGAGGTGCGTTCCACCGAGACCTTCAAGCGGTTGGGGTACATCCAGACGATCAACAGCACCACCATGACGGCCTTGAGCAACCCGAGCACGGGAAAGTGCAGCAGCAGATAACTGCCGTACTGCAGGAATACACCGTGCACGGACTCGCTGGTGCCGATCAGCACCATGTTGGGGATGTTGGCCGGCAGGATGCCCATGGCCGGAAGGAAGTTGCCCAGGGCGACGGCCATGACCATGCCGAAAAAGCCGTTGCTTTCCGCCTCGAAGCCAAGGCGCTTGGCCAATGCCATCACCAGCGGGATGAGCAGCACGCAACGGCTCATGGCCGACGGCATGACGAAGGAGAGCAGCACGCTGACCAGAACAATGCCGCCGATCACGCCGAAATAGGTGGTGGTGAACCGCCGCGCCAGGGTTTCCGCGATGCGCGCACCCAAACCGGTGCGACCGACCGCCACGCCGATGATCAACCCGGCGAACACCAGCCACAGGGCCGTGCTCTGGAAGCCGGAAAAAACCACCGTCGCCGGCGCGACGGAAAACAGCATGCCGAGGAAGAAGAACATCAACGCGGCCAGGAATTCCGGCACGACGGCGGTGGCCAGAAGGCCGACGGTGAACACCGCCAACGCGGTGGCGTGGCTGACCTCCGGCCCCCACCCTTCGGGCGGAAAGACGACCAGCGCCAGTGCGGCCACGGTGGTTCCCGCGGCGACGATTTTCGGAACGGCGATCGCCATCGGTGTCAGAACAGCGGTTTCACGTCAGCCGGCCGCGCGGGACTTGCCGCGCATGGCCCTGGCGACACTGGAGACCGGGTCGCGGCCCAGCGCGTCGGCAATGAACCAGGCGGTCTCGACCAGGGCATCCAAATCGACCCCGGTGCCGATGCCCATGCCGTGCAGCATGTAGACCACGTCGTCGGTGGCCACGTTGCCGGTGGCGCCGGGGGCATAGGGGCAGCCGCCCAGTCCGCCGACCGAACTGTCCACCGTCGCCACGCCCAGGTCCAGGACCGCCAGGATGTTGGCCAACGCCTGGCCATAGGTGTCGTGAAAATGCGCCGCCAGCCGGTCGACCGGCACCCGCGCTGCCACGGCCTCAACCATGGCCCGGGCCTTCTCCGGCGTGCCAACGCCGATGGTGTCGCCCAGGCTGATCTCGTAACAACCCATGTCCGTCAGGCGTTCGGCGACGTCGGCCACCGCCTGGGGCGCGATGTCGCCGTCGAACGGACATCCCAGCACGCAAGAGATGTAGCCGCGAACCCGGATATTCCGTTCCTGGGCGGCGTCGCAGACCGGTTGGAATCGTTCCAGGCTTTCGGCGATGGAGCAGTTGATGTTCTTCTGCGAAAAGCCTTCCGACGCGGCGGCGAAGATCGCCACTTCCTCCGCGCCTGCCGCCATGGCGGCGTCGAAACCCTTCATGTTCGGCGTCAGCACGGGATAGACCGTGCCCGGCTTGCGGCTGATTCCGGCCATCACGTCGGCGTTGTCCGCCATTTGCGGCACCCATTTCGGCGACACGAAACTGGTCGCCTCCACCACCGGCAGGCCGGCGGCGGACAAGCGGTCGATCAGGGCAATCTTGGTTTCGGTCGGGACCACGCCTGGTTCGTTCTGCAGGCCATCCCGCGGTCCCACTTCGACGATACGCACCTGCTTGGGATAGGCCACCGTTTCAGTCTCCCGCCAGTTCCAGCACGATGATCTCGTTGCCTTCCTCGACCTGGTCGCCCGCCGCGACGGAAATCTGCGTCACCTTGCCGTCGCCCGGCGCCGAGACGGTGTGCTCCATCTTCATGGCCTCCAGGATGATCAACGGGTCGCCCTTGGCGACCTCGTCGTCCTCGGCGACCAGGACCTGGATGATCTTGCCCGGCAACGGCGACGCGATGGCGCCACCGGCGGCCTCGTCGTCACCGAACGCTTCCAGCGGATCGAACAGCACCAGCCGGTGACTGTGGCCATGGGTGATGACGGTCAGTTCATTGCCGTTCTGAACCACCGCCGCCGAAGACCGCCGGCCGCCCAGATCAATGGTCAACGTGCCGTCGGCTTCCCGTTCGCCACGCATGGTGACCGACCCGTCCGGCAGGTCGACGACGTAGGCATCGGCCGCGTAATGCACCGTGATATCAATGGCTTGTTCGTCGTCCTTCAAGTGCACGACCTGGTGCCCCTGGTCGTTCAGGCGCCAACCGTCGGAGCGGTGCCAGGGGGAATACGGGTCATTGGACTGTGCTGCCTGAACCTGCCTCTCCGCTGTCTGATCGAGCAGCACGGAGAGGCAGGCGACGGCGAGTATATCGTCCGAGGCCGGTACGGATTCAGGCACCAGGTCGTCGCCATAGCGGTCGATGAAGCCGGTCTCGACGTCGCCGTTCATGAACGCCGGATGTTCGGCGACCCGGCGCAGAAAGGCGATGTTGGTGGTCGGCCCCACCACCTGATACTGGGCCAGGGCCGACGACATACGCCGCAACGCCGAGGCCCGGTCGTGGTCCCACACCACCAGCTTGGCAATCATGGGATCGTAGAACGGTGTCACGGTGTCGCCTTCCCGCACGCCGGTGTCGATGCGCACATGCGGCCCTTCGGCCGGCGCCCGCAGGCGCTGCAGTTTGCCGGTGGAGGGCAGGAAGCCCCGGGCCGCGTCCTCTGCGTAGACGCGGGCCTCGATGGCGTGGCCGGTGATGGTCAGATCGTCCTGGCCGCAGGGCAAGGCGCCGCCGGCGGCCACCTGCAATTGCCAGTCGACCAGATCCTGGCCGGTGATCAGTTCGGTCACCGGGTGTTCGACCTGCAGCCGGGTGTTCATTTCCATGAAATAAAACGGCGCGCCGTCCAGGCCGTTGCTGACGTCGACGATGAACTCGACCGTGCCGGCGCCCTGATAATCGATGGCCTTGGCGGCCGCGACGGCAGCGTCACCCATGGCCGTACGCATTTCGGCCGACACGTCGGGTCCGGGGGCTTCCTCCAGCACTTTCTGGTGGCGGCGCTGGACCGAGCAGTCCCGCTCGAACAAGTGCACGGCATTGCCGTGGCCGTCGGCAAAGACCTGGATCTCGATGTGGCGCGGTTTGACCAGGTATTTTTCCAGCAATACCCGGTCGTCGCCGAACGCCGCCTTGGCTTCGCGCTGGGCGCCGGCCAGCTCGGCTTCGAAGGCATCAGCCGAATCGACCCTGCGCATACCCTTGCCGCCGCCGCCGGCAACGGCCTTGATCAATACCGGATAACCGATCTTTTCGGCCTCGGCGATCAGCAGGTCCGTGTCCTGGGCATCGCCGTGATAGCCCGGCACCACCGGCACGTCGGCGTTTTCCATGATCTTCTTGGCCGCGTCCTTCAGGCCCATGGCGCGGATGGCGTCGGGCGGCGGGCCGATGAAGGTAACGCCGGCCTTGGCGCACGCCTCGGCGAATTCGGCGTTCTCGGCCAGGAAGCCGTAGCCCGGATGGATGGCCTGGGCGCCGGTCTTGACGGCGGCGTCGATGACCCGGTCAGCGACGAGATAGCTTTCCCGCGCCGCAGGCGGACCGATGTGCACGGCCTCGTCGGCCATGGCCAAGTGGCGCGAATCGGCATCGGCGTCGGAATAGACGGCCACCGTGCGAATGCCCATGCGGCGCGCCGTGGCCATGACGCGGCAGGCGATTTCCCCGCGATTGGCGATCAGGATCTTTTCGAACACAGGTCTATCCTTACTGAATCCAATCCGGTTTGCGCTTGTTAAGGAACGCGTCGATGCCTTCCTGTCCCTCTTCCGTCGCGCGGCGTTCGGCGATGCGCTTGGCGGTCATGGAGACCAGCGCCTTGTCGATAGGCCGGTTGGCCAGGTCGAAGACCAGGGCCTTGCTGTCGGACACGGCGCCCGGGGCGTTCTGCATCAGCACCTTGATGAAATGGGCGCGCATCTCGGTCAGGCCGGACGCGTCGTCGACCACTTCATTGACCAGGCCGATCCGTTGCGCTTGCTCGGCGTCGAAGCGTTCGGCGGTGAGGAAATAGCGCCGCGCCTGTTTCATGCCCATGGCCGCGACCACGTAGGGGCCGATGGTGGCCGGCAGCAGGCCGAGCTTGACCTCGGACAGCGAAAACTTCGCCGAACGGACCGCCACGGTGATGTCGCATGACGCCACCATGCCGACACCGCCACCATAGGCCGGTCCCTGCACCAGGCCGATGGTCGGATGACGCAGCGTGTTCAGCCGGTACAGCATGGTGCCGAGCGCCTCGGCGTCCTGGCGATTTTCCTCGAACGTGTAGTTGGCCGCCTGGCGCATCCAGTTGAGGTCGCCGCCGGCGCAGAAACTCTCGCCGGTCGATTCGATAAACACGGCACGGATGTCATCCTGCTTCGACAGGTCGTCAAAGAGGTCCGACAGGCGTTCGATCACGTCGTCGTTGAAGGCGTTGTGCACCTCCGGCCGGTTGAGGGTGATGGTGGCGATGCCTTCGGGCGAGGCGGAAAAGAGTACGGGATCGTCTGACATGGGTTACATCCTGAATACGCCGAATTTGGTCTGTTCGATAGGGGCATTGAGGGACGCCGATATGCCCAAGGCAAGCACGGTGCGGGTGTCGGCAAAATCGACGATGCCGTCGTCCCACACCCGGGCCGAGGCGTAGTAGGGGTGCCCCTGGGTTTCGTATTGTTCGCGGACCGGGGCGCGGAAGGCTTCCTCTTCCTCGGCGCTCCATTCCTCGCCGCGCAGTTCCATGGCGTCGCGCTTGACCGTCGCCAGTACGCTGGCCGCCTGTTCGCCGCCCATCACGGAAATACGCGCGTTGGGCCACATCCAGAGAAGCCGCGGGCTGTAGGCCCGGCCGCACATACCGTAATTGCCGGCGCCGAAGGAGCCGCCGGTGATCAGGGTGAACTTGGGCACCTTGGCGTTGGCCACGGCCATCACCATTTTGGCGCCATCCTTGGCAATGCCGCCGGCTTCGTACTTGCGGCCGACCATGAAGCCGGTGACGTTCTGCAGGAACAGCAACGGGATGCCGCGCTGGGAGCACAGCTCGATGAAGTGGGCGCCCTTCTGGGCCGATTCGGAGAACAGGATACCGTTGTTGGCGACGATGCCGACCGGATAGCCGTGGATGTGGGCGAAGCCGGTGACCAGGGTGGTGCCGTAGAGCTTCTTGAATTCGTCCAGTTCGCTGCCGTCGACCAGCCGGGCAATCACCTCGCGTACGTCGTAGGGCACGCGCACGTCCTGGGGGATCAGGCCATAGAGCTCCTCGGGGTCGTAGAGCGGCGCACGCGGTTTCTTGAGGTGCATCTGCGCCGGTTTGACCCTGTTGAGGTTGCCGACGATGCGCCGCGCCAGCGACAGAGCATGGGAATCGTTCGTCGCATAGTGGTCGGTGACGCCCGAGGTGCGCGAGTGTACGTCGGCGCCGCCGAGATCCTCGGCCGAGACCTCCTCCCCCGTCGCCGCCTTCACGAGCGGCGGACCGCCAAGAAAGATCGTACCCTGCTGGCGCACGATGATGCTTTCGTCGCACATGGCCGGCACGTAGGCGCCGCCCGCGGTGCACGAGCCCATGACCACGGCGATCTGCGGAATGCCGGCCGCCGACAGGTTGGCCTGATTGTAGAAGATGCGGCCGAAGTGGGTCTTGTCGGGAAACACCTCGTCCTGATTGGGCAGGTTGGCGCCGCCGGAATCGACCAGATAGATGCACGGCAGGTTGTTTTCGGCAGCGATCTCCTGGGCCCGCAGGTGTTTCTTCACGGTCAGCGGATAATAGGTGCCGCCCTTGACCGTGGCGTCGTTGCAGACCACGACGCATTCGCGCCCCATGACGCGGCCGATGCCGGTGATCACGCCGCCCGACGCGATATCGCCGGAATACATGCCGTAGGCGGCCAGCTGGCTGAGTTCGAGGAACGGCGAACCGGGATCGAGCAGCGTACGCACGCGCTCGCGCGGCAACAGCTTGCCGCGGGCGAGATGCTTCTCCCGCGCCCGTTCTCCGCCGCCCAGTTTGACCTCGGCCAGTTTGGCGCGCAGGTCGGCGACCAGTTCCCGGTTGAAGCGATCGTTTTGCTTGAAATCGTCGCTTCGGGTATTGAGGGATGATTTAAGAATGGACATTCTGGTCCGGCACCCTGTTGCCTGTGGAATAGGAAAAGAACTTGAAACGTCCCGCCGGAACCGGCAAGGACAAAATCGGACGCGGACGAACGGCCTGTCCGGCGTTCGGGTAACAACAATCGACGATTTGGAGGCACCCTATCATGGCCCAGTCACCCTTCGACCTCAGTGGAAAAGTCGCCCTCGTCACCGGCGGTAACGGCGGCATCGGGTTGGGCTTCGCCGACGCCATGGCCCAGGCCGGTGCCGACGTCTGCATCTGGGGCACCAACGCCGACAAAAACGCGACTGCGGTCGAGCAGCTGCTGGCCCATGGCGGAAAAGCCGTGGCCTTTCAATGCGATGTCGGTGACTCCTCGGCCGTCGATGAAACCTTTGCCAAGACGTTGGAGGCCATGGGCCGGGTGGATTCCTGCTTCGCCAACGCCGGTGTTTCCGCCCGCAACGCCTCGTTCCTCGATATCGACGACGCCGAATGGGACCGGGTCATGCGCATCAACCTGGACGGTGCCTTCTACACCATGCGCGCCGCCGTCAAGCACATGGTCGAGCGGGCCGAGGCCGGCGACCCGGGCGGCCGCCTGGTCGGCACCGCCAGCCTCGCCGCCATCTCCGGCGCCGCCCGCAACGAACACTACGCCGCCACCAAGGGCGCGCTGATTTCCATGATCCGTGCTTTGGCCGTCGAGTATGCCCGTTACGGCATCACCGCCAACGCCATCCTGCCCGGCTGGATCGAGACGGCCATGACCGAGGGCCTGGTGCAATGGCAGAAGTTTTCCGACGCCGTGCTGCCGCGCATTCCCATGCGCCGCTGGGGCACGCCCGAGGACTTCGGCGGCATGGCCGTTTATCTCGCCAGCGATGCCTCCCAGTACCACACGGGCGACACCATGCTGATCGACGGCGGCTATTTCCTGTTCTAGGGAATGTCGGATCATTTCTTTCTGGCCCGGTTCCTCGGTAGGTATTGCTGCAACTTGTCGACCAACGCGTTGATCTCAAATCCTTCTGCAGCCAATCGTTTGGGAACGACGTGGTAAATCAGGGGTTGGGAATAGACGATCACCGAATTCTTATCTTCGTTCCACTTGTGAACTCGTTCCCACTTGAGGTCAGAAACTGAGTCTTCTTGTTCGAAACGCAAACCATCTGAATTGAGTTTTACCGTTAGCGGTAAGGTGAAACATCTACTCCTTCGATAGATCCAGCGAAAAAGAATCGGGTTAAACACAAACCTTATAAGTAGAATAGAAACAACAACAAGAATGCTGACCAATAAGAATAGTAATATATCTTCACCGTAGGACTTTTTGTCTGCACCTTCGACCAACAAGAAGGTATGAGAGAGTTTTAGTATTAAGAACACGACCGGGGCATAGTAAAAGAGTTTCATTTTTCCACGCCCGGCCAATTTAGCTGCGGCAATGAAATCTTTTTCCTTTATCTGATACACAACGTTCATCTGCTCCCCCTCGCGTCAAAATCTATCTCTATCAGATTCATTCAACTTAATAGAGATTACAACCGAGGTTGCTGTAGCCTCCGAGGGGGAAACAAAGAAACTCACTTCGCCAGCACTCACCAGCCGCCGGTCTCGAGCCAGCGGTCGACCTGGGCCAGGCGGTCGCAGCCCCAGAACGGTTCGCCGTCGACGAAGAAATAGGGCGCGCCGAAGACGCCGCGGTTTTGAATGGCGTCGTCGGTGACGTCCTTGACCTTCTGTTTGATGTCGGGCTGCTGGATGCCTTCGGCGACGGCGTCACCATCCAAGCCGACCGACTTGGCCAGTTCGATGACCGTGTCGGGCTGGCTGATGTCGCGGCGTTCGCCGAAGTAGGAGTGGAACAAGGCCTTGGCCAGCGCCACTGCTTTGCCAGGATCGTTCTGCTCCGCCCAGTAGAACGCCCGCGCGCCGGCCAGGGTGTTGTGGGGGAAGCCGTCGGGCAGGTCGAAGGGCACGCCGAAATCGCGGGCCGTGCGGTCGAAGTCGTGCTTGGAATAGTCCGACTTCAGCGGCACGTCGGTCAGCGGCGCCGTGCCGGCCACCTTGAACACCGCCCCCAGCATCATCGGCCGCCAGGCGACGGCACGGCCGTGTTTCTCGGCGATCTTCTCGATCTGCGTACTGGCCAGATAGGCATAGGGCGACGCCAGGTCGAAATAGAACTCGATCGGATCAGCCATGGTTCGCTCCCCTAGTGGTCCCCGGATGCACAGGCGCCCGGCCCGTGGTATGAATGCGCCCCATAAGAACAGTGTGAGGCATCATGAGTCGGTTGAAGATTTACGGCGTCAGCCATTCCCGGGCGCAGCGCACGCTGTGGATGGCCAACGAGTTGGGCCTGGACTACGAGAACATCCCGGTCAACTTCATGGGCGGCGAAACCCGCACCGAGGAATTCCTCGCCATCAATCCCAACGGCCGCATCCCGGCCATTGACGACGACGGTTTCGTCTTGTGGGAATCCATGGCCATCAACCTCTATCTCGCCCGCAAGCACGGCAAGCTGTGGCCCGACAGCCTCAAGGGCGAGGCCCTGGCCTACCAGTGGAGTTTCTGGGTCATGACCGAGGTCGAGAAGCCCATCATCTACGTTCTGTTCAACCGTGCCCTGTTTCCCGAAGGTAAACGCGATGCCGATTTCGCCGCGGCCCAGGAAGAAAAAGTCCATCCGCCGTTCAAAGTGCTCGACGCCGCCCTGGCCAAATCGCCCTATCTGGCCGGCGATACGTTCACGGTGGCCGATCTCAACGTCGCCTCGATCATTGCCCTGTGCCCGCCGGCCAAGATCGACCTGACAGCGTATCCCAACATCGCCGACTGGCTGGGGCGCTGCGCGGCGCGTCCGGCGGCGCCCAAGAACTTGTGATCGCCCCATAACCATCAGTCCGCCATCAACGCCCGGCTGATCACCAGCCGCTGCACGTCGCTGGTGCCTTCGTAGATCTGGCATACCCGCACGTCGCGGTAGATGCGCTCGACCGGGAAGTCGGCCAAATAGCCATAACCGCCGTGAATCTGGATGGCGTCGGAGCAGACCTTTTCGGCCATTTCCGAGGCGAACAGCTTGGCCATGCTGGCTTCCTTCAGGCAGGGCTGGCCGGACTGCTTCAACCGGGCGGCGTTGTGCACCATCAAACGCGCCGCCTCGATCTGCGTCGCCATGTCGGCCAGCCGGAAACCCACCGCCTGGTGTTCGATGATCGGCTTGCCGAACGCCGTGCGCTCCTTGGCGTAATCGAGCGCCGCCTCATAGGCTGCACGGGCCATGCCGACGGACTGGGCACCGATGCCGATGCGGCCGGTCTCCAGGTTGGCCAGCGCGATCTTGTAACCCTGCCCTTCCTCGCCCAGCATCAGGTCGGGCGTGATCTCGCAATCCTCGAGCACGATCTGGCAGGTGTCCGAGGCCTTCTGTCCGAGCTTGCGTTCGACGCTGGCCACCGTGTAACCCGGATTGTCGGTCGGCACCAGGAAGGCGGTAATGCCGCGCTTGCCCGCCTCCGGATCGGTCACGGCGAAGACCATGGCCACCCCGGCGATGGAACCGGACGTGATGAACTGCTTGGTGCCGTTGAGCACGAAGACATTGCCGCGCCGGTCCGCCTTGGTGCGCAGGTTGGCGGCGTCGGACCCGGCCTGGGGTTCGGTCAGGCAGAAGGCGCCGATCATCTCACCGGCGGCCAGCGGCTTGAGGAAGCGTTCCTTCTGTGCGTCGGAACCGAAATTGTTGATGGCGGCGCAGACCGGCGAGTTGTTGACGCTCATCACCGTCGAACAGCCGCCGTCGCCGGCGGCGATTTCCTCCAGCGCCAGGACATAGGAGACGAAATCGGTCTCCGCGCCGCCCCACTCGGACGGAATGGTCATGCCCATCAGGCCCAATTCACCCATTTCGGCCAGCGCGTCGCGCGGCACTTCGCCGCTTTGATCCCACGCCGCCGCGTTGGGCTTCAATCGGTCGGCGGCGAAGCTGCGCGCCATGTCGCGGATCATGCCCTGTTCTTCCGTCAGCATCGTGCCGCTCCCTTCCTGCCTCGCCTCAACCCGACCAGCGGTGCGCGGTGACTTCGATCTCGATCTTCATGGCCGGGTCGACAAGCTGCACGATCACCGCCGTCGCCGCCGGCCGCGCCGTCGCGAAGTATTCGCCGAAGATCGGCGCCACGTCCTTGAAGTGGGCATGGTCGGTCAGGTAGTAGCGCGCCCGCACCACGTCGTTCAGCGACGCCCCCGCCTCCGCCAGCGCTGCCGCGATGTTGCGGAAGCACTGGTGGGTCTGCGCGACCACGTCGTCGGCGATGGTGTGGGCCGCATAGTCGTAGCCCGTGGTGCCCGAGACATGCACCCAGTCGCCGTCGACCACCGCCCGGCTGTATCCGGCCAGGTCCTCGAACCGGGAACCCGAAGAAATCAGCCGCCGGTTGGTCATTGCATCCTCTCGAACGCCATGGCCGTGGCTTCGCCGCCGCCGATACACAGGCTGGCGACGCCCTTATTCAGCCCGTTTTTCTGCATGGCCGACAGCAGGGTGACGACGATGCGGGCGCCCGAGGCGCCGATGGGATGACCGAGCGCACAGGCGCCGCCGTGGACGTTGACCTTGTCGTGGGGCAGGTCCAGTTCACGCATGGCCGCCATGGCAACAACGGCAAAGGCTTCGTTGACCTCAAACAGATCGACGTCACCGGCCTGCCAGCCTGCCTTTTCCAGGACCTTGGACACCGCCGTCACCGGGGCCGTGGTGAACCAGGCCGGTTCCTGGGCATGGGTGGCATGGGCGACGATGCGGGCGAGCGGCGACAGGCCGCGCTTCTCGGCCTCGGACTGCCGCATCATCACCAGCGCCGCGGCGCCGTCCGAGATGGAACTGGAATTGGCCGCCGTGACCGTGCCGTCCTTGGCGAAGGCCGGGCGCAGGTTGGGGATCTTCTCCGGCGCGGCGGTCAGGGGCTGCTCGTCGTTTTCCACCGTGCGCTCGCCCTTGCGGCTTTTCACCGTCACCGGCGTCGTCTCGGCGGCGAACGAGCCGTCCTCGACGGCGGTCTTGGCCCGGCGCAGGGATTCGATGGCGTAGGCGTCCTGGGCGTCGCGGGTGAACTGGTAGTGCTGGGCCGTGTTTTCGGCGAAGGTGCCCATCAGGCGGCCCTTGTCGTAGGCGTCCTCGAGGCCGTCGAGGAACATGTGGTCCTTGACCTCGCCATGGCCGAGCCGCAGGCCCTCGCGGGCGCGGGGCAGCAGGTAAGGCGCGTTGGTCATGCTTTCCATGCCGCCGGCCACCATGACGTCGTTGGTGCCCGCTGCCAGCAGGTCGTGGCTGAGCATGGCGGCCTTCATGCCCGAGCCGCACATCTTGTTGATGGTGGTGCAGCCGACCGAATCGGGAATGCCGGATCCGAGCGACGCCTGGCGCGCCGGCGCCTGGCCCTGACCGGCAGGCAGGACGTTGCCCATGATGACTTCCTCGACCTGGTCGCCGGGCACACCGGCCCGTTCCAGGGCCGCCGAAATGGCTACTGCGCCGAGCTCGGACGCGGTGACGTCCTTGAGGTCGCCCTGAAACCCGCCCATGGGGGTGCGGGCCATGCCGACGATGACGATGGGATCCGTGCTCATGATGTTCCGTCCTCCTCTGCGCCCCAACGGCGCACAAACAATTCAATAGGGTGTGCCGTCCTTGCGGACGAACCGGTAGTCGCCTTCGCCATCCGGGACCGCGCGCATGTCGATGTCGGAATACTCGACCGCGTCGTCGGGATGCCGGTCGCCCACTTCCAGAAAGACCGCGTCCCGGTCGCTGCGGTTGATCAGGGCGTGGCCGTCGCCGTTGCCGGCCGGAAAACCGGCCGCCATGCCCACCGTCAGCACCTGTTCCCCGGCGTCGGTCTGCAAGACCAGTTCGCCTTCCAGCACGTAGACGAATTCGTCCTCGTGGCTGTGCCAGTGGCGCTGCGACGACGTGCAATGGGCCGGCATACGCACGAGATTGACGCCGAAGTGCGTCAGGCCGACGGCGTCAGCCAGCATGCGTTTCTCCCGCCCGGATACGTCCTGGTCGAACGGCGGCGGGTACGATGACCCGACGAGGGGTTCCAACGCCGCCGGATCGATCGCCTTGTTTTTGGGGGCACCGGCCATCAAGCGGTTTCCTTGTACAATTCACGGCCGATCAGCATACGGCGGATTTCGCTGGTGCCGGCGCCGATCTCGTAAAGCTTGGCGTCGCGCAGCAACCGGCCGGTCGGCGATTCGTTCATATAGCCCATGCCGCCCAGGCACTGGATCGCCTCCAGGGTCATCCAGGTGGCCTTCTCGGCGGCATAGAGAATGGCGCCGGCGGCATCCTTGCGGCTGGTCTCCTTGCGGTCGCACGCCTTGGCCACGGTGTACACATAGGACCGGGCGGCATTCATGGTGGTGTACATGTCGGCCAGCTTGCCCTGCATGAGCTGGAATTCGCCGATCGGCTGGCCGAACTGCTCACGCTGGTGGACGTAGGGAATGACGATGTCCATGCACGATTGCATGATGCCCAGCGGACCGGCCGCCAGAACGGCGCGCTCGTAGTCCAGGCCGCTCATCAGCACGTTCACACCGCGGCCCAGGCCGCCGATGATGTTTTCCTCCGGCACCTCGCAGTTCTCGAACACCAGCTCGCAGGTGTTGGAGCCGCGCATGCCCAGCTTGTCCAGCTTCGGCGACGTCGAGAACCCGGCGAACCCGCGCTCGACGATGAAAGCGGTGATACCGCGCGGACCGGCGTCCGCGTCGGTCTTGGCGTAGACGACCAGGGTGTCGGCGTTGGGACCGTTGGTGATCCACATCTTGTTGCCGTTGAGGACGTAGCGGTCGCCCTTCTTCTCGGCCTTCAGGCGCATCGACACGACGTCCGAACCGGCGCCCGGTTCCGACATGGCCAGCGCGCCGATATGCTCGCCGGATACCAGTTTCGGCAGATATTTCCGTTTCTGCTCCTCGGTGCCGTTGAGGCGGATCTGGTTGACGCACAGGTTCGAGTGGGCGCCGTAGGACAGGCCGACGGACGCCGAAGCCCGGCTGACTTCCTCCACGGCGATGCAGTGCTCCACATACCCCATGCCGGCGCCGCCATATTCCTCCTCGACGGTGACACCGAGAATGCCCAGGTCGCCCATCTTGCCCCACAAGTCGGCGGGAAAATCGTTGTCCTCGTCGATCGCGGCCGCGCGCGGGGCGATTTCGTCGGCGGCGAAGGAGCGGACCGAATCCCGCAACATGTCGGCATTGTCGCCGAGGTCGAAGTTCAGTGTCGGATATTCATTGGGGATCATGTCGAAAGTCCTCTATCTGGTCCCTTGTGGGGTAACGTATACACTTGTTCGCATGGGCCGGGAGCTGCGTTCCTTGCTTCAGGCGTCGGACACGGCACCCGCCTTGTCTTCCTTTCCGTGCAGGCACAGCATGGTCGCCAGCATATGCGCGACGGCGGTTTCCTTATCCCCGTCACGGGCAAACACATCCGCCTCAACGACGGTCAGGGTCCGCCCCGGTTTCTTGACCCGCGCCCGGGCGATCAAGGCATCGCCCTTGGCCGGTGAAATCAGATTGATCTTGTATTCCGTCGTCAGGATGGTCGCGTCCGCGGGCATCAGGCTGAAGGACGCATATCCCGCCGCGTTGTCCGCAATGGCGCCGGTGATACCGCCGTGGAAAAATCCGTGCTGCTGGGTCAGTTCCGGTTTGAATGGCACGACCACTTCGCAATAGCCGGGCTCGACCGTTTCGATGCGGGCGCCGATAAAATCCATGAACTTCTGGCGGCTGAAACTGTCGCGAACACGGTCCGAAAAATCGGGATCCTTGGGTGTAAATTTGCTCATGCCGTCACCGTTACCCGTTTGGTCTTGAGTGCGGCCCACATGCCCAGCAAGCTAAAGCCGACCATGGCGACCGGAAAGTCGATCAGCGGCGGCAGATCGATCGCCGCCACGGCAAGGGTCCCCACCGCGGCGCCGCCCATCTGAAGAAACCCCATCAACGCCGACGCCGTCCCGGCTTGGTGCTTGAAGGCCTGCATCGCCGCGGCGGACGCAACCGGAATGACCAGGCCCATGCCGGTCACGAAGACCATCATCGGTGCAATGGTGAACCAGACGCCGTGATAGCCCGCCAAGGCGAGGGCCAGCATGATGACGGACCCCATCAGGGCGATCATGGTTCCGGCCCGTACCATGGCGCTTTCGGGCCAGATCCCGGCTTTCTGGCGGGCCAGCATGTTGCCGATGACGAAGCCGACGATCGAGAGGGACGGAAACAGTCCATAGATACTGGGCGCGAGCCCCAATTCGCCGATCAGGGCCTGCGGTGCACCGGCGAGAAACCCGAACAGCGCCGCCATGATCAACGAGGTCGTGCCGCAATAGCGGATAAAACTCGGCGTCGTCAGGACCGACCAATATGCACCGAAAAAGTGCTGTAACCGTAGGCGGGACAAGCGCACCTCGATGGTTTCGGGCAAGCGCCAGAGCGAGGCAACAAGAACGCCGACACCGAACACCACGGTCGCGACGAACGACGCCCGCCAGCCGACGAATTCCTGCATCAGGCCGCCGATGAACGGCGCAAGCGCCGGGACGGCGGAAAACGCCAGGGTCATAACGGCGAAAACCCGCACCATTTCGGCACCGTCATAGAGGTCCCGGACGATGGCGCGGGAGACGACCACCCCGGCACAGGCGCCGATGGCCTGGAAGAACCGTCCGACAATGAGCGTGTCGAGTGTCGGCGCGAAGACGCACAGTACGCTGCCGGCGATATACACCAGAATGGACGGCAACAGCACGCTGCGGCGGCCGAAACGGTCGGTCAATGGACCGTATATCAACTGTCCGGCCGCGAATGCCGCCAGCGCAACGGTCAGGGTCAACTGTACGGCCGAAGGCGTCGCACCGAACTCCTCGCCGATGGCCGGAAACGACGGCGTGTAGACACTGGTCGCGAATTGACCCAGCGCCGACAACACCGTCAGGAGTATGACCAGGAACATCCGTTCTTCACGCTTTCGAGGTTAAACTCTACTCACACAGGCTACTCTGGGAGGCCGGCAAACCTTCGGGAAACGCCACGGCCCGCCGGGTGGTGCGGTCCAAATGTACGCCGACCAGCTTCGTCGTCGCCGCCACGTCGCCGGTTTCGGCGTTGATCATTTCGTGCATGAACGTGACGCTTTTCGAACCCTGCTCCAGCAGACGGGAACGGATCGTCAGCATTTCGCCGGCGACGACCTCCTGTTTGTACTCCGTTTCCTGATGGGCCGCGACCATTCCCCGGTCGTTTTCCTTCAGATAGGTCGGCGTCAGGCCGATGCCGGCAAAAAAGCGCCATGTGGCTTCGTCGAACTTCCCCGTATAGAAGCGGACGTTCATGTGATCCATGTGATCCAGTTCCCATGGATAGACGACGCCCATGAACGTGGTAACCCATTCCATCCTGACCTCCCCTGCCATGACGCGCGCACTGTACGGGAAACCGATATATAGATTAAATCATTTCTTTGCATAGAATTCATAGGTATTGTCTATAGATATGGAACTGTACCAAATCCGCTATTTTCTGGCTCTGGTCGAACAAGGATCGTTCGTCAAGGCCGCCGAAAAGTGCTTCGTATCGCAACCCACTTTGTCATCCGGCATCAAGAAGCTGGAGGATGATCTTGGTGTGCGGTTGTTCGACCGCACAGGCCGCACCACCACCACGACCAGCGCGGGCGACCGGTTTCTCAGCCACGCCAGAACCATCGCAGCGGAGATGGCCGCCGCCCGCGTCAGTACGGGCCGCAGCGATCAGGAAACCGAATTGGTTCTGGGCGTCCCACGCAGCCTGCCGTCGGAGCATCTGGCCAGGCTTTTGGCATCGTTCCAGGCGGCAAACGGACAAACCCTAGTGTATCTCAGGGATGGAACGGCCAGCGAATTGGCGCACTGGCTGCAGCGGCGGCGCATCAATGCCGCCATCATGGCGCCCGGCGCATCCGGCTCGGCGCTCGATCCTGCGTTCGACCATCAGGTGCTGTTTCGATCGCGTCTCATGCTGGCGATGCATGAGGACCACCCCCTGGCGCGGCGCAATCAAGCGGACCTGCCCCAACTGGACGATCTGCGCATGATCGGGCGCAACCACTGTGAGTTCATGCCGGATATCCGCCGCATTCTGAAAGACCGGCACATCCGGCCACGGGTCGTCTACCGCACCGACCGGGACGATTTCGCCCTTGCGGGGGCTCAATCCGGACTTGGCGCCGTGCTCGTGCCGCACAGGCTGCGCCGGCGTGGATTGAAGCTACTGCCGGTACGGGGATTGGATATGGTGCGGGACGTATTGCTGGTCCGGCACCCGGATGACGGCAACCCGGCCCTTCCACTTCTGACCGAGCATCTGGGCCGCTTCGACTGGCAGGCGCGGGAGCGTTCCCGGTCCGCCGGCGAAGGCCTGCCCTGGGCGCACTGAGCTAAAGCAGAAGCAGCGCCGCCAGTCCGAGAAATGCGAAGAAACCGACCACATCGGTAATCGTCGTGACAAAGACGCTGGATGCCACCGCCGGATCGATCCCCACCCGGTCCAGGCCAAGCGGAATAAGAATACCGGACAAGGCGGCCACGACCATGTTGATGACCATTGCCGCCGCCAAAACGCCGCCCAACGCGATGTCTTGAAACCACACCGCCGCCACCAGGCTGATCAGGAACGCGAACAATAGCCCGTTGACCAAGCCGACAAGGGTTTCCTTGTTGACGACCCGGAATGCATTGGTCGCCGTCAGTTCACGTGCCGCCAGCGACCGTACGGCCACCGTCAAGGTCTGCGTACCGGCATTGCCGCCCATGCTGGCGACGATGGGCATGAGGATGGCCAGCGCCACAATCTGCTCGATGGTGGCGTCGAATAGGGCGATGACGATGGACGCCAGAATGGCCGTGCCCAGATTGACCAGCAGCCAAGTGAACCGCGTGCGGGTGGTATCGAGCACGGAATCGTACAGGTCCACTTCGCCGACACCGGCCAGGCGCATGATGTCCTCTTCGGCTTCTTCCTCGATGACGTCCATCACGTCGTCGGCGGTGATCATGCCGACCAGGCGGCCATTGTCGTCGACCACCGCCGCCGACAGCAGGCTGTACTGGCTGAACATGTAGGCGACCTCTTCCTGGTCCATGTCGACCGGGATGAGTTTTTGCTCCGTATCCATGATCTGGCTGACCTGGACGGGCCGCTTGGTCCGCATGGCCCGGTTGAGCGCCACGGTACCGACCGGCCGGAATGCCGGATCGACGACGAAGATTTCGTAGAATTCGTCCGGCAGGTCGTCGCTCTCGCGCATGTAGTCGATGGTCTGGCCGACAGTCCAGTACTCGGCAACGGCGATGAAATCCCGCTGCATGAGGCGGCCCGCGGTATCTTCGGCGAAGGACAGGCCTTCCTCGACGGCCGCCCGTTCCTCGGCGGGCACGGAGCGCAATACCTCCGCCTGCTCGTCGGGTTCGAGATCTTCGAGAACGTAAACCGCGTCGTCGGTTTCCAGTTCGGTAACGGCCGCGGCCAGGTCGGTCGGGTCGATCTGCGCGACGACCTCGTCACGCACGGCCTCTTCCAGCTCTGCCAGAACCTCGGGCTCCAGGTCCTGCCCCAGCAGGTCAATCAGCCGGGTGCGTTCATCGGGTTTGATGAGGCCAATGAGATCCGCCAGATCGGCGGCGTGCAGGCCGATGACCCGCAGCCGGACCTGGTCTTCGTCGCCCTCGTCGAGGGCCTCGGTGACGGTCTTGACGAACTCGGGCGTCAGGACGAACGCATCGTCGGCAATGGTGGATTGTTCCGTCTCGGCAGCGGGGACGTCGTCGTGCTGTTCTGGGGTGGCTTCATTCATGGCTGGACCCCGATCTATCGGCCGGCGATTGTTTCCGCGCGACTACCCTCTGCTAAAATCAAAGCCCGCCGGCTGAGGCCTACGGGCTTTGCAAAAATGGTGCGGTCGAGAAGACTCGAACTTCCACGGGATATTATCCCACAGCGACCTCAACGCTGCGCGTCTACCAATTCCGCCACGACCGCGAATAACCCGGGGGAAATAGCAAATCCGGGCATGCGGCGCAAGGGCGCACGGCCCAAATCAAAAAAGGAAATCACGTATTTGGGATGGTCAGATCGGTGATGGCGACACCGACATTTTCGCCCACCACGACGATCTCGCCTTTGGCCACCGGTTGATTGTTGGCCAGCACCTCTGCGTCGCTGTCGATCTGCGAGTCCAGTTCGATAACGGCGCCGCGGCCCATCTTCAACAATTGGTGGATCGGCATGGTCGCCTTACCCAGGACAACCGCAATCTCCACATTGACGTCGTTAACAGCTTTCAACGCAACTCTCCTGTCTGCTGCGACAAAGGATGGTGGATGACGGTTAGGAATGGGTTAACCGTAACCGCAAGAGTTGCTATTTTCCGAGCATGAGCACCGTGGAATGGCAGATTTCCGAGGAATACGTTCCTTACACCGACGCGATATCCTTCATGGAAGACCGCATTGCCGGGATCCGGGCGGGTACGGCACAGGAGATGGTCTGGCTGCTGGAACATCCGCCGCTTTATACAGCCGGGACGTCGTCGGACCCGGCGGAGTTGCTGTCCGCCGACCGTTTTCCGGTCTATCAAACCGGACGGGGCGGCCGCCATACCTATCACGGCCCCGGACAACGGGTTGCTTATGTCATGCTCGACCTGAAGCGCCGCGGCGCCGATGTCCGCGCCTATGTGCACAACCTGGAGCGCTGGGTGATCGAGACCCTGGCGGTATTTTCCGTCGCCGGTGAGATCCGGCCGGACCGGGTCGGAGTCTGGGTCGACCGCGGCAACGGACGGGAAGACAAGATCGCCGCCATCGGCGTCCGGGTCCGCAAGTGGGTGACCTACCACGGGATCTCGATCAACGTGGAGCCGGACCTGGAGCATTTCACCGGCATCGTGCCGTGCGGTATCGAGGAGCACGGCGTGACCTCGCTGGTCGATCTCGGACTGCCGGTCACGATGGCCGATCTGGATGCCCAACTGAAAGCCAGCTTCGCCGACGTATTTGGCCAAACTTCCTAAAGTGTCGGCAACTGCCGGAATCCGACGCCCGCGTCCTCCATCCGGGCGGCATCAACATCGATGTGGGTGACATTGGCCAGCGAGGGCCCGCGTTGACATGCGGCCAGTAAGCTGTCGATGCGGCCCTTCGGCCCCACCGCGAGCAGTTCGACCGTTGCATCGGACCGGTTGCGAACCCAACCGTGCAATCCCAGGGCATTGGCTTGTCCGACCGTCCAATAGCGATAACCGACGCCGGTGACGCGGCCGTGAATACGGGCCCTTACCGCAATGCGCTTGTCATCGTCGGTCACGACGCCCTCGATCAGAGTTTACGGGTGCCGGTCAGTCGAACTCCAGGATCACCTGATCGACAGCCAGACTGTCGCCCGCCTTGGCGCACACGTCCTTGACCACGCCGTCACGTTCCGCGCGTAGGACGTTTTCCATCTTCATGGCTTCAACCACGGCCAGGACCTGCCCTGCCTTGACCTCTTCACCTTGCTCCACATCGACGGAGACCACCAGTCCGGGCATGGGACACAACAGGAACTTGGACAGATCCGGCGGCTCCTTGTAGGGCATCAGCGCCGCCAACTCGGCCGCCCGCGGTGTTCTGACCGCAACCGGCACTTCGGCGCCGCCATGGCTGAGCAGATAACCGTCGTCGCGGCGGCCGATCTGTACGGCAATGGCCCTGCTGTTCACTTGCCCGACGAACAAGGCCTCGCCCGGAAACCAATCGCTGCGCACGGCATAGGTTTTACCGTCGAACGACACATCGCATCCATCGACGCCGTCGCCGACCACGGCCTCGTGGTTGTCGCCGTCGTAGCTGACCACCCAATGTTCGCCGCTGTTGCGATCGACGGAGGTCAGACGGCCGCTGATAGCACCCTCGCGGGCCACGTTGCGGCGATGGATTAATACGGCCGACGCCATCATGGCGGCTTGTTCCTCAGGCCCGAGATCGGCGCCGAGATAGCCGTCCGGGTATTCCTCGGCGATGAAATTGGTCGACAGGCGGCCTTCCTGAAACCGGGGGTGGGCCGCCACGGCCGACAGAAACGGAATGTTGTGGGAAATGCCGGTGATGCGGTATTCGTCCAGCGCCTCGCGCAACCGGGCGATGGCGTCGTCCCGTGTCGTGCCCTTGGTGCAGAGCTTGGCGATCATCGGATCGTAGTAGATGGAAATCTCGCCACCCTCGAAAACGCCGGTATCGACCCGCACGTGGTCGTCTTCCCTGGGCGCCTGATAGCGCACCAGCCGGCCGGTCGACGGCAGAAATCCGCGATAGGGATCTTCGGCATAAACACGGGCTTCCATCGCCCAGCCACGCAGTTCCACGTCATCCTGCGATATGGACAGTTCTTCGCCCGACGCCACCCGGATCATCTGCTCGACCAAGTCCAGTCCCGTAACCAGTTCCGTCACCGGATGCTCGACCTGCAAACGCGTATTCATTTCAAGGAAGTAGAAGTTCTTGTCGGCATCGACGATGAACTCGACCGTGCCCGCCGAACTGTAGTTCACAGCCTTGGACAAGGCGACAGCCTGGGCGCCCATGGCCGCCCGGGTTTCGGGGTCGAGGAACGGGCTGGGCGCCTCCTCGATGACCTTCTGGTGGCGGCGCTGGATCGAGCACTCACGTTCGCCCAGATGGATGGCGTTGCCGTGTTTGTCGCCCAGCACCTGGATTTCGATGTGGCGTGGTTCCTCGATGAACTTCTCGACGAACACGCGGTCGTCGGCGAAGCTGGAACGCGCCTCGTTGCGGGCCGACTGGTAGCCTTCCCGCACTTCCTCGTCATTGCGGGCGACCCGCATGCCCTTGCCGCCGCCGCCGGCGGAGGCCTTGATCATCACCGGGTAGCCGATGTCCTGGGCGATCTTGATGGCTTCGTCGTCGGTTTCGATTTCACCAAGGTATCCCGGGATCGTGTTGACGCCGGCATCCTTGGCCAGCTTCTTGGATTCGATCTTGTCGCCCATCGCGCGGATGGCGTCGGGCCGCGGGCCGATGAACGTAATGCCCTTGGCATCCAGCGCCTCGGCGAACTCGGCCCGCTCGGACAGGAAACCGTAGCCCGGATGCACGGCATCGGCGCCGGTCTTTTCGATGGCGTCGAGGATGGTATCGATCACCAGATAGCTTTCCGACGCAGGCGGCGCACCGATAAAGACCGCTTCATCGGCCTGTTCCACGTGTAGGGCATTGCGGTCGGCTTCCGAATACACGGCCACCGTTTCGATACCCATCAGCCGCGCCGTCCTGATGACACGGCAGGCGATTTCCCCCCGGTTGGCGATAAGAATTTTCTTGATCATGGCAGATATTTCTTTTTGTCAGTTCTCAACAACACTCGTCTAATGCATTGATATCAAAGCGGAATGTTGCTGTGCTTCTTCCAGGGGTTTTCCAGTTCCTTGTCGCGCAGCATGGCCAGCGACTTGGCGATGCGCCAGCGCGTGTTGTGCGGCATGATGACGTCGTCGATGAACCCACGATGGCCGGCAATGAACGGATTGGCGAACTTGGTACGGTATTCCTCTGTGCGTTCCTCGATCTTCTCCGAGTCGCCGATTTCGCTGCGGAAAATGATTTCCACCGCGCCCTTGGGACCCATGACCGCGATCTCGGCCGTCGGCCAGGCGAAGTTGACGTCGCCGCGCAAGTGCTTGGAACTCATGACGTCGTAGGCGCCGCCGTAGGCCTTCCGCGTAATCACGGTCACCTTCGGCACCGTTGCCTCGGCATAGGCAAACAACAGCTTGGCGCCGTGCTTGATGATGCCGCCATATTCCTGCGCCGTGCCCGGCAGGAACCCGGGGACGTCGACGAATGTGACGATCGGGATATTGAAGCAATCACAGAATCGCACGAAGCGCGCGCCCTTACGCGAACTGTCGATATCCAGACAGCCGGCCAGCACCATCGGCTGGTTGGCGACGATGCCCACCGGCGCACCGTCGACGCGGGCGAAGCCGACGACGATGTTCTTGGCGAAATCGGGTTGGATCTCGAAGAAGTCCCCTTCGTCGACGACTTTCTCGATCAGTTCCTTCATATCGTAGGGTTTTAAAGGGTCGGTCGGGATCAGCGTGTCGAGCGACATTTCCACCCGTTCTATGGTGTCCGACGTGGGCCGTTCCGGCGGCCGTTCGCGATTCGACGCCGGCAGGAAGTCGAACAGGCGCCGTGTCTGTTCCAGCGCAGCCACATCGTTCTCGTAAGCCAGGTCGGCGACCGAGGATTTGGTGGTGTGGGTCACCGCGCCGCCCAGTTCCTCCTGGGTCACGGTCTCCTGTGTCACGGTCTTCACCACTTCCGGGCCGGTGACGAACATGTAGGACGTGTCCTTGACCATGACGATGAAGTCGGTCATGGCCGGCGAATACACGGCCCCGCCGGCGCATGGCCCCATGATGACGGACAATTGCGGCACCACACCGGATGCCATGACGTTGCGCTGGAAGACCTCGGCGTAACCGGCCAGCGAGGCGACACCTTCCTGAATGCGGGCGCCACCCGAGTCGTTCAGACCGATCACCGGCGCGCCCACCTTCATGGCCTGGTCCATCACCTTGCAGATTTTCTCGGCGTGGGATTCGCTCAGGCTGCCGCCGAAGACGGAAAAGTCCTGGCTGAAGACGAAGACCAACCGGCCGTTGATGGTGCCGTAGCCGGTGACCACGCCGTCGCCGGGCACGGTCTGTTCGCTCATGCCGAAATCATTACATCGATGCTCGACGAACATGTCCCATTCCTCGAACGATCCTTCGTCCAGCAGAAGCTCGATCCGTTCCCGGGCCGTCAACTTGCCCTTGGCATGCTGGGCGTCGATTCGCCGCTGGCCACCACCCAATCGCGCCGCCGCGCGTTTCTCTTCGAGCTGGCGGATGATTTCTTGCATAAGCCTCCCCTTCGGACGCAGAAACTGGCCGATTTTTCGCGCCGTTGGGATAGCACCAAAACGCCCCCAATGCTAGTGGTGGAGGGCCGGCTTGGCGCAAGTGTCGCAGGGGAATCCTGCCTCCGCACCCGCAAAGATGGATTTATGGGCGGCTTAGGCGGAAAAATTGCAACGCATGGGACAATTCGTCCCGCAGGGAGCGTTGCCGTTGCGCGGCTTCCCGGTCCTCGCCCCATTTTTCCGCCTGGAAATGCTCGTCGACCGAACTGGCGGCCCAAGCCGCTTCATCGTCCAGACGGCCTTCCAACAGCGCCAACCCGATGATCAGCGATCCCGAGACGGTAACGGCGGTGTGCAGGGCGACCAGGGCATAGCTGTCGTAACCGGCGACCGCGTCGTGCAACGCCTGCAAGGCGGTGTCATCCTGTTGAACATGGACAATGCCGGACGTGACTTTGAGAACGGCGCCGTATCGTTCACCGGCCCATTCGACCAGCGGCTGCCAATGAACGGCTTCCCGTTCCTGCAGTTCCTGCGGGTCCGTTGACCGGTAACACACCAGGTCCGTTCCGCCATAGGCGGCGATTTCTTCTACGACAGCCTCGAACTGCGTGTCGACCCGATCGATCGCCGTGCTCGCCATGCGCATCATCGGCATATCAGCGGGCACGATCTCGTCATCTTGGGCGTCCCATTCCGCAGCGATGGCGTCCGCCAAGGCCCGGGTGGCAACGGTCAGGGATTGTTTCGCCGGAGTCCGGACAGGCCGGCCGTCCAGCGTGACCGCAAAACCTTGGTCATTGGGGGCGCTTTGCGCCGATTTGTAGAATCGCTTCACGGAGTATCACCAGGACTAGAACCGAAATGCTCGGCCTGATGCTCTAATCCTTCCCGAGCGTATTGCCAAGGGTTTTGCCCAATCCCTTGATCAGGCCGCCAAGCCCGCCCTCGTCTTTCTCCTGCGGCTGTTCGGCGGACGTCTTGCCGCCCTTGCCGCCTTTACCTGCCGCCGCCTGGACGCAAGGATTGTCCTCGCTGTCGAGCGCGCCGACGACCAAAGGCGCCAGGGCCACAAGCGGATTGACGAACGTAAGTGCGGCGCCGGCGGCGGCCTTGGCCGTACCGGCCGGATCGGGCCCGAAGCTGGGTTCGGCCAGGGTGCCGCCGGCCAGGATCGGGATCGACAGGTTCATCAACGAGGTTTCTTTCGGCTGCGGCGTGAATTTCATGTCCAGCTCTTCCGTGGCCAGATTGATAGTCCCTTCCCCGCTGATGGTCAGGGTTTCCGTGTCAATAATCAGGCCTTTGCTGGTGGCCATTCCCTTGCGGATGTCGAAACGCGTCACCATGCAATTGACGACCGAGGCATCCTTCTTTTCGAGAAACGGCGTAATCGACCCAAGGACATCGGCCGACGCCAGCGCCAGATAGTCGTTCTTGATGCGGCCCTTGCCGGACACCAACTCAACGGTTCCGTTCAAACCGGCCATCAACTCCCGCACCGATGCGCCGCTGCCCGTCAACTTGATGCGCCCATTGGCGACACCGGCCACTTCGTTCGTGACGTCCATTTCCTTCAAAAGCTGGCCGAAATCCAGCTTGGCGATGGCCGATTCGGCGTCTAATTGCAGTCCCCCGTCGCCAGCCTTCAACACGGTCTGGTTGGAAATCGTTCCGTTGGCGACGGATGCACTGAACGGCTTGATGGCGAGGGTGCCATCTTTCAGGGTCAACGTCACGGCAACGTCTTTCAGGGATGCCTTGCCTGCGCGCACTTCGCCACCATTGAACTGGATATCCGCATTCGCCGCGTGCAAACCGTCGAGCGGAAGCGGATCGGCGGGAAACACACGCTTCCCGGCCTTGTCCGACGGCTGTTCGGCCTCGTTCCCGGCGGACTCGGGTGCCCCGCCCGGCGGCACCAGTCCGTCCACATCGATCAAGGACGACGTCAGTTTGGCGGCAATGTGCGGCTTGGGACCATCCAGCGCGATGGTGGCCTCGCCGGCCAGATTGCTGTCGCCCAACGCCGATTGCATGCCGCTCAACGTGATGCGCTTGTCCGAACCGCCGACATGAGCGGCCAAACGGTAGCGGACCGGGGGCAGTGCCGTTCCGGCCATGGCGCCCAGATCGGCCAGGTTTTCACCATTGGCCGAGACATCGGCGTCGAACGTTACCCCGTCCGCCATGGTCGCCGAGCCCTTGAGGGCGATCTTTGCGCCGGCCACCTCGAACGACGTGTCGTAAGGAAACGGCTGATCGCCACCGAGGGCCGACAACGCGCCCGTGGTGCCCTGGCCGGAAAACGCCTGATCGTTGAACGTGCCGGCCAATTCGAAGGACAACGGGTCGTTCCGCCCGTCCGAGCGTCCGACGAGCCGGTCCAGGGCGAACGTCATGGTGTCGCCCGAGGTGCCGTCCCGGTACCGCACCCGAAGGTTCTGAATTTCGACGATGCCGATCCAGGGCAGCGCCGCGGCGCCCCCGTCTGCCTGGTCTTCCGTCGTCGCATCCTCAGCGCCGGCGTCGAAGACCCAGTTGCCTTTGCCCGCGTCATCGGTTTCGAGCAGCACATCGACATCCCGCAGGATCAGCTTGTTGACCTGAATATCGCCGAACAGCAGCGGAAACAGCGATACCTCGACCGAGGCATGGCCCAGTTTGGCCAGATCGGGCCCGCTGCCCCATTGGGCGTTGGCGAAACGGACACCGTCCACGGTGATTGCGGGGGAGAGCGAAATCGACAAGTCCATCTGACCGTCGATGTTGAGGTCCCGCCCGGTCGCGGCTTTCGCCTGTTCGGCGATATCACCGCGGTATTCGTTGACGTCGATGGACGAAACGATGGCAATGCCGGTCGCGATCACCGCGACGACAGCAACCGCCAGAATCTTCAGGACCGTCGCCACTCGCATCGTTGTCCTCCCGTCGATTTCCCGCTAGCCGATAAGCGTATCGACCAGGTTGTTGAGTTCGTCGAACCGTTCGATCACACGGTGTGCGCCGGCCCGATGCAGTTCCTCCACCGGATGATAGCCCCACGACACGCCGACCGACGCGACACCGGCATTGCGCGCCATTTCCATGTCGAAACTGGTATCGCCGACCAGGATCGTGGTCTCCGGCGCGGCACCCGCCTCATCCATGGCCTGCAGCAGCATGCCGGGATGGGGTTTGCCGGGCGCGATGTCGGCGGTCTGGATGGTGACGAACCGGCCGTCCAGACCGTGGCGCGCGATGGTCGCATGCATGCCGCGCAGGGACTTGCCGGTGGCGATGCCCATCAGCCAGCCATTGCCGTCGAGATACTCCAGCACGTCGTGCACGCCGGGATACAACGCTTCACTGTGGTCCGGCCGTTGCCGGATTTCCATGAACGCATCCCGGTATCCGTCGACCAGCGCCTCGTGATCGGTCCGCTCCGCTTCCGGCGCCAGGACCTCCATGGCGTGGAGCAACGACAATCCGACGATACGCCGGGTCGATTCCGCCGACGGCGGGGCGCGGCCGACGCTTTCGAAGGCCCGGGTCATGGCTTCGACGATGAGGTGCTGGCTATCGACCAATGTGCCGTCGCAGTCGAAAACCACCAGCCGTGTCGAACCGTTACTCGCCATGAATACGTCTCCTGCTTCCGGCCGGCCGCTGTATCAGACTAGCGTTGGCCTCTTGTGACAATGCGTAATGTCGCGTATGCCGCTACGCGTCCAACATGGGAAATGTTGGGTGATTCAGCGCGGGCGGCAAGCCGAAGCCCGGCCGCCCCTCAGGACGACCGGTATATCCTTATCCGCCGCCGCCGTTTCCTTGCCGCGGCCCGTCACCGAAACATCGGCGGAATAGTGCCCTTCCCGCCCGGCCCGGCGAATTTTCGAGAGAAACGCCTTCTTTCCCGGCGCAAGTGCCGGAGAGGCCACGGCGGCATACAATCCGCATTGCGGCTTCAACGGTTTGCGTTCAACGGTCCGCGGCGTGACGCTGACGACGGCCACGTGCCCGAACCAGAGCTTGACCGCAGCCGTGACCTTGCCTTCGCCCGACACGCTGATGATATCCGCTTCGTAGGGGCCGGGCAAAATCGTCGTCGCCATCGTCGGCGCCGCCGACAACGCCATGATGCCGATTGCGAACAGGGTTGTCCTTGTCAGTGTCATGCGTGCATCGTAGCCAGGAACCTGCCGCACCGCTAGAGCTCCAGTTCCTCAAACGGATCGTCTTGCGGATTGGGATCGAACCCAAAGAACGCCCAGGTTTTTTGCATATGATCGGGCAGCGGCGCGGTCACGTGCAGGGTGCCGCCGCCTGGTCGGGGGACGCGGATTTCCCGCGCGTGCAGGTGCATCTTGCGGCTGACCGAGCCTTCGAGAAATGCCTCGGCGCCGCCGTACTTGCCGTCGCCGACTATGGGCACGCCGATATCGGCGCAATGGGCCCGCAACTGATGAGTGCGCCCAGTGACCGGCATCAGCGCCAGCCACGAAACGCGGGGCGGCGCCGTATCCAGGGTCGTGTAGTAGGTGATCGCCCGGTCGCCGTCTTCCGTCACGTACATGCGTTCGGCCCAGCGCGCGCCGCTTTTCGCCAACGGCCGGTCGATCTTGCCCCGGCGCGGCCGGGCGATGCCGTTGACCAGCGCCCAGTAGGTCTTGCGCACGGACCGGCCGCGGAACGCCGCCGTCAGCGAGCCCGCCACCGACGGCGAACGGGCCAGCACCAACACGCCGGACGTATCCTTGTCGAGCCGGTGTACCAGCCGGGGACGGTGCGGCCGGTCGAACCGCAAACCGTCCAGCAGCCCGTCCAGATGGCGCACGGACTTCGTGCCGCCCTGCACCGGGAGGCCGGGCGGCTTGTTGAGCACGATGACGTCGTCGTCCTGATGAATGACCCACGAGCGGACTTCATACCGGTCCTCATCGCTGAGCCGTATGGTGTTGTTTTTCTTGGCAGGTTTATCCGGAGCCGGACCCAGCGGCGGCACCCGGACGGTCTGTCCCGTTTCCAGCCGGACATTGTTCTTGGACCGTTTGCCGTCGACGCGGATCTGTCCCGTGCGCAACAGTTTTTCCAGCCGGCCGCGGGGCAGGTCCGGGTAGTGGCGCTTGAACCAGCGGTCCAGGCGGATGCCGTCGTCATCGGCGTCAACGGTGACTTGAACCACGTCGGTCATGTCAAAATCGTCCGCGCGCCGTAGAGCCCGAGAAACAGCCCGGCGAACGCCAATCCCACCGAGGCCGCGGCGTAGCACGCCGCCAAATACATGTTGCCCCGTTCGATCAGGATCGCGATATCGAGGGAAAACGTCGAAAACGTGGTGAAGCCGCCCAGCAGGCCGGTGATGATGAAGGCACGGGCTTCCAGCCCGATCGACCATCGCAGCGCCATGACCTCGACGAGAAACCCGAGGGCAAACGATCCCAGCACATTGACGGCCAGCGTGCCCCAGGGGAAACCGGTGCCGAGCACGTGCATGACCTGGCGCGACACCAAATGGCGGCCGACGGCGCCGACGGCGCCGCCCAAGGCGATGGCAATCATCAGCTTCATACCGCGAACCGATCAGTCATCGGATGGTTCCTGCTCCTGTGCGCCGTCCGCCTGGCTGCGCAAACGAGACCAATAGCTCAACCGCTTCGCGACCTCCCGTTCGAACCCCCGGTCCCCCGGGTTATAGAAGCGCGCGCGGGGCATTTCCTCGGGAAAATAGTTCTGACCGGAGAAACCGTCCTCGGTGTCGTGGTCGTACATGTAATCCTTGCCGTATCCCAAATCCTTCATCAACCGGGTCGGGGCATTGAGAATGTGCTTGGGCGGCATCAGGGAGCCGGTTTCCCGGGCGGCCCGGCTCGCGGCACCGAACGCCTTGTAGGCGGCATTGGATTTCGGCGCGGAACCCAAGTAGATCACTGCCTGGGCCAACGCCAACTCCCCTTCCGGCGAGCCGACGAAGTCGTAGGCCTGCTTGGCCGCCAGCGCCTGCACCAGCGCCTGCGGATCGGCGAGCCCGATATCCTCCGAGGCGAACCGCACCAGACGCCGGGCGACGTAGAGAGGGTCCTCACCCGCGACCAGCATACGCGCCAGCCAGTAAAGTGACGCATCCGTATCCGAGCCGCGCAGGGACTTGTGCAGGGCGCTGATCAGATTGTAATGCCCTTCCTGCGCCTTGTCGTAGACCGGCGCCCGCTTGTGGATGGCGGACACCAGGGCCGCCGTATCGAGCGCGCTCCCGGCGTTCAGCGCAAACAGTTCCTCGGCCAGGTTCAACAGGTACCGGCCGTCGCCGTCCGCCATGGCGCGCAGGGACGACCGGGCATCGTCCGTGACGGGCAAGGCCTTTCCCTGCACCTCTTCCGCCCGCTTGAGCAGGTGTTCCAACGCCGTGTCGTCCAGCCGGTTGAGCACCAGGACCTGGCACCGGGACAACAACGCGGCGTTGAGTTCGAACGACGGGTTTTCGGTCGTGGCCCCGACCAGAACCACGGTGCCGTCTTCCACATAGGGCAGAAACCCGTCCTGCTGGCTGCGGTTGAAACGATGAATTTCGTCGACGAACAACAGTGTTCCGCGGCCATCCTGGCGCCGGGATTTGGCGGCATCGAACACCTTGCGCAGATCGGCGACACCGGAAAACACGGCGGACAGTTGCACGAACTCCAGGTCGATGCTCTGGGCCAGAAGCCGTGCGATCGTCGTTTTTCCCGTTCCCGGCGGGCCCCATAGGATCAGAGATGCCAGGCGGCCGCTGGCCACCATGCGGCCGAGCGGACCGCTGCCGGCCAACAGATGGTCCTGGCCGACCACATCCGCGAGGGTGTCGGGCCGCAGCTTCTCCGCGAGCGGCTTGGGCGCCGCGTCATCCAACCCAGCTGCCGAAAAAAGATCGCTCACCCTTTGATGACCAGGTTGTAGAGTTTGTTGCGCCGCCGCAGGACCAGTTTCATTTCACCCGACGCGTTTTTCAGTGCCGCGTTCACATCGTCGACTGTTTTCAGGGTTGTGCCGTCCAACGCGACCAGAATATCTCCCGGCCGCAGACGCATGCGGTTGGCTCGGCTGCCGCGACGGATCTTGAGCACCACCACGCCGGATATCATGGAATCGATACCGAGTTCCTCGGCGAAGGCAGGCGACAGATTGCCCACCAGCATGCCGGACAGCGGATGATCTCCTTTCAGTTCCGTAATATTACGGCCGGGTGTCTCCGGCGCGCCCTTCAATTCAATGTCCAGATCCATCGTGTCGCCCTGACGCAACACGGAGACCGTCGCAAATTCTCCAACCGGCCGCGTCGCGATGCGGAAGCGCAGGCCTTGGGCGTCGATGATCTCCTTGCCGTCAACCGCGACGATCACATCGCCGATTTTCAATCCCGCGTGATCCGCGGGACCGCCGGGAAACACCGCGTTGACGAGAACGCCCCCCGGCCGGTCAAGCCCGAGGCCGGAAGCCACATCGGACGTGACGGGTTGACCCGATGCCCCGAGCCAGGGCCGGATGACGCGTTTGCCGTTTTCCGCCGAGGCCAGGACTGCGGCGACCATGTTGGCCGGGATGGCAAATCCGATACCGACGGAACCGCCGCTGCGGGAATAGATGGCCGTATTGATGCCGACGACCTTTCCATCCATGGAGATCAAAGCGCCACCCGAATTTCCGGGATTGATGGCCGCATCGGTTTGAATGAAAAACTGATAGTCGGACACGCCGATACGGGTGCGTGCAAGAGCCGAGATAATCCCACTGGTCACCGTTTGTCCGACGCCAAACGGGTTGCCGATGGCCAGAACCAGGTCACCGACCTCCAAGTCGTCGGAATCACGTAATTCCAATGCCGGCAATGTTTTGCCGCCCGTGTCGACCCGCAGGACCGCCAGATCCGTGCGTTCGTCCGCCAGCACCAATTCGGCCGCGAATTCCCGCCGGTCCGACAAGGCAACCGTGATCTCGTCCGCTCCGGCGATGACATGATTGTTGGTAACGATGATACCCTCGGGATCGACAATGACACCGGAACCGAGCGAGTTCTGGACCTTCTCCCGCTTGGGGCCAAAAAACTGCTCGCCGAAGAAGTGCTTGAAGAACGGATCATTGAACAACGGCGATCGCCGGCGCTGCGCAACCACCTTTTTCGTGTAGATGTTCACCACCGCCGGCGCGGCATGCCTGACCAGAGGCGCATAGGACAATTGAACCTCGGCGGCCGAACGCGGAAGAACCTTGGACTCACTTTCCGCCCAAGCCTGATCGCTCAGAGCCGGGGCCGACAAGGCCACGGCCAGCATCAGATAGATCATTGTGAGCAGTCGTTGCATCGCGTCTCGCCTGTTACGTGACAGTTTAGCGCTACATGGCGATGGGTGCGACCTACGCCAAGCGATAGAAACGTGAAAAGGGCAGCCATCGGACTGCCCTTTCCAATTACGCGCCGTCGAATCGACGGCCGGGAAGCGACCAGCCGCTATGCAGCTGCTTCTTCCTCGTCATCTTCGTCAACCAGAACCGGGCCGGAATCCTGGCCCTTGGCGTCGGGATCGCGGTCCACCAACTCGATCACCGCCATCGGTGCCGAGTCGCCGTAGCGATAACCGGCCCGCAACACGCGGGAATATCCGCCGCTGCGTTCGGCGTAGCGTTCCGCCAGATCGGAAAACAGCTTCTGAACGACCTTTTCGTCCGTCAGTTGGGCAATGGCCTGGCGGCGGGCATGCAGACTGCCGCGCTTACCCAAGGTGATCAGCTTGTCCACGATCGGCTTCAGTTCCTTGGCCTTGGGCAAGGTGGTCTTGATTTGCTCGTGCTTGAGCAAAGCCGCCGCAAGATTGGCGAACATCGCCTTGCGGTGTGCGCTGGTCCGGTTCAGTTTGCGGCCACTCATTCTGTGACGCATGGTACTAGTCTCCTACAAACTTTAGCGAGAATCCTTAGAACGGTTCCTCAAGGCGCTTCGCCAGTTCTTCAATGTTCTCCGGCGGCCAGTTCGGGACTTCCATACCCAGGTGCAGTCCCATCTGTGCCAACACTTCCTTGATCTCGTTCAACGACTTGCGGCCGAAATTTGGCGTCCGCAGCATTTCCGCTTCGGTCTTCTGAATGAGATCGCCGATATAGACAATGTTGTCGTTCTTCAGGCAGTTCGCCGAACGGACAGACAACTCCAACTCGTCGACCTTGCGCAGCAGATTGCGGTTGAACTCGGGTTCGGCCGGCGCCGACTCCGCGCGCTCCGCCTGCGGTTCCTCGAAATTGACGAACAGTTGCAGCTGATCCTGAAGAATACGCGCGGCCAGCGCCACGGCGTCCTCGGGCATGACCGTACCGTCGGTCTCGAGGGTCATGGTCAACTTGTCGTAGTCCAGCTTCTGGCCTTCACGGGTATTCTCGACTTTGTAAGCCACGCTGGTGATCGGGCTGTACAGCGCATCGACCGGGATGAGGCCGATCGGCGAGTCTTCCTGACGGTTTTGCGCGCCCGGGACATAACCGGTCCCCGTGTTGATGGTGATTTCCATCGACACGGTTTCACCTTCGTCCAGATGGAACAAGGTGAGGTCCGGGTTCATGATTTCGATGTCGTGACCGGCTTCGATCATGCCGGCCGTTACTTCGCCCGGCTTCTCGACACGCAGTTGCATCCGCTTGGGACCTTCGCTGTGCAATTTGACGGCCAAGGACTTGAGGTTCAGGACGATATCCGTCACGTCCTCGCGGACGCCCGGAATCGACGAGAACTCGTGCAAAATGCCGTCGATCTGGATCGACGTCACCGCGGCGCCTTGCAGCGACGACAGCAGCACGCGTCGCAATGCGTTGCCGAGCGTCAGACCGAACCCGCGTTCCAGCGGTTCGGCCACGATTACGGCTTTGCACTTCGGGTCGTCGCCCGCCTCGATTTCCAGCTTGGTCGGCTTGATCAATTCCGTCCAGTTCTTCTGTATCACGTGTATGACCTCACGCTTTCGGCCGGATTAGCGTCCGACCGCTACACTGTTTCTATCTCGACTTCGAGGCGCCGGATGGGATACCGGCGCCCAAATCACTCTAGACGCGGCGGCGTTTCGGCGGCCGGCACCCGTTGTGCGGGATCGGCGACACGTCGCGAATAGAGGTAATGACGAATCCGACGGACTGCAAAGCACGCAGCGCGGATTCACGGCCCGAACCGGGGCCTTTGACTTCCACTTCCAGGGTCTTCATGCCATGTTCCTGCGCCTTGCGGCCGGCATCTTCGGCGGCCATCTGGGCGGCATACGGCGTGGATTTGCGCGATCCCTTGAAACCGCGGGAACCGGCGGACGACCACGAGATCGCGTTGCCCTGTGCATCGGCAATGGTGATCATCGTGTTGTTGAAGGTGGCGTTGATGTGCGCCACGCCGGACGTGATGTTCTTCCGTTCGCGGCGGCGTACGCGTGCTGTTTTGTCCTTGGCCATAACCGGTCTCCTTTACCGCGTGGCTTTCTTCTTACCGGCAATCGGCCGTGCCGGGCCCTTGCGGGTCCGGGCGTTGGTATGGGTCCGCTGGCCACGCACCGGCAGGCCACGGCGATGGCGCAATCCGCGATAGCAGCCCAGATCCATCAAACGCTTGATATTCATGGCAGTTTCGCGGCGCAGATCACCTTCCACGTTGTAGTCGTTGTCGATGATCTCGCGGATCTGAATGACCTCGGCGTCCGACAGTTCATTGACCCGCTTTTCCACCGGCAGACCAGCCTTGTCGCAGATTTCCTGCGCCTTTTTCGGACCGATTCCGTAGATATAGGTCAGCGCAATCGACACCCGCTTGTTTGTCGGAATATTTACACCAGCTATACGCGCCACGTCGTTTTCTCCTCATCAGCCCAATCGGCTGAGTTTTCCACTGTCTACACCCGGGCAAAGCGCCGGATTATAGGACCAGGCGGCCCTTAGTCAACTGATCAAGTCGCCTTCATAACCTCTTGAATGGCCTGGGTAACTTCACCGATGTCGGCCATGCCGTCCACGGTTCTGAGAACACCCTTGCCTTCGTAATATGGAAGCAACTGCGCGGTCAGCTCGTAATACACGCCCAACCGCGCTTTCACCGTTTCTTCCTTATCGTCATCCCGGCGGGTGAACTCCGTCCCGCCGCAATTGTCGCAAATACCGTCCTTGGCCGGCTGCTTGAACCGGTCGTGATATCCTTCACCACACATGGCGCAGGTATATCGTCCCGTGATCCGGGACACCAATTGATCGTCATCGACGGTCAACTGGATCACCTGATCTATTTTCAGGCCGCGTTCGGCCAGCATGCTGTCCAGCGCCTCGGCCTGAGCCACCGTGCGCGGAAAGCCGTCAAAAATGTAACCACCCGCCGGGCGGCTTCGATCGATCCGCTCGGCGATGACACCCACCATCGTTTCGTCGTCGACCAGATCGCCGCGTTCCAGAACCGCCTCGACCCGCTTGCCCAGCGCCGTCCCCTGGGCGATGGCGGACCGCAGCAGATCACCCGAAGACAGGTGCTCCATGCCCATGGTGTCCACCAGGGTTTTGGCCTGGGTGCCCTTGCCGCAACCGGGTGGTCCGATCAAGACGATGGTCACCGGTTTCTCCCCTTGAGCCGTGACTTCTTGATCAAGCCTTCATACTGATGCGCCAGCAGATGGGATTGGACTTGCGCCACCGTATCCATGGTCACGCTGACGACAATGAGCAACGACGTGCCGCCAAAATAGAACGGCACCGAATACTGCGAAATCAGCAGTTCCGGCAGCAGGCAGACAGCCATCAGATAGCACGCGCCGACCACCGTCAGCCGGGTCAAAACGTGATCCAGGTATTCCGACGTCCGCTTGCCGGGGCGGATACCGGGAATGAATCCGCCGTATTTCTTCAAGTTGTCCGCCGTGTCCGCCGGATTGAACACGATCGCCGTATAGAAGAAACAGAAGAATGCGATGCCGAACATGTAGAGGCCGAGGTACAGCGGCTGTCCCCGTCCGAGAAGGGCGGTCACAGTGGTCAGCCAGTCCGGTCCGGCACCCGCCGAGAAGCTTGCCACGGTAATCGGCAGCAACAGCAGGGACGAAGCGAAAATCGGCGGAATCACGCCGGCGGTGTTCAGTTTGAGCGGCAAATGCGAACTTTCGCCGCCGAACATCTTGTTGCCGACCTGGCGTTTCGGGTACTGCACCAGGATACGCCGCTGCGCCCGCTCCATGAACACGATGAAGGCGATGACCGCAACCGACATGACCAGCAGGAACATGATGAAGATGGTCGACAGGGCGCCGGTACGGCCCAGGTCCAGGGTTGCCACCAGGGCGCTCGGCAGTTCCGCGACGATGCCCGAGAAAATGATCAGGGAAATACCGTTGCCGACGCCGCGGGCGGTGATCTGTTCGCCAAGCCACATCAGGAAGACGGTACCGCCGACAATGGTGATGGTTGCGGAAAAGCGGAAAAACAGACCCGGGTTCTCGACGGCGGCGACGCCGCCCTGCCCGGTCATGCCTTCCATGCCGACCGCGATGCCGTACCCCTGCAAGGCAGCCAGGATCACCGTACCGTAGCGGGTGTACTGGTTGATCTTCTTGCGGCCGGCCTCGCCTTCTTTCTTCAGCGCTTCCAGTTGCGGTGAGACCGAGGTCATCAACTGCATGATAATGGACGCCGAAATGTACGGCATGATGCCAAGCGCGAAGATGGCCATGCGGCTCAAGGCGCCGCCCGCGAACACGTCGAACAGGCCGACCAGGCCGCCACCGGTCTGGTTCAGCAGGTCCGCCAACACCGACGGGTCCACTCCGGGAATCGGAATGTATGTGCCCAGCCGATAGATAATCAGCGCACCCAGTGTGAACCAGATGCGCTTCTTCAGTTCCGTCGCCTTGCGAAAGGCTCCGAAATTGATATTGGCGGCGAGTTGTTCCGCGGCAGATGCCATACGAGTTCTCCGGTCCGGCGGTTATTCCGCGCCGGCATCCTCCGCTTTGTCCGCAGCAGCAGGCTGTGTCTCGGCAACAATGGTGACCTTGCCGCCAGCCTTTTCGACTGCAGCCACGGCCGACTTGGACGCGCCGGACACTTCGATCTCGATCTTGGCGGTCAATTCGCCGTTACCGAGAAGACGAACGCCGTCGCGCACGCGGCCCACGACGCCAGCTTCCTCCAAGGTGGTGGCTGTGATGGCCTTTTTCGAGTCAATCTTTTTGTCGTCGATGGCCTTCTGCAGCCGGCCCAGGTTGACCGTGGCGAACTGCTTGCGGAAAATGTTGTTGAAGCCGCGCTTCGGCAAGCGCCGGTGCAGCGGCATTTGACCGCCTTCAAAGCCCTTGATCGCGACGCCCGAACGGGACTTCTGGCCCTTCATGCCGCTGCCGCAGGTTTTGCCCTTGCCGGAGCCGATCCCCCGGCCGACCCGGGTCCGGCCCTTGTGGGCGCCGGCATTGTCACGCAGATCGTTCAAACGCATTGTTCTGTTCCTTCAACCGGTCAGAGTCTCAGCTTTCGCCTTCGACCCGTACCATGTGGGAGACTTTGTTGATCATGCCGCGGACGGCGGGCGTGTCTTCCAGCTCCCGCGTACGGTGCATCTTGTTCAGGCCCAGGCCGATCAAGGTCTGACGCTGCGACTTTTCACGGCGAATCGGGCTGCCGATCTGGGTGACCCGAAGCGTTTTCTTCTTAGCCATCAACCTTCTCCTCGGAGCGGCGTCCGACCACCTCGCTGACCTTCTTGCCGCGCTTCGACGCCACCATGCGCGGCGACTCGATCCGCTGCAGGGCGTCCAAAGTCGCTTTGATCATGTTGTACGGGTTCTGCGACCCGATCGACTTGGTGACCACATCGGACACGCCCAGCGATTCGAACACCGCGCGCATCGGGCCGCCGGCAATGATACCGGTACCGGGAGGCGCCGCACGCAGGACCACACGGCCGGCGCCGTGGCGTCCGGTCACGTCGTGGTGCAGGGTCCGGCCTTCCCGCAACGGGACGCGGATCAGGTTACGCTTGGCGGACTCGGTCGCCTTGCGGATCGCTTCGGGCACTTCACGGGCCTTGCCCTTGCCGTAGCCGACGCGTCCCTTCTGGTCGCCGACGACAACCAGCGCGGCAAAACCGAAGCGTCGGCCACCCTTGACCACCTTGGCGACACGGTTGATGTGAACCAACTTGTCGATCAGTTCACCTTCGGTCCGATCCGACTGTTCGCCGCGTTGCATGTTGCGTTGCATCGGTTACCTTCTCCTAAAACGAAAGACCGCTTTCACGCGCGGCGTCGGCCAAAGCCTTGACCCGCCCGTGATAGCGATAGCCGCCGCGATCAAACACGACCTGTTCACATCCGGCTTTCAGCGCCCGTTCGGCAATCAGCTTGCCGACCGCGGTCGCTGCGTCGACGTCGGCTCCGGTCTTGAGACCGCTGCGTACGTCCTTCTCGAGCGTACCGGCGGAGGCGAGCGTCTTGCCGCTGCGGTCGTCGATGACTTGCGCGTAGATATGCTTGGACGACCGGAACACCGACAGCCGGGGACGACCGTCTGCAACTTTGCGAATGCGGTTCCGGATACGGAACTTGCGTCGCGCCATTTTTGCTTTTTCGTTCTTCATCGTCGGCCTACTTCTTCTTACCTTCCTTGCGGAGGATGTGTTCGTCGGCGTACTTCACGCCCTTGCCCTTGTAGGGTTCGGGCTTGCGATAGGCGCGAATCTCCGCCGCGACCTGCCCCACCCGCTGCTTGTCGGCACCGGATACGGTGATCTGGGTCGGACTGCCGCATTTGATCTCGATCCCCTCAGGGATGGGATACTGCACGTCGTGGCTGAAACCGAGCTGCAGGTTCAGGGTCTTGCCCTGGACCGAGGCACGATAGCCGACACCGTTGATCTGCAGCTCCCGCGAGAATCCGTCGGAAACGCCGGTCACCAGGTTCTGCACCATGGTGCGCTGCATGCCCCACATGCTGCGGGAACGTTTCGACTCGTCACGCGGCGAGACGGTGATCTTGCCGTCGTCCATGGACGCGATGACGTCGTCGACCAACGTCATGCTCAGCTGGCCATTCTTGCCCTTGGCCGTGATGTTGGCGCCGTCGAGTTTGACCTCGACGCCACTCGGCACTTCGACGGGGTTTTTTCCGATACGGGACATGTTCAGGTCCTCAGAATACGGTGCAGAGGACTTCGCCGCCGACGTTCTGGGAACGGGCGTCGAGATCGGACATAACACCGCGCGGCGTCGACAGGATCGAAATACCCAGTCCATTACGGACCCGGGGCAGATCCTTGACCGAGGAGTAGACCCGGCGGCCCGGGGTCGAAACGCGCTTGATTTCGCGAATAACCGGCCGGCCTTCGTGGTATTTCAGCTCGATGGTCAATTCGGCTTTGCCGCCATCCATATCCATCCGGCTGTAGCCGCGGATATAACCTTCACTCTGCAGAACGGACAGAACGTTGGCCCGCAAACGCGATGCGGGGCTAACGATAGCGCTTTTACCCGCCTGTTGCCCGTTGCGGATACGTGTCAGCATATCCCCCAAGGGATCGCTCATTGCCATATCCTATTCTCCCTCACCAACTGGACTTGACCATGCCGGGGATCTGACCGTGCGAGGCCAGCTCGCGCAGCGCAATCCGCGACATTTTCAGTTTCCGATACACCCCGCGCGGCCGTCCGGTGACACCGCACCGGTTGCGTACGCGGGTCGACGAGCCATTGCGGGGCAAGGCCGCCAATTTCAAGCGGGCAGCGAAACGCTCTTCGCCCGACAAGCTCTGATCTACCGCCTGGGCCTTCAGCGTCGCACGCTTGGCCTTGTGTTTCTCAACCAGGCGGCGGCGCCGTTTGTTCTTCTCGATCGCACTCTTCTTAGCCATGCTCTCTTCTCCCTACGGCGCCTTACTGGGCAAACGGCATGTCGAAGGCCGCCAACAATTCGCGGGCTTCTTCATCCGTATTTGCCGTCGTGCAAATCACCACGTTCATTCCCCGAATATCGTCGACCTGGTCGTAATCGATTTCGGTGAACACGATCTGTTCCTTGAGGCCGAGGGAATAGTTCCCCCGCCCGTCGAACGACTTGTCCGACACGCCGCGGAAGTCACGCACCCGCGGCATGGCGATGTTGATCAACCGGTCGAGAAACTCGTACATGCGGTTGCGGCGCAGCGTAACCTTGCAGCCGATCGGCATGCCCTCGCGCAACTTGAATGTGGCGATGGACTTGGAGGCCTTGGTCACGACCGGCTTCTGACCGGTGATGATGGTCATATCGTTGACCGCCGACTGGACCTTCTTGGAATCTCCAACGGCTTCTCCGACACCCATATTGACGACGATCTTCTCCAACTTCGGAACCTGCATGGGGTTCGTGTAGTTGAACTTCTCCGTCATGCGCTGACGGATCGTCGACTCGTATGCTTCTTTCAGACGCGGCGTGTACATCCCCGTCTCCCTTACAGATCGATGACTTCGCCGGAACGCTTGGCAAAGCGCACCTTGCGGCCGTCATCCAAAGTTTTCATACCAACGCGGGTGGCCTTGCCGTCCTTGGGATCAACATGCGCCAGATTGGACATATCGATCGACGCTTCCTTGTCGACGATGCCACCGGCCTGGGTCTGGCTCGGGCGCGTATGGCGCTTCACCACGTTGACTCCCTGGACGAGCGCCCGGTTCGCTTTCGGCAACACCTTGAGCACTTCACCCTTCTTGCCCCGGTCCCGTCCGTTGAGGACGACGACCTGATCGCCTTTCTTGATCTTGGCCATCACAACACCTCCGGCGCGAGCGAGATGATCTTCATATGTCCGCGCCCGCGCAGTTCACGGGTCACCGGGCCGAAAATACGCGTTCCGATCGGCTCGTTCTGATTGTTGATCAGAACCGCGGCGTTGCGGTCGAAACGAATGCTCGAACCATCCTGCCGGTGAATTTCCTTGGCCGTACGCACGATGACGGCCTTATGCACGTCACCCTTCTTCACACGGCCGCGCGGAATCGCTTCCTTCACGGAGACCACGATGACATCCCCGATAGACGCGCTGGTCCGTTTCGAACCGCCCAGCACCTTGATGCACTGAACCCGCCGAGCACCTGAATTGTCGGCGACGTCCAGATTGGTTTGCATCTGAATCATTGTCGTCTACCTCTCTAAACCGCCGACCTACGCTTCGTCCTGAACCAGTTCCCAGCACTTGGTCTTGGACAGGGGACGGCATTCGCGAATGCGCACCTTGTCGCCGGCCTTGGCGCTGTTTTCCGGGTCGTGCGCGTGATAGCGCTTGGACTTGCGAATAATCTTCTTGTACAGGGGATGGGTCACACGGCGTTCGACACGGACCACAATGGTCTTGTCCGCCTTGTCGCTCACCACCACGCCTTGAAGAACGCGTTTTGGCATCCTTCCGTCTCCTTACGCTTCCTGACCGGACGCCGAGGCGCCCAGGGCAGTCTTAATCCGTGCGATATCCCGGCGTACCTGGCGGACACGCGCGGTATTTTCCAACTGGCCACTGGCTTTCTGGAAACGCAGATTGAATTGCTCCTTACGCAGGGTGAGCAGTTCGTCATTCAGTTCGTCGGCCGTCTTGCCGCGAAGATCTTGCGCTTTCATGCTCAGCCCTCCTCACCGAAGCGGGTGACGAATTTCACCTTCATCGGCAGTTTCGCGGCGCCGCGTTCAAACGCTTCCCGCGCCAACTCCATGGGAACGCCGTCGAGCTCGAACAGGATGCGGCCCGGCTTGACCCGGCACATCCAGTATTCGGGCGACCCCTTGCCTTTACCCATACGCACTTCGGCCGGCTTGCCCGACACGGCGACGTCGGGAAAGATGCGGATCCAAAGACGTCCGGTACGCTTGATGTGGCGCGTGATGGCCCGGCGCGTGGCTTCGATCTGACGCGAGGTGATACGCGCCGGCTCCTGCGCCTTCATGCCATAGGCACCAAAGTTCAGTGCCGTTCCACCCTTGGCCTTGCCGTGAATGCGGCCCTTGTGGAACTTGCGGAATTTTGTTCGTTTCGGTTGCAGCATGGTTGACTACCCTGTCCCCTAGCGCCCGGTCTGTTGTTCGTTCAGGCGCTTGTCCTGGGCCATGGGGTCGTGGGCCAGAATCTCGCCCTTGAACACCCATACCTTGACGCCGCACGCACCGTACGCGGTTTGCGCCGTCGCCGTGCCGTAATCGATATCGGCGCGCAGCGTGTGCAACGGCACACGGCCTTCGCGATACCATTCGGTCCGGGCGATTTCGGCGCCGCCCAGGCGGCCGCCGCAGTTGATCCGGATGCCCTGGGCGCCGAGGCGCATGGCCGACTGCACGGCCCGCTTCATGGCACGGCGGAACGCCACGCGGCGCACCAACTGCTGGGCGATGTTTTCGGCCACCAGCTTGGCGTCGATTTCCGGCTTGCGGATCTCGACGATGTTCAGGTGCACGTCGCTTTTGGTCATTTCGCCCAGCGCGCGGCGCAGCTTCTCGATATCCGCGCCCTTCCTGCCGATGACCACGCCGGGACGGGCCGTGTGAATGGTGACGCGGGCTTTCTTGGCCGGCCGCTCGACGACGATTTTGCTGATTCCGGCCTGGGACAGCTTGCCTTCGAGATACTCGCGGATACGCAGGTCTTCCTTCAACTGGTCGGCATAGTCGCCGCCGTCCGCGTACCAACGGGAATCCCAGGTCCGGTTGATGCCGAGCCGCAGCCCGATCGGATTGACTTTCTGACCCATTACTCAGTCTCCTCGCGCTCGCGCACGACGACAGTGATGTCGCTGAACGGCTTGATGATCCGGCCAACCCGGCCGCGCGCCCGGGGACGCCAGCGTTTCATGACCAAGTTCTTGCCGACATAGGCTTCCTTGACATACAGGCGGTCCACGTCGAGCTGATGGTTGTTTTCGGCATTGGCGATCGCCGACTGCAGAACCTTGCGGACGTCGTTGGCGATACGGCGGCGCGAAAAGGTCAATTCGGCCAACGCCGTTTCCACGTTCTTACCGCGGATCGAGCCGGCGACCAGATTGAGCTTCTGCGGACTGATACGCAGCCGGCGGCCGACCGCCATGGCTTCCGTTTCGTCCAAACGACGTTCTTGCGCTTGCTTACCCATGATCAGCGCCTCTTAGCCTTCTTGTCGGCCGCATGACCGTAATACGTCCGGGTCGGGGAGAACTCGCCGAGCTTGTGCCCGACCATGTCTTCCGTCACCAGAACGGGGATAAACTTCCGACCGTTGTAGACACCGAAAGTCAGGCCGACGAACTGCGGCAGGATGGTCGAGCGCCGCGACCAGGTTTTGATGACTTCCTTGCGTCCCGAATCGCGGACGGTTTCTGCTTTCTTAAGCAGATAGCCGTCGACAAACGGTCCTTTCCAAACTGAACGAGCCACTTCTCTGCTCCTCGCCTACTTCTTCGGCCGACGCCGCATGATGTATTTGTCGGTGGACTTGTTGGACCGCGTCCGCTTGCCCTTGGTCGGCTTGCCCCAAGGGGTCACCGGATGGCGTCCACCGGACGTGCGGCCTTCACCACCACCGTGCGGGTGATCGACCGGGTTCATCGCCACGCCGCGAACGGAGGGGCGGCGGCCTTTCCAACGGGCACGGCCCGCTTTGCCCAATTTGATGTTCTGGTTGTCCGGATTGGAGACCGAACCCACCGTCGCCATGCATTCGCCGCGCACCATGCGCTGCTCGCCGGACGACAGGCGGATCTGGGCGTAGCCCTGGTCCTTGCCGATCAGCTGGGCATAGGTGCCGGCCGAACGGGCCAGCTGCCCGCCCTTGCCCTTCTTCAGTTCCACATTGTGGACGATGGTGCCGACCGGCATGTTGGCCAGCGGCATGGCGTTGCCCGGCTTGATGTCGACCCGGTCGTCGGCGATGACCTTGTCGCCGACGGCCACGCGCTGGGGCGCCAGGATGTAGGCCAGATCACCGTCGTCGTATTTCAGCAGGGCGATGAACGCGGACCGGTTCGGATCGTATTCGATCCGCTCGACGGTCGCGGAGACGCCCCGTTTCGAACGCTTGAAGTCGATGACCCGGTAGCGGCGCTTGTGACCGCCGCCACGGCGGCGGGCGGTGATACGGCCGTGGTTGTTGCGGCCGCCCTTGCCGGTCAGGCCTTCGGTCAGTTGCTTGACCGGGCCGCCCTTCCACAACGCGGACCGGTCGACCAGGACCAGATTCCGCTGTGACGGGGTTGTCGGTTTATAGGATTTAAGAGCCATTGTTTTAGATTCCCGTCGTCACGTCGATCGAGTGACCCTCTTCCAGCGTGACCATGGCCTTCTTGAAGTCGGACCGTTTGCCCGGAATGCCGCGGAAGCGCTTGGTCTTGCCTTTGACACGGATGGTGTTGACCGCCTTGACCTTGACATCGAACAGACCTTCGATGGCCGATTTGATCTGCGGCTTGGTCGCATCCAGCGTGACGCGGAACGTCACCTGATTGTATTCCGAGGTCCGGGTCGATTTTTCGGTGATGACCGGGCTCAGAATCACTTGGTACATCGCTTCCCGATTCATTTGAGCCGTGCCTCCAGATGCTCGACCGCGGCCTTGGTCAGGACCAGCGTGTCATGGCGTAGAATGTCGTAAACGTTGGCACCCTGCTGCGGCAGCACATCGACCATCGGCAGGTTGGCCGCGGCCTTGCGCATGTTCTGGTCGACTTCCGGACCGTCGATGACCAGGACCGACTGCAGGCCCATGGCCTTCAGCTTGCCGGCCAGGGCCGACGTCTTGGCCTCCTTCAGGGCGGCCGCGTCGACGACCACGAGCTTGCCTTCCGCCTGCTTGCTGGACAGAGCGGTCTTCAGGGCCAGACGGCGCACCTTCTTGGGCAGGTCGATGGCATGGGAGCGCACGACCGGTCCGAAGACCGTGGCGCCGCCGCGCATCTGCGTCGCACGGCTGGTGCCCTGGCGGGCCCGGCCGGTGCCTTTTTGCTTGAACGGCTTGGCCGTGGTGCCGGAAATTTCGCTGACGCCCTTGGTCTTGTGGGTCCCGGCGCGACGTTTGGCCAATTGCCAGTTGACCATGCGGTGCAGGATGTCGGAACGGACCGGCACGCCGAACACGCCGTCGGCCAGCTCGACACTGCCCGACTTCTTGTTCTCGAGGGTGGTCACATCGATCTTCATCGCTCTCAACCCTCGCTTTCTTCGCTGGCGGCGTCTTCGGCCGGTGCGTCTTCAGCGGGCGTTTCCTCGGCCGGCGCCTCTTCGGCGGGTGCGGCCTCGGCCGCCGTCTGCTTGACCGACGCCGGGAACGGCAGGCCTTCGGGCATGGCTTTCTTCACCGCGTCGCGGACGAGGACCCAGCCACCCTTCGAGCCCGGCACCGAGCCGCGCACCAGGATCAGGCCCTGCTCGACGTCGGTGGACACCACTTCCAGGTTCTGTTCCGTCACCCGGGCGGCGCCCATGTGGCCGGCCATCTTCTTGCCCTTGAAGACCTTGCCCGGATCCTGGCACTGGCCGGTGGAACCGTGGGCACGGTGCGAAATCGACACGCCGTGGCTGGCCCGCAGGCCGGCGAAGTTGTGGCGCTTCATGGCGCCGGCGAAACCCTTACCGATGCTGGTGCCGATGACGTCGATCTTCTGACCGTCGACGAAGTGATCGGCTGTGATTTCCGCGCCGACATCCACCAGGGCGTCATCCGACACGCGGAATTCGGCCACACGCTGTTTCGGCTCGACACTCGCCTTGGCGAAGTGGCCGCGCATGGCCTTGGAAAGGTTCTTCACCTTGGCCGCGCCGACACCGAGCTGAACCGCCGTATAGCCATCCCTCTCGGCCGTGCGCTGCGCAATCACCTGGCAGTTGTCGACCTTGAGCACCGTCACGGGAACGTGGTTCCCGTTTTCGGCAAACACCCGAGTCATTCCGACTTTCTGGGCGACGAGTCCTGTACGCATTTCCGCCACCTGACTTAGAGTTTGATCTCCACGTCGACACCGGATGCGAGATCCAGCTTCATCAACGCGTCAACCGTTTGCGGCGTCGGATCGACGATATCGAGAAGGCGCTTGTGCGTGCGGATTTCAAACTGCTCGCGCGACTTCTTATCGATATGCGGCGACCGCAATACCGTGAATTTTTCGATTCTCGTGGGCAAAGGTATCGGACCCCGAACCTGAGCTCCGGTCCGCTTGGCCGTGTTGACAATCTCGCTCGTCGACTGGTCGAGAACGCGATGGTCGAATGCTTTCAGCCGAATGCGGATATTTTGGCTATCCATCTTACAGTCCCATCAAAAAATGGGACCCCGCGGATGCGGGGTCTCAATAAAACCTTTGCTACTCGATGATTTTGGAGACGACGCCGGCGCCGACGGTACGGCCGCCTTCGCGGATCGCGAAGCGCAGGCCTTCGTCCATGGCGATCGGGCAGATCAGCTCGATGTGCATCTTGATGTTGTCGCCCGGCATCACCATCTCCGTGCCTTCCGGCAACTGCACGACACCCGTCACGTCCGTCGTCCGGAAGTAGAACTGCGGACGGTAGTTGGTG
>JANQFL010000037.1 GCA_028277845.1 Sneathiellales bacterium
GCCCGCCATTCGCTTGTCCGCCCTGATGGGCCAGCGGGTGGTCTATGTGATGACCCATGACAGTATCGGCCTGGGCGAGGACGGCCCGACCCACCAGCCCATCGAGCACCTGGCCAGCCTCAGGGCCATGCCCAACCTGCTGGTCATGCGCCCGGCGGACGCCATCGAGACCGCCGAGTGCTGGCAGCTCGCGTTGGAGAGCAGTGCCCGGCCCAGTGTCCTGGCCCTGAGCCGCCAGGGGGTCCCGGCGGTGCGCACCAGCCACACGCAAGACAATCTCTGCGCCCGCGGGGCCTATGAGCTGTCCCCGGCCGACGGCCAAGCAAAAGTGACCCTGCTGGCCACGGGCACGGAGGTGCAGATCGCGCTGGAGGCCCAGGCCCTGCTGCAACAGGACAATATCCCCGCCCGGGTGGTCTCGGTGCCGTGCTGGGAGCTGTTCGACGAGCAGGACGCGGCCTACCGCGCCGAGACCCTGGGCCCGGGCACGGTGAAAGTCGCCGTGGAGGCCGCGGCCATGATGGGCTGGGAGCGCTACACCGGCAGCACCGGCGCCGCCGTCGGCATGACAAGCTTCGGCGCATCCGCGCCCGCAAACCATCTCTACACACACTTCAACATCACACCACACGCCGTCGCACAAACCGCGAAGGATTGCCTCGACCGGGCGTGAGGACCCATACCGGAACGACATAGGAGGACGTAAAACATGCCAGTCAAAGTTGCCATCAATGGATTCGGCCGCATCGGCCGCCTGGTGCTGCGCGCCATTCACGAATCGGGCCGCAAGGACATTCAGGTCGTCGCCATCAACGATTTGGGCCCGGTGGAAACCAACGCCCACCTGCTGCGCTACGATTCGGTGCACGGCCGTTTCCCCGGCACGGTGAAGACCAAGCGCAACGCCATGAACGCCGGCCGCAACGACATGGTGGTGACCGCCGAACGCGATCCGGCCAAGCTGCCGTGGGGCAAGCTGGGCGTCGATATCGCCCTGGAATGCACCGGCATTTTCGCTTCCAAGGACAAGGCCGCCGCCCATCTGGAAGCCGGCGCCAAGAAGGTCCTGGTCTCCGCCCCGTGCACCGACGCCGACCTGACGGTCGTTTACGGCGTCAACCACAGCAAGCTGCGCAAGTCGCACAAGGTGGTGTCGAACGCGTCGTGCACCACGAACTGCCTGGCGCCGGTGGCCCAGGTCCTGAACAACGCCATCGGCATCAACCAGGGTTTCATGACCACGATCCACGCCTATACCGGCGACCAGCCGGTGCTGGATACCCTGCACAAGGACCTCTACCGCGGCCGTGCCGCCGCCATGTCGATGATCCCCACGTCGACCGGCGCCGCCCGCGCCGTCGGCCTGGTGCTGCCGGAACTGAAGGGCAAGCTGGACGGCACCGCCGTGCGCGTGCCGACCGCCAACGTCTCGATGATCGATCTGAAGTTCATCGCCAAGCGCAAGACCACGGCCGAGGAAGTCAATGCGGCCATCAAGAAAGCATCCCGCGGCAAGCTGAAGGGCGTGCTCGACTACAACGAATCGCCGCTGGTCTCCATCGACTTCAACCACTGCCCGGCCAGCTCGACCTTCGATTCCAGCCAGACCCAGGTCGTCGACGGCAAGCTGGTGCGTGTCATGAGCTGGTACGACAACGAGTGGGGTTTCTCCAACCGCATGAGCGACACCGCCGTCGCCATGGCCAAACTCCTGTAAGCGGTCCGGTAAAGAGAGCAATACGGCGATGGCGGCTTACAAGACGTTGGACGACCTGGATGTGGCGGGCAAGCGCGTGCTTGTCCGCGTCGATTTGAACGTACCCATGCGTGACGGCGCCGTCAGCGACGCCACGCGCATCGACCGGGTGCTGCCGACCATCCGGGACCTGACCAAAAAGGGCGCGCGCGTCGTACTGCTGTCCCACTTCGGCCGGCCGAAAGGCCAGGTGGTGCCCGAGATGAGCCTGCTGCCCGTGGCCCGGGCCGTCATGGCCAAGCTGGGCACCGGCCTGACGTTCGCCGAGGACTGCATCGGCCCGGCGGCCGAGACCGCCGTCGCGGCGCTCGAGCCCGGCGGCGTCGCGCTGCTGGAAAACCTGCGCTTCCATGCCGGCGAGGAAGCCAACCACAAGACCTTCGCGGAAAAACTGGCGGCGCTTGGCGACATCTACGTCAACGACGCCTTCTCCACCGCCCATCGGGCCCACGCCTCGACCGAGGCCCTGGCCCACTTGCTGCCGGCGGCGGCGGGGCGCTGCATGCAGGCGGAACTGGAGGCCCTGGCCGCCGGTCTGGGATCGCCTGCCCGGCCGCTCGCGGCGGTGGTCGGCGGCGCCAAGGTGTCGACCAAGCTGGACTTGCTCGGCAACCTGGTCAGCAAGGTGGATCAATTGATCATCGGCGGCGGCATGGCCAACACGTTCCTTGCTGCCAAGGGCATCTCCGTCGGCAACAGCCTGTGCGAACACGACCTGGGCGACACCGCCCGCGCCATCGCCGACAAGGCTGCGGCGGCCGGGTGCGACCTGGTCCTGCCCATGGACGCGGTCGTCGCCCGGGAGTTCAAGGACGACGCGGAGCGGGCCACGGTCGCCATCACGGCGGTACCCGGGGACGCCATGATCCTCGATGTCGGTCCCGCCAGCGTCAAGGACCTGAAGAAGCGTCTGGCCGCGTGCAAGACCGTGGTGTGGAACGGCCCGTTGGGCGCGTTCGAAACCCGGCCCTTCGACAAGGGCACCGTCGACGTCGCCAAGGAAGCGGCGAAACTGACCAAGGCGAAAAAGCTGACGTCTGTGGCCGGCGGCGGCGACACCGTGGCCGCCCTGGTGCACGCCGGCGCGGCCGACCAGTTCAGCTATGTCTCGACGGCCGGAGGAGCCTTTCTGGAATGGCTGGAAGGCAAGGAACTGCCGGGCGTGGCGGCCCTGTCAAAGTAGACGACGCCGGCCCCGCCTTCATCGTCCACAATGCGGACCACGTCCGGTCCGTGCTGGCGGCGTCGGAACGCTCGGGCAGGGCCGTCACACTCGTCACCCCGCCCCGTGGCGCAGCCTATCTGGGACTGCCCTACCTCAAGGACATGATCGCTTTGGCCGGTGCAGACCATCCGGGCGTGGACTTCGACACGGTATTGGATGCCGGTGATGATGCCGCCATTGCCCATGCGGCATTGGCCATAGGTTGGCCGGTGGTCGTGTTTCAAGGTACTGAAAACGTACGCACTAAACTGGCAGAAATCGCTGGTCACACCGGTGGCAAGTTGATCGCCGCTCCGCCTGCGGCCCACGACTTACAAAATGTCGCAAACCCTACGGAAACAGCCGAAATTCTGCTATCTGGTTCCTAATCTCGCCAAAGTGACAGTGACGTCGCGCCGACTTGCATTGGCCGATACTTTGATTGATTAAAGAGAAATCGAAGTTTCGGGATAAGCGGCCGTCCAAGCTCCAAGGCGTGCCGACATCAATGATGGGGACCATCCATGCAACTGACGCGTATAGTCCGCGAAATCCTATCCTGGTACGAGAGCGACAATCGGGGCGCCACGGCCAATCTGGCGCGCATCCTGATGAACGGCAAACTAGGCGGAACAGGCAAGATGGTCATCCTGCCGGTCGACCAGAATTTCGAACAGGCGGCGGCTTTCAGTTACGCCCCCAGCAAACCATACACGGAGGAGGGCTATGAATCGGCAAAGCAAGCTGGATAACGACAATGCAATGCAAGATAAAGTTGGCATCCGAATGAATCTGAGCATTCCATCCAACCGCGGTAATGCAATCGTCGCGACTGGTATTGACGGAGTCCGCCCAAACATTCTGGAGCGGATAATCAAGCTACTAGAAACCGAAGAGGGGCACATTCATCGCTACCAGATTGCCAAGCTCAAGCACGAGACTTCCGAATCAAGACAGAGTCGTAGATTTGCTTTTGTGTTCTCTATCGGCACCCTTGTCGTCACCGCCTATTGCGCAACAATTGATCAGCCTGTAGTCGCAACACTTGTATCTGGGAGTGGAGCAGCCATTTTGATGAACTTCGGAATCAACAGAATCAATAAACGCTGAGCACGAATTGAACCTTCTCCTGTTACCTGCAATTTCGAACGCCCATTGTCTTTGACACGCCACCCAACGCAATCAACCCGCTCAACCAAGCCGTTCGGTTCGCGACAGCCGCTAAACAGTGGGCAACTCGTTAACCTTACCCGCCGACAAAACGACACCCTGCCGCGTTGCATTGGCTGGATGCTTGGGCTATTCAAGCGCCATCTTTCTCTCGGGATTCACGTCGCACCGGCACCGCTTGAGTGCGCCGACATCAATAAAGGGGACCATCCATGAAACTGACGCGTAAAGTCCGCGAAATCCTGTCCTGGTACGAGGGCGACAACCCCGGCACCAAGGCCAACCTGGCGCGCATTCTGATGAACGGCAAGCTGGGCGGTTCGGGCAAGATGGTCATCCTGCCGGTCGACCAGGGCTTCGAGCATGGTCCCGCCCGCAGCTTCGCCCCCAATCCGGCCGCCTACGACCCGCACTATCATTTTCAACTGGCGCTGGACGCGGGACTCAATGCCTTCGCCACGCCGCTCGGCATGATCGAAGCGGGCGCCGATACCTTCGCCGGCCAGGTACCGCTGATCCTCAAGGTCAACTCGTCCAATTCGCTGAACCGCGAAAAGGACGCGCCGACACAGGCCATCACCGCCTCGGTCGACGACGCCCTGCGCCTCGGCTGCGCCGCCATCGGCTACACCATGTACCCCGGCTCCGATGCCGCGTTCGACATGATGGAAGACCTGCGCGAGCTGACCGCCGAAGCCAAGGCCGCCGGGCTGGCGGTTGTCGTGTGGTCCTACCCGCGCGGCGGCGATCTGTCGAAGGACGGCGAGACCGGCATGGACGTGGTCGCCTACGCCGCCCACATGGCCGCCTTGATGGGTGCCAACATCATCAAGGTCAAGCTGCCGTCCGATCACCTGGAGCAGGACGCCGCCGCCAAGGTCTACAAATCGGAAAAGATCAAGATCAAGTCCCAGGCGCAACGGGTCGAGCACGTCATGCAGTCCGTGTTCAACCAAAAGCGCGTCGTGGTGTTCTCCGGCGGCGCCAAGAAAGGCGCCGGCTCGGTCTATGACGACGCCCGCGCCATCCGCGACGGCGGCGGCAACGGTTCGATTATCGGGCGCAACACCTTCCAGCGCCCGCGCGAGGAAGCCCTGGACATGCTCGGTACCATCATCCGCATCTACCAGGGTAAGGAATAGGCTTGGCCAAGGGCGATACATCGTCTCCGGCGGACACCTGCCGGCTGTATCTGATCACGCCGCCCGTCATCGACGTGGCGGCGTTTCCGGCTGTGCTGGAACAAGCCTTGTCCGGCGGCGACGTCGCCTGCCTGCAGCTGCGCCTGAAAGACACCGGCGACGAGGCGGTTCGGGACGCCGCCAGGGCCTTGATGCCCGTGTGCCATGCCCACGACGTGGCCTTGCTGATCAACGACCGGCCCGACCTGGCGGCCGAGGTCGGTGCCGACGGCACCCATATCGGCCAGGATGACTGGGATTATGCCGATGCCCGCCGGATCCTGGGCGTGGACGCCATTATCGGGGTCACCTGTCACGATTCCCGCCATCTGGCCATCGAGGCCGCCGAAAAGGGCGCCGACTATGTGGCCTTCGGCGCCTTTTTCCCGACCGAAACCAAACAGCCCAAAAGCCGGACAGACCCCGAGATCCTTGAGTGGTGGTCGGGCCTCATGGAGGTGCCGTGCGTCGCCATCGGCGGGATAACCGTGGAAAACTGCCCGCCTTTGATCAAGGCCGGCGCCGACTTCCTGGCCGTGGTCGGCGGCGTGTGGAACCGTCCCGACGGCCCCGGCGCGGCCGTCGCGGCGTTCAATCGGGTAGTGAACGAAGTTTCGCGACAAAACTAAATCCTGAATTACACACACTCCGTTGACGCACACTTGGATTTTGATGTACTCTTTTAAATGAGTACTCATTTAAAAGAGTTTCTGATGAGATTTCAATCAAAAATAGGCTTGGACTCTTCTAGGGCTGAACAACTGCGAGTCCTAGCCAAAAGAAACGGATTTGGATCCGTGGCTGAGTTTGTGGAAGACTTTGTTGTCAAGCAATGGGGTAAAGAAATGATCCCTGGATGGACCATCACAAAATCATCAAATAAGCATTCAGGACAAGAGCTCGTCAAATTGACTATTCCTGAAGCGAAAATCGATGCGATGTTAACACGATCCAACGCACTAGAGATTTCGAAACCACTTCGCTACGCAAATACACTAAGAGATGAAAACTTAGAATTTATTGTCGACGATGATTTTAGTCCGAACAGAAAAGTCACTACTGAAAGCCCTACTGCAGGAATTCTTTCTGCAGAAGTCCGAGGAAAAGGAGTCGTGTTAAGTTTGTTCTATGAAGACTGTGGGCAGCGGTATAACTGCTCCCGCCCTATGACCTATTTGATGGCAAGCAATCTTGGTCAAATGTTGTTGGATCAAGTGAAGTCAGAACCTTGACAATTTTCTGTCAGAAATCCAGTTAGTCGATCATTGCAACACCAGGGCCGTGCTGGTAGGGTCCGCCCGCTTTTCGACACCCCACAACATCAGTAGTTAGACCGATGAGAATCAACGGAAACGCCATCCGTCCCGGCAACGTGATCGAACACAAGGGCGGCCTGTGGCAGGCGGTCAAGATCCAGCACACCCAGCCCGGCAAGGGCGGCGCCTACCTGCAGGTCGAACTCAAGAACCTGCGCGACGGTTCCAAGCTGAACGAACGCTTCCGGTCTTCCGAAAACGTCGAGCGCGTGCGTCTGGAACAGCAGGCCCATCAGTTCCTCTTCGCCGACGGCGACATGCTGACCTTCATGAACACCGAGAACTACGAACAGATCAATCTGAACGCCGATCTGGTCGGCGAGGCCCGCGTGTTCCTGCAGGACGGCATGGAAGTGACCGTGGAGAGCCATGAGGGTTCGCCGCTGGCGGTGCAGTTGCCGGAACACGTGACCCTGGAAGTCACCGAGACCGAACCGACGGTCAAGGGGCAGACCGCGGCGGCGTCCTACAAACCGGCGATCCTCGATAACGGATCACGGGTCATGGTGCCGCCGTTCGTGCAGACCGGCGAACGCATCGTCGTCGCCACCGAGGACGCAACCTACGTCAAGCGCGCCGAGGACTGAGCCGGCGTGGCCCTCAAATCCGCCGTCATCAACGTCATGGAAGCCGCCGCCCGCAAGGCGGCGCGCGGCATGCTGCGCGATTTCGGCGAAGTCGAACAATTGCAGGTCTCGCGCAAGGGACCGGCGGACTTCGTCTCCGCCGCCGACCTCAAGGCCGAGAAAGTCCTGCGCCGCGAACTGGAAAAGGCGCGACCCGATTATGGTTTTCTCATGGAGGAAAGCGGCCAGAGCAAGGACGGCGACGGTGTCCACCAGTGGGTCGTCGACCCCTTGGACGGCACGACCAACTTCCTGCACGGCATTCCGCATTTCGCCATTTCCATCGGATTGCTGAACAAGGGCCGGCCGGTGGCCGGAGTCATCCTCGACCCGGCCCGCGACGAACTGTTCTGGGCCGAAAAAGGCGCGGGCGCCTACCTCAACGCCCACCGTATCCGCGTTTCGGGCCGGCAGTCGCTGAGTGACTGCCTGCTGTCCACCGGATTGCCGTTCATCGGCAAGGACGGTCACGACCGCAGTATGGTGGAGGTCCGCAGGCTGATGGACCAGGTTGCCGGTATCCGCCGGTTCGGCGCCGCCGCGCTCGACCTCGCCTATGTCGCCGCCGGCCGATACGACGGCTTTTGGGAGCGCAACCTGCAGCCCTGGGACCTGGCCGCCGGCATGGTCATCGTACGCGAAGCGGGCGGCCTGGTGACGCAGATCAACGGCGGCGAACGCGTGCTTGAGAAAGGCGATGTCCTGGCCGCCAACCCGAACGTCTACGAACCGATGCGCGATATGCTGCGCACGGCATCCGGCGGCGCCCGCTAGTTCGCGATTCCCGACCTTCTTCCTCAACCGCAGGGCCTGGCCACCGGACTTGTCGGAGCCTGTAGGCTAAGTTATTGTCCCTTATCCGAGATTCTGCATGCGTGCGGACGGGTAGGAGGGGCTTAACCGTCGGCGGGAACGGAACGATTCGAGTGATACAGATGCGTCCAGGTCCGACCATCGGCAATGGCGATGCCGTCGGCACATTCGTGAATGCCAGCGCCACCACGCGTCCACCCAAACCATGGATCATGTCCATGGTGGCGGGTTTTTCGCTGTTGACGATGACTGGCATCGCGCAAGTGCAAGCTCAACAGCCTTTCGTCATCGGCGCGCCGGGTGGTGGCGGAATCACCATCAACCAAAGCGTGCTGGACGAACTGGCTCGCCCTGCGGGACAGGGTGCGTCCCGGTTGCCCCTGCCGGGCGCCATGCCGAACGACGCACCGGTGGTGCTGCGCCCCCCCGGCCAATTGGCGTTGCCGCATCCGTCCAATTTGCCGCAGTTGCCCATTCAACAGGAAATGCGCATGCATCCAAGCGGCCAGATGCTGCCGGTCGCGCCGCCATTGGCGTCGGCACCCCGCCTCCGCCTGCCGGTCGGCACGCCGACGCAGCGCATGGCACCGGCTCAAACCGCGCGGGCGCCGCAGTTGCAACCCCTGCCGCAAACGCCGGTCACACAGCAACCGGCGCCGATCCAGCCGACGACGCAACCGAGCTATGCGCCGACCAAGACCCGTAAGGTCACGCCCGAATTGATCGTCGTGCCGCCGCCGCCCGCCGTGGCCCAGCCGGCACCACCCCCAGCGCCCGCCAAGAAAACCGCAGCGGTTCAGCCCAAGCGGGTCGCCCCACCGGTCGTCAAAAAGGCCGTACCGGCGCCACCACCTGTGCCGGCTGCGCCTGCCCCGGCTAAAAAAGTCGCACCACCGCCACCTCCACCGCCGGCCCCCGCGCCGGCTCCCGTCAAAAAGGCGCCGCCACCGCCGCCACCGGTAAAGAAAGCCGCACCGGCACCGGTCCCCAAGGTCGAGGTCAAGAAGGCGGAGTTGCCGCCGCCCGCACCCGCACCGCGCAAATCGATTGTCGCCACGCCGAAAAAAGCGGAACCGCAACCACAAAAGCAAACAGCGCTGCAACCGCCGACCGCGCCCATCGCCCCCCTGTCTCCGGGTGTCCTGGCCAGCGTGCCGTTCGCCGCCGGCAGCGAAACCTTGTCCAATGCCGGTTCGGGCGAGTTGAGCGCGATCGCCGCGCAACTGGCGGAAACCGGAGCCCGACTGCAACTGAAAGCCTATGCCAGCGCCAACGGCGCCAGCGAAAGCGCCGCCCGGCGCCTGTCCCTGACCCGGGCCCTCAAGGTCCGGTCGCATTTGATCCGCAATGGCGTGGCCAGCACCCGCATCGACGTCAGGGCGCTCGGCATCGCCAAGGACGGCGCGCCGGACCGGGTCGACGTCCTGGTGCTGAAACGCAAATGACACAAGAACCTGTTCAGTATCGTGCCACAGCCGTGCGCCGGCCATCTCGGAATCCCTAGTCGACCATGTCCCTGACCACGATCGCCATCACCAAACCGAAGCGCTACCTGACACACATGGTGGTGTTCCTGTTGATCGTCATCGTGATCGCCGCCGCACTCATCGTGCCGATCCAGGGCGCGTTCATGGCCAACCCGGCATTGAACGGCGTCATTCTCGGTGTCCTTCTGTTCGGTATCATCTACACGTTCCGCCAGGTCGTCATGTTGCGGCCCGAAGTGGAATGGATAGACACCTACCGCCGGTCGGAACCGGGCCTGTCGGTGCAGAAGCAACCGGTGCTGCTGGCCCCCATGGCGGCCATGCTGGGCGAGCACACCGGCCGGGTAACGTTGTCGGCCCTGGCGACGCGGTCGTTGCTCGATTCCATCAGCTCACGGCTCGACGAATCCCGCGACATTTCCCGCTACCTCATCGGCCTGCTGATTTTCCTCGGCCTGCTGGGCACCTTCTGGGGATTGCTCGACACCATTTCGTCCGTCGGCACCACCATCAAGGACCTCTCCATCGAGGGCGGCGGCGATTTCACCGATATGTTCGCCTCCCTCAAGGCCGGTCTGGAACGGCCGCTGTCGGGCATGGGCACGGCGTTCTCGTCGTCGCTGTTCGGCCTGGCCGGCAGCCTGGTCCTCGGTTTCCTCGATTTGCAGGCCAGTCAGGCGCAGAACCGGTTCTATATGGACCTGGAGGAATGGCTGTCATCCGTGACGCGGCTGGGCTCCGGCACCGGTGTGGCCGAAGGCGACCAGTCCGTGCCCGCTTATGTTCAGGCCCTGCTCGAACAGACCGCCGACTCGCTCGACAGCCTGCAACGGACCATTTCGCGCTCCGAGGAGAGCCGTTCGTCGTCCAATGCCGCCCTGCTGCAATTGTCGGAAAAACTGGCCACGTTGACCGACCAGATGCGCGCCGAACAGGACCTGATGAAGCGCATCGCCGAAAGCCAGATGGAACTGAAGCCCATCCTGCAGCGCCTGGCCGCCAGCGCCGAACTGGACACCGGCGGCATGGATCAGGCCAGCCGCAACCATTTGCGCAACATCGATGTCTACCTGTTGCGTCTGCTCGAGGAGATGGCCGAGGGCCGCTCGGCCATGACCCAGGACATCCGCAGCGAGATCAAACTGCTGGCCCGAACCATCGCCGCCGTGGCCGACGAAAGCCGGGCGGGATAGCGGGTTCCCATGGCGCGCGTCCGCAGCCAGCGCAGTGCCGACATCTGGCCGGGGTTCGTCGACGCCCTGAGCACCCTGTTGCTGGTCATCATCTTCCTGCTGGTGGTGTTCGTCCTGGCGCAGTTTTTCTTGAGCCACGCGCTGAGCGGCCGCGATGCGGCGCTCGAACGGCTCAATCAGCAAGTCTCGGAACTCGCCGACCTGCTGTCGTTGGAACGGCAGGCCAACGCGGACCTGCGGCTCAATGTGGCGCAGCTGTCGGCAAGCCTGCAGGAATCCACCGTCGCGCGGGACGAGCTCATTTTGAAGCTCGATACCATGACCCGCCGGGCCGAGGACGCCGAAAAAGCCCTGGCCGACGCCAAGGCGGCGATCGAGGCGGACAAGGAAACCATCAAGGCCCGGCTGTCCGAAATCGAAAGCCTGAAGCGCGACATCACGGCGCTGCGCGACTTGCGCATCAAACTGGAAACCGACATCGCGGCCATGGTGGCGGCGCTGGAAACCGCCAAGGACGAAAAGGCCGAGTTGCAGGCGACCTTGTCGGAAAGTGAAAAGACGATCGACGACATCCGCAAGGACCTGGAAAGCAACCGGGCCGAGATCGCCAAACTGCTGGCCACCCTGAAGGCGCGTGACGAGCAGATCGCCGAGGGCGAGAGCAAACGCGAGGAACTGGAAAAATCCCTGGCCGAGACGTCCACGCAAATCGGATCCCTGCGCGACCGCACCAAGGAATTGCTCGACAAGCTGGCCGACGAAGAAGAGCGTACCTTGCTGGCCCAGAAAGAGGTCAAGGAGCGCGATGTCCGGCTGAGCGAACTGCAGTCCCTGTATCTGGAAAGCGAAGACAAATTGACGGCGGAGAAGGAAATCAGCGCCGCCGCCAACCAGCAGGTCGCCTTGCTGAACCAGCAGATCAAGGCCCTGCGCGACCAGTTGACCCGTATCGAGGCGGCCCTGGAAGTCGCGGAGCAAAAGGACAAGGAACAGGAAGCGGTCATCGCCGACCTAGGCAAACGCCTGAACCGGGCTCTGGCGAGCAAGGTCGAGGAACTGTCGCGCTACCGTTCGGAGTTTTTCGGCCGCCTGCGCAATCTGTTGGGGCAACGGCGCGACGTGACCATCGTCGGCGACCGGTTCGTGTTCCAGTCCGAGGTCCTGTTCGCGTCGGGCTCGGCAACGATCGCGACCGCCGGCCAGGGACAGTTGGATCAACTGGCCGACGCCTTGCTGAAAATTGCCGGCGATATTCCGGACGATCTCAACTGGATCCTGCGCATCGACGGACATACCGATGTTCTGCCCATCCGCACGGCGCAATTCCCGTCCAATTGGGAACTGTCGGCGGCCCGGGCCATTTCCGTGGCCAAGTATCTGATCGCCCGCGGCGTGCCGTCCGACCGGATCGCCGCCGCCGGTTTCGCCCAGCACCAGCCGCTGGACGACCGCCAGGACGAAATCGCCTACCGGCGCAACCGGCGCATCGAGTTCAAGCTGACCCAGCGCTGACCGGCCCCGCGCCCCGCCAGGAGAAGATCCATGGACTTCGCAAACCTCGTTGCCCAACTCGCGGACGCCGCCAGCCGCGGCGACGGCGGCGCCATCGCCGCCCTGTTCGCCGAGGACGGGGTCTATCACGACGTGTTCTACGGCGAGTTCAAGGGCCGCGACGCCATCAAGATCATGATCGAGGACTATTTCCACCACGACGCCGAGAACTTCGCCTGGGACTTCCATGACCCGGTCTGCCAGGGTGATATCGGCTATGCCCGCTATGTGTTCAGCTACGATTCGAAACTGCCGGACTTCGCCGGCAAGCGGTCGGTCTTCGAAGGCATCAGCATCATCCGCCTGCGCGACGGGTTGATCACTGATTATCGCGAGGTTGCCAACGGCGCCGTCGGCCTGACCATGTTGGGCTTCCCGCCCGAGCGGGTCGCCAAGATCCTGGCCAAGCAGGGCCGCGAATTGACCGGCCGCGCCGAAGCCGCCCGGCACGTCAAGGGCGAATGATCACCAGACGAAGGGGATAAGCCGGTAGCGCACCCGTGCCGCGTAGTCGGCATAACCGTCCAGTTCACGGTGCAACATGCGGTCCTCCAGTGCGGTCCGCAGGATCAGCAGCACGACGATGAACGCGGACGGAATGAGCGACCAGAACGATCCCAATACGAACGACGCTGACACATTGCCGACCATCGCGCCGATGTAACCGGGATGACGCACGAACGCATAAGGCCCGCTCGAAATCACCGTCTGGCCCCGTTCCTGCTGCAGCCGTACCGTGGGCGCAAAAAAAGTATTGGCCCGCATGGCGAGAAAAATCAGGACCACGCCTTCCGCGGCCAGCCACCATGCCACCCACTGCCATGCGATGTGATAGGGCGGCGACCAACCGAGGCGATGATCCAATCCCGCCACGACCAATTGTGCCAGCGGAAAAACAAAGACAATCAAGGGCACCAGGTATCGGTCCCATGTCTTGGTGCCGCGATGCACCCGCAGGCGCTCGGCCAGCAGTTCCCGGTCGTAAGCCAGCAGATACGCCATGGTGCCGTAGAGGGACAGGGCCACGAGGGCCAGATAGGCCCATGCCATCATCCAATCCACCCGACCCGCCGAAATCAACAACACGGATGCCATCAGCGCCAGGCCGATGGTGCTGCGCACGGCCGCGATAATCCCGAGATGGGCTGGCAGCGCCGGTTCGGGCGCCTGAGGTGTATCGGTCATGCTTTCTAGGTAGGAGCGGCTGCAATCGGCCGCAACCGGCCCGCCGCGGAATTAGACCGGCTGGTTCAAATTGTGATCGGTGACGGGTTTATTCGGCCGCCGAGGGTTTGCCCGTGACGACACTCAGGGCCGTCGCGCCGTTATCGAACTGCAGCTTGGCCAGACGGGCATAGAGACCGCCCTGGGCCAGAAGTTCCTCGTGCGTGCCTTCGGCCACCACCCTGCCCTGATCCAAGACGACGATACGGTCGGCCTTGAGGACCGTGGCCAGGCGATGGGCGATAACGATCGTCGTGCGGTCCTTCATCAGACGGTCGAGAGCCGTCTGCACCATGCGTTCGCTTTCCGCGTCCAGGGCGCTGGTGGCTTCGTCGAGCAACAGAACGGCCGGATCGCGCAGGATGGCCCGGGCGATGGCGATACGCTGGCGCTGGCCGACCGACAGCCGGGCGCCCCGCTCGCCGAGATAGGTTTCCAGGCCTTCCGGCAGGCGGTCGAGGAACTCGGTGGCGGCCGCCGAATTGGCCGCCTCGCGCACCTCCGCGTCGTCCGCGTCGGGCCGGCCGTAACGGATGTTTTCCCGCGCCGATGCGGCGAACATGGCCGGTTCCTGCGGCACCAGCCCCATGGCGGATCTTGCATCCACCGGGTCGGCCTGAGTCAGGTCCACACCGTCGATGGACACCATGCCGCTACCGGGATCATAGAATCGCAACAGCAACTGGAACACGGTCGTCTTGCCGGCGCCCGATGGACCGACCAGGGCGACGGTTTCGCCCGGCGCGACCTTGAGGGAAAAACCGTCCAGGGCCGACGCGTCCGGCCGGGCCGGGTAATGGAACACGACGTTATCGAAGGTCACTTCGCCCCGCGCCGGCGACGGCAAGGCGGCCGGCTGTACCGGCGCGGCGATATCGGGCTCGGTGGACAGCAACTCCAGCAAACGTTCGCAGGCGCCCGCGGCCCGTTGCAGATCGCCCCAGACCTCGCTCAAGGCGCCGACCGATCCGGCGACCACGACGGCATAAAACACGAACGCGGCCAGTTCGCCGCTGCTCATGCCACCACCGGAAACGTCGCGGGCGCCGATCCACAACACGCCGTCCACGGCGCCGAAGACCAGCAGGATCACCGCCGCCGTCAGCCAGGCCCGAGCCTTGATTCGCTGTACCGCGGTGGTGAAGGCGTTTTCGGTCAGGTCCATGAAACGGCCGCTTTCCCGTTTTTCCTGCGTAAAGGATTGGACCGTCTGCACGGCATTCAGGGTTTCCCCCGCATGAGCACTGACGTCGGCGATACGGTCCTGGCTTGCGCGCGACAGGTTGCGCACCTTGCGGCCAAAGAACACGATCGGCATGACCACGACCGGCACCATGAGAAATACCATGCCGGCCAGCTTGGCGCTGGTGACGAACAGCATGACCGTGCCGCCAAGAAACAACAGGACATTGCGCAGCGCGATCGAGGCACTGGAACCGACCACCGCCTGCACCAGTGTCGTGTCGGTGGTCAGCCGGGACAGCACTTCGCCCGTGGACGTGACTTCAAAAAACGCGGGGCTGAGCCGGACAACGTGCTTGTAAACGGCGCCCCGGATATCGGCGACCACCCGTTCGCCGAGCCAGGAAACCAGATAGAACCGGCCGAATGTCGCCGCCGCCAGAACCACGAACACCAGGAACAGGGCGGCGAAGTACTGGTCGATGATCCCGCCCGCCTGGTCGCTGAAGCCGTGATCGACCATGCGCCGCACGGCCTGACCGATGGCCAGGGTGGAACCGGCCGCAACGACCAGCGCGATCAGAGCACCCAGCACGGCCTTCTTGTATGGCAACACGAACCGGCCCAGCACCCGCAGGTTGCCCATCTGGCGGGACGTCTGCCGCTCGTTGTCACCGCCAATGCCGGTCGAAGCGGCTTGAGGTTGGGTGCTTTGCGTCATGGGTGATCAGTCAGTCCAGGCTGATGTTCAGGCCGGTCACTTGCGACATTTCGGCGGCCAGCAAACCGAGAAGATCGGTGCCGTCCCGCGTCGAAAGCCAACGCCCGCCTTCCTCCGCCAGCGCATAGTGACTGGCGCCGCTTTTGGGTGAGGACAACCAGAGCTGCTTCATCGGCGCGTGTTTGTTGAGCAAGAAGGTACCGCCGTCATCGACCTCGATGGTCAAGACGCCTTCCTCCAACTCCACATCGAGATTGTCGGCATCGGCGTCTTCCAGGGTGTCGGCAATGCTCTGCAACGCCGCTTCGGCAAGGGTTTCAAAGGTCGCGTCGTCAATGCTCATGAAAACCGCGGAATTCCAGTTGTCCGAATCCGCCGACGGGTCCGATCCTGCAAGCCACGGACAGGCCGACGGAAAGAGCGGTATATCAGGGTCCACAGCGGCCAACAACCCCGGCCGGACTGCAATTCATGGTAAAAAACCGCTTGATCCCGCGAAAATTGAGCGCTTGTGTTCCATAAAGCCCTTGGCTATAACAGCGCCTTCGATTTTCAGGGGTTTTGAGATGAAAAAAGACATCCACCCGGACTACCATGAGATCACCGTCAAGATGACGGACGGTACGACCTATCAGACCTATTCGACCTGGGGCAGCGAGGGCGACACCCTGGTGCTCGATATCGATTCCAAATCCCACCCGGCTTGGACCGGTGGCGCCACCAAGCTTGTCGATTCCGGTGGCCAGGTCGCCCGTTTCAACAAGCGGTTCAAGGATTTCGGTCTGGGTTGAGGTCGCATCCGGCCTCTATCTACGGTCCGGAACAGTTTCGGAAAGAGGCGCCGCGCGGCGCCTTTTTTCTTGCACAAAATCAGGCCAAATCCGACCGATTTGCGCCGCCTGTCCCCTTGAACAGTGCACCCATATTCCCATCTATAGATCAGTCCGGATGCCAATGTTGGGTCCGGATGTTTCAACCGCCCGGCCATTTCGGCGGGCATTTTGAACTTCATGTTGCTTGCTAGGAGGATATGAAGCATGCGCACCTATGATCTCACTCCCCTCATGCGTTCCACCATCGGCTTCGACCGGTTTGACCGTCTGTTCGAACAGGCGTTTCAGCATGCCGATTCGGCATCGACCTACCCGCCCTACAACATCGAAAAGCTTGGCGAGGAAGCCTATCGCATTTCGATGGCGGTGGCCGGGTTCGGCGAAGACGATCTCGACATCACCGTCCGCGAAAACTCGTTGACCATCGCCGGCAAGGCGCTGGCCGAGGACAAGGACACGGCCTTCCTGCACAAGGGCATCGCCCGGCGCGGTTTCGAGCGCCGCTTCGATTTGGCCGACTACATCAAGGTCACCGGCGCCAACCTGGAAAACGGGTTGCTGCACGTCGACCTGGTGCGGGAAATCCCGGAAGCCAAGCGCCCGCGGCACATCAACATCGCCTCCAAGGCGTCTTCCGCCAAGGTGATCGAAGAGAAGGCCGCCTAAGGCCGAACAGCGAACGCAGGACCGGGGCCGTGACGGCTCCGGTCTTGACCGCCAAAAACCAAACGACCCAAACCCCGGTTGATGAATGTCAATGCTGGCACGTTAAGGCTGCCTAGTATCTGACCGACAATTCCGGTGAGTTCTCCCGCCGCACATCTTTGCGGACCGGTTGGCATCATCAACGACAGAACAGGAGAGCAATCATGACCGACCGTCATCTCACGCCGTTTGGATGGGGCAAGAGCAAAAAAGGCGACTTGTCGCCTCTCGAAGACCTGCAAGGCCGCATCAATTCCATGTTCGACGACATGTGGAAGGGTTTCGACATCGCCCCGTTCAGGGCCTTCGGCGAAAGCCTGGGCGACATTTCGCCGAAAGTCGACATCAAGGAAAACGAGAAAACCTATTCCTTCCTGGTCGAACTCCCCGGGATCGATGAGAAGGACGTGGATGTCACCCTGAGTGACAACCGCCTGACCATCAAGGGCGAGAAAAAGCAGGAGAAGGAGGAAAAGGACGAGAACCGCCACCTGGTCGAACGATCCTACGGATCGTTCAAGCGCTCCTTCGATTTGCCGGCCGATGTCGAACCCGGCAAGACCAAGGCCGAGTTCAGCAAGGGAATCCTGACCGTGGTTGTCCCGAAAAGCGCAAAAGCAAAATCGGCCGTCAAGAAAGTGGCGATCAAATCCGCCGGTTGATGCAGCCCCTCGCACCGGCTTGACCCGTGGCCCGCCGTCTCCCCGAGGCGGGCCCTTTGTACTAAAGCGCCGCCTTCAGAGCGTCGAGCACGGCATCCGGGGTCTCGATCATCATCATATGGCCGGCGTCTTTGATCTCAGTAACGGTCGCGTCACGGCACAAGCCTGCAAGTTTATGCCCGGCCCGGGCCGGCGTCATCAGATCGCGTTCGCCCAGGATAAGGTGCACCGGACAGGTAACGGCCGCCGCGGCCAGTTCGCCGTTCTGATAATCGTTGCACGCCTTCAGGCACGCCCATTGGGCGCCGGGCCGGGCCCGTTCGACCAGCCGCTCGGCGCCGCCGATCATGTGCAGGCCGGGCACCTTGTGGCCGCCGACGTGGGAGCGCCGGCTGTGCGCCCAGTCGGTCATCAGATCGATGGCGAGATGATCGTTGGCTTCGGCCAGACCGAGAAAATCGTCATTCACCGGCATGGGGACCGATACGCCGATCAGGGCCAAGGCGCTGACCCGCGCGGGATAACGCGCCGCGGCATCCAAGGCGATCAGGGCACCCAGGCTGTGTCCGACGATCGCCGCCTTCTCGACCTTAAGGGCATCGAAAACGCTAATCAGCCAGTCGGCCAAAGCGCCGACCGATACCATGGGATCACCGCCGGAGCGGCCGTGCCCCGGCAGGTCCAGCGCCAGAACGCTGTAACCGTGATGGGCAAAATAGCGCGTCTGCAGCACCCAGGCCGTACGATCCATGGCGGCCCCGTGCAGGAACACCACCACCGGCAACGCCGCATCGAACGGCCGGCCGCCGGTGGCCGCGTACGCGGGTTGTCCGTCGACGTCCACCTTCATGCCGCGCGCCCTTTCAGAGCCTTTTGCGACGCCTTCAACGCCTGGCCGAGATCGCCGATCAGATCATCGGGATCCTCCAGGCCGACCGACAGCCGGACGAGATCCTCGCCGATCCCGGCCTGGGCCAGGGCGGCGGCGTCCATCTGCTGGTGGGTGGTGGTGGCGGGATGAATGACCAGCGACTTGGCGTCGCCCACATTGGCCAGATGCGAAAAGACGCGCAGGTTCTCGATGAAATGCCGGCCGGCTTCGCGTCCTCCCTTGATGCCGAAACTGAATATGGCGCCGCAGCCCTTGGGCAGCAGCGTCTTGGCCTTTTCGTGGTCGGGGTGGCTCGGCAGTTCGGGGTACGAGATCCACGACACCGCGGGATTGTCATCGAGGAACGCGATCACCTTGCGGCTGTTCTCCACGTGCCGGGCCATACGCAGCGGCAGGGTTTCCACACCCTGCAGGATGTAGAACGCGTTCGCCGGGCTCATGCACGGTCCGAAATCGCGCAGGCCTTCGGCCCGCACCCGCATGATGAAGGCGTACGGCCCGAATTCCTCGGCGAAGTTTAGGCCGTGATAGCCGGCATAGGGTTCGGTCAGGGTGGGGAACTTGTCGCCGGTGTCTTCCCAGTCGAAACGGCCGCCGTCGACGATCACGCCGCCGATGGCAACGCCATGGCCGCCAAGGAACTTGGTGGCCGAATGCATGACGATGTCGGCGCCCAGCGTCAGCGGCTGCATGAGATACGGCGTGGTGAAGGTGGCGTCGACCACCAACGGCAAGCCGGCCGCGTGCGCCACTTCCGACACGGCGGGAATATCCAGCACCTCAAGCCCTGGATTGCCCAGCGTCTCGCCGAACAGCATGCGGGTTTCCGGCCGGATGGCGTCGGCGAAGGCCTGCGGGTCGCGGGGATCGACGAACGTGGTTTCGATGCCGAAGCGTGGCAAGGTGTGCATGAACAGATTGTGCGAGCCGCCATAGATCGAGGCCGACGCGACGATGTGCCCGCCTGCGCCCATCAACGTCGCGACGATCAAATGCAGCGCTGCCTGGCCGCTGGACGTGCAAACCGCACCCACACCGTCTTCCAGCCCCGCGATGCGTTCCTCCAGCACCGCCGTGGTCGGGTTCGAAATACGGGTGTAGATGTGGCCGGGGCGTTCCATGTTGAACAGGGCCGCCGCGTGGTCCGTGTCCTGAAAGACATAGGACGTGGTCTGGTAGATGGGCACAGCCCGGGCGCCGGTGGTTTCATCGGGCTGCTGCCCGGCATGCAGGCTGAGCGTATCGAATTTGAGGAAATTGGGTTTAACCATGGACGCACCCCGCGGTTATGGCCGTCCGGTTCGCTGCCGGACGCTTGGCTGGACATACGCCTGCCAACCTACACGCGCGGTTTTGGCCCGTCCATAGAACCCCGCCGGAGAGCCGAAACGAGCGGATACCCTGGGATTCAAAAGAGGCCGCCGGGCGAACCCGGCGGCCTCTTCATGACAAGCCTCAACCTGTGAACTCGTTCTCGTTTTCCTAGAGTCTATCCACGGAGTCCGGGCGAGAGTCAAGTAGGAGAATAGTTAACAAAAAAACGAGCCGCCAAAATGGCGGCTCGAGTTCAACAGGGAGGCGTCAAACAGATGGATGAAATCCAACCGGATGATCGTGTCAGGACCATCGAATGCTACGTTATGGAAAAATGGTTAACAAAAGGTTAACAGCAAAGAACTGGAATGTAAATCGTGGTTAACATCCCTGAACCCGATAATTAGCACCAAGAAATCCTTAGAATTGTGGGAATTTCGTGCAAATCCCTCGCCAAGTAGCCGGGTCGAATCAACACTGGCAAGCATCACCCATTTTGATGATTTTGTGCCGAATAGCTTTGATTATCCGGTTTTACTCAGTGAATCGCGAAATATTAAACCAGCAGCTTCTATTGACTGGCAATCAATCAGGTTTAGGCCGACATTTAGTTGCACGGTTTGTCCCCAGTTAGAGCTTGAAGACGGAATCCGCGTCTCCTCGGGCTTTTTGCTTCGAAACAATCATTTCTTCCGCCCGCACGATTTCCGCCTTCAGGGCCGTAATGCGGTCTTCCAGCTCTTCGACGGACATTTCGTCCAGCTTGATTGCCATGGGGACGGCGGGTGGTGGCGCAATATCGTCTGTATCCATGTCGAACCTGCAATACTGTGTTGGTCCCGGTGCCTCTTGCGGAGACGCGGGGAACATAATAGACGTCTTTTTTCACCTCTGTCCCACCAAACGCCGGAGAATTCAGGGTGTCTGAAAGCTCGTCGTCCCGTACCGCGCCGTTACCCACATCCATGCAATGTGTCGAAATCACCCAGCCGGGCGGGCCGGACGTTTTGGTCCCGGCGGAACGGCCCTTGCCGCAGCTCCAGGACGGCGAAGCGCTGATCCGCGTTGCCGCGGCCGGCGTCAACCGGCCCGACATCGTTCAGCGCCAAGGCAGCTACCCCCCGCCGCCCGGCGTCTCCGATCTGCCGGGCCTGGAAGTGGCGGGCGAAATCGTTGCCGTGCACGGTGATACGGAAGGATTTTCGGTCGGCGACACGGTCTGCGCCCTGGTCGCCGGCGGCGGCTACGCCGAATACTGTGCGGCACCGGCCAAACAATGCCTGCCCGTTCCCGAAGGCTTCTCGATGGTGCAGGCGGCGGCACTGCCCGAGACCTACTTCACGGTGTGGACCAACGTTTTCCAGCGCGGCCGCTTGCAACCGGACGAGATACTCCTGGTGCATGGCGGCGCCAGCGGCATCGGCACCACGGCCGTGCAAATCGCCTCCGCCTTGGGTAGCCGGGTGTTTGCCACCGCCGGCACCGCGGACAAGTGCCGGGCCGTCGAGGAACTGGGGGCCGAGCGGGCGATCAATTACCGCGAGGAGGATTTCGTCGCCGTCGTGCAGGACGCGACCGACAAGCATGGCGCGGACGTCATCCTGGACATGGTGGGCGGGGATTATCTGGCCCGCAACATGGCCGTGGCGGCGGTGGAAGGGCGGATCGTCAACATCGCCTTCCTGCACGGCCCCAAGATCGAAACCAACTTCATGCCCTTGATACTGAAGCGGCTGACGTGGACCGGTTCGACCCTTCGGCCCCGCACGGTCGAGCAAAAGGCCATCATTACCCGGGAACTGCTGGATACCGTCTGGCCGTTGCTGAACCAGGGCCGGATCGCTCCGGTGATCGACAAGGTTCTGCCCCTGGCCCAGGCCAGTGACGCCCATGCCTACCTGGAGGCCGGCGAGCATGTCGGCAAAGTCGTTCTAACCGTCAACTGAACCCGAAAAGCGCGTGTACAGTTTGCTTTGATTGCACCGGACAAAGGACTATATTCGGGAAAGATACGTATCAATCGGTCCTGCCGCATCGAACAAAACACAGGAAATATGCGCCGGACCGTTACTACCGAGGAGAATCGATGACGTTACCCTTGATGCCCAAGGCGACGGCCGTATGGCTGGTCGAAAACACGTCCCTGACATTCGATCAGATTGCCGATTTTTGCGGCCTTCACGCTCTGGAAGTACAGGGGATCGCCGACGGCGAAGTGGCGATCGGAATGGTCGGCCTGGATCCCATCGGCAACGGCCAGCTGTCCAAGGACGAAATCGAGCGGTGTCAGGCCGACACCAAGGCCCGCCTGGTGCTGCGCAAACCGGCGCTGGAACTGCCGTCCAAACGCAACAAAGGCCCCCGCTACACGCCGGTAGCCCGGCGGCAGGACAAACCGGACGCCATTGCCTGGCTGCTCAAGCACGCCTCCGTGTTGAGCGACGCCCAGATCGCCAAGCTCATCGGCACGACCAAGAACACCATCAACGCCGTGCGCGAACGGTCCCACTGGAACGCACCGAATATCAAGGCGCGCCATCCCGTGGCGCTCGGCCTGTGTGCCCAGAAGGACCTGAACGAGGCGATGGAGAAGGCCGAGGCCCGCGAGGCGTCCCGCAAGAAACGGGAAGCCAAGGGCACCGCGCCGATCGAAGCGCCGCAGAAAACGACGCCCGACTATCCCGACGCCAACGATCTGCTGCAAAGCGAGGAGCCGGAAGTGCCGGGCCAGGCGAAGGAGCCCGCCGACGTGTTCAGCGCCTTCTCTTCCAGTCCGGAACCGAAAAAGCCGGACAGCGACAGCGAAGTCAGCCTCGGTTCGGTTTGGCCCGGCGCCGACAAGGGAACCGACGCGTAGCTCCGCAGTCGGGCCCACATCCCATCAAAAATGGGCGGCCGAGTGTGGCCGCCCATTTTCGTTTACACAACGGTCCGGGATTTAGTCCTGGGCGTAGCCCACGTCCTGCAAAGCGACGGTGACTTCGTCCAGGATGACCGGATCGTCGATGGTCGCCGGCATGCGGTATTCCTCGCCGTCGGCGATTTTCCGCATGGTGCCGCGCAGGATCTTGCCCGACCGGGTTTTCGGCAGCCGCTGCACGACCACCGCCGTCTTGAAGGCCGCGACCGGGCCGATCTTCTCGCGCACAAGCGCGATCAGTTCCCGCACGATGTCGCCCTCGGCCCGGGCCACGCCGGCCTTCAGGACGACGAAGCCGATGGGCAATTGTCCCTTCAGCGCATCATGCACGCCGATGACGGCGCACTCGGCCACATCCGGATGGCCGGCCAGGATTTCCTCCATGCCGCCGGTCGACAGACGGTGGCCGGCGACATTGATGATGTCGTCGGTCCGGCTCATGACGAAGATGTAATCGTCGTCGTCCATGTACCCGGCATCGCCCGTGGCGTAATAGCCGGGGAACTGGCTCATGTAGGAGGTCTTGAAGCCTTCGTCGTTGTGCCACAGCGTCGGCAGCGTACCGGGCGGCAAAGGCAGCTTGATGGCGATCGCGCCGGTTTCGTTGCGGGCCACCTGGTTGCCGCCCTCGTCCAGAATCTGCACGTCCCAACCCGGCACCGCCTTGGTGGGGGAGCCGTACTTGATCGGCAGGGCGCCCAGACCCATGCAGTCCGCCGCGATGGGCCAGCCGGTTTCCGTCTGCCACCAGTGGTCGATGACCGGCGTGCCGAGATGCTTCTCCGCCCACATGATGGTGTCGGGATCGGCCCGCTCTCCGGCCAGGAACAGGGTTGTGAAGCCCGACATGTCGTACTTCTTGAGGAACTCGGCCTCTGGGTCCTCGCGCTTGATGGCGCGGAATGCCGTCGGCGCGGTGAACAGCGCCTTTACGTTGTGCTGGGAAATCACCCGCCAGAAGGCGCCGGGATCGGGCGTACCGACCGGCTTGCCTTCGTAGAGGATCGAGGTCGCGCCGTGCAACAGCGGCGCGTAGACGATGTAGCTGTGCCCGACGACCCAGCCGACGTCCGACGCCGCCCAATAGGCCTCGCCCGGGTCGATGCCGTAGATGTTCTTCATGCTCCATTTGAGCACGACGGCATGGCCGCCATTGTCGCGCACGACGCCCTTAGGCACGCCGGTGGTGCCGGAGGTGTAGAGGATGTAGAGCGGATCGGTGGCGGCCACCGGCACGCAATCGACCGGTTCGGCGGCGTTGAAGGCCTCCTTCCAGTCGTGGTCGCGGCCCGGCTTCAGCGGCGCCTCGCACATCTCACGCTGCAGGACGACAACCGCGTCGGGCTTGTGCTCGGCCAGGTCGATGGCGCCGTTCAGGAGCGGCATGTATTCGACGACGCGGCCCGGCTCGATCCCGCACGACGCGGTGACGATGGCCTTGGGCTTGGCGTCGTCGATACGGGTGGCCAGTTCGTTCGACGCGAAACCGCCGAACACCACGGAATGCACCGCGCCCAAACGCGCGCAGGCCAGCATGGCGACGGCCGCCTGCGGCACCATCGGCATATAGAGGATCACCCGGTCGCCCTTCTCGACGCCCACATTGCGCAGCATGCCGGCGCAGCGGGCGACCTTGTCCTTCAGTTCGGCGTAGGTGAACGTCTTGACCGTGTCGGTGACCGGCGAATCGTAGATCAGCGCCACCTGGTCGGCCCGGCCGTTTTCCACGTGGCGGTCGACGGCGTTGTAGCAGGTGTTCATCTCGCCGCCGACGAACCAGCGGTAGAACGGCGGATTGGAACTGTCGAGAACCCGGTCCCATTTCTTGGTCCAGTGGATGTCCTCGGCGGCTTCCGCCCAGAAGCCTTCCGGGTCTTCAAGCGACCGTGCGTAGACTTGATCGTATGTGCTGCTCATGACGCCTCCCAAAGCGATTGCCCGCCAGTCCAATTTAGCCTAGTTTCCGGGCCGGCCAGCGGATTTTTACGTCCCGTACGGCCGCAAAATGACCATTTGGCGCACCCTAACCCACCGCGATTGCCAAAAAAGCAGGCTGGCCAACATTTTGGAGGACAAAATGCCGCAGAGCGACATTTACGAAGCGGGACTGAGCAAAGTCGCCGCCAATTTTCAGACCCTGTCGCCGCTGACCCTGATCGAGCGGGCGGCCCATGTCTTTCCGAACCGCACGGCCATCATTCACGGTACCGTCCGCCGCACCTGGGCCGAAACCTATGCCCGCTGCCGGCAGCTGGCCAGCGCGCTGACGAAACGCGGCATCGGTCTCGGCGACACCGTGGCGGTGATGGCGACCAATACACCGGAAATCTACGAAGCCCATTTCGGCGTACCCATGACGGGTGCGGTGTTGAATACCCTCAACACCCGGCTCGACGGCGAAGCCCTCGGTTTCATCCTCGGTCACGGCGAGGCCAAGGTGCTGATCACCGACACCGAGTTCTCGCCGGTCATCGCCGAAGCGCTCAGGATCGCGGACCGTGACATCCTGGTGATCGACATCGACGACCCGCAGGCCGAGCTGCCCGAAGGCGCCGGCCAGACATTGGGTGAAATGGATTACGAGGCGTTTATCGCCGACGGTGACGCCGACTTCGCCTGGTCGCCGCCGGCCGACGAATGGCAGGCGATTTCGCTGAATTACACATCGGGCACCACCGGCAACCCCAAGGGTGTCGTCTACCACCATCGCGGCGCCTATCTGAACGCCATGGGCAATATCGTGTCGTGGAACATGCAGCCCCATCCGGTCTACCTCTGGACCCTGCCCATGTTCCATTGCAACGGCTGGTGCTTCCCCTGGACCATCGCCGCGCAGGCGGGCACCAGCGTGTGCCTGCGCAAGGTCGGCGCCAAGGGCATCTTCGACGGCATCGCCGACCACAAGGTCAACTACTTCTGCGGCGCGCCGATCGTGCTCAGCTTCGTCATCAATGCCAGCGATGCCGACAAGCGGCCTTTCGACCACCAGGTCAACGTCATGACCGCCGCGGCGCCGCCGCCGGCCTCGGTGTTGGAAGCGATGGAGCGCGACGGCTTCAACGTGACCCACGTCTACGGCCTGACCGAGACTTACGGCCCCGCAGTGGTCTGTGCCTGGCACGAGGAATGGGATGACCTGCCGTCCGCCGAACGGGCGGCGATGAAATCGCGCCAGGGCGTGCGCTATCACGTGCTGCAGGGCCTCGACGTCATCGACCCGGAAACCATGCAGTCCGTGCCGGCGGACGGCGAAACCATGGGCGAGGTCATGTTCCAGGGCAACATCGTCATGAAGGGCTATCTGAAAAACCCCGACGCGACCGGAGAATCGTTGTCCGGCGGCTGGTTCCATTCCGGTGACCTGGGCGTCAAACACCCGGACGGCTACATCCAGCTCAAAGACCGGTCCAAGGACATCATCATTTCCGGCGGCGAAAACATCTCGTCGATCGAAGTGGAAGGCGTGATCTACAAGCACCCGGATGTGATGGATGCCGCCGTGGTCGCCCGGCCCGACGACAAGTGGGGCGAAACGCCGTGCGCCTTCGTCGAATTGAAGCCGGATGCCGGCGACGTGTCGGACAAGGACATCATCACGTTCTGCCGCGACAACCTGGCCCACTACAAATGCCCCAAGCACGTCGTGTTCGGCGACCTGCCGAAAACGTCGACCGGCAAGATTCAGAAATTCATCCTGCGCGAACGCGCCCGCGACATGTAGGCCGACACACCAGCGCCCGGCGGGAACAACCCGGCCGGGCGCGGAACTTGGTCACGCGATACACGCAAGGCTTCGCCAGCCTTCATGCGGTGTTCGCGGTATCACGATTTCAGTGGAAAATCCGGTTTAGTGCGCCGTCTCGTGTTCGAGCCTGGCAATTTCGTCTTTTATTCGAAGCTTTTGTTTCTTCAGGTCTGAGATTCGTATCGAGTCCGGTTCGGGTCTGTGTATTTCGACGTCGATCTGCTGTTTTAGATTGGCATGTTTTTCGCGCAGCTGAACGATGTGTGACTCCGTGCTCATCTGAAGAGAGCTCCTTTCCTAGAAAGTTTAACGGGAAAACGGGGTGTGTTTGGAAAGCGCCTCCATGCAAATTTCAACTACCTCTTTTAAACCACGTATGACACGATCTGTCACGCTTCAAGGGCCCGAGTCGGGGCAAAGGTTAACGCATCACCAACCGAGGATTGCCGATGTCGCAGCCTACCAGACTGATTGTTGGATTGAGCGGCGCATCGGGCGTGATTTACGGCGTGCGGATGCTCGAAACGCTGCGATCCCTGGACGTGGAGACCCATCTTGTGATGAGCAAGGCGGCCGAGATGACGTTGGCCTACGAGACCGATCTGAAGTCCGCCGACGTGACCAAATTGGCCGATGTGCGCCACCCCATCGCCGACATCGGCGCCGCCATCTCGTCGGGTTCATTCAAAACGCTCGGCATGGTCATCGCCCCGTGTTCGATCCGGACGGCGTCGGAAATCGCCACCGGCGTCACATCCAGTCTGCTGACCCGCGCCGCCGATGTGGTACTCAAGGAACGCCGCCGCCTGGTCCTGATGGTGCGCGAAACGCCGCTGCACGCGGGCCATCTGAAAACACTTGCACAGCTCGCGGACATGGGCGCCATTGTCGCACCGCCTGTGCCGGCGTTCTATGCCAAGCCGGACAGTCTGGATGCGATGATCAATCACACGGTTGGGCGGGTCCTCGATCTGTTCGATCTCGATACCGGTAAGATCAAACGCTGGGGCGAAGCCGTCGGGCCGGGCTCCAAAAACGGATCGCTCAACCCGTGACCGGCGCCGCGTTCGTGCGAGGCGGAAACGCCTGAGTTAGGATCGTGTCGAGTGCCGCCTGCTCGTCTTCCTTGAGCTTGACGTTCAACCGATCCAGATACACCGCCACGTTGGCCCGTGCGTCATCGGCTTGACCGTCGTCACCGAAGCTGCCGGTCGCCGGCCGTGTCATTGTGTCGGCCAGCATCAGTTGCTCGATGTGTTCGGCGTGAATTTCCGTTTCCTTGACGACACGGCGGATCTGATCGGCGAGGTGACGTGGCGCGGTGCCGATCGACCCCTTGAGGTAACGCCGCGCGCGTCGCAATGCCAGCACGACGTCTTGACGCCAGTCCGCCACCGTTTCCAGTGCACGGTCCAGTTCGCCATCTTCGAATACACCACGCCCGCCGGCGGCCACCCAGCAGCAGAACAACAGTACGTTGACGTTGACATCGTGACGTTCCTGCAGAAGCAGGCAGGCCTCGGCCACGTCCGCGTCACCGTAGACACGGATGGAAAAGTCCCAGAACTCGTTGGGTGGAAACGCGCTTTGCGATATCACACTCATTCCGGCTGTCTCTCCAATGCGCTGGCGGCTTTGACCCGCCAAGCGAAAATGTTAATCTACGCCGATCTCGGTGCTGTCCATCCGGAGCCCCCTGGACTCCGCGGAAAGCCCACCCATGGAACACGTTTTACCATGAGCGACGACGATACTTCAGACGACCCCGAGTCCATACGCGCCAAGCTTGTCGAGTTGCGCACGGAACACCGCGACCTGGACGACGCCATCAACGCGATGGACGAACGGGGCGTCTACGACACGATCAAGGTCCAGCGCCTGAAAAAACGCAAGCTGGCGCTCAAGGACCAGATCTCCCGCCTGGAAAACGCCCTGGTCCCGGACATCATCGCCTAGGCCCGGCCAATTCCGGCGCACCCGTCAGCCGTCCTTGCCGTCCGGCTTGGACGCCGACTTGTTGGCGTACATCGCCTTGTCGACCTGGGCCAGCGCCGTACCGGCGTCCTCGCCGGCCTTGAGGCCATAAACCCCGACAGCGATGTCCAGCGCCACCGGCGTTCCTTCCCACTGGAAATCCAACTCACGCACGATTTGCACCAGGCCTTCGCCCTTCTCCCGTCCCGACGCCTCATCGGCATTGGACAGAATGACCGCAAATTCATCACCGCCAATGCGGCCGACCACATCGGAATCACGCACATGATCGACCAGCACCTGCGCAATGGTCATCAGGGCCTGGTCGCCGGCAGCGTGTCCATGGGTATCGTTGATGGCCTTGAAGTTGTTGGCGTCGAAGAACAGCAGCGTTGCCGGCGTGCCGTAACGATCGGAGTAGCTCATCACCCGCGACAGTTCACGGACGAAGGCGCGGCGGTTGTAGACCGGGGCCAACGAGTCCTCGTCGGCCAGCCGTTCCATATCACCGAGCCGCGCCTGGGCGCTGGCCAGCTGCTGGCGCAGACTGTCCACTTCGGCCATCAGCCGCATGATGGCGTCACGCACCTTCGGGGTAAGCTCGGCTTCAGGGATACCCATGACGGACGCCGTGTCGCGGATCTCTCGCGGGTCGGACACCCGGGCTCCGTCGTCGCGCTTGACGGCGGGTGAACCCGTGACGGCGTTCACGCCGGCGATCGGTCTGGTTCGGCTGATGCGCATGGCCCGTTACCCTTGTGCGCCTTTCGGACGCGGCTCCTTCAAAAAAACAAGCGAATGGCCGGGCGAAACCCGTGATTTCGCCCGTATTCCGAAAGAGTGCCACGGATTTGGTTAACAAATCCTACCGAAAGATGAATGGATCGTTTGGACTGTCGCGTGACATCCGCCGTATTAGAGTTCTTGCCAGCCCGGGCGCGATTTCTATAATCGCCGCTTTTCCGGCCAATCGCGCGCCATATTCGGACATACAGGGAGTTAACCACCATGGGCACCGAGCAACCCACCGTCGCCATTCTGATGGGCAGTCAGTCGGACTGGAAAGTCATGAAAAACGTCGCCGACACCCTCGACAAGTTCGGCGTGGGTCACGAGGCCAGGGTCATTTCGGCCCATCGCAACGCCGACAAGCTGGACGCCTACGTTTCGGCGGCAGCCGGCCGGGGCACCAAGGTGTTCGTCGCCGGTGCCGGCATGGCGGCGGCACTGCCCGGCGTGGTCGCGGCCAAAACACCCTTGCCGGTGCTGGGCGTACCGATGGAAAGCAAAGTGAATGGCCTGGACAGCCTGTTGTCCATGGTGCAGATGCCCGCCGGCATTCCGGTCGGCACGCTGGCCATCGGCCGGGCCGGCGCCGTCAACGCCGCGTTGCTGGCGGTGGCCATCCTGGCGCTGAACGACGGTGAACTGGCGGACAAGCTGGCGGCACATCGGGCCGACATGGCCGACGCACCGGACATTCCGCAAGACGACTGATTATCCGGCGCGGCGCGTCCGGAAGGAAAAACCCGGGCGCGGCGTCCATTTGCCGCCCAGGCCGCGCAATTTGGCCTTGGCCTTTTCGATTCGCATGACGTCCTCGATGCGGCGGTCGAGAAACGCCCAGGTTTCGGTGCAGTCTTCCGATTGGTCGCCGAGCCAGATCAGCACCGTGGAGGTGTAGACACCGGCCAGCAAGGCGCGCTTGGTATAGAAATTCCAATCCGTCGCCGTGTCGCCGGCGGCATGCCACATAGCATCGACCGTACGGTACACCGATTTCAATGCGCCGGGCGCATTGCCGGGCAAGGCCTCGAATGCCACCGCGCGGCGCACCGCCTCCTTGTGCGGCGCCAATAGGTCCAGACGGGTACGAACGGCACATGTGACCCGCTCGCGGATGCGCATCGAAGGTAAATCCTTTGCCTCCAGCGCTTCCACCATGCGCCGGTCGGTATCCTTGGAAAAATAGTCGAGCGCCTGGGACGGGCCGCGGGGGAACGCCCGCTTGGCGGTGACGGCGTCATACCCGGCGTCGACGGCGGCCCGGGCCAGTGTCTTGTTCGTCCAGCCGTCGAAGGCGACATTGGGCAGCAAGGCGGCCAGGATGTTCTTGCGAATGTCAGCCAGTGTATCGCTCATTGCGCTGCGTCCTCCTGCCGTTCGGCACCCGGATCCTCACGGGCTTCCATATATCTGCGCATCTCGCTTTCGAATATCAGACGGCTCAAATCGGTCATACGCTGAGGATAAAGAATGCCATCCAGGTGATCGCATTCGTGTTGCACGACCCGCGCGTGATACCCTTCGGCTTCCCGCTCGATGGTCTCACCATTCAGGGATAAACCGCGATATCCGATATGCGCGTGACGCGGCACCTCGCCGCGTAATCCAGGCACCGACAGGCACCCTTCCCACCCCAATTCGATCTGATCGCTCAACGGTTCGATCACGGGATTGACCAGAACCGTCGTCGGGCCCAATTCATCGTCGGCGCCGGGCACATGAAAGATCACCACGCGCACGGATTCGTGCACTTGAGGGGCGGCCAGGCCAAGACCACCGATATCGTCGAGGGTCTCCAGCATGTCCGCCGCCAGGCGATGCACGGCCGGATGGGACGGATCGGCCACGGGCCGTGCGATTTGTTGCAACACCGGGTGCCCCATGCGGGCGATTTTCAGTACGGACATACCGGTAATATGAGGGTTCGGGCGGACCGGGTCAAAGTCTCCATGCAATCCATCCGCGCCTTCCCAACGGATAAAATGCCTTTGGTTCCGGGACAATTTATGGTTAATGGGCCTTAACGATCTTAGTTCTTCACAGGCGCGAACACGTGTGTTATGAGTCGCGCTTTCCAGGCCGCACCTGGAAACCAGTTTGTGCGCCCTATTTTCAGCCAATTTGGCGACTGCCAACGGTCAACAGGAGATACGACCACCGTGCTCGTTCAGGTCCGCGACAACAATGTCGACCAAGCTCTCAAAGCGCTTAAGAAGAAAATGCAGCGCGAGGGCATTTTCCGTGAAATGAAGCTGCGTTCTTATTACGAAAAGCCGTCGGAAAAGCGTGCCCGCGAAAAGGCCCAGGCCATTCGCCGCGCCCGTAAGCTGGCCCGCAAGCGCGCCGAACGGGAAGGCCTGATCTAAACAGGCTCCGGTCGCCGGCCTCCTGGTCCGAAGAGAGGGCCGGCCAAGGGACAAACCGCCCCTGAACCGTCAGGCGGCGGTTTTTTGCGTTCTTGTTCAGCATTTCGGTTCCCTTGATCGCTCAGGGAGCGACTCCTAAGATGACGCGGCATTGCCATCCGTAGGCAGCACATTTTCGAGGGAGACCGATCAGCCGTGACAATTCGCTTTTTGCCGCATCTGTTCACCGCCATTTTGGCTGCGACGGTGCTGATCGCACTCGGCAACTCCGCCGGCGCCCAAAGCCCGGATCAATACTACGAAGACAAAACCGTGACCTTCGTGGTCGGGTTCGGTCCGGGCGGTGGATACGACACATATACGCGGCTTTTGGCGCCTTATGTCGGAGAACGCCTGGGAGCAACGGTGGTGGTCAAGAACCAGCCTGGCGGCCGCGGCATGGTGGCGCTCAATCAACTCGTATCCGGCAAACCCGACGGGTTGACCATTATGTTCGCACCGGGCCACTTCGCGGCGTTCGCGCAACTGGTCGGCCAGGAAGGCGCACGCTTCGACCTGGCCAAACTGCCTTGGCTGGCCCGGGCCGTACGAGCGAACGAGATCGTATTCGTCAGCGCCAAATCGCCCTACCGCACCATCGAGGACCTGGCCAACGCCAAGGAACCGATCAAATTTTCCGCCAGTCAGCCGGCGATCATCCTGTGCCGCGCCTTGCATTTGAACTGCAAGCAGATCCGCGGATACCGGGGTAGCAAGCAATTCGTGCTGGCGGCCATCCGCGGCGAAATCGACGCCTTTACCCTGGCCGGCAGTTCGGCCCGCAAGGCCGCCGAAGGCGGCCAGATCATCCCGGTGTTCGCACTGGGGCACCAGCGCTCGCAATACTTCAAGGACACGCCAACCATCTTCGAGCGTGGAAATCTCACGGCCGAGCAAAAATGGTGGTTCGGTCTCGAAGACGATGTGCGCAATTTGGGCCGCGCCTTTGTCACCACACCCGGTGTGGCCGCCGACCGGGTGGCCTATCTGCGCCGTGTGTTCAGCCAGGTCCTCAACGATCCCGATGTCATCGCGGCGGCGGACAAGATCAAACGCCCGCTGAGTTATCTGTCCGGTGAGGAAGTCGAGAAAACCGTCGGCAAAGTCCTGTCCATGGACGCGGAACGGCGCCGGCAGGTGCGCGACCTGCTGCTTTCGGGACGGAAATAACTGCGTTGCCGATGATCGGGTCATAACGGCCGGGGCCGCGGTGGACTCATGCTCGACGCCCTGATTCTCGCGTCCCAGCAGTTCCTGCAGCCCTCGGTCCTGTTGTTGATGGTCGTCGCCGTGCCGATCGGTCTACTGTTCGGCGTGCTGCCTGGCGTCAGCGGCCTGACCGCCCTGGCCATCCTGATCCCCGTGATCTACGGCATGGAACCGGTGCATGGCTTGACGTTCCTGCTGGCCGCCCATGCCGTGGTCACCACCGGCGGTTCGGTGACCAGCATTTTACTGGGCATCCCCGGATCCACCCTCAATGCCGCGACGGTCATGGACGGCCATCCGCTCAGCCGGCAGGGCAAAGCCGGCTATGCCATAGGCGCGGCGTTGACGGCGTCGGCGCTCGGCGGCGTCATCGGTGTCATCGTATTGGTCGTTCTATTGCCGTTCCTGCAGCCCATTATCGAAGCGTTCGGTTCACCGGAAGTGTTTTTCCTCGCCGTGTTCGGCATCGTCTTCATTGGCGCCCTGGGTGAAGGTCAGCCACTGAAAGGGCTCATGGCCGGTGGCCTGGGTGTTTTCCTGTCGACGTTCGGATATCAGGGCACGACGGGCGTGCCGCGGTTCTGGCTCGACAGTGATTACCTGCTCGACGGTTTCCGGCTTGTCCCGATCGGACTCGGACTGTTTGCCGTACCGCAGATCATAGCCTTGATGAGCACTGGAAAGCCCATCGCTTCGGGCGGCCAAAACCACGATGTTTCCTGGGCCCAGGTCGGTGAAGGCATAAAGACGGTGGTGCGCCGCTGGCGCCTGTTGCTGGGTTCTTCCGCCATCGGTACGTTTGTGGGCATCGTACCCGGTGTGGGCGGCGATACGGCGTCGTTCGTGTCCTACGGATGGGCCAAACAGACCTCCAAGAACCCCGATGAATTCGGCAAGGGCGCCATCGCCGGCGTCATCGCGCCGGAAGCCAGCAACAACGCCAAGGAAGGCGGTTCGCTGGTGCCGACCCTGGCCTTCGGCATCCCCGGTAGCGTTGCCATGGCCATGCTGTTTGGGGCGTTTCTCATCCTCGGCCTGGAGCCCGGCCCCTACTTTCTGCGCGATCATATGGATATCGCCCTTGGCCTGGCGTTCGTTGTCGCCGCCGCCAACCTCATCGCCGCCATCATGATCCTGCCGGCCGTATCCCATATCTCTTTGCTCACGCGTGTGCCCGGCCACGTGCTCGGGCCGCTGCTGCTGGTGTTGGTCGTTCTGGGTGCCTACGCGAGCGCCAACAACCCGGTGGACGTCCTGTTCGTTTTCGTTTTCGGTGCCCTGGGATTTGTCATGACCCGGCTGGGCTTCAGCCGCCCCGCCCTGATGCTGGGTTTCGTTCTCGGCTCGATGATCGAGACCTACTTCGAAATCTCGCTCGACGCCTACGGACCCTGGTTCGTCACACGGCCGATTTCGGCGTTGTTGTTCGTTCTCATCCTTGCCGGTATCGCCGTGCCCATGGCGCGGCAAATGCGGCGGAGGAAAGACCATGATCACGGTTGACCGAACTTTCACTCTGGGCGTGATGGCGTTCGTGCTCGATTTTCTGGCCATCGGCGTGTGGCACTACGATTATGGCTGGACCATTTTGCGTTTCCCGGTGTTGGCCGGCGTGACGGTGTGTTTGATCGGCATCGGCAACCTGGCCATGACCGCGCGGATCATGCATGCCGGGGACAGCGACGACACGGTTCAAACCGGCCTGCGGCCCGCCATTTCAGCCATGGCCTGGATCGGCGCGGCCTTACCCATGGTCCTGCTGCTCGGATATGTCATCGGCCTGCCGCTCTACATTTTCATCTATCTGAAATCCCATGGTCAGGGATGGCGTGTCTCCGCCGTCCTGGCCGCCGTCACGTTCGTTGTCGTCTATGGCGGCTTCGTCACACTCCTGGCCATACCCCTCCAGGTATTGCCCATGGGACTATGATGACCACCCTTCGCACTCGGTCTTTCCAAGCAACCGCCAACGGATGATTCATCGTGCCTTCGGACCTTTTTGACAAACTGGCAAAACTTCATTCGACCCGGCAGGAGCAACAGACCGGCAACGCCGTCGTTTCGGTGCCTGTTGCCGATGCCGCCGAAATCGGCGCGGCCTTGTTCGACGGCCTGCAATCGGGGGGCATGTGCACGCACATGGTCAATGGCCGGACAACGTGGGACCCAAGCAGCGACTACTTCGACGCAGCCCGCCGGGCGGCGCGACGGGGCTGTACCATCGAACGATTGTTTCTCCTACCCAGCCGTCATCTGCGGCACGATGAAATCTTGCGCGCACATATCAGGTTGGACGGCGCCGCCGGCATTGCGACCCGAATGCTCGATGTCAGCCGGCTGATTTCCAGGGTCGATCTGACGCCCGACGCCAGCCTGGAATTCGGTGTCTGGGACGATGCCATCGCCAGCAACGCGGTGTATGGGTCGGGCGCGGCCGCAGGTGCCGTTGACCACTGGCGAATCTCATCCAAGGCCGCGGACGTGGCCTCCTACACGGCCTTGGCAGCCGCGCTGCAGGACGGCGCTGTCGATCTGGAGAGGGAGCCAGAACCGCAACCCGGCACACCCGAAGCCGTCGAGGAGCCGGTGGTGGAAACCGCGGTGCTGGCCCGGCTGGCGGCGCCGGGCCTGTGTCACGCCGACCCGGAAACCGGCTACGATTGCGCTTCCCTGCACGGCAACTGGCAGATGTTCCGCCTGTTCGACGTGGTGCCGACACCGCAACGCAATTCCGGATTTTTTCTGGACGCGTTTTCGAAACTGGCACAGGACGGCGACCACGAGCGGGTCTTTGTCTCCGGCACCTGCGACTATTCCATCCTGGCGGTTCTCCTGCACGCCTATGGCAACCAGAACGCGCCGATCGACGTGACCGTGAGCGACCTGTGCGAAACGCCGCTCTATCTGTGCAAATGGTATGCGAAGCGCATGGGGCAGCCGATCAAGACGATTGCCAGCAACATACTGGATTGCACGGCGGACGACCCCTTCGACATCGTGACGACCCATTCCTTTCTCTACAATTTCTCGCCCGAAGTACGTCGGCAAGTCGTGGCCAAATGGCATGACCTGTTACGGCCCGGCGGCAGGATGATCACGTCGGCGCGTATGAGCGAACACCAGGCCCACCAGCCCATGTCGTGGGAGCCGGACCAGCGAAAGGCCTTCCGCCAACGGATTTACGAGGAAGCCCGGCGCTGGCAGGGCGTGCTCGGCCTCGATCCGGACGAAGTGGCGGACGATGCCGACAACTATACCAGCCGGCCGGTGGTGGCACGCTACACCCTGGGCGGTAAGGACGATTTCGTCGCGTTGTTCGAAGGCACCGGCTTCCGCGTCGAACATCTCGAGCTGGTCGACTGGGGCGGCAATATGAGCGACAAGGAGACCGGCCCCGGCACCAACCGCAAAGCGACCTACGCGGAAATCGTTGCGGTCAAAATCTAACCGGCGATCTCGGACTTGAAGTCTTCGTACTTGCCGCGGGCGCTGCGCGGGATCTCGTCGCAATAGGTCAAAGTCAGGTCGAACTGGTTGTCGAACTTGTCGTCGAACAGGGTGCGCAGCCCAGCCTCCTCCTCTTGCGTCAACGGCCGTTCCGGCACCAGCTTGACCTCGATGTGTTCGCGGCTGGTCTGGATGCATTGCAGTTGACGGATCGGCGCGATGTCCGACACCGACCAGCCGCCGACCGACGGCCAGGCGGTCTCCCCCGACGGTAGCACCAGCATGTTGCGCACCCGGCCCATGATGCGGCTGAGCACCGGCAGGCTCCGGCCGCACGGACAGGGCGCGCCGACCTCGGCATAATCGCCGACTTCGTAGCGGATCAGCGGCGTGGCGAAATTGTGCAGGGTCGTCACGACGACACGGCCGGTCTCACCCGGCCCGCACGGTCGGCCATCGTCGTCGAGGATTTCGACGATGAGGTTTTCCGACTGCACGTGCAGGCCATTGTGCTCGGGACACTGGATGGCGATATAACCCGCTTCCTGGGCGCTATAGGACTGCACCACCGGCACGCCCCAGACCTCGCGGCAGGCGTCGCGCACGGAATCGTCGAGCACCTCCGTCATGCAGCTCACTTGGCGCAGCTTGCGCGGCTTGCGCCCGGTTTCGGCCGAGCGCTGCAGCAAGGCACGCAGGTTGGAGGGATAGGTCAAAAGATACTCG